>NZ_JARVTE010000029.1:0-18698 GCF_030208815.1 Xanthomonas sp. fls2-241-TYG-148
CCATGCGCGCCGCCCTGCGGGTTGTATCTGCCGGCCTTGCCGCTGCGGTATGGGGGCCCGGAAAGCAAACTGCGTAAGCAACAGCAACAGCAACAGCAACAGCAACAGCAACGTCAACAGCGGCAGCAAAAGCAATGGCAATGGCAAAAACAACGGCAACGGCAACGGCACGGCAACGGCAGTAGCAGTAGCGGCAAGGACGCCAACAACAGCAACAGCGGCGAGAAGAAGAACACGTGAGGTTTTGTAAGAAACGCAGTGGAGTTCGCAGCAAGACGTCGATGTAGTCGCAAAGGCGATGTAATAACGAAAAAGAGCGATGTAGTAACGAAAGACGGTGCAGTGGGCGAGAAGGAGCAGTGGTGGTCGGTTCATGCCAAGCGTGTTGATGGTGCAGGCGTTCGAAGAAAAACCTACTGCCGCGCGTCTTCTGACCGTCGCCTCAACGGCCCAGGGCACCCGCTCTTGTAGGAGCGACCTTGGTCGCGAAGCCGTCCACGCAACCCATCCGTCGTTCTGCCACGCTCGTCCCGCAACACGCAACACGCAACACGCAACACCGCACCACAAGAAATGCGTCATCGTTCGTATTGGCCTGTCCCTGGTGTCTCTGTCGTTCCGTTTTTGGTGAGTGAGCAATGAATTCCCAGTCCAACCTGTCGCCGGCGTCGCCGGGTGCTTCCTTGTTTGCCGAGACGCTGGCTGAGCAGCGTGCGCAGCAGTTTCGTATGCGGCGCTTGCAGGTACACAACTGGGGCACGTTCAACGGGTTGACCGAGGTGCCGATCGCGGAAAAGGGCTTCCTGTTCGTGGGGCGGTCCGGGTCGGGCAAGTCGACGCTGCTGGATGCGATGTCGGCATTGTTGACGCCGCCCAGCATCGTGGACTTCAACGCCGCCGCGCGCGAGGCCGAGCGCAGTGGGCGCGACCGTAGCCTGGTGTCGTATGTGCGCGGTGCCTGGGCCGATCAGCAGGACAGCGCGTCCGGTGAGATCGCCACGCAGTACCTGCGCAAGGGCGCCACCTGGACGGCGTTGGTGCTGGAGTACCGCAACGCGCAAGGCGAGGCGGTGAGCCTGGTGCGGCTGTTCTGGATCGCCGGCAGCGGCAATGCCGCGGCGGATGTGCGCCGGCATTACATGGTGGTGCCGCGCGCGTTCGATGTCGCAAGCGAGCTGGAGGGTTTCGATCTGGATCTGCGCAAGCTCAAGGCGCGGCTGGGCGAGGACGTGGCGCATTTCGACGGGTTCGCCGGCTATGCCGAGCGCTTCCGGCATGCGTTGGGCATCGGCAACGACATGGCACTGCGGCTGCTGCACAAGACCCAGTCGGCCAAGAATCTCGGCGATCTCAACGCCTTCCTGCGTGGCTTCATGCTCGATGAGCCGCGCACCTTCGAAGCGGCCGACCGGCTGGTCGAAGACTTCGCCGAGCTCGATGGTGCGCACCATGCGGTGGTCACCGCGCGGCGGCAGGTGGAGACGCTCAGCCCGGCGCGCGAGCACCATGCCGCGCTGATGGCCTTGCGCCGCAGCGTTGGCGAATTGCGTGAATTGCAGCTGGGCGTGGACAGCTACCGCGAGCAACAACGGCTGGCCTTGCTGGAGGCGCGCCTGCAGGAGGTCGACAGCCAGGACCGCGGCCTGGCCGGCGAAGAAGGCCAGCGCCGTGAGTCGTTGGACAACCACGAACAGAAACTGGCCGGGCTGGAGCGCGAACAGCGCGCCGCCGGCGGCGAGCAGATCGAGGAACTGGAACGCGAGCGTGTGCGGGTGGAGCGCGAGCGCGATGAGCGCCTGCGTCGCCGTGCGCAGATCGAGCAGGCCTGCCGCCAGCTCGGCACCGCCTTGGCGGCCGGTGCCAGTGGGTTCGCCGCCCAGGTGGCGCATGCGCAGGGCGTGCTCGATGGCGGCAAGCAGCACGCCAGCGCACTGGACGAGGCCATCGCCGAGCGCATGGGCGAACGCCGCGACGATGAGCGTCGCTTTGCCGAGATCCGCGCCGAACTCGACGCGTTGAAGAAAGCGCCGTCGAGCATGCCCGCACCCATGCAGGCGCTGCGTGCGCGGCTGTGCGACGACACCGGCATTGCCGAATCGGCGCTACCCTTTGTCGGCGAGCTGTTGCAGGTGCGCGAGGACCAGGTGGCCTGGCGTGGCGCGATCGAGCGCGTGCTGCACGGCTTTGCGCAGTCGCTGCTGGTGGACGAGCGGCATTACGCGCAGGTCAGCGAATGGGTCAACCGCACCCACATCGGCACGCGGCTGGTGTACTTCCGCGTGCGCCGCAATGACGAGCTGCATTCGCGCCGTGTCGATCCCAACGCGCTGCCCGGCAAACTGCAACTGCGCGAGCATGCCTTCACCGAGTGGCTGCGCAACGAGCTCACCCGTCGCTTCGATTACGCCTGCGTCGACAACGCCGCAGCGCTGCGCAATGCCGACCGCGCCATCACCCGGGAAGGGCAGGTCAAGCATCCCGGCGACCGCTACGAAAAGGACGACCGCCACGCCGTCAACGACCGCAAGCGCTGGCTGCTCGGTCACGACAACCGCGACAAGCTCAAGGTCTTCGAGCGCGAAGCGCAGGCGCTGGCCCAGCGCATTGCCAGTTGCGACGCCGACGTGGCCGCGCTGCGCAAGCAACGCGAGCAGGACCAGGAAAAACAGCTGGCCGCGCATACCCTGGTGGAGCGCGACTGGGACGAGATCGACGTCGGCCCCAAGCTGCAACGCCTGAGCGATATCGACGAACAACTGCAACAGCTGCGCGAAGGCGATAGCGGCCTGCGTGCACTGGGCCAGGCGATCGACACCGCGCGCACGCTGCGCGATCAGGCCAAGCGCACGTATGAAGACGTACGGCTTGAGCGCGCGCAGTTGGCACGCGAGCGCGTGCGGCTGGAACAGCAGCAGGCCGCCTGCGCCGGCCGTGCTGGCACCGCTGCGCTTACACCCACGCAGTTGCATGGCCTGCAGGAGCGCTTGGCTGCGTTGGCACCGCTGTCGCTGGACACTCTGGAAGCGCATTTCCGTGTGGTCGAACGTGGGCTGGCCGAGCAACTGGCCGAAAGCCAGGGCCGCGACAGCCGGCTCAGCGCGCAGCTGCTCGAATGCTTCCGCCGATATTGCCAGCAATGGCCGGAAGACAGCGGCGACTTCACCGTGAGCCTGGCCAGCGCCGATGATTTCCTCGCGCGGCTGGACCGGCTGGAAAGCGATGGCTTGCCGCGTCACGAGCACCGCTTCTTCGACCTGCTGCAGACCCAGAGCAAGAACAATCTGCTTGCCTTGCAGCGCCACACTGCCGAAGCCCACAAGGGCATCAAGCAGCGCATGGACGAGGTCAACGCCAGCCTGGAGCAGGTGCCGTTCAACCGCGACACCATCCTGACCATCGAGGTGAGCGACCGTCGCTTGGCCGAGGTGCAGGAATTCCAGCAGCAGCTACGCGCCGTGTTGTCGCATCAGCAGACCGAAGACCGCGCGTTGGCCGAAGCGCAGTTCGCCACCTTGCGCACGCTGGTGGCGCGGCTTGGCGCGCAGGAGCCGGAGGCGCGGCGCTGGCGCGAGCAGGTGCTGGATGTGCGCCTGCATGTGGAATTTATCGGCGTGGAGCTGGATGCACAGAGCCGCGCGCAGGTGGAGATCTACCGCAGTGGCGCCGGCAAGTCCGGCGGCCAGCGCCAGAAGCTGGCCACCACCTGCCTGGCGGCCGCGCTGCGGTATCAGCTGGGCGGCGAAGACGGCGAATTGCCGCGCTATTGCGCCGTGGTGCTGGACGAAGCCTTTGACAAGGCCGACAACGAATTCACCGCGCTGGCGATGAACATCTTCGAGAATTTCGGCTTCCAGATGGTGGTGGCCACGCCGCTGAAGTCGGTGATGACGCTGGAGCCCTTCATCGGCGGTGCGTGTTTCGTGGAAATCAGCGGCCGCCACAACTCCGGCGTGTTGTTGATCGAGTACGACGAACAGGCGCAGCGCTTGAAACTGCCGGAGCGCTCGCGTGGGGAAGAAGCGGCGGTGCCGGCCGAACAGGGTGGCGCTGTTGCACCAGGCGAGCGCGCAGAACGTGCTCCGGTGATCGCTGTGGAGTCTGACCACCCGGCAAGCGTGCACGTAGCGGAGAGCACGGCAGAGTCTGCGCAGGGCGATGCAGTCACGGACGGGCAGTCGCGCGGCAGCAAGCGCACACGCGCGGCGGCCACCGCATCGACCGCAGCGCCAGTGGCTGCGCCCGCTGGCAAGCGCAGCACGTCTGCAGCTGCAACATCAGCGACGGCCGCGCCAGCCACGCGCACGGCGGACGCGTCGAACGCACGGCGCAAACAGGCTGCAACCCCTGCCACGCCGCCGAAGCCAACCAAGCCGGCGAGCACGCGGTCTGGGTCCTCCGGCAAGCCCGCTGCCAAGCGCACAACCACCGCGAAAGCCGCGGCCGTGCCGAAGGCCTCCAACGCCGTGCCGGCCGTCGCGGCCAAGCGCACGGGCAAGGCGCCGAAAGACGTTAGCAAGCCAGCATCAGCTCAGCAGGTGGCCAAGCCGGTATCGAAACCGAGGCCCACGGCCAAGCCCGCGACGGCGGCTTCCGCCACGAGCCGCGCTGCGTTCACACGCGGCTCTGCTCCCAAGGCGCGCAGCAAACGCTGAGCGCGGCCCCGCGACCGCGCCACCGGGGCGGTCGCGGGGCGCGGTGTCTACGCGATGCGGCCGCACGCCTGCAGTCGCGCCGCGTCTGCAACGGCGACAGGGATGGACGCGCGCACGCGGGCGTTGCAGCGTCGCCAATGACGCCCGCTGACTGGATGGCACGCCTGTGTCGCACGTCGTGTGCCGCTCCGGCTTCAAGCGAGAGCCGGCCCACGGATACGCCGCCGCTCCAGGCAGGCCACGCCCGCAGCGACACCTGCGCGCTGTCCTTAAGGCAGCAGACGCGCACCCACGTCAGGCCTCACGCGAAGACATCAACGCACCCAACCAAGCCAACCGCCACCTGCAGGCGAACCTACATCCCGACACGCGCGGATAAGAATCGTTATCATTGAGTCTCGGATGTGTCCGCTCTGCGGCGTATCGCCCCCGCAGAAGAGCCCGATGAGCCCACTCGCCACGCGTCGCCACCTGTTGTTCGTGTCCCTGTTTGCCACAATGCCGGCCGCCGCGCAGGAGGCCAGCCTGCTCGACGCCATCGTGGTCAGCGAAAAGCGCGGCCTGTATCGGCCCGAAAAAGCCGCTGGCGCCACCCGTACCCAGACGCCGGTGGAGCGCATTCCGCAGGCGATCCAGGTGGTACCGCGTTCAGTGATCGACGAACAGCAGCTCACCCGTCTGGTCGATGTAGTGGCCAATGTCTCCAACGTGCAGCCCGGCGGCACGCAGGGCAATCGCTCGGAAACCTTCGTGATCCGTGGCTTCGAAGCGTCCTCGTACGCGGTCGACGGCATCCTGCTCAATCCGGCGCAGAACTTCACCGAAACCGTGCGCGATCTGGCCAATGTCGCGCAGGTGGAAGTGCTCAAAGGCCCGGCGGCGGTGCTGTATGGGCGTGGTGAACCGGGCGGGGTGATCAACCTGGTCACGCTGCGGCCGGACGATACGTTCGGCGGCAACGCCTCGGTGCAGGTGGCCGAGCACGGCCTGCGCCGCGTGCAATCCAGCATCACCGGGCCGCTGAGCCCCACGTTGTCGGCGCGCCTGAGCGCGGCGGCGCAGCAGACTGGCAGTTTCCGTGATGCCCAGGCCGATGGCGACCGCGTGTTCGTGTCGCCATCGCTGGCGTGGCGGCCGAATGAGCGCGTGCGCGCGGATCTGGATATCGAATACACCCGCCAGACCAGCCCGGGCGATCGTGGTCTGGTGGCCATCGACGGGGTGGTGCGTGGCCCGGCGCAGCGCAGCTTCGGCGAGCCATGGTCGCGCAATCACGGCATCTCGCGCACGGCCCGCGGGCGTATCGAAGTCGACGCCACCGATTGGCTCACGCTGCGCCAGATCGTCAATCACCAGGACGGCGACAGCGGCCGCGACGTGGCCGACTTCACTGGCTTCAGTGCCGACCGCGCGTTTCTGCAACGCCGCGCCGTGCGCCAGGACCAGCAGGTGCGCGCCACCACCTCGCAGACCGAAGCGCTGGCGCGTTTCGACACCGGCCCGTTGCGCCATCAGGTCCTGGCCGGTGCCGAATATGTCGATGCGCACCGCCACACCGACGAGGCCCGTGCGCCGCTGGCGCGCATCAGCGTGCGCGCTCCGGTGCAGGGCGCCTTGCCGGGTATCTATGTGCCGGCACGCGAGATCGCAGTGGATGCGCGCTACGCCGCGCTGTACGTGCAGGACCAGATCAGCCTGGGCGAGCGCTGGGATGTGCTGGCCGGCGTGCGCTGGGACGATGTGCAACAGACCACCATCGACAACGGCGCCCGCACCCGCGAAGACGGCCGGCGCGCCTCGCCGCGCCTGGGCGTGGTGTGGAAGGCCGCACCGCAGTTGTCGCTGTATGCCAATACTTCCACCTCGTTTCGCCCGCGCAGCGCCAGCGTGTTTGCCGGTGGCAGCGCACCGCCGGAAACCGGCCGCCAGTACGAGCTCGGCATGAAGAGTGCGCTGCTGGACAACCGCGTGCTCGCCACCGTCGCCGCGTTCCAGATCACCAAGGACAATGTCGCCACCGCCGACCCGAACAACGATGGCTTCGTGCTGGTCACCGGGCAGCAGCGCGTGCGCGGACTGGAGCTGGATGTCACCGGCGAACTCACCCCGAACTGGCGCCTGATCCTGGGCGCCGGTTATCTGGACGCGCAGGTCACCCGCGACACCGTCATCGCCAGCGGCAACCGCCTGCGTGGCGTGCCGCGCGTCAGCGCCAGCCTGTGGAGCACCTACCACGTCGCCAGCGGCCCGCTGTACGGGCTGACGCTAGGCGCGGGCGCCGTGCATGTGGGCGAGCGCGAAGGCGATCTCGCCAACAGCTACCGCATCCCCGGGTACACGCGCTTCGATGCGTCGGCGGCGTATCGCTTCGGCGGCCGCTACCAACTGGCGCTGCTGCTGCGCAACCTCGGCAACCGCTTCTACATCGAACAACCGGTGACGCAAACCACCAACTACCCCGGCGCGCCCCGCACGCTGTCGGCAACGCTGAGCATGGAATTCTAGGCATCGCATTGGCGAACGGCGCCACGCCGCCGCGGCGTGCGTCTCAGTGCAGCAGGTCCCAGCCCATCTTGCCGATCAACACCACCACCAGCACCAGGAACAACTGCCGGATCAACGGCGTGCCGCCGCGCAATGCCAGCCGCGTGCCGGCCACTGCACCGGCCACGTTGGCCGCCGCCATCGGCACGCCAATCGCCAGCATCACCTGGCCGGTGGGCAGAAAGAACGACAGTGCCGCCAGGTTGGTTGCCAGATTCACCACCTTGGCCGCGGCCGAGGCGCGCAAAAAATCCAGCCCGAAGAAGCGGATGAACAGGAAGATCAGAAAGCTGCCCGTGCCCGGGCCGAAGAAGCCATCGTAGAAGCCGATTGCCGCGCCCATCGCCAAGGCGGTGACCAACTCGCGGCGGCCGATGGCGCGCGGGCGGTGCAGGGCGCCGAAGTCCTTCTTGATCAGGGTGTAGCCCAGCATTGCGATCAGCAACACCAGGATCAGCGGCCGCACCGCCTGCTTGGGCAGCAGGCTCACCGCCGTCGCCCCCAGAAACGAAAACGTAAACGCTGCCGCAGTGGCGTAGAGCACCGGCCGCCACGGAAACCGCACGTTGCGCGCATAGCGCCACGCCGATGCGCCGGTGCCGAACATCGCACTGAACTTGTTGGTGCCCAGAATCAGTGACGGTGCCTGCTGCGGCAAAGTGGCAAACAGCCCCGGTAACTGGATCAACCCGCCACCACCCACCGCGGCATCCACCAGCCCGGCCACGAAGGCGATGCACAGCAGCCACGGCAACTCGGTGGGAATCAGTTCCAGCAAGGCGGCGCTCCGCACGACGGGGGCGACAGCATAGCCGCCGCACTGACGGCGCTCCACGCCGAGTTGTGCGGATATATGTCGCGGTGTTCTCCGCGCGCCGGTCGCGGCAATCACAAGAACAACAACGCCGCTGTTCTGCGTGGCAACAAGGTAGGCGCGCAGCTGCGTACGCCCGTGCTCGGCGATCTACGCTGGCGACTCCCCGTCGCGGTTCAAAAAGCCGTGCGAGGTTGCCGCGAAGCGATTACGGCGCAGGCCGCTGTCCACCACAAGAATGCGGCGGCGCGCACGCGCGCTGTAAGAGCGGCTAACAAAACGTAGCGAGCAGTCGTCAGGTGGGTGCGGACGGCGCGGAGGAACCGGAATGTACGTGGGTACATGCCGATTCCGAGCACCGGCCGCGCCCGCCTGGCGGCTGCGCAGTCGTTTTGATAGCTGCTCTAAGCCGGCCAAGGCGTACTCGGCACAGGCCTGCGTCTTCATCCTAATGGTCGTCGATGCAGTTCCAGTAGTCGCGGTGTTCGCGCACCAGGGGTGGCCTTGAACTCCTTGGCCGGCTGCGGCTAGCCATCGGCCTTCACGCGAGTGATCTCGAAGCGCGCGTTGCTGTTGGCATCGGCGCCGTCGGTGTCGTTGAACAAGGGGCACACGCCGATCAGGGCTTCGGTGTTGCGCGCCTGCGCAGCTGTGCAGCAAGCGCGGCTCAGATTAAGACGTAAGCGGTGGTTTTGCTGAAGCCCGCCTGCGGAAGAGAGGTAGGCGTGAGAGTAATGCGCGCAGCCTCGCTGATTGCCACGCACAAAGCTACGAGCTACTGCCGAGGACGCCACTACGCAACCTTGCGCGTACGAGTGACCGAAGACGCGCACGCAAGGAGCATCACTACAACGTGCGTATCAGTGCCACTCACGCTCCCGCACACTTCAACTACCAAGTAAACGCACACATCCCACATCCCACATCCCACATCCCGCATTCCAATCCCCAATCCCCAATTCCCAATTCCCAATTCCCAATTCCCAATTCCCAATTCCCAATTCCCAACCGCAGCCCCAACCCCCCACAATCCCACCATGTCACCGTCCACACCCACCGATCCCTGTCCCTGCGGCCGCGCCGCCGGCTACGCCCAGTGCTGCGGCCAGTACCATGCCGGCGCTGCGGCGCCCGATGCGGAAACGTTGATGCGCGCGCGCTACAGCGCTTATGTCCGCCGCAACGTCGATTACCTGCTAGCAAGCTGGCATCCGTCCACGCGGCCGGCCGAGCTGGCGCTGGACGAAGGCGGCCGCACCACCTGGCTGGGCTTGAACGTGCAGCGCGCCATCGCCACCGGCGCGGACACCGCCGAGGTGGTGTTCCTGGCCCGTTACCGCATCGGCGGTGGCAGCGCGGTACGCATGACCGAACACAGCCGGTTCGTGCGCGAGGACGGCCACTGGTACTACCTGGACGCCCGGTAAGGCCGCGCTGACGCACCGACGTCATCGCCCAACGCCGCGCCTGCGATCACGGTGCAAGGCCGGCGCGCCACACGGTCCGCAGGGTCGCCGGTCATTCCCGCAGTCGCGCCCACGTGCCACGCCAGCCAGGCCAAACCGCCCGACGAACGGCGCCATCCCGCCCGGTTTGTCGACGCCACGTTCGCAGCCGATCCCGGAAGCTTGCCGCGCCGGCGGACTGCGCCGCGGGGTGGGACGGGATCATGGCAACCTTCAATCTCTGGCAATGGCTGCTGCTGGCACTGGTGGTGTTCGCGATCGTGCTGCCGACGCTGGTGGCCGCCGCGATGATCTGGTTCGGCCCCCGTCACGACACCCCGCGCCTGCCACGCAGCGTCCGCCGCAGTGGCGACGCCACCGGCGCCACCAGCGCCACCCCAGCGCTGTCGCTGCTGTCGGGCATCACTGGCGACGGCAGCTAAACCAGCGCCGTCGCACCATCACGGCGGCGCAGCCAGCATCACGGCCCCAGCAATACGCCAGACGCCCGCCTGATTCCTGCGCCCCCTGCACGCGCCCCGGCCGTCAGGTTGGCTATGCTCCCCGGCTCGACCCGCCGCGCAGGAGCCTTCATCGCATGCCGTTCGTTTTTCTGCCGGCCCTGAGCCCATGACGCCGCTGCGGCGCGCGTTGCCGCTGCTGCTGGGCCTGGTGCCGTTCGCCGCCTGGGCCGACCCCGCGTTCGACCGCTGCCTGGCCGGGCTGCAGACCCAGGCCGCCGCCAAGGGTGTGGATGCCGCCAGCTTCCAGCGCTTCACCGCCGGTCTGGCCGCCGATCCCAGCGTGTTGCCGCTGCTGGACGCGCAACCGGAATTCACCACCCCGATCTGGGACTACCTGGCCAGCCTGGTCGATAGCCAGCGCGTGAGCGATGGCCAGGCCATGTTGGTGACTCACCGCGAGCTGCTCACCCGCCTGTCCGAACAAACCGGCGTGGACCCGGCCACCATCGTGGCGGTGTGGGGCGTGGAGAGCGATTACGGCCGCATCACCGGCAAGCGCCCGTTGCTGGTGTCGCTGGCCACGCTGTCGTGCGCCGGCCGCCGCCAGCCGTTCTTCCGCGGCGAATTCCTGGCCCTGCTCGGCTTGTTGCAGCAGGGCGACCTGGCGCCCGAGGGGCTGACCGGCTCCTGGGCCGGCGCGTTCGGGCAGACCCAGTTCATGCCGTCCACCTATGCGCGCATCGCCGTCGACGGCGATGGCGATGGCCGCCGCGACCTGGTCGCCAGCATTCCCGACGCGCTGGCCTCCACCGCCAACTATTTGGTCAAGGCCGGCTGGGAACGCGCCCGCCCCTGGGGCATGGAAGTGCGCCTGCCGGCCGGCTTCGACGCCAACAAGGCCGGCCGCACCCGCCGCCAACCGCTGCAGGCCTGGCAGGCCGCCGGCCTGCTCGGCACCGACGGCAAGCCGCTCGCCCCGACCGGGCTGCCGGCCGAGACCGCCGCCGCCCTGTTGCTGCCGGCCGGCCCCACCGGCCCCGCGTTCCTGGTGTTCCGCAACTACGACGCGATCTACGCCTACAACGCGGCCGAAAGCTACGCGCTCTCGATCGCCCTGCTGGCCGATCGCCTGCGCGGTGGCCCCGGCCTGGTCGCCGCCTGGCCCACCGACGACCCTGGCCTGGGCCGGCCCGAACGCCGGCAACTGCAGCAATTGCTGCTGGCGCGCGGCCACCAGATCGGCGAAGCCGATGGCATGGTCGGCACCGCCACCCGCCGCGCCATCCAGGTCGAGCAGACCCGCCTGGGCCTGCAGCCGGCCGATGGCCGTGCCGGCCAACGCATCCTCACCGCCTTGCGCACCGCCCCGCCGGTGACCGGCGCCGCCGTTCGCGGCACCGCGTTCACGCTGCCGGCCGCCTATCCCGCATTCGTCCAATCTCCCATCGTCCAGAAGGCATCCCCCATGTCCGACGTCACCGGCCTGCGCACAGGCGACTTCCACGGTTTTCCCTCGCTGCTGATCGATACCCCATATTCCACCGCGGCCATCAGCCTGTTCGGCGGCCAACTGCTGTCGTTCGTGCCCAAGGGCGGGCAGGACGTGATGTGGCTGTCGCCCACCGCCAAGCAGCCGCCCACGCCCATCCGCGGCGGCGCGCCGGTGTGCTGGCCGTATTTCGGCCGCCAGGATCAGACCGGCGACGTGCCGGCGCACGGCTTTGTCCGCACGGTGCCGTGGCAGCTCACCGAGAGCCGCCGCGAAGACGACGGCACGCTGGTGCTCACGCTGACGCCGCCGACCTTCGATGACCTGGCGCTGCGCCTGCACATGACCCTGCGCATCGGCCGCACGCTTGAGCAACGCCTGGTCACCGAGAACATCAGCAAGGCGCCGGTGCGCTTCACCCAGGCCCTGCACAACTACTTCCGCGTCGGCGACGCGCTCAAGGTAAACGTGCAGGGCCTGGACGGGCTGGACTATCTCGACAAGTACGAGAACTACGCCACCGCGCACCGCCAGCAGGGCGACTGGAGCCTGCGCGACCCGCGCGACCCCGGCCGCAGCGACCGCATCTACACCAACGCCGGCGGCCACTACACCCTCACCGACCCGGTGCTGGGCCGCCGCATCGACATCCGCACCGAAGGCAGCCGCTCGCTGGTGGCCTGGAATCCGGGCGAAGACGCCGCCAGCAAGATGGCCGACGTCGGCACCGGCTGGCGCGACTACGTCTGCCTGGAAGCCGCCAACGCCGGCCCGGACGTGATCGAGCTGGCGCCCGGTGCCAGCCACACCCTGGGCCAGACCATCAGCGTGGAATAACCGCAAGAATTGCCTAAGCCACTCTCACAACCCGCGCTGCTTCCCAAGACAGTAACGAGGCAGCAACGACTCCCTTCTCCCATCGGGAGAAGGTGCCCCGCAGGGGCGGATGAGGGGACGCGCGAAGCCTGGTGAAGTTTGAGTGCACGTCTGGCTTCGCCCCGTACCCTCACCCCAACCCCTCCCCCGGCGGGAGAGGGGCTCTACTCCATCACGCTGATCTTGCGCCAGACACAGGCCAGGCGCTTCCCTTCTCCCATCGGGAGAAGGTGCCCGAAGGGCGGATGAGGGGACGTGCGAAGCCTGGTGAAGTTTGAGTGCACGTCTGGCTTCGCCCAGTACCCTCACCCCAACCCCTCTCCCGGCGGGAGAGGGGCTCTAACTCCATCACGCTGATCTTGCGCCAGACACAGGCCAGGCGCTTCCCTTCTCCCATCGGGAGAAGGTGCCCGAAGGGCGGATGAGGGTACGTGCGAAGCCTGGTGAAGTTTGAGTGCACGTCTGGCTTCGCCCCGTACCCTCACCTCAACCCCTTTCCCGGCGGGAGAGGGGCTCTAACTCCATCACGCTGATCTTGCGCCAGACACAGGCCAGGCGCTTCCTTTCTACCTTCGGGAGAAGGTGCACCGCAGGGGCGGATGAGGGGACGGGGCGTATCAGGCGGCAGCCCATCCCCATAACCCCACTACCCACTCCACCGCTACACTCGCCGCTTCGCCCCTGCGTGCCGCGCGATGTCCATCTCTCCTGATTCCGCATCCGCTCCCGCCCCGGGCCGGCGCCGCGCCGCACTGATCTTCATCTTCATCACCGTGCTGATCGACGTGCTGTCCTTCGGCGTCATCATTCCGGTGCTGCCCGATCTGGTCAGGCAATTCACCGGCGGCGACTACGCGGCCGCAGCCGGATGGATCGGCTGGTTCGGGTTCCTGTTCGCCGCCATCCAGTTCGTGTGCTCGCCGCTGCAGGGCACCTTGTCCGACCGCTACGGCCGCCGCCCGGTGATCCTGCTCTCGTGCCTGGGGCTGGGCCTGGATTTCATCCTGATGGCACTCGCCCACACCCTGCCGATGCTGCTGCTGGCGCGGGTGATTTCAGGCGTGTGCTCGGCCAGCTTTTCCACCGCCAATGCCTACATCGCCGATGTCACCCCGGCCG
Source organism: Xanthomonas sp. fls2-241-TYG-148 (assembly GCF_030208815.1). Taxonomy (NCBI): domain Bacteria; kingdom Pseudomonadati; phylum Pseudomonadota; class Gammaproteobacteria; order Lysobacterales; family Lysobacteraceae; genus Xanthomonas; species Xanthomonas sp. fls2-241-TYG-148. The sequence goes on from NZ_JARVTE010000029.1 coordinate 13,404, forward strand.
ACAAGCGCGCCGGCGCGTTCGGCATGCTCGGCGCCGCATTCGGCATTGGCTTTGTCGCCGGCCCGTTGATCGGTGGCTGGCTGGGCAGCATCGGCCTGCGTTGGCCGTTCTGGTTCGCCGCCGGCCTGGCGCTGTTGAACGTGCTGTACGGCTGGTTCGTGTTGCCCGAGTCGCTGCCGCCGGAGCGCCGCACCGCGCGGCTGGACTGGTCGCATGCCAATCCGTTCGGTGCGTTGAAGCTGCTGCGCCGCTACCCGCAGGTGTTCGGTCTGGCCTCGGTGGTGTTCCTGGCCAACCTGGCCCATTACGTCTACCCCAGCATCTTCGTGCTGTTTGCCAGCTACCAGTACCACTGGGGCCCGCGCGAGGTGAGCTGGGTGCTGGCCGGTGTTGGGGTGTGCAGCATCATCGTCAACGCCGTGCTGGTCGGCCGCATCGTGCGCTGGCTGGGTGAGCGGCGCGCGCTGTTGCTCGGCCTGGGCTGCGGCGTGATCGGCTTTGTGATCTATGGCCTGGCCGACAGCGGCCGCACCTTTCTGCTGGGCGTGCCGATCAGCGCCTTCTGGGCGGTGGCCGCCCCAGCTGCGCAAGCCTTGATCACCCGCGAAGTCGGTGCCGACGCCCAGGGCCGCGTGCAGGGCGCGCTCACCAGCCTGGTCAGCCTGGGCGGCATCGCCGGCCCGCTGTTGTTCGCCAATGTCTTCGCCTGGTTTATCGGCAGCGGCGCGCCGCTGCACCTGCCCGGCGCACCCTGGTTGCTGGCCGGCCTGCTGCTGGCCGCGGGCTGGTTCATGGCCTGGAAGCGGGCAGGGCGCAGCCCGGCACTGGCGCAGGGCTGAAGCCAACCGGTTCATGCAGCGGACGCGCCCGCTTTTTGCCTGGCTCGCATGCCCTGCTAGGCTGAGCAGCTTGGCTTTTGACTGTCTTCCTACGCATGCGTTCTGACACCCCGGTTGCCCCGCTTTCGGCTGCGCTCGCGCTGCGGCATGCCACGCAGGAGGCGCACACCCGGGTTGAGGCGGTGCCGCTGATGCAGGCGCTGGGGCAGGGCCACATCGACGCCGATACCTACGCGCAGGTGCTGCGCCGGCATCACCGGCTGCTGGCCGGTTTCGAAGAACAGCTGAGCGACTGGCTGGTGACCCTGGTGGGTAGCGGCTGGCAGTACCGCCGCCGGGTGCCGGCGTTGCGCGAGGATCTGCGCGTGCTCGGCCAACCCGTCGATGCCGCCGTGCCGCCGCCGCCGGCCAGCAGCGAGGCGGCGCGCTGGGGCATGCTGTATGTCATCGAAGGCTCTCAGCTGGGCGGCCGGGTGATCGCACGCATGCTGCGCAAACATCAGCCGGGCCTGGCGCACGCATTGCACTATTTCGAACTGGCCGACGAAGACCCGGCCGGCTGGCGGCGCTTTCAGGCGGTGCTCGAGCAACGCCTGCAGAGCGCCGCGGCGCGTGCCGACGCCATCGCCGGCGCGCAGGCCATGTTTGCCCATTTCCACACCTGCCTGGCAGCGGAGACACGTCCTTGAGCACTGCAACCAACCCGTTGGACCTGGACGTCTGCGCGCGCGAACCCATCCATATTCCCGGGCTGATCCAGCCCTACGGCGTGTTGCTGGTGATCGACCCCGCCGACGGCCGCATCGTGCAGGCCAGCACCACCGCCGCCGATCTGCTCGGCGTGCCGATGGCCGCGCTGCTTGGCATGCCCTACACCCAGGTGCTGACGTTGCCCGAAGCACAGCCGTTCGCCGTCGATGACCAGCCACAGCACCTGATGCATGCCGAGGTGCGGTTCCCGCAACGCACCACGCCGCCAGCCAGCGCCTGGGTCGCGGCCTGGCATCTGTATCCGCAGCAGTGGCTGGTGGAAATGGAGCCGCGCGATGCGCGACTGCTCGATGTCACCCTGCGCGAGGCGATGCCGCTGCTGCGCAGTGTCGAACGCGATCCCGGCATCGCCGAGGCAGCGGTGCGCGTGGCCAAGGGCCTGCGCAGCCTGATCGGCTTCGACCGCGTGATGATCTACCGCTTCGATGAGGAGTGGAACGGCGACATCATCGCCGAGGCGCGCAAGCCGGAACTGGAGGCCTATCTCGGCCTGCATTACCCGGCCAGCGACATCCCGGCGCAGGCGCGCGCGCTGTACCTGCGCAACCGCGTCCGCCAGATCGCCGATGTCGGCTACCAGCCGTCGCCGATCCAGCCCACCGTGCACCCGCAGTTGGGCACGCCGGTGGATTTGAGCGATGTGAGCCTGCGCAGCGTTTCGCCGGTGCACCTGGAGTACCTGGCCAACATGGGCGTCACCGCCACGCTGGTCGCCTCCATCGTGGTCAACGATGCGCTGTGGGGATTGATCTCCTGCCATCACTACAGCCCGCATTTCACCAACCACGCCATGCGCGATGTCACCGATGCGGTGGCGCGCACCCTGGCCGGGCGGATCGGCGCGCTGCAGGCGGTGGCCCGTGCGCGCCTGGAATCGGTGCTGCTCACCGTGCGCGAAAAACTCATCACCGACTTCAACGATGCCGAGCACATGACCGTCGAACTGCTCGACGACATGGCCCCGGACCTGATGGATGTGGTGGACGCCGACGGTGTGGCGATCTTCCACGGCAACGACATCAGCCGCCACGGCACCACCCCGGACGTGGCGGCGCTGCGGCGCATCCGCGATCACATCGAGTCCGAACACCACGATGCCCTGCGCGAAGACGCGGTCGGCGCGCTGCATGTGGACGCCATCGGCGAGGTCTTCCCCGAGCTCGCCGACCTGGCGCCATTGGCGGCCGGCTTCATCTTCGTGCCGCTGATGCCGCAATCGCGCAGCGCCCTGCTATGGACCCGCCGCGAGCAGATCCAGCAGATCAAATGGGCCGGCAATCCGCAGCTGGCCAAGCTGGAAGACATCCCCAACTCGCGCTTGTCGCCACGCAAGAGTTTCGACCTGTGGCAGCAAACGGTGCGCGGCCGTGCACGGCGCTGGTCGCCGCTGCATCTTGAATCGGCCCGCAGCCTGCGCGTGCTGATTGAACTGATGGAGCGCAAGCGCTTCCAGCAGGACTTCACCCTGCTGGAAGCCTCGCTCTCACGCCTGCGCGATGGCGTGGCCATCATCGAGCGCGGCACGGCCAATGCCGCGCACCGCCTGCTGTTCGTCAACACCGCCTTTGCCGATGTCTGCGGCAGCGACGTCGCCGAGCTCATCGGGCGTGACCTGCAGACGCTGTACGCCAACGATGCACCACGCGCCAACGTGGAACTGTTGCAGGATGCGCTGCGCAACGGCCGGGCCGCTTACGTCACCTTGCCGTTGCAAGTGAGCGACGGCGCACCGGTCTATCGCCAGTTCCACCTTGAACCTCTCCCCAGCCCCAGCGGGGTGACCGCGCACTGGTTGTTACAGCTGCGCGATCCGGAATAAGAGCAGCGATCAAAATGACTGCGCAGCCACCATGCGGGCGCGGCCGGTGCTCGGGATCGGCATGACTCCGGTTCCTCCGCGCTGTCCGCACCCACCTGACGGCTGCTCGCTACGTGTTATCAGCCGCTCTAAGCCATCGCGCAGCGTGCGCGGGCGCGCCCCGAGGCAACGCGCTGTCGAATGAGCGCGCACTCTTCGCGGCATCAAGCGTGGCGGCTTGAAGCTGCAGGACCACCGCCAGCCACATGCCGTGGCGGCAGTGACGTGCGGCACAAGCGCATCGTCCATGGCGCCGTATCAGTGCTGCGGTCGGCGCGGCCGCAAGGCGATCAAGGTGATCGCACCGGCCAGCAAGCCCCAGAACGAGGCCCCGATCCCGCCCAACGTGAGTCCGGAGGCGGTCACCAGGAAGGTGATCAGCGCCGCCTCGCGCTCCGGCTCCTCGCGCAACGCCGCCGCCAGGCTGTTGCCGATCGTGCCCAGCAGCGCAATGCCGGCGATCGCCATCACCAGTTCGCGCGGGAAGGCCGCAAACACCGCCGCCACCGTCGCCCCGAACAGGCCGATCACGATGTAGAACACCCCTGCGGCGACCGCGGCGGGATAACGGCGCGCCGGGTCCTCGTGCGCCTCGCGGCCCATGCAGATCGCCGCGGTGATCGCCGCCAGGTTCAAGGCATAACCACCGAACGGCGCCAGGACGGTATTGACCACGCCGATCCACCCAATCGTCGGCGAGATTGGCACCGTATAGCCGGAGGCCCGCATCACCGCCACGCCGGGCACGTTCTGCGAAGCCATCGTCACCACAAATAGTGGAATCGCCAGCCCGAACAGGGCCGCCCAAGAGAGGCCAGGCACCATCAGCACCGGCCGGGCCAGTTCCAGCCGCACCGTGTTCCAGTGCATCAGCCCGCCACCTGCGGCAATCGCAATCCCGACCAGCAAGGTCGCGATGACCGCATAGCGCGCAAACCAGCGCCGCCCGATCAGATAAGTCGCCAGCATCGACAACGCCATGGCCGCCTGGCTCTGCATCGCCACGAACAGGTCCAACCCGAAGCGCAGCAGCACCCCAGCCAGCATGCCCGACGCCAGCGAGAGCGGAATCCGCCGGATTGCCCGTTCAAATAATCCGGTGAACCCGGCGACCGCACCCAGCACGGCGGCCACCACGAATGCACCGATCGCTTCCCGCAGCGGCACCCCGGCGGCAGTGCCAATCAACATTGCCGCACCAGGCGTGGACCACGCCGTGACCACCGGCACCCGGTACCGCAGCGACAGGCCGATGCAGGTCACGCCCATCCCAATGCCCAGCGCCCACATCCATGAGGCAATCTCGGCCTGATCGGCCCCCAGATGCCGGGCCGCTTCGAACACGATCACCGCCGAGCTGGCGAAGCCCACCAATACAGTGACGAACCCTGCCGCGATGGCAGGCAGGGACAGATCGCGGAACAGGCTGCGTGCGGAGGACATCGTCATCCTTGCGGGAGGGCAGTGCATTCTTACCGAGCACCTCGGCGTTTTGCATCTCTCTACAGGGTGCATCTCGCTCTATCGCGCGCACTCCCAGGAACAACGTTGCACGACAGAAGGGCGCTGCCAGTTGCCTGCCCAGCTGAAGTCACCAGTTCGTACAGCGCGTGGCAACACGCTATCGACGGCCATGCGGCCTATCAGATCAAGAGGGCGTCAAAAATGCTTGCACTTCTGCGCAGGCTCGATAAACTGCGCGACCTCGCTCAGGACGGCGGCGCTTCTCGAAGCACCGCAGCAACGAACGGGGCGAATCGGAGACACCACAAGGTGTTGACGAAACGGAAAAGCCGGCTATGATGGGCGGCTCGCTACACGGAAAGA
>NZ_JARVTE010000025.1:0-16487 GCF_030208815.1 Xanthomonas sp. fls2-241-TYG-148
GATCGTGCCGACGTTCACGTGCGGCTTGGTGCGCTCGAATTTAGCTTTTGCCATGACTAACTACCTCTAAATTGGAAAATTTTGTGAAGCGGCTGAGCGAACTCAGCCCTTCTTGGTGACGGCGTCGGCGATGTTGGCCGGTGCCTCTTCGTAGTGGTCGAATTCCATCGAGAACGTCGCTCGACCCTGGCTCATCGAGCGCAGCGAGGTCGCGTAGCCGAACATTTCACCCAGCGGAATCATCGCGTTGATGATCTTGCCTGAAGGACTGTCGTCCTGACCCTGCAACACGCCACGACGACGGCTCACGTCGCCCATCACGTCACCCAGATAATCCTCCGGGCTGACGATTTCGACCTTCATGATCGGCTCCAGCAACACCGGGCTGGCTTTCGCGAAGCCCTGCTTGAACGCCATCGACGCGGCCAGCTTGAACGCCATTTCCGAGGAGTCGACGTCGTGGTACGAGCCGAACACCAGCTTGACCTTCACGCCCACCACCGGGAAGCCGGCGATCGGACCACTGGTGATCGTTTCGCGCAGACCCTTTTCAACCGAGGGGATGAATTCCTTCGGGATGATGCCGCCGGTGATGTCGTTGATGAAGAGGAAATCGTCCTTGACGCTATCGTTCTTGCGATCTTCTTCGGTCATCGGCGACAGCTCGATCACCACGTGACCGTACTGACCCTTACCACCGGACTGCTTGGCGTGCTTGTAGTCGGACTTGACGTCGGACTTGCGGATCGTTTCGCGGTAGGCCACCTGCGGCTTGCCGACGTTGGCCTCGACATTGAACTCGCGACGCATGCGGTCGACGATGATGTCCAGGTGCAACTCGCCCATGCCCGAGATGATGGTCTGGCCGGATTCTTCGTCTGTCTTGACGCGGAACGAGGGATCTTCCTGCGCCAGACGGCCCAGGGCCATGCCCATCTTTTCCTGGTCCGACTTGGTCTTCGGCTCCACCGCCATCGAGATCACCGGCTCCGGGAACACCATGCGCTCCAGGGTGATGATCTTGTCCTGCGCGCACAGGGTGTCACCGGTGGTGACGTCCTTCAGGCCCACAGCCGCGGCGATGTCGCCCGCACGCACTTCCTTGATCTCTTCGCGATTGTTGGAGTGCATCTGCAGGATGCGGCCCACACGCTCCTTCTTCGACTTGACCGGGTTGTAGACCTGGTCGCCGGAGTTCAAGGTGCCCGAGTAGACACGGAAGAACGTCAGCGAACCGACGAACGGGTCGGTCATGATCTTGAACGCCAGTGCCGAGAACGGCGCGGTGTCCGTCGCATCACGGGTGTCTTCCTTCTCGTTCTCGTCGATGCCCTGCACCGGCGGACGATCGGCAGGCGACGGCAGCAGGTGCACGACGCCGTCGAGCATGGCCTGCACGCCCTTGTTCTTGAACGCCGAGCCACAGAACACCGGCACGATCTCAACCTTCAGGGTGCGCTCGCGCAGACCCGACAGGATCTCGTCTTCGCTCAGGTCGCCGTCGTTGAGGTACTTGTCCATCAGGGCTTCACTGGCTTCAGCAGCGGCTTCGACCATGAACGAACGCGCTTCGGTCGCCACATCGACCAGATCGGCCGGAATGTCGCGATATTCGAAGGTGGTGCCCTGCGAAGCGGTATCCCAATGGATCGCCTTCATCTTGAGCAGATCGACAACGCCCTCAAAGCCGTCTTCGGCGCCGATCGGCACCTGCATCGGCACGGCATAAGCACCCAGACGGGCCTTCAGCTGCTCGACGACCTTGTCGAAGTTGGCACCGGTACGGTCCATCTTGTTGACGAAGGCCATGCGCGGCACCGAGTACTTGTTGGCCTGACGCCACACGGTCTCGGACTGCGGCTGCACGCCACCCACGGCGCACAGCACGAACACCGCACCGTCGAGCACGCGCAAGGAACGCTCCACTTCGATGGTGAAGTCGACGTGCCCGGGGGTATCGATGATGTTGAAGCGGTGCTGCGGCATGGACTTGTCCATACCCGTCCAGAACGCGGTGGTCGCAGCGGAGGTGATGGTGATGCCACGCTCCTGCTCCTGCTCCATCCAGTCCATCACTGCAGCGCCGTCATGGACTTCGCCGATCTTGTGACTGACGCCGGTGTAGAACAGGATGCGCTCGGACGTGGTGGTCTTGCCGGCGTCGATGTGCGCCATGATGCCGAAGTTGCGGTAACGCTCGATGGGAGTGGTACGGGCCACGGGGAGCCTCTCAATTTCTTGGATTTCGGATGGCCGAACGCCGCCTTTCGGCGGCCTTCGGATTGGATGCGACGCTTTGCGCGTCGCAAACAGCACTCATATGGTGCTGAAGGGCCCCGTTACCAAGGCCCCCGAGGTCACCAGCGGTAATGTGCGAACGCCTTGTTCGCCTCCGCCATACGGTGAGTCTCTTCGCGCTTCTTGATCGCGCCGCCACGGCTTTCCGAGGCGTCCAACAGTTCTGCAGCCAGCTTGCGCGGCATGGTGTTCTCACCACGCTTGCGCGCGGAATCGATCAACCAGCGCATTGCCAGCGCCATGCGACGGGAGGAGCGCACTTCGACGGGCACCTGATAGGTAGCACCACCGACGCGACGCGATTTGACTTCGACAGCCGGGGCCACGTTGTCCAGTGCTTTCTGCACCAGCTCGACGGCATTCGGATTCTTTTCGCCAATGACGTCCATTGCGCCATAGACAATTTTCTCAGCAACCGACTTCTTGCCACTTTGCATCACCATATTGATGAAGCGGGCAATGGTTTCGCTGCCATGCTTTGGATCAGGCAGGACGGTGCGCTGCGGAGTAGAACCTTTACGGGACATTGGTGTATTTCCTTAGCTCTTCGGGCGCTTGGCGCCGTACTTGGAACGACCTTGACGGCGCTTTGCGACGCCGGCGGCGTCCAGCGAACCACGGACGGTGTGATAACGCACACCGGGAAGATCCTTGACGCGACCACCACGAATCAGGACCACGGAGTGCTCCTGCAGGTTGTGGCCTTCACCACCGATGTAGCTGATGACCTCTTCCTGGTTCGTCAGGCGCACCTTGGCGACCTTACGAAGGGCCGAGTTCGGCTTCTTCGGGGTTGTGGTATAGACGCGTGTGCAAACGCCACGGCGCTGCGGACACTTGTCCAGTGCCGGGGAGGCACTCTTGTAGGTGGTCGCCTGCCGAGGCTTGCGGACCAGCTGATTAATCGTTGCCATCAGTCGATTCTTCTGATTGGAGGCCAAAAAACGGCCTTGCATGAAAACGAAGGCAGGCCGAATAACGGCCCGCCGAGACAGGGAAGTATAGCTGGCAGGACGAAACTCCGTCAACTTCACGGAAATCTAACCCTGCTGGCCCATCCAAAGGCCGGAAAACGGAGAGCCTCCTGCCCTCCTTTTCGCTTGGCTACCGGCGGCCTTGCGGCCGCCGTCGGAGCGCTTACTCCTCGTCCGCACCAGCGTCGGCTACGGTCGCGACCGGTTCAGCCACTGCCGGCTTGCCGGACAGCGTTTCCATTTCCGAGTCGGTCAGACCCGATGCCTTGCGGCGACCGGCGTGATACGCCAGACCGGTACCGGCCGGAATCAGACGACCCACGATGACGTTTTCCTTCAGACCGCGCAGGTTGTCGCGGGTGCCGCGGACGGCAGCCTCGGTCAACACGCGTGTGGTCTCCTGGAACGACGCCGCCGAGATGAACGACTCGGTGGCCAGCGAGGCCTTGGTGATACCCAGCAGCACCGGGTCGTACTTGGCCGGCAGTTCGTTGCGCGTGACCAGGCGTGCATTTTCCTCGATGACGCGCTGGCGCTCGACCTGCTCGCCGTTGAGGAACTTGCTGTTGCCCTGATCGGTGATCTCAACCTTACGCAGCATCTGGCGAGTGATCACCTCGATGTGCTTGTCGTTGATCTTCACGCCTTGCAGGCGGTACACGTCCTGGATTTCCTTGACCAGATACGCGGCCAGCGGCTCGACACCCAGCAGACGCAGGATGTCCTGCGGGCTCGGCTCGCCGTCCACCACGGTTTCGCCCTTGGTCACGTGCTCGCCTTCGAACACGATGATCTGGCGGTACTTGGGAATCAGCTCTTCGTGTTCGCTGCCATCGGTGTCCTTGATGATCAGACGCTGCTTGCCCTTGGTGTCCTTACCGAAGCTGATGATGCCCGAGCGCTCGGCCAGGATCGCAGGATCCTTCGGCTTGCGTGCTTCGAACAGATCGGCCACGCGCGGCAGACCACCGGTGATGTCGCGGGTCTTCGACGCTTCCTGCGGGATCTTCGCCACCACGTCGCCCACGCCGACGGCTGCGCCGTCCTGCAGGTTGACGATCGAGCGCGGCGGCAGCAGGTACTGCGCCGGCAGATCCGTGTTCGGAATGGTCAGATCATTGCCCTTGGCATCGACGATGCGCACGATCGGGCGCAGCTCCTTGGCCTGGGCACCACGACGCTTCGGGTCGGTGATTTCGCGCGACGCCAGACCGGTCAGTTCGTCGGTCTTCTCGATGACGGTGACGCCGTCGACGAAGTCGATGAAGCGAATGAAACCGGCCACTTCCGACACGATCGGGTGGTTATGCGGATCCCAGTTGGCCACGGCCTGACCGGCCTTGACTGCATCACCATCCTTGGCGGTGATGGTGGCACCGTAAGGCAGCTTGTAACGCTCGCGCTCACGGCCATGGCCGTCGAGCACCGACAGTTCGCCCGAACGCGAGACCGCAACCAGTGCGCCGCTGGCATGCGCCACCGACTTGAGGTTGTTGAACTTCACCGAACCGGTGGTCTTGACGGTGATGTTGTCCACCGCAGCCGCACGCGATGCCGCACCACCGATGTGGAACGTACGCATGGTCAGCTGGGTACCCGGCTCACCGATCGACTGCGCGGCGATGACGCCGACCGCTTCGCCGATGTTGACCTGGTGACCACGTGCGAGATCGCGACCGTAGCAGCGTGCGCACACGCCGAACGAGGATTCGCAGCTGATGGTCGAACGCACCTTCACCGACTGCACGCTGGCGTCTTCCAGCTTGGCAACCCAGGCTTCGTCGAGCAGCGTGTTGCGGGTCACGATCGGCTCTTCGTCGTTGCCCGGCAGGTACACGTCCTCGGCCACGACACGGCCCAGCACGCGCTCCTTCAACGGCTCCACCACGTCGCCGCCTTCCACGATCGGGGTCATGATCAACCCTTCGGTGGTGCCGCAATCGACTTCGGTGATCACCACGTCCTGCGCCACGTCGACCAGACGACGGGTCAGGTAACCCGAGTTCGCCGTCTTCAACGCGGTATCGGCCAGACCCTTACGGGCACCGTGGGTGGAGTTGAAGTACTCCTGCACGTTCAGGCCTTCGCGGAAGTTCGCCTTGATGGGCGTCTCGATGATCGAGCCGTCCGGACGCGCCATCAGGCCGCGCATACCGGCCAGCTGACGGATCTGCGCCTGGCTACCACGCGCACCGGAGTCGGCCATGATGTAGAGCGAGTTCATCGACTTCTGGTCGATGGTTTCGCCCTTGGCATTTTCGACCTTCTCGGTACCGATGGTGTCCATCATCGCCTTGGCGATGCGCTCGCTGGTACGCGACCAGATGTCCACGACCTTGTTGTAGCGCTCGCCGGCGGTGACCAGACCGGACTGGTACTGCTCCTGGATTTCCAGCACTTCGGCTTCTGCCTCGGTGAGGATGCCCTTCTTCTCGTCCGGGATCAGCATGTCGTCGATGCCGATCGACACGCCTGCGCGGGTTGCGTAGGCATAGCCGGTGTACATCAGCTTGTCGGCGAACACGACCGTGTCCTTCAAGCCCAGCAGACGGTAGCTGGAGTTGATCAGACGCGAGATGTTCTTCTTGGTCATCTCGGTGTTGGCCAGCTGGAACGGCAGGCCTTCGGGCAGGATTTCGCTCAGCAGCGCACGGCCGACCGTGGTATCCACGATCGAGGTGCCGCTGGTGCGCTTGCCGTCGACGGTGTCGACGTCCACCTGGGTGATGCGGACCTTGACCTTGGCGTGCAGTTCCACCACGCGGTTGTCGTAGGCGCGCTTCACTTCGCTGGTGTTGGCGAACACCATGCCCTCGCCCTTCTTGTTCTCCAGGGCGCGGCTCATGTAGTACAGGCCCAACACGACGTCCTGCGACGGCACGATGATCGGCTCGCCGTTGGCCGGCGACAGGATGTTGTTGGTGGACATCATCAGCGCACGCGCTTCCAGCTGGGCTTCCAGCGAGAGCGGCACGTGGACGGCCATCTGGTCACCGTCGAAGTCGGCGTTGAACGCGGTGCAGACCAGCGGATGCAGCTGGATGGCCTTGCCTTCGATCAACACCGGCTCGAACGCCTGGATGCCCAGACGGTGCAGGGTCGGCGCACGGTTCAGCAGCACCGGATGCTCGCGGATCACCTCTTCCAGGATGTCCCAGACTTCGGCTTCTTCGCGCTCGACCAGCTTCTTGGCGGCCTTGATGGTGGTAGCCAGGCCGCGACGCTGCAGCTTGGCGAACACGAACGGCTTGAACAGCTCCAGCGCCATCTTCTTCGGCAGGCCGCACTGGTGCAGCTTGAGGTACGGACCGACGGTGATGACCGAACGGCCGGAGTAGTCCACGCGCTTGCCGAGCAGGTTCTGACGAAACCGGCCCTGCTTGCCCTTGATCATGTCGGCCAGCGACTTCAGCGGACGCTTGTTGGTGCCGGTGATGGCACGACCACGACGGCCGTTGTCCAGCAGCGCATCCACCGATTCCTGCAGCATGCGCTTTTCGTTGCGCACGATGATGTCCGGAGCGTTGAGCTCCAGCAGGCGGCGCAGACGGTTGTTGCGGTTGATCACGCGGCGGTACAGATCGTTCAGATCCGAGGTCGCGAAGCGGCCACCATCCAGCGGCACCAGCGGACGCAGGTCCGGCGGCAGCACGGGAAGCACGGTCATGACCATCCACTCCGGACGGTTACCCGATTCCAGGAAGGCTTCGATCAGCTTGATGCGCTTGGTGAGGCGCTTGAGCTTGGTTTCCGAACCGGTGCTGGCGATTTCTTCGCGCAGACGGGTCATTTCCGACTGCAGGTCGATCGTGCGCAGCAGCTCGTACACGGCCTCGGCGCCCATGGCGGCGTCGAAGTCGTCGTTGTACTCCTGGCGTGCGGTCAGGTACTGCTCTTCGGTCAGCAGCTGGCGGCGCTCGAGCGGGGTCAGGCCCGGCTCGGTGACGACATAGGCCTCGAAGTACAGCACGCGCTCGATGTCACGCAGGGTCATGTCCAGCATCAGGCCGATGCGCGACGGCAGCGACTTGAGGAACCAGATGTGCGCGACCGGCGAGGCCAGGTCGATGTGACCCATGCGCTCGCGACGCACCTTGGCCAGGGTGACTTCGGTGCCGCACTTTTCGCAGACCACGCCACGGTGCTTCATGCGCTTGTACTTGCCGCACAAGCACTCGTAGTCCTTGATCGGTCCGAAGATGGCGGCGCAGAACAGGCCGTCACGCTCGGGCTTGAAGGTCCGGTAGTTGATGGTTTCGGGCTTCTTCACTTCGCCGTAGGACCACGAACGAATCAGGTCCGGCGACGCCAGCGCGATCTTGATCGCGTCGAAATCCAGCGTCTGGCGCTGCTGATTGAAGAGATTGAGCAGGTCTTTCATTTGATATCTCCGGGTCGGAGGAATTTCGTATCTGAGATGAAACAGGCGGTCATGCGGGAGGACACCGGGCGCCGCGTGGCGGCACCCGGGCCCTGTCCGATCACTCTTCCAGTTCCATGTTGATCGCCAGCGAGCGGATTTCCTTCACCAACACGTTGAAGGATTCCGGCATGCCCGCGACCATCTCGTGCTCACCATCGACGATGTTCTTGTACATCTGGTTGCGGCCCTGCACGTCGTCGGACTTCACCGTCAGCATTTCCTGCAGGGTGTAGGCCGCGCCGTAGGCTTCCAGCGCCCAGACTTCCATTTCACCGAAGCGCTGACCACCGAACTGCGCCTTGCCGCCCAGCGGCTGCTGGGTAACGAGCGAGTACGGGCCGGTCGAGCGGGCATGCATCTTGTCGTCGACCAAGTGGTTCAACTTCAGGTAATGCATGTAGCCAACCGTGGTCTTGCGATCAAACGCTTCGCCGGTGCGACCGTCGTACAGCTGGGTCTGACCGCTCTGCGGCAGCTCGGCCAGTTCCAGCATGCGCTTGATTTCCGCTTCGCTGGCACCATCGAACACCGGGGTGGCCATCGGCACGCCATCGATCAGGTTCTTGCCCAGGTTGAGCAATTCCTCATCGCTGAACTGCGACAGGTCCACGCGCTCGGCATTGATCGCGCTGTCGTGGTTGTAGATGTCATCAAGGAACTTGCGCAGCTCGCTGACCGCGGTCTGGGCTTCCAGCATGCGCTGGATCTTGCGACCCAGGCCCTTGGCTGCCCAGCCCAGATGCACTTCCAGGATCTGGCCGATGTTCATACGCGACGGCACGCCCAGCGGGTTCAGCACGATGTCGACCGGCTCGCCGGTGGCCATGTACGGCATATCCTCGACAGGCACGACGTTGGAGACCACACCCTTGTTGCCGTGGCGGCCTGCCATCTTGTCGCCCGGCTGGATGCGGCGCTTCACTGCCAGGAACACCTTGACCATCTTCAGCACGCCCGGTGCGAGGTCATCGCCCTGGGTGATCTTGCCGCGCTTGTCGGCGAAGCGTGCTTCGAATTCCTTCTCGTGCGCCTGGATCTGCTTCTGCGCGCGTTCGATCGCATCGGCTGCGTCGTCGTCCTTCATGCGCAGCTGGAACCAGTCGGACTTCTTCAGACCGTCCAGGTACGCGTCGGTGACGTTGTCGCCCTTCTTCAGGTTCGGACCGCCATTGGCGACCTTGCCCACGATCTGGGACCTCAACCGTGCGTAGATGGCCGCTTCAAGGATGCGGAACTGGTCGTCGAAGTCCTTCTTGACGCGCTTGATCTCGGATTCCTCGATCTGGCGCGCACGCTTGTCCTTCTCGATGCCGTCGCGGGTGAAGACCTGCACGTCGATGACGGTGCCGTCCATGCCCGGGGGCACGCGCAGCGAGCTGTCCTTCACGTCGGACGCCTTCTCACCGAAGATCGCACGCAGCAGCTTTTCTTCCGGGGTCAGCTGGCTCTCGCCCTTCGGCGTGACCTTGCCGACCATGATGTCGCCGGCGCGCACTTCTGCACCGATGTACACCACGCCGCTTTCGTCCAGACGGTTCAAAGCCTGCTCGGACACGTTCGGGATGTCGGCGGAAATTTCCTCCGGCCCCAGCTTGGTGTCACGCGCAACGCAGGTCAGTTCTTCGATGTGGATCGTGGTGTAACGATCCTCTTCCACCACGCGCTCGGAAAGCAGGATGGAGTCTTCGAAGTTGTAGCCGTTCCAGGGCATGAAGGCGATCAGCATGTTCTGACCCAGCGCCAGTTCACCGATGTCGGTGGACGGGCCGTCGGCCAGCACGTCGCCGCGCGCGATCACGTCACCCACGTTCACCAGCGGACGCTGGTTGATGCAGGTGTTCTGGTTGGAGCGGGTGTACTTGATCAGGTTGTAGATATCCACGCCGGCATCGGTGCCGCCGCCAATTTCTGCCTCGTTGACCTTGACCACGATGCGTGCGGCGTCGATCTGTTCGATCACACCACCACGGCGGGCATTCACGGTCACGCCCGAGTCGCGCGCAACCGCACGCTCGATACCGGTACCCACCAACGGCTTCTGCGAACGCAGGGTCGGCACGGCCTGGCGCTGCATGTTGGCGCCCATCAGTGCGCGGTTCGCGTCATCGTGTTCCAGGAACGGCACCAACGCCGCGGCGACCGACACGGTCTGCATCGGCGAGACGTCCATGAAGTGCACTTCAGCCGGCGGCTTGAGCAGCGACTCGCCCTGGAACCGGCACGGCACGAACTGCTCGGTGAGCATGTTCTTGGCGTCGGTCAGCGCATTCGCCTGCGCGATCACGTACTCGTTTTCCTCGATCGCCGACAGATACTCGACGTCGTCGGAGACCTTGCCGTCCAGCACCTTACGGTACGGCGTCTCAAGGAAGCCGTACTGGTTGGTGCGGGCGAACACGGCCAGCGAGTTGATCAGGCCGATGTTCGGGCCTTCCGGTGTTTCGATGGTGCAGACGCGGCCGTAATGGGTCGGATGCACGTCGCGCACTTCGAAGCCGGCGCGCTCGCGGGTCAGACCGCCCGGGCCCAGTGCGGAGACGCGACGCTTGTGCGTCACTTCCGACAGCGGGTTGTTCTGGTCCATGAACTGCGACAGCTGCGAGGAGCCGAAGAACTCCTTGATCGCAGCAGCCACTGGCTTGGCGTTGATCAGTTCCTGCGGGGTCAGACCTTCGGATTCGGCCATCGACAGACGCTCCTTGACCGCGCGCTCGACGCGGACCAGGCCCACGCGGAACACGTTCTCAGCCATTTCGCCGACCGAACGCACGCGACGGTTGCCCAGGTGATCGATGTCATCGACCACGCCGCGACCGTTGCGGATCTCGGTCAGCACCTTGATCACTTCCAGGATGTCGGAGGTGTCGGCGTGCTCGGCGACCAGACGCTTGGATTCTTCGTCGTTACGCTCGGCAAAGTACTTCTTGTCGTACAGCACCGACTCGCCCAGCACTTCCTTGCGGCCGACACGACGGTTGAACTTCATCCGGCCGACCGTGGACAGGTCATAGCGCTCGAAGGTGAAGAACAGGTTGTGGAACAGGTTCTGCGCGGCTTCCTTGGTCGGCGGCTCGCCCGGACGCATCATGCGGTAGATCTCGACCAGCGCTTCCAGCTGCGTCTTGGTCGGGTCGATACGCAAGGTGTTGGACAGGTACGGGCCACGATCCAGGTCGTTCACCCACAGGGTGCCCACGGCATCGACGCCGGCCTTGCGGAACGCAGCCAGCTGGTCTTCGCTGATTTCGTCGTTGGCATTGGCCAGCAACTCGCCGGTCGAGCCATCGACCACGTCGTGCGACAGAATGCGGCCGACCAGGTAGTCGTCCGGCACGGCCAGCGCGGCAACGCCGGCGGCTTCCAGCTGCTTGACGTGACGCGCGGTGATGCGCTTGCCGGCTTCCACGATGACCTTGTCGCCATCGGCCAGGTCGAAGTTCAGCGTTTCGCCACGCAGACGCTCTGGCACCAGCTCCAGCTGCACGCCTTCATCGGGGTTGATGTGGAACGTGTTGATCTCGAAGAACTCGGCCAACATCTCTTCGTTGTTGTAGCCAAGCGCGCGCAGCAGGATCGAGACCGGCAGCTTGCGGCGACGGTCGATACGGGTGAACAGCGCATCCTTCGGGTCGAACTCGAAGTCCAGCCAGGAACCGCGGTACGGAATGATGCGGGCGCTGTACAGCAGCTTGCCCGAGCTGTGGGTCTTGCCACGGTCGTGGTCGAAGAACACACCCGGCGAACGGTGCAGCTGCGAGACGATCACGCGCTCGGTACCGTTGACGATGAAGGTGCCGTTTTCGGTCATCAGCGGAATTTCGCCGAGATAGACCTCCTGCTCCTTCACGTACTTGATCGCCTTGGTCGACGACTCGCGGTCGTAGATCACCAGGCGCACGGTCACGCGCAGCGGCGCGCCATAGCTCATGCCGCGCTGACGGCATTCACGCTCGTCAAACACGGGCTCGCCCAACTTGTAACCAACGTATTCCAGCGCGGCGTTGCCGCTGTAACTGGAAATCGGGAACACCGACTTCAGAGCCGCGTGCAGACCGAGGTCCTTGCGCTTGTTGGGCTCCACGTCTTCCTGCAGGAATTCGCGGTAGGAATCCACCTGGATGGCAAGCAGGAACGGCACTTCGAGAATCGAGCGCTGCTTGCCGAAGTCCTTGCGGATACGCTTCTTTTCGGTGAACGAATAAGACGTCATGAGGTCTTCCACCCTGGGCTGCGGGGGCCGCGTTGCGGCGGCCCTGAAATAACAAAAGTTGTCAGTTGGAAGTCGCTGGTATTGCCGGCACCAGCACGCCTTCTCCTGCTACTTCCAACTACCAACTCCTTGAGACTGCGAGTTGGATTTGGCCATCCGAAAATGACACCTCTCCGGAACGGCCAAAGGCCGGGGGCTTTACGCCCCCAGCCTTCAGTGCATCACCATGAAACGCGGGCGATGCAAGATGCCGCTTACTTGACTTCGACGGTCGCGCCGGCTTCGGTCAGTTCCTTCTTGATCTTCTCGGCTTCGTCCTTGGTGGCGCCTTCCTTCAGGATGCCGCCAGCTTCGGTCAGATCCTTGGCTTCCTTCAGACCCAGGCCGGTCACGGCACGGACGGCCTTAATGACGCCAACCTTGTTGGCACCGCAGCTGACCAGCACCACGTTGAATTCGGTCTGCTCTTCGACCACGGCAGCCGGGCCGGCAGCTGCTGCTGCGACCGGGGCGGCGGCGGAGACGCCGAACTTTTCTTCGATGGCCTTGACCAGCTCCATCACTTCCATCAGGGACTTCTCGGCGATGGCGTCGACGATCTGTTCGTTGGTAAGGGACATTGTGATTACCTTTAAATGATTTTCTGGATTGGGGTTCTAGCGAACGCTAGGACATCAAGCTTCGGCAGTCTCGGCGACCGGCGCGGCGGCTTCGTCGCCACCACCCTGCTTGTCGCCAACGGCCTTGACGGCACGGGCGAACATAGCAGCCGGTTCGGACAGCACGCGGGCCAACATGGCCAGAGCCTGGTCGCGGGTCGGCAGCGATGCCAACACGTCCACATGACTGGCCGGGAACAGTTCCCCGCCGATGGACACGACCTTGGCCTGCAACTTGTCGTTGCCCTTGGCAAATTCCTTGATCAGGCGACCGGCAGCGCCGGGCTCCTCCATCGAAAACGCATACAGCAAAGGACCGACCAGCTTGTCAGCAGCGACAGCGAAATCAGTACCTTCAACGGCGCGCACGGCCAGGGTGTTCTTGACAACTTTCAAGAACACGCCGGTTTCGCGAGCCTGCTTGCGCATCGCGGTCATCTGAGAGACCGTGATGCCAGCGTATTCGGCGGCGATCAAGGAGTGGGCCTTGGCGGCGATGTCTGCCAGCTCGGCGACTACTTCTTGCTTCTGAGACAGATTGAGAGCCATTGCACTCCTCCGTTAAAGCCGGGATTGGTGATTGGTGACTGGTGATTCGTCGAAAGCCATGAAGCAGCTCCTGCAAATCCCCAATACCGAATCCCTCATCCCCGCTTCAAACTACTCCGCTCGCGGCTCCTGCCGGTTGCGGTCCAGGGCAGCCTCCTTCCTGGAAGCCGGGAACATCGACCGATGTTCCTTTGGTGGCCGTTCTAGACCTGGAGTGGGCTCGATCCGGGTTGCCCCAGAAGCGCGTTAACCAGAAAACTCCAGAAGGGCGACACCATCTACGCCGGCCGGCTCTGACGAACCAATCAAGCGATCCCGCTGTCTCGACGGCGACTCCATGCCAGTGCGAGCATCCGTGCCCGTCGTCGATCTGCGCTGACCGCGCCTGCGGTCTTTGACGGCTACCGCCGGCAGTACCGGCGATCGCCTTCAAAATGTCCGTTTCCCCAAAGGAGGGAACGGACTCCCAGCACACGGTGACCCGGGCCGGAAAAACAATGCATTACTACAACACCACGTCAGGCGTGTGACACGCCCGACGCACTGCATTACTTCAGCGACAGGCTCGACTGATCCACGGTCACGCCGGGACCCATGGTCGAGCTGACCGACACCTTCTGCAGGTAGGTACCCTTGGAGGTGGCCGGCTTGGCCTTGACCAGATCCAGCAGCAGCGCCTGCAGATTCGACTTCAGCGCTTCGTCGTCGAAGCTGGCCTTGCCGATGGTGCAGTGGATGATGCCGGCCTTGTCGGTGCGGTAGCGCACCTGACCCGACTTGGCGTTCTTGACCGCTTCACCCGGGTTCGGGGAAACCGTACCGACCTTCGGGTTCGGCATCAGGCCGCGCGGACCCAGCAGGGTGCCGAGCTTACCGACGACGCGCATGGCGTCCGGGGTCGCGATGACCACGTCGTAGTTCAGATCGCCGGCCTGCATCTTCTCGGCCAGGTCGTCCATACCCACGGCTTCGGCGCCTGCAGCCAGGGCTTCGTCAGCCTTGGCGCCAGCCGGTGCGAACACTGCAACGCGCACGCTCTTGCCGGTACCGGCCGGCAGCACGGTGGAACCGCGCACCTGCTGGTCGGACTTCTTGGCGTCCACGCCCAGGCGCACAGCGACGTCGATGGACTCGACGAACTTGGCCTTGGTGGAGGTCTTCAGGATCTTGATTGCGTCTTCGAAGGCATAGGTCTTGCCCGGAACGACAGCGGCCGCAATGGCCTTCACGCGCTTGCTCTGTGCCATGTCTTAGCCCTCCACCGTCAAACCCATGCTGCGGGCAGAGCCCGCAATCGTACGCACTGCCGCTTCCAGCTCGGCCGCCGTGAGATCGGCTTCCTTGACCTTGGCGATCTCTTCCAGCTGCTTACGCGTCACCTTGCCCACCTTGTCGGTGTTCGGGCGCTTGGACCCGGAGGTCACGCCGGCAGCCTTCTTGAGCAGCACGCTGGCCGGGGTGCTCTTGGTGATGAAGGTGAAGGTACGGTCCGAGTACGCGGTGATGATCACCGGCGTCGGCAGGCCCGGCTCCAGCTTGGAGGTCGCGGCATTGAACGCCTTGCAGAACTCCATGATGTTCAGACCGCGCTGACCCAGTGCAGGACCGACCGGCGGCGCAGGATTGGCCTGTCCGGCCTTGACCTGCAACTTGATGAAAGCAACTACTTTCTTAGCCATTTCAATACTCTCCGGGTGCTAGCGCCTGAACAACAGGCTCCCCATCGGACCGGGAGAATCACGCGTCCCGGCTTCGCGTTTTGACAATGCGCAGATGGCCGCCGTACGGCAGCCATTGTTTCCCGGCGGTCGCCAGGTGAGCGAGCCGCGCACTATAGCAGCAATTGGCAAGGGTGCCTAGCAGGCACCCGCCAGGGTCAGCCCTTCTCGACCTGGCCGAACTCGAGCTCGACCGGCGTGGAGCGACCGAAGATCAGCACCGCGACACGCAGCCTGCTCTTCTCGTAATTGACCTCTTCCACCACGCCGTTGAAGTCGTTGAACGGGCCGTCGGTGACACGCACCATCTGGCCAGGCTCGAACAACACCTTCGGACGCGGCTTTTCGACGCCGTCCTGCACACGCTGCAGGATCGCATCGGCTTCTTCATCGCGAATCGGCAACGGACGATCGGCGGTGCCGCCGATGAACCCCATCACCTTCGGGGTTTCTTTCACCAGATGCCAGCTTTCGTTATCGATGCGCGGAATACCGGCCTCGTCATGCGTCTCGATCTGCACCAGCACGTAGCCGGGGAAGAACTTGCGCTCGGAGCGGCGCTTCTGCCCGGCGCGCATCTCGATGACCTCTTCGGTCGGCACCAGCACGTCGCCGAAACGCTCTTCCATTTCGGTGCGGGCGATGCGGTCGCGCAGAGCCTGCGCAACGGACTTTTCGAAGCCTGAATAGGCGTGAACGACATACCAACGCTTCACTGCTTGATTCTCCTCAACGAGCCAGGAACCACTGCGTGAGCTTCTGGATGACAAAGTCGAAGCCGCCCAACAGCAAACTCAGAATGATCACAACAACAATAACGACCCAAGTGGTGCGAATGGCTTCCTGGCGTGTTGGCCAGACCACCTTGCGCAGCTCGAACCTGGATTCGGACATAAATTCGCGGGTTTCCCGGCCCTTGCCGGTTCCCAGAAACACAAATGCGCCGGCCACCAAGCCCACGATTACAGCCAGGGCACGCAACTGCGGGGTCCAGGCTCCAAATTGGGTGGCACGCTCCGGCGTTGAAAACCAGAACCACACAAACAACCCCGCAACCACCAGGATCGCGGAGATGACGTATTTGACAATATCAGCGCTAGCGGACGACGCGCTCTTGGACGGCTCGATTTTGCTATTCATCCGGCTCTAGTTACCGATCTGACCCGAATCGCTGGGCCGGAAAGAGGAGTGGCACGCCAGGAGGGACTCGAACCCCCAACCTGCGGTTTTGGAGACCGCTGCTCTGCCAATTGAGCTACTGGCGTATGTACTCGTTACCGCACACCCTGAGACAACGAAGGCGGACCGAGGTTCAGCCGGCCCGCCATTCGTATGAACCCGGCGACCGAAGTCACCGGATTGCAGGCACTTACTTAACGATCTTGGCAACCACGCCGGCGCCGACGGTGCGGCCACCTTCACGGATTGCGAAGCGCAGACCTTCGTCCATCGCGACCGGGTTAATCAGGGTCACGACCATCTTCACGTTGTCGCCCGGCATCACCATTTCCACGCCTTCCGGCAGCTGGCATGCGCCAGTGATGTCGGTGGTGCGGAAGTAGAACTGCGGACGGTAGCCCTTGAAGAACGGGGTGTGACGACCGCCCTCGTCCTTCGACAGCACGTAGACTTCGGCTTCGAACTCGGTGTGCGGCT
>NZ_JARVTE010000024.1:0-5681 GCF_030208815.1 Xanthomonas sp. fls2-241-TYG-148
GGTGTTGACGAAACGGAAAAGCCGGCTATGATGGGCGGCTCGCTACACGGAAAGACGCTACGGCGGATTGAGGTGCAGCGGCGGCAACTTCCTCTTCACGAGGGGTTGACGAGGATGAAAAGCCTGCTAATATGGCCGGCTCGCTTCGCAGAAAACCTTCGGGTCGAAACGGAGCAGCGTCAACCACCTCGGAAACAAGGTGTTGACGGCAAGAAAAAGTCCGCTATAATGGGCGGCTCGCTTCGACGGAAACGACGAAGCTGACGGGAACGGCGCTGAGGCCACTTCCCAATGTTCTTTGACAGTGTGCGCAGGTAATTTGTGCGGACGCCTGCAGGAAGGATGATTGTCCATCTTGCAGACGTTTAATCAAAAAGCAACATATTAATTGCTTTGCAAGCGATAAGTTGTCAGTGGTTGAACTTCTGCAGCTAAAGTATTTGTCTTCGGACATGTAATTTTAAGTGAAGAGTTTGATCCTGGCTCAGAGTGAACGCTGGCGGCAGGCCTAACACATGCAAGTCGAACGGCAGCACAGTAAGAGCTTGCTCTTATGGGTGGCGAGTGGCGGACGGGTGAGGAATACATCGGAATCTACTCTTTCGTGGGGGATAACGTAGGGAAACTTACGCTAATACCGCATACGACCTACGGGTGAAAGCGGAGGACCTTCGGGCTTCGCGCGATTGAATGAGCCGATGTCGGATTAGCTAGTTGGCGGGGTAAAGGCCCACCAAGGCGACGATCCGTAGCTGGTCTGAGAGGATGATCAGCCACACTGGAACTGAGACACGGTCCAGACTCCTACGGGAGGCAGCAGTGGGGAATATTGGACAATGGGCGCAAGCCTGATCCAGCCATGCCGCGTGGGTGAAGAAGGCCTTCGGGTTGTAAAGCCCTTTTGTTGGGAAAGAAAAGCAGTCGGTTAATACCCGATTGTTCTGACGGTACCCAAAGAATAAGCACCGGCTAACTTCGTGCCAGCAGCCGCGGTAATACGAAGGGTGCAAGCGTTACTCGGAATTACTGGGCGTAAAGCGTGCGTAGGTGGTGGTTTAAGTCTGTTGTGAAAGCCCTGGGCTCAACCTGGGAATTGCAGTGGATACTGGGTCACTAGAGTGTGGTAGAGGGTAGCGGAATTCCCGGTGTAGCAGTGAAATGCGTAGAGATCGGGAGGAACATCCGTGGCGAAGGCGGCTACCTGGACCAACACTGACACTGAGGCACGAAAGCGTGGGGAGCAAACAGGATTAGATACCCTGGTAGTCCACGCCCTAAACGATGCGAACTGGATGTTGGGTGCAATTTGGCACGCAGTATCGAAGCTAACGCGTTAAGTTCGCCGCCTGGGGAGTACGGTCGCAAGACTGAAACTCAAAGGAATTGACGGGGGCCCGCACAAGCGGTGGAGTATGTGGTTTAATTCGATGCAACGCGAAGAACCTTACCTGGTCTTGACATCCACGGAACTTTCCAGAGATGGATTGGTGCCTTCGGGAACCGTGAGACAGGTGCTGCATGGCTGTCGTCAGCTCGTGTCGTGAGATGTTGGGTTAAGTCCCGCAACGAGCGCAACCCTTGTCCTTAGTTGCCAGCACGTAATGGTGGGAACTCTAAGGAGACCGCCGGTGACAAACCGGAGGAAGGTGGGGATGACGTCAAGTCATCATGGCCCTTACGACCAGGGCTACACACGTACTACAATGGTAGGGACAGAGGGCTGCAAACCCGCGAGGGTAAGCCAATCCCAGAAACCCTATCTCAGTCCGGATTGGAGTCTGCAACTCGACTCCATGAAGTCGGAATCGCTAGTAATCGCAGATCAGCATTGCTGCGGTGAATACGTTCCCGGGCCTTGTACACACCGCCCGTCACACCATGGGAGTTTGTTGCACCAGAAGCAGGTAGCTTAACCTTCGGGAGGGCGCTTGCCACGGTGTGGCCGATGACTGGGGTGAAGTCGTAACAAGGTAGCCGTATCGGAAGGTGCGGCTGGATCACCTCCTTTTGAGCATGACGTCATTCGTCCTGTCGGGCGTCCTCACAAATTACCTGCATTCAGAGATTCATACCGGCACAGGTCGGTATGCGAAGTCCCTTTTGGGGCCTTAGCTCAGCTGGGAGAGCACCTGCTTTGCAAGCAGGGGGTCGTCGGTTCGATCCCGACAGGCTCCACCATATTGAGTGAAAAGACTTCGGGTCTGTAGCTCAGGTGGTTAGAGCGCACCCCTGATAAGGGTGAGGTCGGTAGTTCGAGTCTACCCAGACCCACCACTCTGAATGTAGTGCACACTTAAGAATTTATATGGATCAGCGTTGAGGCTGAGACATGTTCTTTTATAACTTGTGACGTAGCGAGCGTTTGAGATATCTATCTAAACGTGTCGTTGAGGCTAAGGCGGGGACTTCGAGTCCCTAAATAATTGAGTCGTATGTTCGCGTTGGTGGCTTTGTACCCCACACAACACGGCATGTAGCTCCGAGGCAACTTGGGGTTATATGGTCAAGCGAATAAGCGCACACGGTGGATGCCTAGGCGGTCAGAGGCGATGAAGGACGTGGTAGCCTGCGAAAAGTGTCGGGGAGCTGGCAACAAGCTTTGATCCGGCAATATCCGAATGGGGAAACCCACTGCTTCGGCAGTATCTTGCAGTGAATTCATAGCTGCTTGAAGCGAACCCGGTGAACTGAAATATCTAAGTAACCGGAGGAAAAGAAATCAACCGAGATTCCCTGAGTAGTGACGAGCGAACGGGGAACAGCCCTTAAGCTGGAATGGCTTTAGAAAAACAATCTGGAAAGATTGGCCATAGAAGGTGATAGCCCTGTATTTAAAAGGGCCACTCCAGTGAAGACGAGTAGGGCGGGGCACGTGAAACCCTGTCTGAATATGGGGGGACCATCCTCCAAGGCTAAATACTCCTGACCGACCGATAGTGAACCAGTACCGTGAGGGAAAGGCGAAAAGAACCCCGGAGAGGGGAGTGAAATAGATCCTGAAACCGTGTGCGTACAAGCAGTAGGAGCTCGCAAGAGTGACTGCGTACCTTTTGTATAATGGGTCAGCGACTTACTGTTCGTGGCAAGCTTAACCGTATAGGGGAGGCGAAGGGAAACCGAGTCTGATAAGGGCGCATAGTCGCGGGCAGTAGACCCGAAACCGGGTGATCTAGTCATGGCCAGGGTGAAGGTGCCGTAACAGGTACTGGAGGCCCGAACCCACGTCTGTTGCAAAAGACGGGGATGAGCTGTGATTAGGAGTGAAAAGCTAATCGAACCCGGAGATAGCTGGTTCTCCTCGAAAGCTATTTAGGTAGCGCCTCGGACGAATACTACTGGGGGTAGAGCACTGTTATGGCTAGGGGGTCATCGCGACTTACCAAACCATTGCAAACTCCGAATACCAGTACGTACTATCCGGGAGACACACGGCGGGTGCTAACGTCCGTCGTGAAAAGGGAAACAACCCAGACCCACAGCTAAGGTCCCAAATTCACTGCTAAGTGGAAAACGATGTGGAAAGGCATAGACAGCCAGGAGGTTGGCTTAGAAGCAGCCACCCTTTAAAGAAAGCGTAATAGCTCACTGGTCGAGTCGGTCTGCGCGGAAGATTTAACGGGGCTAAGCAGTGAACCGAAGCTTGGGGTGCGTAAAACTTCGGTTTTATGCGCGGTAGAGGAGCGTTCCGTAAGCCTGCGAAGGTGGATTGAGAAGTCTGCTGGAGGTATCGGAAGTGCGAATGCTGACATGAGTAACGATAATGCGGGTGAAAAGCCCGCACGCCGAAAGCCCAAGGTTTCCTTGCGCAACGTTAATCGACGCAGGGTTAGTCGGTCCCTAAGGCGAGGGCGAAAGCCGTAGTCGATGGGAAGCAGGTTAATATTCCTGCACCTCGCGTGAGTGCGATGGAGGGACGGAGAAGGTTAGGTGTACCGGGCGTTGGTTGTCCCGGGGAAAGGCGGTAGGTTTGGATCTTTGGCAAATCCGGGATCCTTTAAGACCGAGCACCGAGACGAGCCTTTATGGCGAAGTCACTGATACCACGCTTCCAGGAAAAGCTCCTAAGCTTCAGCTCACGAAGACCGTACCGTAAACCGACACAGGTGGGTAGGATGAGAATTCTCAGGCGCTTGAGAGAACTCGGGTGAAGGAACTAGGCAACATGGCACCGTAACTTCGGGAGAAGGTGCACCCTTTTTGGTGGCTCATGCGAGCTATAGCTGAAGAGGGTCGCAGAAACCAGGCCGCTGCGACTGTTTATCAAAAACACAGCACTCTGCAAACACGAAAGTGGACGTATAGGGTGTGACGCCTGCCCGGTGCTGGAAGGTTAATTGATGGGGTCAGCCGCAAGGCGAAGCTCTTGATCGAAGCCCCAGTAAACGGCGGCCGTAACTATAACGGTCCTAAGGTAGCGAAATTCCTTGTCGGGTAAGTTCCGACCTGCACGAATGGCGTAACGACAGCGGCGCTGTCTCCACCCGAGACTCAGTGAAATTGAAATCGCTGTGAAGATGCAGCGTTCCCGTGGCAAGACGGAAAGACCCCGTGAACCTTTACTATAGCTTTACACTGAACGTTGAGTTCGTCTGTGTAGGATAGGTGGGAGGCTATGAAACTGTGGCGCTAGCTGCAGTGGAGCCAACCTTGAAATACCACCCTGTCGTGCTTGACGTTCTAACCTAGATCCGTTATCCGGATCAGGGACCGTGTATGGTGGGTAGTTTGACTGGGGCGGTCTCCTCCTAAAGAGTAACGGAGGAGCACGAAGGTACGCTCAGCGCGGTCGGACATCGCGCACTGTGTGCAAAGGCATAAGCGTGCTTGACTGCAAGATCGACGGATCAAGCAGGTACGAAAGTAGGTCTTAGTGATCCGGTGGTTCTGTATGGAAGGGCCATCGCTCAACGGATAAAAGGTACTCCGGGGATAACAGGCTGATACCGCCCAAGAGTTCATATCGACGGCGGTGTTTGGCACCTCGATGTCGGCTCATCACATCCTGGGGCTGTAGTCGGTCCCAAGGGTATGGCTGTTCGCCATTTAAAGTGGTACGCGAGCTGGGTTCAGAACGTCGTGAGACAGTTCGGTCCCTATCTGCCATGGGCGTTGGAAGTTTGAGAGGGGCTGCTCCTAGTACGAGAGGACCGGAGTGGACGAACCTCTGGTGTTCCGGTTGTCACGCCAGTGGCATTGCCGGGTAGCTATGTTCGGAAGCGATAACCGCTGAAAGCATCTAAGCGGGAAGCGCGCCTCAAGATGAGACTTCCCGGGGCACAAGCCCCCTAAAGGAACCATATAGACTATGTGGTTGATAGGTCAGGTGTGTAAGTACAGCAATGTATTGAGCTAACTGATACTAATGATCCGTGCGGCTTGACCATATAACCTCAAGTTGCCTTGGTCCCAACGAACGTTGGTAGATCCCCAAACGCAAGCTACGTCACAAGTTAACTATGCGAGACTGGGCGCCTTAATCCGTTTCTTGGATGGCGACGCTCCAACCGTCTCCCTGGTGAAATTAGCGCTGTGGAACCACCCGATCCCATCCCGAACTCGGAAGTGAAACGCAGCTGCGCCGATGGTAGTGTGGCTCAAGCCATGCGAGAGTAGGTCATCGCCAGGGGCTTTACCCGAAACCCTCAGTCCGAAAGGATTGGGGGTTTCTTTTTGCCTGCAAT
>NZ_JARVTE010000009.1:0-311323 GCF_030208815.1 Xanthomonas sp. fls2-241-TYG-148
CTCCCCTCGGGAGAAGGTGCCCCGCAGGGGCGGATGAGGGTACGAGCGAAGCCTCGTGCAGGTGGAATGCTACGAGGGCTTCGCTCCGTACCCTCACCCCAACCCCTCTCCCGCAGGAGAGGGGCTAAAGCGGTAGCCTCGGTGTTCTTCCCTTCTCCCCTTCTCCCCTCGGGAGAAGGTGCCCCGCAGGGGCGGATGAGGGTACGAGCGAAGCCTCATGCAGTTTGGACGACATGAAGGCTTCGCTCCGTACCCTCACCCCAACCCCTCTTCCGCAGGAGAGGGGCTAAAGCGGTAGCCTCGGTGTTCTTCCCTTCTCCCCTCGGGAGAAGGTGCCCCATCGGGGCGGATGAGGGTACGAGCAAAACCTCGTGCAGTTGGAACGTCATGAGGGCTTCGCCCCGTACCCTCACCCCAACCCCTCTCCCGCAGGAGAGGGGCTAACGCAGTCTCTCTCAGGGAGAGAGGTCTCAAGCTCTTCGCTTTCGCTCAGAAGCTATACCGCACCCGTCCATACCAGTACGCGCCATTGCTGCCGATCGGCGAGAGCACGTCGTAGGGCAGGTTGCCGAAGTAGGCGATGTCGTCGATGGAGCGGTCCGAGTAGTTGTCCAGGATGTTCTGGCCGCCGATCGCCAGCGTCCATTGCGTGCCCAGGCGGTATTCGGCTTCCAGGTCCAGCTGCCATTCCGCGCCATAGGTCTGGCGCGGCACGAAGCCGTCACCGAAGTCGAACACGCGGGTGGCGCTGCCGTAGCGGTTAACGCGGCTCTGCAGGTTCCAGTGCTCGTTGCTCCAGTTGGCGGCGAGCGAGGCGCGGGTGCGCGGGGCTGCATCGGTGAGCGTGTTGCTCTCTTCCACGCCGAACAGCACGTATTCTGGATCCAGCGCCAGCAGTTGCGACGGCGTGGCAATGACGTTCTTCAACTCGGTCTTGGCGTAGCTGTAGGTGCCGGTCAGCAGCAGATCGCCGCCGAAGGCGTACTGGCGCCAGTTGGCGACCAGCTCGGCGCCGCGGGTGCGGGTGTCGGCGGCGTTGAGGAAGTAGCTGGCGCTCTGCACGCCGGTGACGCCGAAGTTCTGCTGCACGAAACCGGTGAGGCTGCTGCCGGTGATGTCTTCGGACAGCGCGATGCGGTCGTCGATGTCGATCTGGAAGAAGTCCAGCGACAGGTCGAAGTGATCGCCCAGCTTGCTGGTGAAACCCAGGCTGGCGTTGATCGACTTTTCCGGCTTCAGATCGGTGGCACCGAGCGCGCGGGCGATCGGGTTGTTGACCGACAGCAGGCGGCCCTGGGTCAGGCGGCCAGCGGCGTCGTAACCGGTGGAGGTGGCTTCGTACCCGATCTGGCTGAGCGAGGGCGCACGCACGTTGTTGGAGACCGCGCCGCGCAGCGCGAATGCCGGCGCGAAGGCGTAGCGTGCAGCCAGCTTGCCGGTCCACTGGCTGCCGAAATCCTGGTAGTGCTCGTAGCGGCCGGCCAGATCGGTGGAGAATTTGTCGCCGAACTGGCTGGACACGTTGGCGTAGACGCTGGCCACATTGCGCGACAGGTCGGCTTCGTCCTGCGGGGTCAGCCCGCCGCCGGCTTGCGAGCCGGTGGGGCGATCGGTGAACGGGCCGGCCGCGTAGCTGGCCGGGTCGCCGGCATGCGTGCGGTACTGCTCACGGCGGAATTCGGCGCCGGTGCCGAAGGTGTGGGTGGCACCGGCCGCATCGAACACGCGGGTCAAATCGAAATTGCCCACGGTCTGCGCAAAGGCGAAATCACCGGTCTTGAAGCGCGTGGTGCTGCCCGGGCCGAGCGAGGCGTTGAGCGAGTTGCGCAGCCGGTAGGTGAAGTCATTGCGGCCGTAATCCAGGCTGGCGTCGTAGTCCCAGTCGCCCCATTGCCCGCGGGCGCCGGCCACGATCTGCAGGTCGCGGTTTTCGCCTTCGGAAATCGGGCGGTAGCCGTTGGGGTAGATCTCGCGCCAGTTGGCGCTGCTGTCCGGGTAACGGAAGTAATTGGCGCCTTCGGTGTCGCGCTGGTTGTAGGTACCGAAGGCATAGAACTCGCCGGTGGCACTGAACGGAATCTTGGTGTTGAGCCAGGCGTTCAGGCCCTTGGTGGCGCCATCGCCGAGCACGTAGTTGCGCTGGCCCGCCAGGGCCAGGTTGGCGGGGGTCTGTTCTTCGAACGGCGGAATCTGATCGAAGCCGGCGCGGTTGGTCGCCTCGCGGTTCTTCAGCTCCAGGCCCACCTTGAAGAAGCCACCGTCATCGCCCAGCAGCGTGCCGACCTTGGCGCTGGCGTAGCTGGTCTGGCCATCGGTGACGCGCCGATTGATCGGCTCCACATCGGTGTTGTACGCACCGAAGCTGGCTTCCAGTTCACCGCGCTCGGGGTTGTCGTCCAGGATGACATTGATGACCCCAGCGATGGCATCGGAGCCGTATTGCGCGCCGGCACCGTCGCGCAGCACTTCGATGCGCTTGATGGCGTTGATCGGGATGGAATTGAAATCCACCGGCGTGGTGCCCTTGCCGATCTTGCTGTCGGTGTTAACCAGTGCCGAGGTGTGGCGGCGCTTGCTGTTGACCAGCACCAGCACCTGGTCGGGCGAGAGCCCGCGCAGCTGTGCGGCGCGGATATGGTCGGCGCCACCGGAGTTGGACTGGCGCGGGAAGTTGAACGAGGGCAGCAGCGCCTGCAGCGCGCTGCCCAGTTCACCGTTGACCACGCCGGCCTTGCGGATGTCCTCGGCGGTGAGCACGTCCACCGGCACCGTGGATTCGAGCACGGTGCGGTCGCTGGCACGGGTGCCGGTGACGATCACCGTGTCCAGTGTGGTGGCGCCGGGCGCGGCTTGCTGGGCCTGGGCGTTGGCGCTGAGGACGGCGGCCACGGCCAGGCCGATAACCGAAAGGGTGGGGCGGGTCATGCTGTCTCCTGAAATACGGCAGGCCGCCGCGCGTCGGCATCCGGCCGCGCTGGCGTGCAAGGTGGGGGCCGGGAGTGTTCCACTTCCATCCGGATGGAGAGATATTATCGTGTTGTTCAGGCCGGCGCGAGATGGCACAGTGCCCCCGCGCCGGCATGAGCTGATATCCCGCCTGCATGAGCCGGCCCCCCGCCTGGAGAGATCGATGAAGTTGTTGCCGTCCTGCCTGTTCGCCGCCGTGTTGGCGTTGTCTGCCTGCGCCACCACGCCGGGGCACGCGCCGGCCTCCACCACCGCCAGCCTGCAGGGCGATGCCGCGCGCCCGGCGGCAGCGCGGGGCTGGGTGCGGAGCGAGCTGTATTTTGGAGTGGGCGAGGAAACCGGCCCGGCCGACCGCCCGCAGACCCGCACCATCAGCGACGCGCAGTGGCGCGCGTTCTTGGACAAGGAAGTGACTCCGCGCTTTCCGGACGGGCTCACCGTGTTCGACGCCTACGGCCAGTGGCTGTTCCGCGGCGCCAAGGAACCGAACCGGCTCGGCACCAAGGTGCTGGTGATCCTGCACGAAGACAGCCCGCAGCGGCGCAATGACATCGAGGCGATCCGCCTGGCGTGGAAGCAGGCCACCGGTCACCAGTCGGTGCTGTGGGCGCGGCAGCCGGTGGACGTGTCGTTCTGAGCCGGATCCCTGCGGGCAGCCGCATGCGCCGCCGCTGGCAGGCGCCACACCTCCGCACCGTGGCGAGCAGCAGTGTGCTCGCCGCAGCCGCGCTGCTCACGTGCGCCGCGTCGGCACGCGACACCCACGTGCAACTGACGCTCGATGCGCACACCCGCGCCACTGCCAGCCTGGTCGGCACGCGCCTGCATGTGGTGCTGGCGCCCGGCGGCCAGCAGCAGTGGCTGGACGCGGACCTGGACGACGGCGAAGCCACCGGCAGCGTGCGTAGCGACGATTACAACTTCGATGGCCACCCAGATCTGGCGGTGACCGTGATGCTCGGGCAGGTCAACGAAGCCACGCGGGTGTTCCTGTATGACCCGGCGCAGCGGCAGTTTCGCCTGCTGACCGCGCCCACGCGCCCGCAGGTGCAATGCGCAGGGTTCTGGAATCTCACCCCGGACCCGCAACAGCGCAGCCTGAGCAGCTCCTGCCGTAGCGGGCCGATGTGGTACGCGGACGTATACCGCTATGACGCCGCTGGGCGCCTGTATGTATCCACCACCCAGCAGCCGATTGCCGCGCAGGCGATTCTGGACGTGCTGGGCCCGGGCACCGAAGAGGGCATGCCGTTCTCGGTGTGGCCGCGTTTCGATTCGCAGGGTGCGGTGATCGGCACGGAGATCGGCCAGAGCCTGGAAGCGCCCCGGCCGGCTACGTTCCTGGTGCAGGTGCCGCGCTTACCGCTGTATGCCACGCCCACCGCGACCACCACGCGGCGCTATCTGATCAAGGGCGATCGCCTCGAGGCGCTGGACGTGAGCGCGGACCAGACCCGCCTGCAGGTGCGGTTTCGCAGTG
Source organism: Xanthomonas sp. fls2-241-TYG-148 (assembly GCF_030208815.1). NCBI lineage: Bacteria > Pseudomonadati > Pseudomonadota > Gammaproteobacteria > Lysobacterales > Lysobacteraceae > Xanthomonas > Xanthomonas sp. fls2-241-TYG-148. The sequence continues at coordinate 4,448 of NZ_JARVTE010000009.1, forward strand.
CCGGCCATGCGGAGAGCACTGGCTGGATCAGTGCCGACCAGGCCATGCCCTGAGTCTTCGCGTGCATCGGGATGCCGCCGCTGGCGGTCCTCAGCGGCGGCGCTGCAGCAGCACGCTCTGATCCACCGCGCCGCTGTCGCGCATGCGGGGCAGCGGCTACCATCGCCTGTCCCCACGCATCCTGGCTCCCATGTCGGCCCCTTCCTCGCGTACTGCGGCACCGCCGCGCTGGTTCGTCTCCGGCGACCTCAATGGCTTCTTCGGCCTGGTGGTCGACAATCTCTCCATCCTCGGCTTCATCGCGATGGCGTTGATCGGCCTGTTCCAGTTCCCGCCCGACGTGGTGTACGGCCGCATGTTCCCCGGCACCGCATTCGGTGTGCTGGTGGGCAATTTGCTCTACACCCTGATGGCGCGTCGCCTGGCCCGGCGCACTGGTCGCGATGACGTCACCGCCATGCCGCTGGGCCTGGATGCGCCCACCAGCATCGGCATGGCGCTATTGGTGTTGGGCCCGGCGTTTGCCGGCTTCAAGGCGCAGGGACTGGACCCGCAGGCCGCGGCGATCGCCACCTGGAAACTGGGCATGGCCGCGCTGGTGGTGATGGGGCTGCTCAAGCTGGTGCTGTCGTTTGTTGGCGAAGCGGTTACGCGCGCGCTGCCACGCGCCGCATTGCTGGGCTCCATCGCCGGCATCGCGCTGGTGCTGATGGGCCTGTTGCCGCTGCTGGAAACCCTGCGCTCGCCGGTGGCCGGCTTCGTCACCCTGGGCTTGTTGCTGTATGTGCTGCTGGCCAAGGGCCGCCTGCCGATCAAGTTGCCCGGGGTGCTGGTGGCCTTCGTGATCGGCACGGCGCTGTATTACGGCCTGGGGCTGGCCGGCCTGGGTGCGCCTGGATTCGCGGTCCCGGCCTGGGTGGCGCCCCAGGTGGTGTTGCCGCTGCCGAATCTGGGCTTCATCGATGGCCTGCCGTCCACCTTGCCGTATCTGCCGTTGCTGCTGCCGTTCGGCCTGTTGATGGTGGTGGGCGGGATCAACGTGAGCGAAAGCGCGCGTGCGGCCGGCGATGATTACCGCACCCGCGACATCCTGCTGGTGGAAGCACTGGCCACGCTGGTGGCGGGCGTCTGCGGCGGCGTGGCGCAGACCACGCCGTACATCGGCCAACCTGCTTACAAGCACATGGGCGCACGCACCGGCTATACGCTGCTGACCGGGTTGTTCGTCGGCATCGGCGGCATGCTCGGCATCATCAGCGGGTTGGTGCAGTGGCTGCCGTTGGCGGTGCTGGCGCCGATCATCGTGTACGTGTCGATCGACATCACCACGCAGGCCTTCCAGGCCACGCCGAAGCAGCACGCCGGTGCGATGGTGCTGGGCTTTTTGCCATCGGTGGCCTACCTGCTGGCAATCAAGGCACCAATCTGGATCGCGCCGGAGCAACTGGTGGCGCTGACCACCAAGGTCGACAGCCATGGCCTGCCGGAACTGGCCGTGGTCTTCGCGCTGGGCAATGGCTTCATCATCACCGCGATGTTGTGGATTGCGGCGGTGGTGGCGATGATCGACGGCAGGCTGCGGCGCGGCGCGGTGTTCCTGCTGGTCGCGGCCGGGCTGACCCTGTTCGGGTTGATCCACTCGGTGGACCCGCGCGGCGGCATCTATCTGCCATGGTCGCTGCAGGGCCTGGCGCGCGTGATCAGCTGGCAATTCGTGGGTGCGTATGTGGCGTTGGCGGCAACGCTGCTGTTGTTGTCGCTGCTGCCGGCACGTAAAGAGACGGTGGCATGAACCGGCACGCGCACGCGCTGCGCGTGGTGCTGGCCGGTGCGGCGTTGCTGGCCAGCGGTGGCGCGTGGTCTGCATCGTTCGACTGTGCGCGCGCAAGCACGGCGGTGGAACAACGCCTGTGTGCGGTGAAGGCGCTGGGCCTGCTCGACGAACGCCTGGATGCGTCCTATCAGGAACTGCTGCAGACCACGCCGCGCAGCGCGGTGGCCGCTGTGCGCGAGCAGCAACGCGCCTGGCTGCGGCAGCGCAATGCCTGCGCGCAGAACGCCACACCGGACGACTGCCTGCAGCGCAGCCTCAGTGCCAGGGCCGATGCGCTGGACACGGCGCTGGCCGCGCAACAACAGGCCCTGGACCGCATCATTGCCAGCATCCCGAGCGCACCGGCGGCCGCGGCGCGCCAATTGCAGGCCTACGACACGCCGCTGGCGTCGGCGTGGTTGGTGTACCTGCATCAATTCGTGCCGGCCGCGGGTGTGGACGCAGCGCTATCTGCGGCGCGTTTTCAGAGTGCGCGCGCGGCATTGCGCAAGGTCGACAGCTTTGCCGATTCGGTGCTGAACGATGAGGCCACCGGTCCTGACGTGCAGGAACCGGACAAGACACTGACGCTGTTGCGCATGTGGATCGAGCGCAACGACAGCACGCGCCCGTATGTGCATTGCTTCATCTTCAGCACGCTTGGCGAGCCGGCGTATGACGCGTTCGGCCCGCTGTACGGTTCAACCCGCGACAGCTTCGCGCCGTTGTGCGAGCCGCCGGGCGGCCTTTTCGCGCTGCCGTCCTGGACCCAGCTCGATGCCGCGTTTGCGTCGTTGATCGAATCGATCAGCAAGGACGCCGGCACCATTCGCTACGCCAGCTATGCCGAGTGGGAGGTCATCGCGCTGCGTGCGTCGGTCTCGCCATTGCTGTATCTGCAGCCGGCCTTGCGCAAGCGCTATAGCGGCGATCCTGACCAGGCGTTGGCTGCCTGGACCGGCGATGCCAGCGCATGGCCGGCGGACGACCGCAAGGCCGCACGTGCACTGCTGCCGAAGGTGCGTGCCGACACCGCTGCCTGGCTGGTACGCGAGAAGCATTTGCCGGCCGCACAGGCGCAGCAAGTGGCTGCTGCGATTGTCACTGCCTGGGTGGACGCCCGCCTGGACTTCGACAGCTGAGGCAGCGGCGCTAGGCATTGATCAACAGCGACGGCATGGCGGTGAGGATGCGCTGGTTGGCCGCGCGCTTTCGTTACTTGCGGTGACGCACGTGATGGCGGCGAGGCGTAAACGCGGGGCTCGTTTGTTCTTTGCGAGAACCGGCCACCGCTGGCGTGCTGGCGCGCTTGGAGGCTGCATGCAGCCTGCGTGTGCTGCAGCTTCCCTGCGGCGTTCGCAGTCTCCGGCACCTATTCACACGATTGAGCAGCGGCGCTTGGCTGCACAACGCGGCTGCTGCGCTGCGCCGATGCGCGTGCAGCAGCCCGGACGCCTGCAGCAATCGATGGAACCACCGCGAGATCGCATGGTCACACCTTGGTGTGTTGTCGATTTCTAGGAGTTCCCTGATGCAATCCAGACCTTCGCGTTGGCCGTGGCTGCTGGCGATTCCGGTCGTGATCGGTGCCGGGTGGTGGCTGTTCCGCGGCACTGTTGAAGCGCCCAATGCGGCTTCCACGCCCAAGCCCACAGCCGTGGCGGCTGCGGCGCCCACACCGCCCGCGCCCGCTGCCCCCAGCGCGCCACAGCACCTGTTGCCGGCGCACCCGGCCGATGCCGCCGATGCGGCGATTCCACCGCTGGCGAAAAGCGATAGCGCCGCGTGGGAGGCACTGCATGCGCTGGTGCCCGATGAGGCTACGCTGGCCACCGTGCTGCGCGATCACTTGATCCAGCGTGCGGTGGTGATGATCGACAACCTCACCCAGCCCAGCATGAGCCGACGTGCCTCGGTGTTGCAGCCGGTGCCCGGTGAGTTGCAGGTGGCCGAGGCCGACGGGCGCAGCGTGATCGACACCACCAACGCCATACGTTACGCGCCCTACGTGGCCGCGTTCACTGCGCTGGATGCACAGGCGCTGGTCGCCACGTATGTGCGCTTCTATCCGCTGATCCAACAGGCGTATGCGGAGCTGGGCGCGCCGGACCGTTATTTCAACGATCGTCTGATCGCGGTGATCGATCATCTGCTGCTGACCCCGGAAGCGGCGCAGCCGATCGTGGTGGTGAAAGACGAGCGCGGGCGTTACCGCTACGCGGATCCGGCGCTGGAGTCGCTTTCGGTGGGCCAGAAGGCCCTGCTGCGGCTTGGCCCGACCCAGGCGGCAGCGGTAAAGGCGCAGTTGCAGCGAATCCGTGCGGCGGTGCTGCGCGGGCGGTGAGCGGTATCTAGTCAGGCAGCGCGTCGATCACGCTGCCGAAGACCTGTGCTTAAACACGACCGCCATCGGCCACATCGGTCGCAGCACGCGCTGGCGCGCGGCGACCGGTGGCGTGCTGGCCTGCTTCAGTGCGGGCCTGTGATGTGCACACAGCGACGCACACGCGCAACGCGGCGCGATCGCGGCGCCAGCATCACGCCGCATCCAACTCCGGGTAATGTCGGAAGATGCCGTTGGTGTTGAAGGCGACACGGCGTTCCGATTCCAGATACGCGGCAATGCGCGGCCGTTGCGCAACGCGCTGCTGCAGCGCCTTCAAGCCCGGAATATCGGTGGCGAGTGTCGCCATCCGCTTGGGGAACATGTATTCCAGGCCGCTGACCAGCTGGAACAACGACAGATCCACATACGAGTGTTCGCGCAGGATGTGGTTGCCGCCGGCGTGTTGCAGCACCTGCTCGAAATAGCCCAGGAACTTCGGCAGCCGGTTTTCGCGCAGGTCCTTGGCGCGTTGCTTGGCGGCGTCTTTCTGGTCTTCGTAATACTGCATGCTGGCGATCGGGTGGTGCGTGTCGTGCACCTCGGCCACCAGGTCGGCGATGGTCATCTGCAATTGCAGCGCCTGCAGGCGGCGGGCTTCTGATTCCGGCACCAGTTGCAGCTGCGGGCCGAGGAAATGCAAGATCGCCGCCACTTGTGCCACCACCGTGCGGCCGGCCTTGAGGAAGGGCGGTGCAAATGGGCGCGCGCCGTCTGCGCTGCCGTCCAGGAATGTGTTCATGACCTCGTCGCCTTCGACGCGGGCCACATCGGTGTAGTCGGCACCGGCGTCTTCCAGGGCCAGGCGGACGAATTCGCCCCGGCCCTGCAGGCCGGTCCAGTAATAGAGCTGGTAGTGCATGCGCTGCTCCAGGAGAAGGCAGGGCAGGCTAGGCAATCAACGGCTAGGCGGGCGTGAGCGGTGTGTCGTCGGGCCGTGACTCGGCAGGCAGCACCCCCTGTGCCTGCAACCAGGCCAGTTTGCGTGCGCGCGGCTGCTGCTTGAGCAACCACTCCGCGCGTGAAGCGGTGGCCCGGTCCGGATAGGGATGGCTGGCCAGCACCTGCAGCGGCGGATTCGCACGTGTGTAGCGGGCGCCGGTGCCACGCAGATGCGCCTGGAAGCGCCGCTCCAGATCGTTGGTGATCCCGGCGTAATAGCTGCCATTGCGACAGAGCAGCAGATAGAGGTGCCAGGGCTTGGGTGCATCCATTGGCGCATTATCGCCGCTTCGTGCGCGCCGCACAGCCGCGCGCGCATTGCGTGCGCCGGCTGCAACACAGACGGTTGCGTGCGTGAGCGAATAACCACCAAGCCATTGGTTATTTGACGCCTGTGGTGGTGGCAAACAGCATGCAGACATCGCGCTGCGCGGCCGAGTCGGCTTGCGCGCCATCGCTGCCGCCATGCCTGGCATGGCGCATCCATAAGGAACTGCATGTCCGTGCGCTACCGGTCCCCGGCCGACTCCACTGCTGCTTCCACCGTGTTCTCGGCAACCCCGCGCCTGCTGGCCTGGAGCCTGTCGTTGGCGTGCGCACCGGCGTTCGCCGACACGCGTGCCAACGATGCACCAGTGCCCACGCCGGCCGCGCAGACCCTGGGCGCGGTGACGGTCACTGCGACGCGGCGCGAAAGCACCTTGCAGCAGGTGCCGGTGGCGGTCTCGGTGGTGCAGGGCCAGACGCTGGAGCGCGAGAACCGCAACACGGTGGCGGACCTGCCCACGCTGGTGCCCAGCCTGACCTTTCGTGCTGGCGCCTCCAACAAGGACACCTCGCTGTTCCTGCGTGGCGTGGGCACCATCTCCACCTCGCCCGGCGTCGAGCCCAGCGTGGCCACCGTGGTCGACGGCGTGGTGCTGGGGCGGCCCGGGCAGGCCACGCTGGAGCTGCTCGATATCGAACGCATCGAGGTGCTGCGTGGGCCGCAAGGCACCTTGTTCGGCAAGAACGCCTCGGCCGGTGTGCTCAACATCATCAGCAAGCCGGCGCCGGAGGTGTTTGGTGGGTCGGTCGATTACGCGCACTTCGGTGGCGGCGACGAGAACCGCGTGCGCGCTAGCGTTGGCGGTGCACTGGTGCCGGGTGTGCTGAAGGCCAGCGTGTCGGCGTTGTGGGCAGACTACGGTGGCAACGTGCGTAATGTGGCCGATGGCACGCAGGTCAACGGCTACGAGCGGTCCGGTGCGCGGCTGCGGCTGGAGCTCACGCCTAACCCGGATTTGAATGCCACGTTGCTGGCGGACTTTTTGCAGTCGCGCAGCGATGCACCCAGTGGCGTGGTGGTGGCGAGCACGCGTGCGGATTTTGCCGCGGCGCTGGCGCCGGTCCAGGCCACGGCCGACAACCGCCAGATCAACAGCGATTACCGCACGCACCTGGACGACACCAGCAAGGGCGCCTCGCTGCAGCTGGACCAGCAATTGGGCGATGCCTTGCTGACCTCGATCAGCGCCTGGCGGCAGTGGGACAACACCCAGTTCCAGGATGGCGACCGCACCGCGCAAAGCAGCGCGGCGTTTCCGTCCTCACACGATCGCGGCGACCTGGGCTACACACAGTATTCGCAGGAACTGCGGCTGCAGACCCCGCGTGACCGTGCCGTGGAGGCGGTGGCCGGGCTGTACTACCTGCATGCGCGTAACGACGAAACCTACCAACGCAGCGTGGTTTCGCCAGGTGCGCGCACGTTGGGCAGCGCCAACTACGCCACGCGTGCGCAGACTGTCGCCGCGTTCGGCGAGGCCACCTGGCACTGGCGCGAGGACTTGCGCGCGCTGCTGGGCGCGCGCATCACCCGCGATACGCTCGACTACCGCCATCAGCGCGTCTCCACTGCGGCCGCTGCGGCGACCGGGATCCAGCCCTCCACCGCCAGCCGCGGCAGCACCGAAGAGACCGGCGTGTCCGGGCGTGCCGGCCTGCAGTACGACATCGCGCCGCAGACCACCGGCTACCTGACCTATTCGCGTGGTTACAAGGGACCGGCCTACAACGTGTTCTTCAACATGCAGCCGCGCGACACGCCGGCGTTGCAGCCGGAAACCTCCAACGCGTGGGAGCTGGGCCTGAAGACGCGCGCGCTGGATGACCGGCTCAGTGCCAACCTGGCGCTGTTCCATACCGACTACGCCAACTACCAGGCCAACTTTTTCGACAACGTGGCCGGGCAGGTGGTGACACGCCTGATCAATGCCGGGCAGGCACGCACGCAAGGCCTGGAACTGGACCTGGACTATCGCCCCACCGAACGCCTGACCCTGGCCGCATCGCTGGCCTACACGCAGGCACGCATCCAGCGCTTCGCCTGCCCGGCTGCGGCCGCCGCCAACTGCAATGTCGACGGCAAACCCTTGCCGTTTTCGCCGGACTGGAAGGGCAACCTGCGCGCCGGCTACCGGGTGCCGTTGTCCGGCACGCTGGCGCTGGAATTCAACGGCGATGTGGCCTGGCAGGACAGCGTGCAGTACGACCTGAGCCAGACCCCGCAGACCATCCAGGGGCCGTATGCCATCTGGAATGCCAGCGTGGCGTTGGCCGATGACCTGCACGGCTGGCGTGTCGCCGTGCTCGGCCGCAACCTGGGCGATCGCGCCTATGCGCCGCTGTTGGCCAATGCCACCGGCAATGTCTACCGCCTGGTTCCACGCGACGATCGTCGCTACGTGGGGCTGCAAGTGCACAAGGATTTTTGAACATGCCTCTGCTGTTGCAACGCGTTGTACGGAAGCACACGTCGTCTGTTGACTTGGCCTGCAGCGTGCGCGGGTGGCTGGCATGAGCGCGCCACGCCAGCTCTCACTGGGTGCGTTCCTGATGGCCACCGGGCATCACGTGGCGGCGTGGCGGCATCCACAGGTCACTGCCGATCCGCTGGTGTTCGACGACTACCGCGCGATGGTGCAGATCGCCGAGGCCGCCAAGTTCGATGCCGTATTTATCGCCGACAGCCTCGCCGCCGCCGGTGGGCCCGTTGCTCCGCGCATGGCGCGCTCCAGCCTGTTCGAGCCGATCACCCTGCTCAGTGCATTGGCTGCGGTGAGCGAGCGCATCGGCCTGATCGCCACCATGACCACCAGCTACAACGAGCCGTATCACGTAGCGCGCAAGTTCGCCTCGCTGGACCATCTCTCCGGCGGGCGTGCCGGCTGGAACCTGGTCACCTCCGATGCGGCCGACGAAGCGCTCAACTTCAACCGCGATGCGCACTACGTGCATGCCGAACGCTATGCGCGTGCACGCGAATTCCAGCAGGTGGTGGCGGGGCTATGGGATAGCTGGGAAGACGATGCCTTTGTCGCCGACAAGGCCTCCGGCCTGCACCACGATCCAACGCGTGCGCATGTGCTGGATCATCGCGGCACGCATTTCCAGGTACGCGGCCCGCTCAACATCGCACGCGCGCCGCAGGGCCATCCGGTGCTGGTGCAGGCGGGTTCGTCCGAGCCTGGGCGTGCGTTGGCGGCCGAAACCGCCGAGGTGGTGTTCACCGCGCAATCGTCGCTGGCCAAGGCGCAGGCGTTCTATGCCGATATCAAGGGCCGGCTGGAGCACTTCGGGCGCAGCCGCGATGCGTTGAAGGTGCTGCCAGGTGTGTTCATCGTGGTGGGCCAGAGCCAGGCCGAAGCGCAGGAAAAATTCGAGCAGTTCCAGCAGCTGGTGGAGCCGGAGGTCGGTATCGCTCTGCTGTCGCGCATGCTGGGGAATTTCGACCTGTCCGGGTATCCGCCTGATGGCCCGTTACCGGACCTGCCGTTGACCGAAACCGGCCAGCGCAGCCGCCAGCAGTTGTTCACCGAACTGGCGGGGCAGGAGCAGCTGAGCATCGCCCAACTCGGGCGGCGCATCGCGGGCGGGCGCGGCCATTACAGCCTGATCGGCACGCCCACGCAGATTGCCGACGAACTGCAGGCGTGGTTCGAACAGGACGCGGCCGATGGCTTCAACGTGCTGGTGCCGCACCTGCCTGGCGGGCTGGCCGATGTGGCCGCGCACGTGGTGCCGGAGCTGCAGCGGCGCGGGTTGTTTCGGCGTGAATACCAGGGGCGCACGTTGCGCGATCATCTGGGGCTGCAACGCCCCATCAATCGCTTCAGCGCACGCTGAGCCACCGGACTCCGCCATGACCTATCTCGCACATCCCGATCGTTACGACCGTATGGCTTACCGCCGCGTTGGCCGCAGTGGCCTGGTGCTGCCCGCGCTATCGCTGGGCCTGTGGCACAACTTCGGCGATAGCACCCCGATCGATACCCAGCGTGCCTTGTTGCGCACTGCGTTCGACCTGGGCATTACCCACTTCGATCTGGCCAACAACTACGGCCCGCCGTACGGCAGTGCGGAGATCAACTTCGGCCGTCTGCTGCGCGAAGATTTCAAGCCGTATCGCGACGAGCTCATCATTTCCACCAAGGCCGGCTGGGACATGTGGCCGGGCCCGTATGGGCAGGGCGGCAGCTCGCGCAAATATCTGTTGTCCAGCCTGGATCAAAGCCTGCAACGGCTGGGCGTGGACTACGTGGACATCTTCTATTCGCACCGGTTCGATGCGCATACGCCGCTGGAGGAAACCGCCGGCGCACTGGCCAGTGCGGTGCAGCAGGGTAAGGCCTTGTACGTGGGGATTTCCTCGTACTCGTCGGCGCGCACGCGCGAGATCGCCGCATTGCTGCGCGAGTGGAAGGTACCGCTGCTGATCCACCAACCGGCCTACAACCTGTTCAACCGCTGGCCCGAACACGACCTGTTGGACACCACTGCCGAGCTGGGTGCGGGCGTGATTGCATTCACCCCATTGGCGCAGGGCCTGCTGACCGGCAAGTACCTCAACGGTGTGCCGGACGATGCGCGGGTGAATCGTCCCGGCGGGCAATCGCTGCGGCCCGAGCACCTGTCCGAGGACAACCTGCAACGCGCGCGCGGGCTGGATGCGATTGCCAAGCGGCGCGGGCAGAGTCTTGCCCAGCTGGCGTTGGCGTGGGTGCTGCGCGATCCACGGGTGAGCTCGGCCTTGCTCGGCGCCAGCCGCCCGGAGCAACTGCTGGAAAACGTGGCAGCGCTGCAGACGCCAGACTTCAGTGCAGAGGAATTGGCCGAGATCGATCGCCATGCGGTCGAAGGCGGCATCAATCTCTGGGAAAAACCTTCCACCGATTGGCAATGACGAGGTCTTCGATGCGCAAGCGTGTGCTGCTAGGTGTGGTGTTGCTGCTCGGCATGGCGTGGTCGCTGTGTGCGGCGGCGGCAGAACCGGCGCAGTTGCGCATTGGCTACCAGAAAGCCGTCTCCAGCCTGGTGCTGGCCAAGCAGCACCGGTTGCTGGAGCAACGCTTCCCACGCACCAAGATTCAGTGGGTGGAGTTCCCGGCCGGCCCGCAATTGCTGGAAGCCTTGAACGTAGGCAGCATCGATCTGGGCGGTGCGGGCGATATTCCGCCGTTGTTCGCGCAGGCCGCCGGCGCCGATCTGCTGTACGTGGGCTGGGTGCCGCCCACGCCGAAGGCCGAAACCATCCTGGTGCCGAGCAAGAGCACGCTGCGCACGGTGGCCGACCTCAAGGGCAAGCGCGTGGCGTTTCAGAAGGGCTCCAGCGCGCACAACCTGCTGCTGCGGCTGTTGGCCAAGTCCGGCTTGAGCCTGCGTGACATCACGCCGCTGTATCTGTCGCCGGCCAATGCGCGCGCTGCGTTTGCGGCGGGTCAGGTGGATGCGTGGGCGATCTGGGACCCGTGGTATTCGGCGTTGACGCTGGATGGCAGTGCACGCCTGCTTGCCAACGGCGAGGGCGTGGGGCTCACCGGCGGGTTTTTCCTGGCATCGCGGCGTTATGCCACCGCATGGGGCCCGTTTCTGCAGCAGGTGATGGGGCAGCTCAACCAGGCCGACGGTCTGCTGGAGCGCGACCGTGCAGGCAGCATCCGCATCCTGGCGCAGGTGAGCGGGCTGCCGCCGGCGGTGATCGAGCGCAGCCTGGCCCATCGCCCACCGGCGAGCGTGCAGCCGCTGAGCGCGCAGGTGATCAAGGCGCAGCAGGCAACCGCAGATCTGTTCTACGCGCAGCGGTTATTGCCCAAGCGCGTGCTGGTGGCACCGGCGGTGTGGCGCGCGCCTGCTGCTGCGGCGACGGCGGCGGGCAAGTGATGCGCGATTTGCCTGTGCCGCAGCGTGCCAACGACTGCGAGGGATGGCGATGACGCACCGCCGCCGCTGGCGCGATGCCGTCGTGCCCTGGCTGCTGCCGGTGACAGTGGTGGTGGCCTGGCAACTGGCCGCCACCTGGGGCTGGCTGCCGCAGCGCATCCTGCCAGCGCCCGATGCGGTGCTGCGAGCAGCGGTCGCGCTGGTGCGCAGTGGCGAGCTGTGGCAACACCTGACCATCAGTGGCTGGCGCGCGGCGGTGGGCCTGGCGATCGGCGGCAGTATTGGATTGGCGCTGGGCCTGTTGACCGGCGTGTCGCGCGTGGCCGAACGCCTGCTCGACAGCAGCCTGCAGATGCTGCGCAACGTGCCGCACCTGGCGCTGATTCCGCTGGTGATCCTGTGGTTCGGCATCGACGAGGGCGCCAAGCTGTTCCTGGTGGCACTGGGAACGTTCTTCCCGATCTATCTCAACACCTATCACGGCATCCGCAGCGTGGACCCGGCCCTGGTCGAAATGGCGCGCAACTACGGCGTGCGTGGCCCGCAGCTGTTTATCGATGTGTTGCTGCCGGGTGCGTTGCCGTCGATTCTGGTCGGGCTGCGCTTCGCGTTGGGCCTGATGTGGCTGACGCTGATCGTGGCCGAGACGATTTCTGCCAGTTCCGGCATCGGCTATCTGGCGACGAACGCGCGGGAATTTCTGCAGACCGATGTGGTGGTGGTGGCGATCGTGCTGTATGCACTGCTCGGCAAGCTGGCCGATCTGGCCGCACGAGGGCTGGAAGCCTGGTGGCTGGGCTGGCACCCAACGCAACAACGGGCGGCGCTGCGCCGATGAGTGCGACCACCCCCATCGGCTTGCCACTGACGCTGCGCGGCATCGGCAAGCGCTATGGCGACAGCGCGGTGCTACGCGGCATCGATCTGGACATCGCACCCGGGCAGTGCGTGGCTGTGGTCGGGCGGAGCGGTTGCGGCAAGAGCACCTTGCTGCGCGTGATCGCCGGGCTCGAAGCGGCCGATACCGGTACGGTTGCCAGCGGCCACGCACCGCTGGCAACGCAGCGCGATGCGGTGCGGCTGATGTTTCAGGATGCACGCCTGCTGCCCTGGAAGCGAGTGATCGACAACGTGGCGCTCGGCCTGGGTCGCGCCGGGCGCGCACAGGCACAGGCCGCGCTGGACGCGGTGGGCCTGGGCCCGCGCGCTGGCGACTGGCCGGGCACGCTCTCGGGCGGGCAACGCCAGCGCGTGGCCCTGGCGCGTGCGCTGGTGCACCGGCCGCGGCTGTTGCTGCTGGACGAACCGCTGGGCGCGCTGGATGCGTTGACGCGCATCGAGATGCAGCAGCTGATCGTGCAGCTCTGGCGGCAGCATGGCTTCACGCTGGTGCTGGTGACCCACGACGTGGCCGAGGCCAGCTCACTGGCCGACCGCATCGTGGTGATCGAGCACGGCCAGGTCGGTCTGGAGGTCGCGGTGCCCGTGCCGCATCCGCGCCTGCCCGGTGCGCCAGCGGTGGCAGCGATCCAGGCGCAGGTGTTGTCGCGTCTGCTGGGGCCGCCGTCGCCCGGTGCCGCCGCGGCGGCAGAGGCGCAACCTGGCACTGCCGCGCAGGCAGAGAAACCGTTGCGGCGGTTCGCCTAGCGTCCCGTCTGCGGACCCACGCCAGGCCAACTGCGGCGGCGTCACGGCCCGCTGCCAGGGGCGTGGACACAGCGCCCAGCCTTGAAACGCCGCCCGCCAGCCGCATCTGCACGGTATCGCCGGAAACGCCGGCCACCAGTTCAGAGGATTTCTCATGCGGATGGACAAGCTCACCTCGCGGTTCCAGCAGGCGCTGGCCGACGCGCAATCGCTGGCCGTGGGCCGCGACCACAACATCATCGAACCCGTGCACGTGCTGGCCGCCTTGCTCGACCAGAGCGGTGGCAGCACGCGCCCGCTGCTGTCGCAGTCCGGCGTCAACGTGCCGGCACTGCGCGAGCGCCTGGGCGAAGCGCTGGACACCCTGCCCAAGGTGTCCGGGCAGGAAGGCAACCTGTCGATCGGCAACGATCTCAATCGCCTGCTCAACCAGACCGACAAGCTCGCCCAGCAGCACGGCGATGCCTTCATCGCCAGCGAGTGGTTCGTGCTGGCCGCTGCCGACGATGCCAGCCCGCTGGGCGTGGCGCTGCGCGCGGCCGGTGGCGACAAGAAGAAGATCGAAGCGGCCATCGACAAATTGCGCGGTGGCGAAACCGTGCAATCGGAAAATGCCGAGGAACAGCGCCAGGCGCTGGAGAAGTACACCATCGACCTGACCGCGCGCGCGGAGAGCGGCAAGCTCGATCCGGTGATCGGCCGCGATGAAGAAATCCGCCGCACCATCCAGGTGTTGCAGCGGCGTACCAAGAACAACCCGGTGCTGATCGGCGAACCGGGCGTGGGCAAGACCGCCATTGTCGAAGGCCTGGCGCAACGCATCATCAACGGCGAGGTGCCCGAAGGCCTGCGCGGCAAGCGCGTGCTGTCGCTGGACATGGGCGCGCTGATTGCCGGTGCCAAATTCCGCGGCGAATTCGAAGAACGCCTGAAGGCGGTGCTCAGCGACCTGTCCAAGAACGAAGGCCAGATCATCCTGTTCATCGATGAGCTGCACACCATGGTCGGCGCCGGCAAGGCCGATGGCGCGATGGACGCGGGCAACATGCTCAAGCCGGCGCTGGCGCGTGGCGAGCTGCATTGCATCGGCGCCACCACGCTGGACGAATACCGCAAGTACATCGAAAAAGACGCGGCGCTGGAGCGGCGTTTCCAGAAAGTCTTCGTGGGCGAGCCGACGGTGGAAGACACCATCGCCATCCTGCGCGGCTTGAAGGAGCGCTACGCGGTGCATCACGGCGTGGAGATCACCGACCCGGCGATCGTGGCCGCGGCCACCTTGTCCAACCGCTACATCACCGACCGTCAGTTGCCGGACAAGGCCATCGACCTGATGGACGAAGCCGCATCGCGCATCCGCATGGAGATCGATTCCAAGCCTGAAGAGCTCGACCGCCTGGAGCGTCGCCTGATCCAGCTCAAGATCCAGCGCGAGATGCTCAAGAAGGAAAAGGACGAGGCCTCGCGGCAACGCCTGGCTGATCTGGAAAGCGATATCGACAAGCTCGAACGCGAATTCTCCGACCTCAACGAAGTGTGGAAGTCGGAGAAGGCCGCGCTGCAGGGCACCACCAAGATCAAGGAGCAGATCGAGCACGCCAAGCTGGAGCTGGAGGCGGCGCAGCGGCGCCAGGACTACGCCAAGATGAGCGAGATCCAGTACGGCGTATTGCCGCAGCTGGAAAAGCAGATGCTGCTGGCTAACGAGGTCGAACATCACGACTTCAAGCTGGTGCAGGACCGCGTGACCGCCGAGGAAATCGCCGAGGTGGTGTCGCGTTGGACCGGTATTCCGGTCAACAAGATGCTCGAAGGCGAGCGCGACAAATTGTTGCGCATGGAAGACGAACTGCACCATCGCGTGGTCGGCCAGAACGAGGCGATCAAGGTGGTCTCCGATGCGGTACGGCGTTCGCGCGCCGGCCTGTCCGACCCCAATCGTCCGAGCGGTTCGTTCCTGTTCCTGGGCCCGACCGGCGTGGGCAAGACCGAGCTATGCAAGGCGTTGGCGGACTTCCTGTTCGACAGCACCGAGGCGATGATCCGCATCGACATGAGCGAGTTCATGGAGAAGCATTCGGTCTCGCGCCTGATCGGTGCGCCCCCGGGCTATGTGGGCTACGAGGAAGGCGGTTACCTCACCGAGGCTGTTCGCCGTCGCCCGTATTCGCTGATCCTGCTCGACGAAGTGGAGAAGGCGCACGCCGATGTCTTCAACATCCTGTTGCAGGTGCTCGATGATGGCCGCCTCACCGACGGCCAGGGCCGCACCGTGGACTTCCGCAATACCGTCATCGTGATGACCTCCAACCTGGGCTCGCACCAGATCCAGGAGTTGTCCGGCGACGGCAGCGCCGAGGCCTACACGCAGATGAAGGCGGCAGTGATGGGCGTGGTGCAGGCGCACTTCCGCCCGGAATTCATCAACCGGCTCGATGACATCGTGGTGTTCCATCCGCTGGACAAGGCGCAGATCAAGTCGATTGCGCGCATCCAGTTGCAGGGCCTGGAAAAGCGCCTGGCCGAACGCGGCCTCAAGCTGGACCTGGACGACCCGGCGCTGGAACTGTTGGGCAATGTCGGCTTCGACCCGGTGTATGGTGCGCGCCCGCTGAAGCGCGCGATTCAGTCGCAGGTGGAAAACCCGCTGGCCCAGCAGATTCTCTCCGGCCAGTACACCAGCGGCGACACCGTGCGCGTACGCACCGAAGGTGGACATCTGGCGTTTACCAAGGGCTGAGTCTGAGGTTCACGCAGTCACGATCGCCCCGCTGATGCGGGGCGATGTGTTTGGCGGAGGATCATTGGTAGCGGTGGGTGCGCGCCGCATCGGCACGGCGCTATGATCGTGGCAAGCACTCAGGCAAGGAATGCAGATGCGCATGCTGTTGGTGGTAGTCGGTATCGCCACGTTGTCCGGTACGGTGGACGTCAGCCAGGCCGCCAAACAACCGGAATTCATGGAAGGGTTCACCGCCTACCAGGCGCAGGACTATCCACGTTGCGCGTATATTTTGGAGGGTGTATGGCGCGCGGGTATGTCGGCGCCGCAGAAGTTTGTCTTGCTGCCTGCAGAATGCCTCGCGGCGGCCGGGCAGGCCGATGCGGCGCTGCGCTATCTCGACGAGGAGCTGCCACGCGGGCGCATTGCCATGGATGACCTGCGGGCGAAAGATGCTCCAGGGTTGAACGCACTACGCAAGACCGCAGGATGGCCGGCCTTGCTCACCAAAGCCGAACAGGTCAACGCGCAGCAACGTGCCACCTGGGATCAGCCCTTGCGGGACCAGCTGCTGGAACGCCTCAGGAAAGATCAGCAAGTGCGCAGCGAGGTGTTTGTCGACGGCAAGGTGTCAGGCGACTGGAAGAAGCTGCTTGCGGTCGATCGCGACAACACCGCGTGGTTGAAAGAGGTCGTGGCGACCAAGGGGTGGCCCGGCAATCGTCTGGTCGGGGTGGAAGGCGCGAGTGCTGCATTGTTGCTTGTGCAGCACGCCGATGCGGACCCCGCGTTTCAGCAGCAGATGTTGCCGCTGCTGGAGGCCGCGCTCACCAGGCAGGACGTGGCGGCGGATGATGTCGCGCTGCTGACCGATCGCGTGTTGCGTGCGCAAGGCAAGCCACAGCGTTATGGCACGCAGTTCAAGCCGGGTGCGGATGGCAGCATGGCCCTGGAGCCGACCGAAGACGAGGCCGGCCTGGATGCGCGCCGTCGCGCAGTGGGCCTGCCGTCGATGGCGGTCTATAAGCGCATGCTGGGCGAGGCGTACCACACACCGGTGCGTTGATCGCTGATGCGTTGATCGCTGAAGCGTGGCGCATGGCTGTGGACTTCTGGTCACGCTGCATTCGCAGGAGCGAACCTGCCCGCTGGCAATCTGCTCATAGCCGGCCGTCATGAGGCAGGTGCCGCCGGACGGGTATCGTCGGGCCTCCTCCTGAGCGAGCCGCGCCATGACCGATCCGCAGTGGAAGCCTGAAACCATCGCCGTGCACGGTGGCTACCGTCCTGATCCCACCACCCGCGCGGTGGCGGTGCCGATCTATCAGACCGTGGCGTATGCCTTCGACGATACGCAGCATGGCGCGGACCTGTTCGACCTGAAAGTGCAGGGCAACATCTACAGCCGCATCATGAATCCCACCAACGACGTGCTGGAACAGCGCGTGGCCGCGCTGGAAGGCGGCATCGGTGCGCTGGCACTGGCGTCGGGGCAGGCGGCAGTGACCTATGCGATCCAGACCATCGCCGAGGCTGGCGACAACATCGTCTCCTCCAGCGCGTTGTATGGCGGCACCTACAATCTGTTCGCGCACACGCTGCCGCAGTTCGGCATCACCACGCGCTTTGCCGATTACCGCGATCCGCAGGCGTTTGCCGGCTTGATCGACGAGCGCACCAAGGCGGTGTTCGTCGAGTCGATCGGCAATCCGCGCGGCAATATCACCGACATCGAAGCCGTGGCCGCAGTGGCGCATGCGCATGGTGTGCCGCTGATCGTGGACAACACCGTGGCCACGCCGTCGCTGCTGCGGCCGATCGACTTTGGCGCGGATATCGTGGTGCATTCGCTGACCAAGTACCTGGGCGGGCACGGCAACAGCATCGGCGGTGCGATCGTGGACAGCGGGCGCTTCCCATGGGCGGCGCACAAGGCGCGCTTTGCGCGTCTCAACGAGCCGGACGTGAGTTACCACGGCGTGGTCTATACCGAAGCCCTGGGCGAGGCCGCCTACATCGGCCGTGCGCGCGTGGTGCCGCTGCGCAATACCGGTGCGGCGTTGTCGCCGTTCAATGCATTCCTCATTTTGCAAGGCATCGAGACCTTGCCGCTGCGCATGGAGCGCATCAATGCCAACACGTTGGCGATTGCCCGGTATCTGCAGGAACACGCGCGCGTGGCCTGGGTCAATTACGCCGCATTGCCGGATCACCACGAGCATGCGTTGGCGCAGAAGTATCTGGGCGGGCACGGCTCGGGCGTTTTGACCTTCGGCCTGCCGGGTGGACGCGCGGCGGGTGCGCGGTTTCTGGATGCGCTGCAGCTGTTCACACGGTTGGTCAACATTGGCGACGCGAAATCGCTGGCCACCCATCCGGCCTCCACCACGCACCGTCAGCTCGGCCCCGCCGAACTGGAGCATGCCGGCGTCAGCGAGGACACCGTGCGGTTGTCGATCGGGATCGAGCACATCGATGATTTGCTGGCGGATCTGGAGCAGGCGCTGCAGGGCGCGTGATGCTTTTTTAGCCCATCTCCTGTCGGGGCGCGGAGCGGGGTTGGCGGTGAGTCCTAGCGAAGCACAATGCCTGCCGGGACTGGCTTCGGTAAGGGGCGCCAGCGCGGCCGGGGATCGGCTCCTCGGCTCGGTCAGACATCCTGTCTGACTCGCCGCGCGACACATCCGTGTGCCGCTCTCCGCCAATCCCCGGCCACGCTGCCGCCTCGGCACGTTACTTCCATGACCCAGAAATTTTGAGCAAGCCAAGATGCGTGCTTGAGCCCCTCTCTCCTCGGGAACGGCTAGCCCCTCTCCCGCTGGGAGAGGGGTTGGGGTGAGGGTACGGGGGCAAAGCCCACTCCTATGTGCGAGATGAAGCTCGGTGGCGGACATGCTGGCAACCCCGGCAGGCTGCTCCAGACATGGCATGCGGCTTCGCCCCGTACCCTCATCCGCCCCTTCGGGCACCTTCTCCCGGCGGGAGAAGGAATCGGCAATTCACCGCCCCGGCGCGAGGCGACGCGCTCGCTTGGCCGGCTCCCGGTGGGAAAAGGGAGTGGAGATTCGCCATTTGGAAGCGAGGCGAGGCGTCGCGCTGCGCTTGGCCGGTTGCCGGAGACTGCCGAGGCGCCCCCAGCCAATCCTGCTACCATGCGCGCCCCTGAGGTGACTGCCGGAGTTCCGGTGGTTTAAACGGGAATCCGGTGCGCGCATCGCCTTGGCGAGACGCAAGTCCGGAGCTGCCCCCGCAACGGTGGGCGAGGTCAGGTGCCGCAACACGCCACTGTGCACACGCATGGGAAGGCGCGGTACCGGAAGCGCAGGCTTCCACTCGCGAGCCCGGAGACCGGCCTGAGGGATTGACCCGGCACGCGGTGGGCGTGGCCTTGTGCGTCTGGTGCTTGCGCGCCGGACGCCTGGCCCGTTGCTGCCTGCCGCCCCCATTGCCCCCGCGCGGGTTGGCGCGGTTCCTGGAGCAGCAGTTGATGTCCCTTTCTTCCGTTTCGCCGTGCCGTGCCGTGCTGGCCGTGTGCCTGTCGATGTGCGTGGCCGCGCTGGCCCAGGCCGAGGCCGCTGTCGATCTCGACCAGGTGGTGGTCACCGCCACGCGCACCGCGCAGACCCAGGACCAGACCCTGGCGCCGGTGACGGTGATCGACCGTGCGCAGATCGAGCGCCGCCAGATCAATTCGCTGCAGGACCTGTTGCGCGGCGAAGCCGGCGTGTCGCTGGCCAACAACGGCGGCCCCGGCAAGCAGACCTCGTTGTTCCTGCGCGGCACCGAGGCCGACCACCTAGTGGTGCTGGTGGATGGCGTGCGCGTCAGCTCGGCCACTGCCGGCGGCGCGGCGTTGCAGGACATCCCGTTCGAGCAGATCGAACGGATCGAGATCGTGCGTGGCCCGTTCTCCAGCCTGTACGGCTCCGAGGCACTTGGCGGCGTCATCCAGCTGTTTACCCGGCGCCCGGAAGGCCGCTTCGTGCCGACCTTCAGCGCTGCAGCTGGCAGCGACAATGCGCGCCGCTACAGCGCCGGCGTGGCCGGGCGCAGCGATGGCGATCTGGGCGAGCGCGGCGGTTGGTATTCGGTCAACGCGGTGCACGACGAGACCGACGGCATCAACGCCTACCTGGACACCCGCTCCAGCAGCTACGACCCGGACCGCGACGGCTACCGCAACGATTCGTTGAATGTGCAGGGCGGCTGGCGCTTCAACCGCCAGTGGGATGCCGACGTGCACGCCTTGCGCGCGCAGAGCCGCAACGAATACGACGGCTCGGCCTTCGGTGGCAACCTGTCCAAGGGTGTGCAGCAAGCCGTGGGCGGCCGCGTGCGGTATGCGCCGACCGACGCATTCAAACTCACGACCAGCCTCGGGAGCAGCGTGGATTTCAGCGATGCGTATTTCGACGGCACCTACGTGTCCACCTACGACACGCGGCGCAAGCAGGGTTCGTTGCAGGCCGATGTGGATGCCGGCCCGGGCTTGCTGACGGTGGGGTTTGACTGGCAGCGCGATGCGATTGCCAGCAGCGACACCTACGATGCCGACAGCCGCATCGACCGCGCCGCATTCGCGCAGTGGCAGCAGAGCTTCGGCACGCAGTCGCTGCAGGCCAGCCTGCGTCGCAACGACAACAGCCAGTTCGGTGGCAAGACCACCGGCAGCCTGCTGTGGGGCTGGGATATTGCCGAGCATCTGCGTGTGACCGCCAGCTATGGCACCGCGTTCAAGGCGCCCACGTTCAACGAGTTGTATTACCCGGACTACGGCAATCCGTTGTTGGGGCCGGAAACCTCCAGGAGCGCCGAGCTGGGCCTGCGTGGCAACTACGACTGGGGCACCTGGACGCTGAGCGCGTTCCAGACCCGCATCGATGATTTGATTGCCTACGACGCCGGGCTGGTGGATGCCACGCATCCGTTCGGCCAGCCGAACAATATCGACCAGGCGCGCATCCGCGGCGTGGAAGCCGGCTACGACACCGAACTGGCCGGCTGGACCGTGCGCAGCGCGCTGACCTGGCTGGACCCGCGTGCCGATGGCGACGTCAACCATGGCAACTGGCTGCCGCGGCGTGCACGCCAGAGCGGGCGCATCGATGCGGACCGCAGCTTCGGCGCGTTCGGCGTGGGCGCCAGCCTGTTCGGCGCCGGCAAGCGCTACGACGACTTGGCCAACAGCGACCGCCTGGCGGGTTACGGCCTGCTCGATCTGCGCGTGAGCTATGCGGTGAACGCAGACTGGAAGGTGTCGCTGAGCGCCAACAACGTGTTCGACCGCCAGTACGAAACCGCGCGCTGGTACAACCAGCCGGGGCGCGCCTACCTGCTGACGTTGCGTTATCACCCGGCGCAGTAACCCTGCGCCGTACAGCGTGCAGGCGGGCCACGGCGGTAACTGGAATCGCCACGCACGCGGCGATTCCCGTACTCGCGTCACCGCTACCTGCAGTTGATGTCACGCCCTGAAGGAGATTGCCGATGCTGCCGCTATCCCGTCCTGCCGAACGCGCGGTGTTCATTGCCGCACTGCTGGCGATGACCGCCACGCGCTTTCACCACACCAGCGATTGGCTGCATCTGCCGGATGCGTCCATGGCGCTGTTCTTTCTCGGTGGCCTTGCGCTGCGCCGGCATCGGTATTTCATCGGACTGCTGCTGATGTCGGTGCTGATCGATTGGGCGGCGGTGACGCTGGCCGGTGTCAGCGACTTCTGCATCACCGCAGCCTACGCCGCGTTGCCGTTCGCCTATGGCGTGCTGTGGTACGCCGGTAGCGCGTTGCACGCGCGCGTGGGCCGCAGTGCAGTGGCCCTGGGCGGTGTGTGGTGCGTGGGCGTGCTGGCTGCCGCGGTGTCGTTTCTGATCTCCAATGCGGCGTTCTACTGGTGGGGCGGGCGTTACGCCGATCCGCACTGGGGCCAGTACCTGGCGCGTGCCTGGCAATGGGGGCCGCTGTTCGTGCGCACCACCGCGCTGTATCTGGCGGTGGCGCTGCTGGCAGGGTGGTGCGTGCTGCGCTGGCGTACCACGCGACGCGACGCGGCCAGTGCATCTGCGCTGGAGCTGCCGTGAGCGCGGTGCGCTTGCCCTGGCGCGGCCGTGACGGACTCACTGTGCACGGTGCCGCGGCCTGGGCCGGCGGCCTGCTGTTGGCCGCGTTGATGGTGTGCACGCGCGGCCAGCATGTGGCCAGTCTGGATGGCTTACCGAGCGCATCCTGGGCGGTGTTCTTCCTGGCCGGCGCCTTGTTGCGGCCGGTGTGGATGCTGCCGCTGTTGTTCGCGCTGGCCTCGGCGCTGGACCTGGCCGACATGGCCGCCGGCAGCCTTTCCGATTGGTGCGTGTCGCCGGCGTATTGGGCCTTGGCGCTTGCCTACGCGGCGTTGTGGTGCGGCGGCCGCGTGTATGCGATGCGGCTGCACCGCGGCGGGTGGCGCGATCTGCCGCGCCTGTTGCTGGCGCTGCTGCTCAGTGGCAGCGTGGCCTATCTGTTATCGAAGGGCGGGTTCTATGTCTTTTCCGGGCGCTACCCGCAGGCCTCGCTGGCAGGGTTCATTGCGCGGATGCCGCAGTATTACCCGCCGGCGCTCGGTGGCCTGGCCGCTTATGTGGGCGCCGTGCTGGCCGTACGTGCAAGCGTGCATGCTGTGATCCCACGTTCCACCCTTGGAGTTGGCACATGAGTACACCCGAGCACGACGACGCGCATTACCGCGAACGCGCGCAACGCAAGAAGGAACTGGTGGACCGGCGCATCGCACGTGCGGTGATCGATCGCGGCGTGCTGCTGGTCAATACCGGTAACGGCAAGGGCAAGAGTTCGTCCGGCTTCGGCATGCTGGCGCGCTCGCTGGGCCACGGGCTGTACTGCGGCGTGGTGCAGTTCATCAAGGGCACGTTTTCTACCGGCGAAGAAGCGTTTTTCCGCCGCTTTCCGGATCTGCTCGACTATCACGTGATGGGCGAAGGGTTTACCTGGGAAACCCAGGACCGCGAACGCGACATCGCCGCTGCACAGGCGGCCTGGCAGCTGGCGCGCGGCATGCTGGCCGACCCGCGCTACGATTTCGTGCTGCTGGACGAGCTCAACATTGCGCTGGTCAAGGAGTACGTTGCGCTGGAGGAGGTGCTGGCGGCAGTCGCTGCACGGCCGCCACGCCAGCACGTGGTGATCACTGGGCGCGGCGCGCCAGCCGGCCTGATCGAGGCGGCCGATACGGTCACCGAGATGCGGCTGGTCAAGCACGCCTTCAACGCCGGCATCAAGGCACAGCTCGGCGTTGAGCTATAGCCGTGACACTGCCCGCACACTGCCCCGCGTTGCTGGTGTCCGCGCCTGCCTCCGGGCAGGGCAAGACCAGCGTCACTGCTGCATTGGCGCGCTGGCATACGCGGCAGGGGCGGCGCGTGCGGGTGTTCAAGACCGGGCCGGATTTTCTCGACCCACTGCTGCTCGAACGCGCCAGCGGCGCACCGGTGTTTCAGCTGGATCTGTGGATGACCGGCGAGGCGGACATCCGTCAGCGCCTGCATGCCGCCGCGTGCGACGCCGATCTGCTGTTGATCGAAGGCGTGATGGGGCTGTTCGACGGCGCCCCCTCCAGCGCCGATCTGGCCGTGCACTTCGGCATTCCGGTGCTGGCAGTGATCGATGGCGCCGCCATGGCGCAGACCTTCGGCGCATTGGCGCTTGGGCTGGCCCGCTATCGCGACGATCTGCCGCTGTATGGCGTGGCTGCCAATCGCATCGGCAGCGCGCATCACGCCCGCCTGCTGCGCGACAGCGTGCCGCCCCCGCTGCAGTGGCTGGGCGCATTGCCGCGTGCGCCGGCAGTGCAGTTGCCGGAGCGGCACCTGGGCCTGGTGGCCGCTGGCGAAGTGGCCGACCTGGAGCAGCGCCTGGACGCGTTGGCCGATGCCTGGGCCGCGCATGCGTCCACCGCGTTGCCGCCGCCACTGCAGTTCGCGCCGCCGGACGCTCACGCAGCGATTGCACCCGTGCTGCAGGGCGTGCGCATTGCCATCGCCCGCGATGCGGCGTTCTGCTTCGTGTATCCGGCCAATCTGGAACTGCTGGCGGCAGCCGGCGCGCACCTGCAGTTCTTTTCGCCGATCGCCGGTGATGCGCTGCCGAACTGCGATGCGGTGTGGCTGCCGGGCGGATACCCGGAACTGCATCTGCAGGCCTTGTCGCAGCGTCGTGATCTGGCTGTGGCATTGCGTGCGCACTGCGCACAAGGCAAGCCGCTGCTGGCCGAATGCGGCGGCATGCTGTTCCTGCTGGAAGCATTGACCGGCAAGGACGGCGTCAGCGCACCGATGGCCGGCCTGCTGCCCGGCACGGCCGCGCTGCAGGCACGCTCGGTGGCGCTGGGCTTGCAGGAGGTCGCATTGCCGGAAGGCACGCTGCGCGGGCATACCTTCCACTACGCACGCGCCAGCATCGCGCTCAGCCCCTTGGTGCATGCGCGCAATCCCAACACCGGGCCCAGTGCCGAGCCGGTGTACCGGCAATGGCGGATGACGGCGAGCTTCGTGCATTTCTATTTCCCGTCCAATCCTGCCGCAGCCATGGCGTTGTTTCTGCCATGACGCGCTGTCACGCCATCGCCCCATGCTGCTGCTGATCGCCACCGCCGCAGTGTTGCTGGATCTGCTGCTGGGCGAACCCCGGCGCGCGCATCCGCTGGTGCTGTTCGGCGGCTGGGCGCAGCGCATCGAAGCGCGGCTGCACCGCGACACGCGCGCCGCCGGTGTGTTGGCCTGGTGCGTGGCGGTGCTGCCGTGGGCGGCCGGGGCCGCGCTTGTGCAGTTCGCGCTGTGGTGGTGGTCGGCCTGGGCCGGCGCGGCATTCGCGGCGGCGGCGCTGTATCTGGCACTCGGCCTGCGCAGCCTGGGCGAACATGCGGTGCCGGTGGCACAGGCGTTGCGCGCGGGCGACCTGCCTGCGGCGCGCGCGGCAGTGGGGCGCATCGTCAGCCGCGACACTGCTACCCTCGATGAGGCGCAAGTGGCCGCAGCCGCCACCGAATCGGTGCTGGAAAATGGCAGCGACGCGGTGTTTGCCGCGTTGTTCTGGGGCGTGCTGCTGGGCGCGCCGGGTGCGGTGCTGTATCGCCTGTCCAACACCCTGGATGCGATGTGGGGCTATCGCACGCCGCGCTATCAGCGCTTCGGCTGGGCGGCCGCGCGCATGGATGATGCGCTCAACTGGCTGCCGGCGCGCATGACCGCGCTCACCTACGCCGTGCTCGGGCAGACCCGTGCCGGTGTGCGTTGCGCGTGGCGGCAAGGGCGCGGCTGGAAGAGCCCCAACGCCGGCCCGGTGATGGCGGCGGGCGCCGGTGCGCTGCAGGTGCAACTGGGTGGCCCGGCGCCGTACCACGGGCAGTGGCAACACCGCCCGTCCCTGGGCGAGGGCGCTGCCGCCGATGCAGGCAGCGTGTTGCGTGCACTCTGGCTGGTCCGCGCTGGTGTGGCGCTGTGGCTGTTGCTGGCGGGCCTGGCAGCGGCGGTGCTGCGATGACCGCGTATTTCCAACGCGGTGTGCGATTGCATCTTCGCCATGCGTCCTGCACGTCGCCGTTGCGCTGGCCGGTGCACACAGCCGGTTGTGCGCCCGGCAAGCCGTGTTGCGATTCCCATTGGATGACTGGAGCCAAGCATGCTTGAACACGGTGGACGCCTGCGCCGCGCTGCGCAGAGCTACGGCATTGCGCTGGAACACTGGCTGGATCTGTCCACCGGCGTCAGCCCGTTCGCCTGGCCGGTGCCGGCCATTCCGGCGCAGCACTGGCAGCGCCTGCCCGAGGACGACGATGGCCTGGCCGCATCTGCCGCCGCCTATTACGGCGCGCCGCAGGTGCTTCCGGTGGCCGGCTCGCAGGCCGCGATCCAGGCACTGCCGACGCTGCGCGCACCCAGCCGCGTGGGCGTGCTGGCACCGGGCTACGCGGAGCACGCACAGGCCTGGCAGCGCGCCGGTCACACCGTGCTGCCGATGCCGGCACAGCCGCTGTTGCAGGCGGACGCGCACTGCGACGTCATCGTCTTGATCCATCCGAACAATCCCTGCGCCGACACCTTCGACAGCGCCACGCTGCTGCAGCTGCATGCGCGGCTGGCTGCACGTGGTGGCTGGCTGGTGGTAGACGAAGCCTTCATGGACGCCACGCCGCAGCACAGCCTGTGCGCACACACGCATTTGCCCGGGCTGGTGGTGTTGCGTTCGGTGGGCAAGTTCTTCGGCATGGCCGGGGCGCGTGCCGGATTCGTGTGTGCGCAGGCCACGTTGCTGGAGGCGCTGCGCGAGCAGCTCGGGCCATGGACGCTGGCCGGCCCCACGCGCTGGGCCGTGCAGCAGGCGTTGATGGATACGCACTGGCAGACGCAGGCGCGCGCACGCTTGCATAGTGCCTCGCAACGCCTGGCCGCGCTGTTGACCACGCACGGGCTGGTGCCAGCCGCGGGCACGGCGTTCTTCCAGTGGTGCCGCCGCGACGATGCGCCTGCACTGCACACCGCGCTGGCGCAGCGCGGCATTCTCACCCGCCTGTTCGAAACGCCCGCCAGCCTGCGCTTCGGGCTGCCGCCGGATGTCGCCGGCGAAGCGCGCCTGGCCGCTGCCCTGCAGGAACTGCAGGCATGAGTGCGCGCGTGCTGATGGTGCAGGGCTGCACCTCCGATGCGGGCAAGAGCACGTTGGTGGCCGCGCTGTGCCGCTGGCTGCATCGTCAAGGCGTTGCGGTGGCCCCTTTCAAGCCGCAGAACATGGCGCTCAATTCCGCGGTCACCGTGGATGGCGGCGAAATCGGCCGGGCCCAAGCAGTGCAGGCGCAGGCCTGCGGGTTGCCGCCACACACCGATTTCAACCCGGTGCTGCTCAAGCCCAACAGCGACACCGGCGCGCAGGTCATCGTGCACGGGCATCCGGTGGCCACGCTGGATGCGTTGGGGTACCACGCCTACAAACGCACTGCGCGCACGGCGGTGCTGGCCTCGCACGCGCGGCTGGTGGAACGCTTCGACGTGCTGCTGGTGGAAGGCGCCGGCAGCCCGGCGGAAATCAATCTGCGTGAACACGACATCGCCAATATGGGTTACGCCGAGGCGGTGGATTGCGCAGTGATCCTGATCGCCGACATCGACCGCGGCGGCGTGTTCGCCCATCTGGTCGGCACGCTGGCGTTGCTGTCGCCGAGCGAGCGCGCACGGGTGGCCGGTTTCGTGATCAATCGCTTCCGTGGCGACCTTGCGCTGCTGCAGCCCGGCCTGGACTGGCTGGAGCGCGAAACCGGCAAGCCGGTGCTCGGCGTGCTGCCGTATCTGCATGGCCTGCAGCTCGATGCCGAGGATGCGTTGCCGCGTGGCCCGGTGCACAAGCCGCAGGCGCGCCTGCGCGTGGCGGTGCCGGTGTTGCCGCGGATCAGCAACCACACCGATCTGGACGCCTTGCTGGCGCACCCGCAGGTGGACGTGCAGCTGATCGGGCCAGGCCAGTCAGCACCGCCGTGCGACCTGATCGTGCTGCCAGGCAGCAAGTCCACCCGCCAGGATCTGGCCTGGCTGCGCGCGCAGGGCTGGGAAGCGGCGATCGCGCGGCATCTGCGCTACGGCGGCAAGCTGCTCGGCATCTGCGGCGGCCTGCAGATGCTGGGCGAACAGGTGCACGACCCGCACGGCATCGAAGGCGCGCCCGGCAGCAGCGCCGGGCTGGGCTGGCTGGCACTGCAAACCGCATTGCAGCCGCACAAGCAATTGCACCGCGTCGGTGGCCGGCTGCTGCCCAGTGGCGCAGCGGTCAGCGGCTACGAAATCCATTGCGGCCTCAGCACCGGTACGGCGCTGGCGCGGCCGCTGCTGCAGCTGGACGATGGCCGTAGTGACGGTGCAGTGTCCGAGGATGGTCAGGTCATGGGCACCTATCTGCACGGCATCTTCGACCACCCCGCGGCGCTGGCCGCACTGCTCGCCTGGGCCGGGCTTGCCGACGCCGCACCGCTGGACCTGGCCAGCCTGCGCGAAGCCACGCTCGACCGCCTGGCCGACACCGTGCACGCCCATCTGGACATCGCCGCACTGACGCGGCTCACCCTGGGGGAGCCGGCATGCGCCAGTTGATCCTGGGCGGCGCGCGCTCGGGCAAGAGCGCGTTTGCCGAGCGCATTGCCGCCGCCTCCGGGCTGGAGGTGGTGTATCTGGCCACCGCGCAGGCCTTCGATGGCGAAATGGCCGTGCGCATCGCCCATCACCGTGGCAGCCGCCCGGCGCACTGGCAGTGCGTGGAAGAACCCATCGCGTTGGCCGCCACCCTGCAGGCGGTAGCCGCACCGGGCCGCTGCGTGCTGGTGGATTGCCTCACGCTGTGGCTGAGCAACCTGTTGGGCCACCCGGACAGCGCGGTGTTCGCACGTGAGCGCGAGGCGCTGCTGGCCACGCTGGGCCAGTTGCCCGGGCAACTTGTGCTGGTCAGCAACGAGGTGGGGCAGGGCATCGTGCCGCTGGGCGAACTGACGCGCCGGTTTGTCGACGAAGCCGGCCGGCTGCACCAGGCATTGGCGCTACAGTGCGAGCGGGTCGTGTTCGTGGTGGCCGGCCTGCCCATGGTGTTGAAAGGAGAGGCGGTGTGAGTATCGAGTGGATCCAGGGTGCCTGCGCGGTGCCGGATGCGCGGGTGCAGGCAGCGGCGCTGGCGCGGCAGGAGCAATTGACCAAGCCGCCCGGTGCGCTGGGTCGGCTGGAGCAACTGGCGGTGCAATTTGCCGCCTGGCAACGCAATGAACAACCCACCGTGCAACGCATCTGGATTGCGGTGTATGCCGCCGACCACGGCGTGGCCGCTGAAGGCGTGTCGATGTTTCCGCAGGCGGTGACCGGCGAGATGGTGCGCAACTTCGCGCGCGGCGGTGCGGCCATTGCGGTGCTGGCGCGCGAACTCGGCGCCCGGCTGGAAGTGGTGAACCTGGGCGTGGTCAACGACCCCGGCGAGTTGCCACGCGTCCGCCGCGCCTGGATCGCACCGGCGTGCGCCAATATCTGCGAGCAGGCGGCGATGACGCCGGCGCAATTGCGCGACGCATTGGCGGCCGGCGCAGAGAGCATCGCGCAGGCGCGCACCTGCGGCACGCAGCTGTTTGTTGGCGGCGAAATGGGCATCGGCAACAGCACCGCCGCTGCCGCGCTGAGCTGCGCGCTGCTCTCGCAATTTCCGCAGGCCATGGCCGGCGCCGGCACCGGCCTGGACGCCGAAGGCATTGCGCACAAGGCCACCGTGATCACCCGCGCGCTGGCCGTGCATGCCGACGCCGCCACACCGCTGGAGCGGCTGCGCCGGCTTGGTGGTTTTGAAATCGCCGCGCTGGTTGGGGCGTATATCGCGGCTGCTCAGGCCGGCATCCCGGTGCTGGTGGATGGCTTTATCAGCACGGCCGCGGCGCTGGTGGCGGTGCATTTGAATCCCGGCGTGCGCGAATGGCTGTTGTTCGGCCATCGCTCGCAGGAGCGCGGCCACGCCGCCTTGCTCCGCGCACTGGAGGCCGAGCCGCTGCTGCAACTGGACCTGCGCCTGGGCGAAGCCAGCGGCGCGGCGGTGGCCATCC
This sequence comes from Xanthomonas sp. fls2-241-TYG-148, assembly GCF_030208815.1. Classification (NCBI taxonomy): domain Bacteria; kingdom Pseudomonadati; phylum Pseudomonadota; class Gammaproteobacteria; order Lysobacterales; family Lysobacteraceae; genus Xanthomonas; species Xanthomonas sp. fls2-241-TYG-148. The sequence goes on from NZ_JARVTE010000009.1 coordinate 33,763, forward strand.
CGCTGCTGCGCACCGCCTGCGCCCTGCACAACGGCATGGCGACCTTTGCCGAGGCGGGGGTCTCGGACGCATGAGCGCGCAGATCACCTTGCTGCGGCATGGCGACACTGGCCAGCGCAGCTATCGCGGACAGCTCGACGACCCGCTCACCGCCACCGGCTGGCAGCAGCTGCGCGATGCCACCGCCGCGGGCGAATGGGATGTGGTGGTGGCCTCCACGCTGCAGCGCTGCGCCTTGTTTGCTGCTGAATTCGCAACGGCGCGCGGCCTGCCGCTGCAGCTGGATCCCCGCCTGCGCGAATACCATTTTGGTCGCTGGCAGGGCGTACCGGTGGCCGAGATCGATCGCGATGAAGGCGCGGCACTGGGGCGCTTCTGGTCGGACCCGTTGCAGTATCCGCCACCGGAGGCCGAGCCCTTCGAGGCGTTCTGCGCGCGGCTGGCTGCGGCGCTGGATGCGATCGTTGCCACTTACCCTGCGCAGCGCGTGCTGGTGGTGACCCATGGCGGTGCGATCCGCGCGTTGCGCTGCCTGGTCGCGGGCGATGGCTTCGGCCACATGACCGAGCTGGCAGTGCCGCATGCCTCGCTGCATCCGCTGCGCTGGCCGCCGATGACTGCGGCCACCGCGCAGGCATGATCGATGGGCTGCTTGCGGCGGTGGGCTTCCTGACCCGCATTCCGGTGCCGGCCTGGGCATTTACCCGCCCCGGCGCGCAGGCGCGTTCGTTGCCGTGGTACCCGCTGGTCGGGCTGCTGCTGGGCGTCTTGCTGCTGGCGTTGGCGTGGTGCCTGCGCGGCGCCGCTCCGCTGCTGGCCGCCGCCATCGTGCTGAGCAGCTGGGTCTGGCTGACCGGCGCGCTGCACGTGGATGGGCTGGCCGACAGCACCGATGCCTGGGTTGGTGGCATGGGCGACCGCGCACGCACGCTGGCCATCATGAAGGACCCCACCAGCGGCCCGATGGCGGTGACGGCGGTGGTGGTGATGCTGTTGCTCAAGTGCGCCGCGCTGACGACGTTGTTGCCGGTTGCGCCAGCGGCGCTGTGGCTGGCGCCGCTGTTGGCGCGCGCCGCGGTGGTGGCGGCATTTGCGAGCACGCCGTATGTGCGCGCCGGCGGCCTGGGAAGCGCGCTGGCCGGCGCCAGCCGCACGGTCTGCGTGCTGGCCGTGGCCGCTGCAGTGGGGGTTGCCTGCGTGGCGGGCCCTGCACGTGCGGCGCTGGCCTGCGGAATCGCTGCGCTGGTGTTTGCGTTGTGGCGGCGCGCCTGCCTGCAACGGCTCGGTGGCATGACCGGCGACACCTGTGGCGCACTGATCGAACTCAGCGAGACCGCCGTGCTGGTAGGCCTGGCGGTGTACGCCGGCTAGGCGGTGCCATGTGGCGTGGTTGAGCACGCTGCCCGTTGGCATGCTGCGCAAGATCGGGACCGCACACGCCCGCGTGTTCGGCGATGCTGGGCGCACAGACGAGGACCCGCCCATGCATGACGCAGCCACCGCGCACCGCCACCGCAACGTCGAACGTGTCGTGGCCCATTTGCAGGACAGCATCCGCTCAGGCAGCCCGCTGCCGGATCTGGCCGCGCTGGCCGCGGTGGCGCACCAGTCGCCGCATCACTTCCACCGGGTCTACCGTGCGCTGGCGGGGGAAACGCTGGGCCAAACCACCGCCCGCCTGCGCCTGAGCCAGGCCGTGCATCTGCTCGGCGAGCCAGGCCGCAGCATTACCGACGTAGCGCTGGCAGTGGGCTACCAGACCCCGCAGGCGCTGGCGCGTGCGTTCCGCGCGCTGCTGCAGGTGAGCCCGAGCAGCCTGCGGCAGGCGCCGGCGATACGCGCCCAGACCCTGCAGCAGCTCGCCACGCCCGCGCTGGCACCGCACGCTGCGCCCGCGCCGCTGCAGGTCACCGTGCAATGGCTGGAGCCGCTGGAAGTGGTGGTGCTACGCCAGCGCGGCGCCTTCGATGACCTGGACCGTGGCTTTGGCCGCATCGCCGCCTGGGCCGAGCGTGCAGGCGTGATCGAGCACCTGCATGCACTGATCGGCGTGCCACTCAGCGACCACCGCGACGTGCCAGCGCAGCAGCATCTGTTCGAGTGCGGCATCGCCTTCGCCACCGCTGTTGCGCCGCCGGCGCCGCTGCACGTGCGTGTGCTCGGCGAGGGCGCACATGCCGTGCTGCGCCACACCGGCAGCTATGCCGGTCTGGAAGACGCGCTCGACCATCTGCTCGCCCAATGGCTACCCGGCAGCGGCCACGCACTGCGCGACGCACCGCTGCACTACCTCTACCTCGACGACCCCGAAACCGTGGCCGAAGCCGACTTGCGCGCCGACATCCGCGTGCCGGTGGTGGCGGTTGCCTGAGCGTGCACCGGCAAAAACACCCTCTGCGGTGGCGGGTGCATCAGGAACTGCTGATGCGAAATATTCCACGCATACGCACCCGCCAGCGGGAAGGCCAGGCAGTCGCCGTGGGCGAGCGCTGCAACGCGCTGATTGCGGGCCAGCACATCCTTGGGCGTGCAGAGCTGGCCGACCAGGGTGACCGGGGTATCGCGCAGCACCGGTGCGTGTGCGCCGCGCACCACCACGAACGGATGGTCGTGGCCTTGCGCGGCCGGCGTGCGGAAGTGATGGGTGCCGCCACGGGCAATCGCAAACCACGCGCCGTGGCTGCGCTTGATGTCCAGCACTTCCATCAGGTACCAGCCGCAGCTGGCGCTGACATAGCGGCCGGGTTCCAGGCGCAGTTGCAGGCCGTCGCCGTGCGCGTGCAGTACGGCGGGCAGGCCGGCGCAGAAGCCTGCCCAGTCGAACGAGGCCTCTGGCGTCAGATAGTCCACGCCGAAGCCGCCGCCGGCATTGACCAGCAGCGGGCCCAGGCCATGGCGCTGCCGCCAGTGCTGCACGGTGCGCAGATACGCCGCGATCAGGTGCAGCTGCGCGGCGGCATCGCGTTGGTGCGACATCAGGTGGAAATGGAAGCCGCGCAACTCCAGTGCCGGGCTGGCGCGTAGCTGCAGCAGCGCAGCATCCAGGTCGTCCGGGTCCAGCCCGAATGGCGATGGCTGGCCGCCCATCATCAAACGCGTGGTCTGTGCACCGGGCACGGCGATGTTCATGCGCAGGAACACCGGAATGCGCCGGCGGTCGGGCTGGGCGATCTGTCGCGCAATGGCCGCCAGCCGCTGCAATTCGCCAAGGCTTTCCACATGCACGGTGCAGTCGGGCAGGCGCACGGCCTGCGCCAGTTCGCTCTCCAGTTTCCCCGGCCCACCGAACAGCAACGCCGCATCCGGTTGCTGCTGGTGCAGCCAGGCGAGCTCGCCACCGGATGCGGCTTCGAAACCATCCACGTACGGCGCCAGCGTCTGCAGGATCTGCGATTCGGCATTGGCCTTGGCGGCGTAGAACAGCGTGCAGCCGGGCGGTAGCTGCGCACGCATCCACGCTGCATGCGCATCCAGTGCGGCCAGGTCGTAGACGTACGCACATAGCGGGGCGTCGCTGTGCGCACGTAAATGCGCCACCGCTGCGCGCACCGCCGTGGCATCGATCTGCAGACTCATGCGGCCACCTGTTGCACTGCATGCATTGGCGCGATGGGGTTGGGCAGTGCGGTGTAGTCCGATTGACGATCTGCACGTTGCAGCAGCCGCGTGCCCAGGTTGTTCTTGCCGGGCAGCGCTGCGCCGTCGATCAGGCCTTGCAGCGCCGGCTGCGCGCCATTGCGCTGCTGCCAGCGTGCGGCAATCTCGGCCACGCACTGCCACAGGCGTGCTTCCAGGACCGCGTCGCCATCGCTCAGGTGGAAGATCGCTTCGGCCAGATTGTTGACCAGCGCGCAGTAGGCCACGCGGTTCCAGGCCTGCTCGGGTGTGTAGTACAGCGACTGCCGTGCGCGCTCGCCCACGCCATGCAGGCGGGCCGCCGGCCAGCGTTGCGCGAGCAGCTTGGTGCCTTCCAGATCGCGGATCCACACGCGCGTGGGCCAGCCATCGCTGAAGCCGATCACGGTGTTCTGCAGATGCGGCTCCAATGCAATGCCGTGCTGGAACAGCGCACTCCACACGCCATCCAGCAGCAGCCCGGCATATGCGCGAAACCACAGCACGGTGGCGGTGTGCCGGTCCAGGCGGTGGACGCTGTGCGTACGCAGCGCAGCGGCGGCCACGCTGTGGCCCTGCGCATCGCTGGTGAACAGCGCGGCGGCTACTTGCGGGCGCCAGCGCGCACGTTGTGCGGCGGTGGGCGCCTGCCGATACAGGATGCCGAAGCTCTCGGCCAACGCACGCGTGGCCAGCGGATCTGCTGCGGCCAATGCCGGGTCGAACTGGGTGACATCCAGCGAAGTGGCGGCCGGCTCCAGCATCACGTCGAAGCCGGGCACCTGCGCGGCCAGGGCCTGCCAGCTCGGTGCCAGCAGATGCGTCAGCGCCACCGCGCTTTCCAGCTCATACCAGGCGTTCTTGCGCACGCAGTTGGTCAAGCGCACATGCACCGAACACTTGAGGAAATACGCCAGCGCCGGGTGGTACAGCGTGCGCACCGACGAGGTGGGCCGCAGTGGCTCGCCCAACACGCCGACAGGTGTGATCGCGCCGCGTGCCTGCAATTCCTGCAGCAGTGGATCATCGCGCAGGCGTTGCACTTCCCACGGGTGGCAGGGGTATAGATCGGCGTGGCCGCTGAGCTGTTGCAAGGTGGCACGCACATCGCGGCCTTGCACGCGCAGCAGCCGCGGGTCGATGCGGAACCAGTACAACGCAAACGCCACACGTGCTTCCGGTGCGCAGGCCAGGACCTGCGCCAGCGCCACACCTTCGCGGCTTTTGGGCGTGGGGTGCAGTGCGTGGCCCCACAGCAAGGCCTGCTCGGCATCGATCAACGCATCGCCGCTGGGCGTGGCGGCCTGTGCCTGGCGCAGTAACGCGGCGGTGATTGCCACGCTGTTGTCGCTTTGCGACAACAGTTCCGGGTTGACCGCATGCGTGCTGCCCAGCGCCTGTAGCAGACTGCGCGCCAATGCATGCGCGTCCAGGCTTTGCCAGGGCTGCCCGGCGGCCTTGAGGAACGGGGTGGACACGAACCGGCAGCGGCCCAGCCGGTCGGCATGGGCAATGCGCACGCACAGCACGCCCGCGTCCCCCAATGCGATCCGCAGCCAGCGATCGTCTGCGCTGCGTGCGCCGGGACGATCCGGGCCGGTGTAGTCGAAGTCGGCAGTGCCACGCGGGATGGCGAACTCGCGCAGGTAGCAATTCAACCAGCAGGCGCAGGCCTGTGCATCGGCCATGCTGTCGAACCAGGGGTCAGGCATCGTGTGCGGCGACATCGGCAGTTCTCCTCGACGGAAAGCGCACCAGGACGGTGAGCGCAGCAGCGGCGGCCGCCAGGGCGGCGGCCAGGAACGGTGTGGTCGGGCCCCAGCGCTGGGTCAGCGCACCGGCGGCGACGCCGGCCAGCACGCCGGCCCATTTGCCGCAGGCATCGAAGCGGCCGAACAGACGCCCGGCGCCCTGGCCAGTGGCCACGGCAGCCAGGCTGCGGTTGAGCCCACGCAGGCCGAACAACATGCCCAGCCCGAACAGCAGGCGCGCACCCGCCATGGCCACGGTGCCGTCGAGAAATGCCTGCCATGCGCAGGCCAGTGCAAACAGCAGCAAGCCAGGCACCAGCCAGGCCGCGCCATCGCCGCGCCGCCACCACGGCAGCACCACCAGATAGACCAGATGCGGCAGGCTGTAGAGCAGGCCAGCCAACGCGTCGTCCCCGGCACCGCGCGCCAGCGCATACGGAATGAAATACGGAAACGTCACAACCATCGCGAAGCAGAACAGGAACTGCGCCACCATCAATGCCGGCCAATTCGCGCTGGCCATGGAGGGCAGTGCCTGGGTGGCGCGTGGCGATGCGGTGCGCGGGCTGTGGGCGGGTGGAGCCGGTTGGTCGGCCGGCAAGCGCCAGGTCAGCGCGAAGGCCACCAGCGGCAGTAGCGCCAACGCGCGGTACAAGGCTTGCGCCGGCCCCAGCGCCACCGCAAGCCCGAGCAAGGCCGGCGCACTGACCATCGCCAACCGTGCCGAGTACTGGGTCCAGTCCAGTGCACGCGCCAATGGCCCAGCCTGCGGCTGGCTGGCCAGGTACGCGTTGGCCGCCGCCAATGAGCCGCCGCAGGTGCCCTGCACGATCAGCCCGACCACCAGCCAGGGCAGGGTGGGTGCGAAGCCGGCGATTGCAAAGCCCAGCGCCAGCCCGAGTTGGGCACGCAGCAGCGAACGCTTGCGTCCATACCGATCGGCCAGCCGCCCCCAGGTGCTCGCGGTGAGTGCGGTGCACAGGGTTGGCAGCACATACAGCACGCCGCTCCAACCGATTGCCGCCGACGGTGCCAGTTCGGCCAGCACCTGCGGCAGAAACAGCGGCATGCCCAGTGCGGTGAAGGCGGCCAGGTAATGCGCAGCCAGCACCGGGCCGAGGATGCGCGTCATCGCTGCGCCACCCGCTGGCGCAGTGCCGCGTCCTCGGTATCGGCAAAGGCCGCGCCGAACGGGTTGGGTGCGCTGTCGCCGTAGAACTTGTTGATATCGCGTGCTCCGGTGTGCTGTTTGCTCAGCAGGCTGCCGGCGCTGAGCAGGTACTTCACCGGTAGCTGCGGTGCGGCGAGCAAGCGCCGCGCCGGTGCGGTGTCGATGCGCTCGGCGTCCAGCTGCGCCAGCGTCTGCGCCAGTTGCGCCTGCAGCTGCGCATACAGCGGTGCCCGCAACGCGGGTTGCCATTCGGCCAGGCCCTCGAGCACGGCCTGCAGATCCAGCTGCAACACGATCGTGCAGAACATCTGCGCCAGTGCCTGCGCATCGTCCACTGCAATGCGTGCATCGTGCAGCGGGCCGAGCGTGTCGATCTCGGGCAGCTGCGCGCGCAGCTGCGGCAGCGCGATGCGTGCGGCATCGTTGTCCTTCATCAGCAGGCGTGTGGGCTGGCCGGGCGCATACACCAGCACGCTGTTTTGCTGGTTGGCTTCCAGCGCGATGCCATAGCGCAGCCATAGCCGCAGATGCACGGCAAGCAGCAGTTCGGTGTAGTCGCGCCACCAGGCCAGCAGGTCGCCACCGCTGAACGTCTCAGCCAGATGGATCGCCATCGGCCGGCCATCGGGCATCAGGGCGCACAGCGCAGCCACGGGCACCAGGGTGGCGGTGTCCAGCGGTGGGTAGCGCCGCAACAGGTAGGCCAGATGCCGGGTCTGCCCGACGTGCCCACCGTGGGATTCGTCAACGAACACGCAGCGCCCGCGCAGGGCGGCGTCGTGCGCATCGATGCGACGCAGCGCCTGCTCCAGCCAATGGCCGTCGTACAACGTGGAGGGCTTGATCAGGCGCAGGTTCAATGCGCCGAGCGTGCGCATCGGGATCGGCAGTTTGAGATGCAGGTGCGGATGCTGCAGCGGCACCAGCGTGCGCACCGACAGCGTCGGGCGCACCGGCAGGTACGTCAGCGGTGCACGCACGCTACCGGCAGGAAGTGCAAACCCGTCCTGTTCCAGCCGCGCCCACACCAGCGGATGCACTGGCCAGAGCTGGTGTGTCTGCGCGAGTTCGGCCGGCAACCCCACGCGTGCAAGGTCCGGCCATAGGTCCGCAGGCTGCGTGCTGGTGCAACTCACCTCCGCCTGCGGAATGGCCAGCCAATGCAGCGCGAAGGTTGGTGCGAATTCCGGTGCATAGGCGCGCAGTTCGGCGGGCGCCAAGCCGGCCTTGGCGCGTGCGGTGGGATAGAACGGGTGGTCGCGGTAGCTGGCCAGCTGGTCGCAGCGGTACGCGCGCTCGGCTGCATCCGCTGCGTGCAGGGCCTGCGCCAGGTCCGGTGCCTGGGCGGCATACGCGTCGCGTGCCAGGCCGCGATGTGCGGCGGCGCACGCGGCTTCATCGGCGTAGGCACGGTGCAACTGTTGCGTGTCCGGATCCAGCCCCTGGCTGAGGCGTTGCAGCCAGGCGGCCGCGCCGTGTTCCAGCTGCACCGCCGTGCCGCGCTGCACCAGCCAGCGATCGGTGCACGCGCTGATCCGCTGCAGATAACCCCCGTGGTGAATCGGTAGCCATACGGTGCCATCGGGCAGGTGTGTGATGCGCCACCACTGGGTGGGCGGCTGCGGCGCGGCCCAGTGCGCCAGCAGCGCGGCATCGGGCGTGGCCGCGTTGCCGCGGCTGGCGATGCCGCACAGATCTTCGCGCAGGCAGGCATCGATGATGCGCGTGGTGATGTAGTGCTGATCAGTCGCGTTGCTCATGCGCGCAACTCCGGTGGGTCGATCCGCCACTGCAGGCCGGCTTCGGCCTGTTGCACGGCCTGCTGCAGTGCATCGGCATCGCGCGCCAGTGCGCTCAGCACACCGAGGTAATCCTTGTTGGAATGGCTGAGCCGGATCTGCTCGCCGGGCACGCGCATGCGGCGGTACTGCACATCGCTGTGTACGCTGCGGTGGTGGCGGTCGTCGCTGGCACTGACCAGCTCGCCGGCATGTTCGGCCACGTAATAGCGCAACAAGGCGTGCGTGCGCTTGCTGTGCAGCGGTGGCAGCGGCTGGCCCAGATGCGGTGCCAGCGCGGCGGCAAACCACTGCTGGCCGAACATTGCATCGAGCAGGAATTCGCGCCGGTCGCCGATGCTGCGGTAGTTGATCTCCACCAGCACTGGCCCGTCGCGGGTCAGGATGAATTCGCTATGGCATAGCCCGAAGCCCACGCCGAATGCACGCAATTGCGCCAACGCCTGCGCGATCACCGGCGTGTCCACCTGCGCGTCCCACTGCGCCTCGCATTCGACAAAATGCGGCGGCGGCGACAGCCGCACCTTGAACCCGCCAATGGCCTGCAGGTGCTGCCCGTCGCCCAGCGTTTCCAGCGTGAAAAGGTCACCTTCCAGCAAGCCTTCCAGCAACACCGTGCGTTGCGGGTGGCGTTGCCACACATCGTCCAGATACGCCTGCAATTGCGCGGCATCGGCGCACTGGCGCACATCCAGGCTGGCCACGCCCTCGCGCGGTTTGGCCACCACCGGCCACGGGATCTGCGCAGGCAAGGCCGCGCCCGGCGCCAGCGTGCAAAACCAGGGCGATGGCAGCCCACGCGCCTGCAGGCGCTGGCGCATCGCCGCCTTGTTCTTGGCGGCGTAGCACACCTGCCAGTCCTTGCCGGGCAGCCCCAGGCCGGCAGCCACCAGCGCGGTGCTGGTCTGCAGGTGATCGCTGTTGCTGAACACCGCACGTGGGCGCACGCCGGCGTCGTGCAGCACGTCCAGCACGCCCAGCGGATTGAACACATCGCAGGCGATCACCCGCTGCGGCGCGTGCGCTGGGTGCGCGTTGAAGTGCGCAAGATGCTCCAGGCGATGGTCGGTCAGCAGCCACACCGGCAGACCCTGCGCGTGTGCTGCAGGCAGGAAGCCATCGGTGATTGCCGGGTGGCAAACGTGGGTCAGGATCACCAGCGGTGCATCGGGTGTTGCGTTCATGGCAGCTCTCGTTCGACAGGACGGTGGGTCAACCGGTGTAGAGCGGGCTGCCTGGCGTCGCACACGCGACACGGGGTGGCCTACGACGCAGCAGGTCGCATCGCCGCAGCGCGGCGCGGAGTGCGCTTCATGCGCACTGTCTTCGGTAGTGCGGCAGCGTGATGCGGCTGCCGCGTGGCGCAACTCAGAACGTGTATTCGAGTCCTGCAGTCACGGTGCGCCCGGGCGCAGCCTGGCGGCCCCAGGGGCTGGTATCCACGCCGCGGAACCAGTACTGCCGGTCGAACACGTTGTTGATCGCCAACGACGCACTCAGCTTCTGCCCGCCGCGTTCCAGCAAGGTGTGGCTCACTTGCGTATTCCACACCCAGTACGACGGCAGTTCGCCAACCGAGGCAATGGCATTTTCCTGCACCGTGTTGGCGGCATCGCTATAGGCCTTGCTGAAGTAGTAACTCGACAGCGCGACAGTGGTATGACCGAGCGCGTAGGTGCCGCCCAGCGTGATCTGGTTACGCGAGGTGTAAGGCACACGCAGGCCATCGAACGCACCCGATTCCTGCCGTGCATCCAGATACGCGTAGCCGGCGTTGAGGGTCAGCGCACGCAGTTGCTCCGGGCTCCATTGCAGTTCCAGCTCGCCACCTTGATGGCGTGTCTTGCCGAGGTTGCGGAACACCCGCGTGGTGTTGTCCAACTGGATCTGCTGATCGAAATCAATGAGGTAGGCGCCCACCTGGATGCGGGTGCGCTCATTGGGTTGATAGCGTGTACCGAGCTCGTAATTCCAGGCCAGCTCCGCGTCCAGATTGTTGCCGAAGATGATCTGGGTCACCTGCGGCGCACGCATCGAGCGTTGCCCGTCCGCATACACGAACCACTGGTCGTTGGCCTGGAAGCCAACCGTCAGGCCCGGCAGCACATCGCGGGTCTGGTTGAGCGTACTCACGCCGGTGGTGCGGTTGAAATAGCGCGAATCCAGTCGCTCGTAGCGCAGGCCCGGGGTGATGGTCAGGCGTGCATCCGGCAGCGTGATCGCGTTGCTGACATAGGCCGCCAACGCACGGTCTTCGAACTGCCAATCGCGCACGCTGGTGAACAGGCCATCGCGCAGGCGCAGATTGCCGACCAGAAAATCGATGTCTTCATGCACCGCGCGCACGCCGGCGGTCCATTGTTGCTGCACGCCGCCGGCATCGCCCATGCGCCAGGTCAGGCGCGGCTCACTGCCGACCACACGAAAATCACGCGGCGCCGTCTGGCGCAGTTGCGGTGGCAGATCCGAACGCCAGGTTTCGGTGGCAGCCTGGCGCATGCCGACAATGAAGTTGCGGCTGCTGCGCGCGCTGAAGTTGGTCCATGACAGCCGCACGTCCTGCAGCGGGCCCCAGTCGCCAAACACCTGCTCGTAGCTCAACGACGCGCGCGTAGTGCGGCCGTTGAAACTGTCCAGCGGCCGAGTGGATTGGCGTGGATCGCGGCGGTAATCGTCCGGGCTCAGCGCGCCGGCCAGATCCATGTCCACCAGATACCGCTGCACGCTGGCCTTGAGTAGCTTGGTGTCGTCGATCCACCACTCCGCACGCACGCGCAGGTTGCTGATGTCGGTGTCGCTGTGCGTGCGCCAGTACTCGCCGTAGGTGCGGTTGGCATCCACCTGCAGGCCAACGTTGTCGGTGACGTAGCCACCGCTGCTCAGCGCGCTGTCCTGCAGGAACTGGCCCTGGCCACCGGCGGTGATCTTGTGCGCCAGGGTGGTGGTCCAGTCGCTGGGAATCTCCTTGCTGACCAGGTTGATCACGCCGCCCACATTGTTGGGCCCGTATTGCACGGCCGCGCCGCCGCGCACGATGTCGATGCGGTCGATCTGGTTCAAGCCCACCGGGAACAGCGACAGGCTGGTTTGCCCGTACGGCGCCAGTGCGAGCGGAATGCCGTCTTCCAGCACCTGCACGCGCCCGCTGCGGCTTTCGTACAGGCCGCGCAGCATGATTTGCGGCAGGGCGCCGGTGCCGGTTTCGTCGAAGATCTTGATGCCGGGCACGCGCTGCAGGGCATCGTCCAATGAGCGATTGCCGCCGTTGCGCAGTTGTTCGCGGTCGATCACCTGGCGGCTGCCGGCGTAGCGCTGCACGTCTTCGGGCTTGGAGCGGCCCAGCAGGCTGCCTTGCACCTGCACCGCATCGAGCGCGCGAATCGAAGTGTCGGTCTCAACCGCAGTGCCGTCGGTCTCGCCGGCCTGCGCCAGCGGTGCAGCGCTCAAGGTGGTGGCGGCGATGGCAATGGCCAGGGCGTGGAAACGGAACGTCGGCATCTACGGCGTGCTCCTGCAGGCGGGTGATGAAAGGGGTGCGGCAAAGGTGGTCAACTGGGCGCGAAATGCGCGTTGGATCAGGGCACGGTCTTCGCCGGCAAGCAGCCAGCGCAGATCCGGTTGCTGCAGCCAGTGCGTGCGTTGCGCGTCGGTACGTGGGTTGGGGCAGAACGGCACCGCAGCGCTGCGGCATTGCGCGTCCATTTGCAGCAGCAAGGCCCACACCTGTGGATGCGTGGGCTGCGGCCCAAGGCCCAGATCCAGCGCAAGATCGAGCGCGCCTTCCATCACCAGCGCCACGCCGGGCACGGCCAGAATCTGCGGCAACGCCGCAATGCCGGCCGCGCTTTCGATCATCGGCACGATGCGGATGTCGCGGTTGGCCTGCGCGATATAGGTGGGCAGATCGACGTTGCCGAAGCCGGTGACGCGGCCGCCGGTGATGCCGCGCCGGCCCAGCGGCGGAAAGCGTGCCGCGGCAATCGCCTCAGCGATCTGCGCAGCCGATTCGGCGCGCGGAATCACGATGCCACGTGCACCTGCATCCAGCACGCGGCCGATCAGTTTCTCGTCCACCTCCGGCACCCGCACCCAGGCCTCACAACCGGACAACTCGCAGGCGCGGATGGCGTGTTCCAGTTCGTCTGGCGCGCGCAGCACGTGTTCCAGGTCCAGCACCACAAACCCGTAGCCGATGCGGCCCAGCAGTTCGCATAGCTGCACGCTCGGCAGTGCATTCAGAACGCCCACATGCAGTGACATGGATGAGTCCGCCAAGAGAACGGGCGCTCATCCTGCGCTTGATGGGAATGATTATCAAGTGTGTTGAAGGGCGTTTTTCTGGGTCGCGAGTCGCATTTCCGCATGGCGGCGCATTGGAACTCGCACGGCAAAACGCCCGCCTACAGTGCGTGTTGGCGGGCGTCTTTTTGAAAGGCGACGTGTTGTCGCCAATTACGACGCGGGCACACGCAATGCGCGATACGGCGGGGTGGACATCACCATCTCGGCCAGCGAGTACGCCAGCTCGCGTTCGGCCAATACTGCGCCGTCGGCGCCGTGTTCGAGCAGGTGCTTCACTTCTGCATCGCTGTGCGCGCGGGCCAGCAAGGTCAGTGACGGGTTGAGTGCGCGCAGTTTGGCCAGCGCTTCGCCGGCTTCCAACGGCTGCGGGATGGCCAGGATCGCAATCTTGGCCTGCTCCGGGCGTGCTTCGGCCAGCACGCGGTCGGCCGCGGCGCTGCCACGGATGCCCGGGATGCCGGCCGCGTGCGCCTTGGCCACGTGGTCGCCGTTGTCGTCGATCACCAGTACCGGCACGCCGCGGCTGCGCAGCAGTTGCGCCAGCGCGCTGCCTACGCGGCCATAGCCGATCACGATGGCGTGGCCGTCCAGTTGCAGCGGCGGGCCGGGCGGCAGTTCCGGCTCCACCGTCGCCGGGGCGTCTTGGGCCTGCTTGGCCTGCCAACGGTCCAACCACGAGAACAGGAACGGGTTGGCCACGATCGACAGCAAGGCGCCAGCCAGGATCAGGTCGCGCCCGGTTTCAGGCAGGATCGCCAACTGCACGCCGAGCCCGGCCAGGATGAAAGAAAATTCGCCGATCTGCGCCAGGCTGGTGGAAATGGTGAGCGCGGTGCCGGTGGGGTGGCCGAAAGCGCGCACGATCACGAACGCCGCCAGCGACTTGCCAACGGTCACGGTCAGGAAGGTGGCCAGCACCTGCCAGGGATGGGCGATCAGGATCATCGGGTCGAACAACATGCCCACCGATACGAAGAACAGCACCGCGAATGCATCGCGCAGCGGCAGCGAATCGCTGGCCGCCTTATGGCTGAGCTCGGACTCCTTGAGCAACATGCCGGCGAAGAACGCCCCCAGCGCGAACGACACGCCGAACAACTTCGCCGACCCGAACGCCACGCCCAGCGCAATGCCGAGCACGGCCAGGGTGAATAATTCGCGCGAGCCGGTGGCGGCAACTTTTTCCAGCGACCATGGGATCACCCGGCGCCCAACCACCAGCATCACCGCGACGAAGGCCACCATCTTCAGCAGCGTCCAGCCCAGTGCGGCCAGTAGCGATGTGGACTCGCCGGCATGTTCGGCAGCGCCGGCGCTGCCGCCGAGCACATTGGCGAGCGCCGGCAGCAGCACCAACGCGATCACCATCACCAGGTCTTCGACAATCAACCAGCCCACTGCGATCCGGCCGCGCTGGGTTTCCAGCAGGCGGCGTTCTTCCAGCGCACGCAGCAGGACCACGGTGCTCGCCACCGACAAGGCCAGGCCGAACACCAGCCCCTGCATCAGCGGCCAGCCCATGCTCCATGCCAACGCCCAACCCAGCAGTGTGGCCACCACGATCTGCGCCAGCGCACCGGGCACCGCGATCCACTTCACTTCCATCAGGTCGTCGAGCGAGAAGTGCAGGCCCACACCGAACATCAGCAGCATCACGCCCAGCTCGGAGAGCTGGTTGGCCATGGTCTGGTCGGCCACGAAGCCCGGCGTAAATGGCCCGACGCACACGCCGGCCAATAAATAGCCAACCAGCGGCGAGAGCTTGACCTTTTGTGCGAGCGTGCCCAGCACGAAGGCGACCGCGAGGCCGACGGCAATGATGTCGATGAGGCTGGTGTCGTGATGCATTCCAATCCGTTGTGAGAGTGTCCGGGAGACGGCGAGTTGCAGCCAGCCAACGGCACTGCGCCGGGCATCGCCTGCGGGCATGCAACCTGTTTGCTGGAGTCCGGCGCGAGGGGAACAGGACCGCGGGGCGGTCCGGTTGGCCGGACGCCAATAGTACACAGCGCTCGATTAACGCGATGCGACACGCGTGGAGGTCTTTGCGTGGCTGCTGGCGGCGTGTGCGGCGGCAAGCAGCTAGTGCACGCATCGCGTGGTCATCGTGGCGTGCTGATGCGCGCAGATGCAGATGCCGGCGCGGGCACTCGGCACTGCTTGCGTGCGTGTGGCGCAGCCTGGGCTGTTCACCCACCGTGATGCGATGAGGCAGCGGCGAAGCGGGAATCGCGTAGGCCGGTAGTAGTAATCGTGGGCATCGCTTGCTCGGCGCGTTGGGCCTCGCTCTGCGGTTGTAGCTGCATTCGTAGTTCAGCGCAGTCGCAGTCCGGGACAGTTGCAGTTGGCGCGTTACCTGTGGGGGAGATTCCGCATCAGCGAGCCCCGCAGCTCCGCTTTAGTGCACGTGGAGCACCGTTGCCGCGGCGCAGCGTCAACACACACACCGCGATGCTAGCGAGCCCACGTAGCCTTCCCGGCTTGTCCGCTCCACGAACAACAGCTGCGCCACGCACGGCGGCAGCACATCGCGCAACGCAAGAGCCTGCTTGCCTGCACGCCGCAACACCGGCGAAGACCGCGATCGACACCGCGTGGGCTGGTTGCCAGCGGAGCAGACATAGCGCCCATCGTCGCGCCACGCAGTAGCCGCTGCGCCGGCGACCTCTCCCAATAGCAGGTGACCGCCGAGTAGCCACCTCCTGCACGTGGCGCACCTCAACGCTCCAATCTCCTCGACTTTCCGGACACCGCTTCGCGCTGCGGCAGGGCACGCGCCGATGAGCACGCAACACTGGGCGCGGTCGATGTGTGCGGCGCCTGGCCGCACACGCGCCATACCGCCCTCGCAACCGCGAAAGGCAGGCATTGCACGGAACCCCTATGCAGCTCAGCGACTTTGCAACACCGGCTTTTCGGCAGGACCCGTACCCCACTTACGCACGTTTGCGCGCTGCGGGGCCACTGGTGGAGGTCGCTCCGCACCGGCTGATGACCGGTCACTACGCGGTGGTCGACCGCCTGCTCAGCGACCGCCACATGGGCCGTGATTATCTGGAAAGCATCCGCCTGCGCTATGGCGAGGCGGCGGTGGAGCTGCCGTTGTTCCAGGGCATGAGCCGCATGTTCCTGCTGCTCAATCCACCGGCACATACACAGTTGCGTGGGCTGATGACCCAGGCCTTCACCGCGCGGCAGATGGAGCGCATGCGCGAGGTGGCCACCGACAGTGCAGCGGAGTTGATCGCGCAATTTCGTGCAAATGGTCGCGGTGATCTGCTCAAGGATTTCGCCTTTCCGCTCCCGGTTGCGATCATCTGCCGCATGCTGGGTATCGATCCTGCCGATGCCACCGGTGTGGGCCAGGCGACCAGCGCGCTGGGCAAGGTCTTCGACGCGATCATGACCGCCGAAGAACTGGAAACCACCGCTGCGGCTTACAACCAGCTGGACGTCTATTTTCGTGCGGTCATCGAGGATCGCCGCGGCAGCCAGGGCGAGGACCTGATCTCGCGCTTCATCCATGCCGAAGACAACGGCCGCCGCCTGAGTACCGATGAGATCGTCTTCAACGTGATCCTGCTGTTCTTCGCCGGCCACGAAACCACCTCCAACATGATCTGCAATGCGCTGATTGCCTTGCACCAACATCCCGAGCAGTTGGCGTTGCTGCGCAACACTCCGGCATTGATGCCCAATGCGGTGCTCGAATGTATGCGCTACGACAGCTCGGTGCAGATGGCGGTGCGCACGGTGCTGCAGGACTTTGAACTCGATGGCGTGCAGCTGCACGCCGGCACCATGCTGTATCTGATGCTGGGTGCGGCCAACCACGATACGCGGCAGTTCAGTGCGCCGCAGTCGCTGGACCTGATGCGCCAGCAGGGGCGTGCGCTGTCATTCGGTGGCGGCATCCACCATTGCCTGGGCAACCGGCTCGCCTTGATCGAGATGGAAGCTGCGCTTACCGCGTTGCTCACGCAGCTGCCGGCCTTGCGCCTGGAGCAGCTCGATGCGCTGCACTGGAACGATCGCGCCAACCTGCGCGGAGTGGATGCGCTACTGGCGTCCTGGTGACGCAGCATTGCTGCAGGGCCTGCGCTGCGGCGTGCAGCACCTGCTGCGCATGCATGTGCATGCAGGCTCGAAAATAAAACAGGCACCACAGCGTTAGCAGTGATGCCTGTTGCATGCATGCATGCGTTGGTCGCCATCGCGATCAACGCAGGCGTCTTGAGTCGCTAAGACCTAGCGCGCGTTGCGCATGCACACCGCGCGCAGGCCCTTTTCGGTCTGCGAGCTCGATCAGAACCGGTAAGTCACCCGGCCATACCAGTAACGGCCGTTGAAGCCGAACGGGGACAGCGAGGAATACTGCAGGCCGCCGGCACGGTCGTCGTAGGCGGTGGTCAGCTGCGCCTTGGTCGGGTACTGGTTGGTGAGGTTGTCCGCGCCCACGGTGAAGGTGAAGGCGTTCCAGGTCTGGCTGGCGGACAGGTTCAGGATCCAGCGTGCGTCATAGGTCTGGTCCTGGCTGCCGTCGACCGGGTCGCTGATGCGTTTGATGGAGCCGTAACGCGTCGCGTTGCCGTTGAGCGTGAATCCACCGATCGCCCAATCCGCCGAGGCCATGTACTTGGTGCGCGGCGTGGCATCGGTGAGCAGGCCCTGGCTGGCGCGGCCGAAGTTGGGGTTGGACAACTCCAGGATGGTGGTCTTGTTGTAGTTGGCGCTGGCACCCAGGGTCAGCTGGCCCAGCTCGCCCAGATCGGCGATGTAGCTGTTGACCCAGTCCACGCCGCGCGTGCGGCTGGTGGCACCGTTGACGAAGAACTGCACCGCGGCCACCTGGCCGATCGGCTGCGCCAATTGCAACTGGTCCGAATACAGAATCTGGTCCCAGATGCGGATCTGGTACACGTCCAGGCTGGAGGTGAAGTTGGAAGTTGGCTGCCAGACACCGCCCAGGCCGTAGTTGCTGGATTTTTCCGGGCTCAGCGGGCGTGCGCCCAGCGCCAGTGCCACCGGGTCGGAGGTGCGGTAGGTGCCCACCTGCACCAGCTCGCCGTTCTGGATCAGCGTCACCACCGAGGCGTAGTTCTGCTGGGCCAGCGACGGCGCGCGGAAGCCATTCGAGATCGTGCCGCGCAGCGAGAACGTGTCGGTGAAGGCATAACGCGCCGACAGCTTGCCCGAACGCGTGGCGCCGGCATCGCTATAGTTTTCATAGCGCCCGGCGATACCGCCGGAGAGCTTCTCGGTGAGGTTGGCTTCCAGGTTGGCGTAGACCGCGTTGCTATGCCTGCCGAACTTGCCCGCCACCGACGGCTCCAGCCCGGAGAACACCTGCGCGCCGCCGGGGTAGGGCGCGCCATCGGCCGGATTGATGGTGTTTGGATCGAAGAAATACGAGTCCGGCGAGCCGGCGGTGATGCGGTAGCGGTCCTGGCGATGCTCGGCGCCGAAAGCGACATTGACCGGGTACGCCAGGCCCCAGTCGAAGGCGCGGCTGATGTCCAGATTCACCGTGCCCTGCTGGGTTTCAAAGCCGCCGGAGTTGAAGTTGGTCGGCGATGCACCGGTGGTATAGAACAGGTTGGTGTTGATGCTGTTGAGGATGTTGAAGCTCATGTCGTTCTTGCCGTATGACGCCGACAGATCCCAGTTCCACTCGCTCTCGGTGCTGCCCTTGATGCCGAGCACTGCCGAGCGGTCGTTGACCGGGTTGTAGATCTGCGGCAGGAAGCCGTTCGGGTAGATCGAAGGAACATTGCGCGCGGGGTTGTCGGCGGCGCGGTAATAGCCGTTGGAGGTCACCTCGCGGCGGCTGGCACTGAAGTGGCCGTACAGTTCCAGGTTTGGCGAGAACTCGTAGCCGAACGCGGCCAGGCCCTGGTAGAACGTGGACTTCGGGTCGCCGTGGCGCTGGTACGGCACGCCACCGGGGTTGGGCGTGCCGGGCACGGTGGTGGCGCGGTTGGTGTTTTCGCCGCGGTTGGTGCTCATGGTGTTCTGGTAGTTCCACGACAGCCGCACCCAGCCCGGCGTGGTATCGCCGCCGGTGCCGCCGAAGCCCATGCCGACCGAGCCGTCGATGCCGTTCTGCTCGCCGTCGCCCTTGTCCATGAAACCACCGTTGACCGACACGCTGTTGTCGCCGGTCCTGGCACCGTGCTTGAGCACGATGTTGACCACGCCGGCGATCGCATCGGAGCCGTATTGCGCCGAGGCGCCATCACGCAGCACTTCGATGCGCGCCACCGCCGACATCGGCAGCGAGTTGAGGTCGGCCGGCGCCGAGCCGCGCCCGACATACGGGTTGTAGTTGATCAGCGCAGAGGTGTGATAGCGCTTGCCATCCACCAGCACCAGCACCGCATCCGGCGACAGGCCGCGCAGCGTGGCCGGGCGCGCGGCATCGTTACCGTCGGAAATGGCCGGGCGCGGGAAGTTCAAGGACGGCAGCAGCTTGCCGAGCGCGGTGGCGATATCGGTCGCACCGGTGGCCTGCAACGACTGCTCGGTGATGATGTCGATCGGCGATTCGGATTCGGCCACGGTGCGGTCGCTCACGCGCGTGCCGGTGACGATCAAGGTGTCGAGGGTTTTCTGTGGGGGCGGCTGCTGTGCCTGCGCGGTACCGGCGAACGCGCTGGCGGCCAGCGCGATGGAAACCGCAATCGAAAGAGACGTGGACGTGTGCATGGGATGAGGCGCTCAGGAGGAAAGGGAAGCAGGGGGAAATGGATGGAGCAGCAAACGCACGGCCATGCGGCATGCAGGAGCGCGACAGCGGCGGGCAGTTGCACTGCAACCGCAGCGATGGCGCCGTTCGTCCTTGCGTGGGGCAGGTGCAGTCAATGCAGGTGTACTGGTTGCCGCAGTGGCCGCGCCGGGAAAGGGCGCGGCTGCAGGCCGATCAATGCACCGAATGAGGGATAACCCCGGCGCGTCGTTGCCCGAGGCGCCGGGGCGGATACCGCAATGGAGCACCGGCAACGCCACCGCGAGGAGGCGTTGCCGGTTGTCCTAGTGACTTACCACTTGTAGTTCACGTTGGCGTACACCAAGGCGCCGTTGAAACCGAACGGCGAGGCGCTGCTGTAGGGCAGGTAGGTCCGCGTGCCCAGGCCGGCTTCCTGACGGTCCGGATATTCGTTGAGCACGTTGTCGCCACCGACGGTGAAGTTCCAGCTGCCGAGCTTGTAGGAGGCGGCCAGGTCCAGCGTCCACTTCGCGGCATAGGTCTGGTCGCTGCCGGCGTTGGTGCCGAAGGTGGTGAATTCGCCCCAACGCGTGGCGGTGCCGGTGAACGACCAGTTGCCCGGCGACCAGGTGCCGCCCAGGAAGAACTTGTCGCGCGGCGTGCCTTCGGTGATGCGGCCGAGCTCTGCACGGCCGATGCGCACCGCGCCCGGATCGATGGCTTCCAGCGCGGGCGGATTGGCCGCGATCTGTTCGACCTCGGTCTTGTTGTAGTTGTAGCCGGTGGTCAGCTCCAAGCTGCCGCTGTCCAGGTTCCAGCGATAGGTGCCGACCGCGTCCACGCCCTGTGTCTTGGTGTCCACCGCATTGGTGAAGTAGCGCCCGCCGCCGATCCCCGGGAAGCCATTGGCCTGCAGGTAGTTGCGCGCTGCGATGGAGGTGAGGTTCTCCGACAGCACGATGCGGTCATCGATGTCGATGCGGTACGCATCGACGGTGATGTAGAGATTCTCCACCGGCTGCAACACCACGCCCAGGCCGTAGTTCTTGGACTCTTCGGCCTTGAGCGGTTCGGCACCGAGCGCGATGGCGGCCGGGTTGTCGGTACGGAAGGTGCCGATCTCGAACGGAATCGCCGACACGCCGCCATTGGGCTGCGCCACGTTGAGGAACTGCGTGGCAATCGACTGGAAATTCTGCTGCTGCAGCGACGGTGCGCGGAAGCCGGTGGAGGCGGTGGCACGCAGCGCCACCTTGTCGGTGAACGCGTAGCGCAGCGACAGCTTGCCGGTGGCGGTGTCGCCGAAGTCGCTGTACTTCTCATAGCGCCCGGCCAGGCCGGCCGACAGCTTCTCGGTGAGATCCGCTTCTAGGTCCACATAGGCCGAGTGGCTGTTGCGGTTGTAGTAGCCGGCATCGGAGAGTTTGAAGCCGGGGAATACCTGCGCACCGGGAATCAGCGCGCCGTTGGCCGAGGGAATGCCGCCATTGGCCGAAGACGCCGCATCACCGGGCGACTGGTTGAACTTCTCGCCGCGCCATTCCGCACCGAAGGCCAGCGTGACCGGGTAGGCCAGACCCCAGTCGAGCGTCTTGGTGAAGTCGGCGTTGAGCACGTTCTGGGTGACTTCCAGCGTACCGGCATGGAAGTCGGTGGGGCTTGTCAGCCCTAAGCTGTTGTTCAAGCTGTTGCGCACATCGAAGGTGAGGTTGTTCTGGCCGTAGTTGTAGCTCAGATCGATGTTCAAGCCGCCTTCGGTGGAGGTCTTCAAACCGCCCACCCACGAGACGTCCTTGCTGACGTTGTAGATCTGCGGCAGGAAGCCGTCCGGGTAAATTTCCGGGCGGTTGCGGTTGTCGCCGGCAAAGCGGAAGTAGCCGTTGGAGAGCACTTCGCGCCGGCTGACCATGCCGAACGAGTAGAAGGTCAGGTAATCGGTGGGGCTGTATTCGCCGTTGAACGACACCGCGCCCTGGTCGATCTCGGGATCGCCGTAGCGCTGCTCCACGCGGCCCTGGAACGGCAGCGCGCGGTTGGTCTGATCCGAATGCCCGGCCTGCGCGGCCAGGTGCACCTTGCCGGTACCGGCAAAGCTGAAGCCGGCATCGCCGGACAACTGATACTGCTCGCCGTCGCCGGCGCTGTACTTGCCGTAGCGGCCATTGACGCTGCCGCCTTCGCCGCTGCCCTTGAGCACGATGTTGATCACGCCGGCAATCGCATCCGAGCCGTACTGCGCCGATGCGCCATCGCGCAGCACTTCGATGCGCTCCACGGCGGCGATCGGAATGGTGTTGAGGTCGGCGGGCGAGGAGCCGCGCCCCTGGGTGTCATTGAGGTTGATCAGCGCGGTGCTGTGATAGCGCTTGCCGTTGACCAGCACCAGCACCTGATCGGGCGACAGGCCGCGCAGCTGCGCAGGGCGCACTGCATCCGAACCATCGGAGATGGCCGGGCGGGGGAAATTCAGCGAGGGGATCGCGCGCGACAGCGCGGTGGCCAGCTCGGTGGTGCCGGTGGATTCCAGTGCCTGCGGCGAAATGATGTCGATCGGCGAGGCCGATTCGGCCACGGTGCGATCGGCCACGCGCGTACCGGTCACGATCAGCGTGTCGAGGGTCTTCTGGGTAGGCGCCTGCGACTGTGCGACGGCAGGTGAAGCGGAAAACGAGAGTGCAAGAACAACGGCAACAGCGAGTGGACTGGTCTTGCAATTCATGCGGTGACAACTCCGAGTGGGGAACGGATGCATCGCAGGGGCCCCCTTCCCGGGCCGCGTCCGTTGCGGCAGCTGCGGTGCGTTCCCAACCATTAACCACGCGTAACCACATGTCAAATTTTGGTTACGTTGCGCAAGTAACTGTCATCAATGACGTGCTACTGCCATCGTTGTCATCGTGCACCAAAGTGATGCGTTGCTTGCACCACGCCTGCAGTGGTGCGGCCTGGTTTGCACCATGTTGGAAAATGAATACCAGTTATGAAACTTCGGCATCAGTAAGTGATTTGCACCGCCTCCGCACTGCGTCGCGCAGGACCATGGAAGACCGCTTCGATGTTGTTGCCATCCGGGTCGAGCACAAACGCGGCGTAATAACTTGGGTGATACGGGCGCACGCCCGGCGCGCCGTTGTCACGGCCACCGTGTGCGAGTGCGGCGGCATGGAAGGCGTGCACCATCGCCACATCGTGTGCCTGGAAGGCCAGGTGATGGCGGCCGGTGAGTTCGCCCTGGGCAACGGTGTGGCGATCGGACACGAACAGCTCGTCGGCCCAGAAGAATCCCTCGCCTTCGCCGCCCAAAGGCACGCCCAGGACATCGAGCACCGCACCGTAAAAGCGCCGGCTTGCCTGCAGGTCCTGCACCACCAGGTGCAGGTGATCGATCAAGCGTCCACGCGACAACTGTGCTGTTTCCATCGGAGCGCTCCACATGACAGGAGCGCACGTGATAGCACTGCCGAGGCGGGAAACCCTTCACCCGGCGTTGAGGCCTCCGGCAGCAACGCCATGCCGCAAACAAAGCCGCAGGGAGTAGCCGCCAGCGGCCCAAAACGCACACGCCCCGGGCAGGCCGGGGCGTGTGGACTTGCAGTGTGACAGTGCTTACCAGCGGTAGTTGATGCGGCCGTACACGTAGGCACCGTTGAAACCGAACGGCGACAGATTGCTGTACGGGAATTGCCCGCTGGTGGAGTTGGCGAAGTTGTTCTCGTCCGGGTACTCGTCCAGCAGGTTGTCCGCACCCAGGGTGAGCGTCCAGCGGTCGATCTTGTAGCTGGCCGAGGCATCCACCACCCACTTGGCGCCGAAGGTCTGATCGTTGATCGCCGCGGCCGGGCGCGTGGTGTATTCGCCGTAACGCGTGGCACCCAACGCCAGTGTCCAGTGCTCCAGATTCCAGCTGCCGTTGATCAGGAACTTGTCGCGCGGGAAGCCTTCTTCGATGCGGCCACGTTCGGTGCGGTCGATACGCTCCAGGCTCAACCCGTTGGCTGACAGTGCAGCCGGGTTGGCGGCCACGCTGCGCACTTCGGTTTCCGAATAGTTGTAGCCGGCGGTCAGGTCGATGCTGCTGGCGGCGAGCTGCCAGCGGTAGCTGCCCACCACGTCGACGCCGCGGGTGCGCGTGTCCACCGCATTGGTGAAGTAACGGCCGCCGTTGATGCCGAAGATGCCTTGCGATTCCAGCAGCGAACGCACGCCGGTACCGGTGAGGTTGGAGGACAGCACGATGCGGTCGTCCACATCGATCTGGTACGCATCCACGGTGACGTACAGCGCGTCGGTCGGCTGCAACACCAGGCCCAGGCTGTACGAGAGCGAGGTCTCCGCATCCAGCGGCTCGGCGCCGAGCGCGCGTGCCACCGTGCTGTCGGCCGGGAAGGTGCGGATCTCGAACGGGTTCGGATTGCCGGCCAGGAAGGTGGTGCTGGTGGACTGGAAATACTGCTGCGCCAGCGACGGTGCGCGGAAGCCCGAAGACACCGTGCCGCGCAAGGCGACCTTGTCGGTGAACGCATAGCGCGCCGACAACTTGCCCGATGCCTGGCTGCCGAAATCGCTGTAGTCCTCGTAGCGCCCGGCCAGGCCGGCGGAGAACTTGTCGGTGAAGTCGGCTTCGATGTCGGCATACAGCGCGTAGCTGTCGCGCGAGTACTGCCCGGACACACTCGGTGCAAACCCACCGAAGCCCTGCGCGCCACCGGCCAGCGTGCCGCTCTGGAAATATGAGCCGACTTCGCCCGGCGACTGGTTCCACTTCTCGTTGCGGTATTCGGCGCCGAACGCCACCGTCACCGGATACGCCAGGCCCCAATCGAACCCGCGCTTGACGTCGAGGTTGACGATGTTTTGCGTGGTTTCCAGCGCGCCGTCATAGAACGACGTGGGCGAGGTCGGCCCAAGGCTCACGTTGAGCGTGTTGCGGGTGTGGAAATCGATCTTGTTGTAGCCGTAGTTGTAGCTGGCATCCCAGTCCCAGCCGCTGGCGGTGGAGCCGCGCACGCCGGCGACCAGCGAGCGGTCCTTGGCGTAGGTCTGGATTTCAGGCAGGAAGCCCTGCGGATAGATCGACAGGATGTTCTGCGTGGTGCTACCCGGCGCGCGGTAGAACGCGAACGAGGTGATGTCGCGGTTGCTCGCGGTGGCGAATGCGTAGCCGGTGATGCTGTCGCTGAAGTTGAATTCGGTGTTGGCCGACACCGCCTGTGCGTTGACGTCGGGGTCGCCGATCTTGAAGGCCTTCTGGCCAACGGCGGGCTGCGAGGCGCTGGGTGCGCCGGCGTAGGCGCGGGCGCGGTCGGTCGGGTCCTGCTGGTTGAGCTGGGCGGCCACGTGCAGCCAGCCGCGGTCGCCGCCATAGGCCACGCCGGTGTCGCCGGACAACTCGTAGTTGCTGCCGTCGCCGGCCGAATACTGGCCGAACCCGGCCTGCAGGCTGCCGCCCGTTTCCGCGCCCTTGAGCACGATGTTGACCACGCCGGCGATGGCGTCGGAGCCGTATTGCGCCGACGCGCCGTCACGCAGCACTTCCACGCGTGCGATGGCCGCGACCGGAATGGTGTTCAGATCCACTGCCGCGGCGCCGCGGCCGATGGTGCCGTTGAGGTTGAGCAGCGACGAGGTGTGGCGGCGCTTGCCATTGACCAGCACCAGCACCTGGTCGGGCGAGAGCCCGCGCAGCTGCGCAGGGCGGATCGCGCTGGTGCCATCGCTCAACGCCGGGCGTGGGAAGTTCAGCGAGGGCAGCGCACGCGCCAGCGCGGTGGCCAGCTCGGAGGTGCCGGTGGCCTGCAGCGACTCGGCGCTGATGATGTCGATGGGCGATTGCGACTCGGCCACGGTGCGGTCGGACACGCGGGTACCGGTGACGATGACCGTGTCCAGGGTGTTGGCGGTGGCCGCCGGGGCGTTCTGGGCGAGGGCGGGGGAGGCAAGCAGCGCGGCGACGATGGCGGTCGCAAGCGTGGACAGCGGGGTATTCATGACAACTCCAAAACGAGGGCCCTGGCAGGACCAGCAAGGCTAGGCAGGCCGGGGTCGCGGCAAGGCGAAGACTGCCGCAGCCAACCTGAAGGCGCTAATTATTCGTTAACGCTAGAATGGCGTCGCAGGAATGCTGCTCATCTGCTCATTCCTTTTCGTTCTATCGGACTGTCCATCAATGATTTCCCTGCGCAACTTCTCCATGCGACGCGGCGAGCGTCTGCTGCTGTCCAACGTCGACCTGACCATGCATGCCGGCTACCGCGTCGGTGTGGTGGGCCGCAACGGCACCGGCAAGTCCAGCCTGTTTGCCGCGGTCAAGGGCGAGCTGGAAGCCGACAAGGGCGACGTCGACCTGCCCGGCAAGGTGCGCACCGCCAGTGTCTCGCAGGAAACCCCGTCCTTGCCGGACCCGGCGCTGTCGTTCGTGCTCGGCGGCGACATCGAGGTGTCCGCCATCCTGCAGAAGGAAGCCGAGGCGACCGCGCGCGAGGATTGGGAAGCGGTGGCCAATGCACACCAGACCATGGCCGAATTGGGCGCCTATGACGCCGAAGCGCGCGCTGGCAAGCTGCTGCACGGCCTGGGCTTCCCGGCCGATACCCACCATCGCGCGGTGTCCTCGTTCTCCGGCGGCTGGCGGGTGCGGCTGAACCTGGCGCGCGCGCTGATGATGCCCAGCGACCTGCTGCTGCTGGACGAACCCACCAACCACTTGGACATGGACGCGGTGCTGTGGCTGGAGCAGTGGCTGCTCAAGTACCCGGGCACCTTGCTGCTGATCAGCCATGACCGCGAGTTCCTGGACAACGTGGCTACCCACACGCTGCACCTGCACGGCGGCACCGCCAAGCTGTATGTGGGCGGCTACACCGATTTCGAGCGCCAGCGCATCGAGCACCTGCGTCAGCAGCAGATTGCGCACGACAAGGAACAGGCCGAGCGCGCGCATCTGCAGAGCTTCATCGACCGCTTCAAGGCGCAGGCCAGCAAGGCCACCCAGGCGCAGAGCCGCATGAAGCGCCTGGCCAAGATGGCCGGCACCGAGGCGGTGCGCGCCGAGCGCGAATTCCGCATCCAGTTCGCCCAGCCCAATCGGCTGCCGTTTTCGTTGATCCGGCTGAATCATCTGGATGCCGGGTATGCGGCTGCGCCGCGGGAATCGGGAATGGGGAATGGGGAATCGCAAAAGCGTGGGTCCAGCGATGCGATCACCGTGCTGCACGATGTCGGGTTTGGGCTGGAGGCGGGCGACCGGATCGGGTTGCTGGGGCCCAATGGCGCGGGTAAGTCGACGCTGGTCAAAACACTGGTGGGTGAGCTTGCACCGCTGTCGGGCGAGCGCAGTGCGCACCCGGACCTGCGCATCGGCTACTTCGCCCAGCACACGGTGGAATCGCTGCATGAAGGCCAGTCGCCGATGGACCATTTCCGCGATCTGTCGCCGGACGGTTCCAATCAGGCGTTCCGCGATTTCCTGGGTAAATGGAATTTCGCCGGCGACCGCGCGTTTGAAGTGGTGGATGGCTTCTCCGGTGGCGAGCGCGCGCGCCTGGCGCTGGCGTTGATTGCCTGGCAGCAGCCGAACGTGCTGCTGCTCGACGAACCGACCAACCACTTGGATCTGGAAATGCGCGAGGCCCTGGCCGAGGCGCTGAGCGACTTCGAAGGCGCGATCGTGATGGTCTCGCACGACCGCCATCTGATCGGCCTGGTCTGCGACAGTTTCTGGCGCGTGGCCGATGGCGTGGTCGAGCCGTTCGATGGCGACCTGGACGAATACGCCGCCTGGTTGCGCAGCCGCCCGGCCGCGCAGGGCACCAAGCAGAAGATGGCCGAAGTGGCACCGACCCCGCCACCGCCGACCAAGCCACTGCCGCCGAAAAAAGCAGTCAATCCGCACAAGTTGGCCAGCGCAGAAAAGCGCGTAGGCGAACTGGAAGCCGCGTTGGCGGACCTGGACCGGCAGCTCGCCAACCCGGCCAACTATCCAGATGCCGACAAGATGGCGGTATTGGGCCGCGAGCGCGAAACCACCGCGCAGCAGCTGGCCGCTGCCGAAGCGGCCTGGATGGAGTTGCTGGACGGCGCGTAACGCGCAGGCGTTACGATGCGCAGCGAGCCAAGTACACGGATGTCGCGAACATGATCAGTGCCACCATCAGCCTGGAAGATCATCTGGCCGCGCAGCGGTTGCATGCGCGGCATACGGCCAAGCTGTTGATCGTGGTGCTGGTGGTCCTGCTGCTGATCGGGATGGGTTTGCTTCAACTGATCGGGGCCGGCGACATCATCGGGCCGGTGCTGATCGGCGCAGGCGGCGGTGGCTTGATCGGCCTGGCGGTGTTGCACGTCTGGGGCTTGCCACGAAAGATCAAGCGCCTGCATGCGCAGCAGGCCGCGCTGCGGCACACCTACACCTATGCGTGGGACGACACCGGGCTGGACATCACCTGGGCAGACGGGCATCTGCGCCGTCCCTGGTCCGATTACATCCGCTGCCGCGAAAACGAGCGCGTGCTGTTGCTGTATCACAACGACCGGTTGTTCGAGCTGTTCGCTCCGCACTGGTTCGCCGACAGGGCGCAATACGAAGCGTTTCGCCACTTTGCGTTGCAGGTGGGGAAGGCGTCCGCGCGCCGTTGAGCGCGGCACGCGGCGACGCTGCTCAATCGGCGCGCTGTTGTTCGGCCAGCAACCAGGCGCGCAGCCGGGCTTCGGCGTCGCTTTCCGGGCGCGAGCGCAACCGGGTCAACCAATAGCGCCCCGCATCGATCTCGATCGGAAATGGGCAGGCCAATCGCCCCGCGCCCAGGTCCTGGGCAAACAAGCGCAGCGGCAACAACGCCACACCAGCGCCAGCCGCGGCCGCACTGGCCAGTGCCAGCGACGAATCGAACATCGCGCCACGCGCCGGCACCTCCGAGGTGCCGGCAGCACGAAACCACTGTGCCCATTCGTCCGGCCGGTACGAACGCAGCAACGGCACGTGGGCCAGATCGGCAGGCGTGTGCAAGGCACGCGCCATCGCCGGGGCGCATACCGGCGCAAACGGTGCCTCCATCACGGCATGCGCAATCTGCCCCTGCCAGTCGCCATCGCCGAAGCGGATTGCCAGGTCCAGCCCTTCGCCGGCCAGGTCCACCCGATTGTTGTGGGTCGACAGGCGCAGTTCGATGTCCGGATGTGCCGCGTGGAAGGCGGCCACGCGCGGCAGCAACCAGCCGGTGGCAAACGTGGCCACCACGCCCACGCTGAGCACCTCGCGATAGCGGCCGCCGGCAAAGCGCTCCAGCGTGGCGGCAATGCGGTCGAATGCGTCGCCCAGCACCGGCGCCAGCGCGGCGCCCTCGTCGGTGAGCGCCACCCCGCGCGGCAGGCGGTGGAACAGGCTGGTGCCCAGCTGTTGCTCCAATGCCTTGATCTGGTGGCTGAGCGCGGCCTGGCTGACGCACAGCTCGCCGGCCGCGCGGGTCAGGTTCTGATGGCGCGCGGCGGCCTCGAACGCGCGCAGGGCATTGAGCGGGAGACGCGGTCTGGGCATGCCAAGAGATTAGTTCAATTCATGCCAGGGATCGAAACATTGCGGTGGTCGGCCAGCGCGCCGGCCCCGATACTGCGGGCTCTCTCAAGGAGGCAGCGCCATGTTGAACCGACGGCAGTTCCTGTCCATGACCGGCGCAAGCGTGCTGATTGCGGCGTCCAAACCTAGTCAGGCGGTCAGTCTGGTGGCGTCCCCGATCGCGGAGTTGCGATATAAATGGGCCGAGATCGAACGCGGCACCGGCGGCCGCCTGGGCATAAGCCTGCTCAACAGCGACACCGGCTGGCACATCGGCCAGCGCGAGAACGAGCGCTTTCCAATGTGCAGCACCTTCAAATTTGTATTGGCTGCGGCGGTGCTGCAGCGGGTGGACAAGGGGGAGCTGAGGTTGACGCAGCAGATCAAGATCCGCGCCTCCGACATGCTCGAACACGCGCCGGTCACCGAGCGCCACGTCGGCGGCTCACTGAGCGTGGCCGAGTTGTGCCAGGCCACGATGATCCATAGCGACAACCCGGCCGCCAACCTGCTGTTTCCGTTGATCGGTAACCCGCCTGGCCTGACCCGATTCCTGCGCGGGATCGGTGACACGAAGACCCGCAGTGACCGCCTCGAGCCGGAGATGAACGGGTTCGCCCCAGGCGAGCCGCGCGACACCACCACGCCGGTGGCGATGGCCGCGACCCTGCGCACGCTGCTGCTTGGCGATGCGCTGCAGCCGGCGTCGCGCAAACAGCTCACCGCCTGGATGATCGACAACCGTACCGGCGACGATTGCCTGCGCGCCGGCCTGCCGCGCGACTGGAAGATCGGCGACAAGACCGGCAGCAATGGCACCGACACCCGTAACGACATTGCGATCATCTGGCCGCCCGGTCGCGCGGCGCCGTTGCTGCTGACCGCGTATCTCAACGGTGCCACCGTCGATGCGGCCGGCCGCGACGCGGCGTTGAAAGCGGTGGCGGCAGCGGTGCGCGACCTCGTGGGTTGAGCGCGGCGGCCAGCGCAGCCGCGGCGGCGTGGTGCACCTGCATCGCGTGATGCGTCCGCGCCGCGCGTCGACTGCAACACACGCCATCGCGGCGTGGGAAGCAACGCGCGCCTGAGGCGATCCGCAGCGCGTGCGCGAGACGCCGAAAGCATCGAGCACCATGTCAGCGAAGCCACCTTCGCCACGTTTCTGGAGCGGCAGGGTGACAGCACACCGTGAGCGCCAGGATGTTTCCGCTTCACTTCAATTTCGGAGGTCGACAATGCACTGTCTTCGTGTTGCCCGGACTGCGGCGCTGGCGTTGCTGCTCGCTCCCGCCGTGGCGCCGGCGCGCGCCTGGCTGCCGCCACCTGGCCACGTCCAGATACCGCTCTGGCCGACCGTGGTGCCTGACGCGTTGCCTCACCCACGCCCCGAATCGGTCGGCACCGGCGAGGGCAAGCGCCCCTGGACCAAGGTGGGCGATGTCAGCCGCCCGACGATCACGGTCTATGCCCCCAAGGGGCAGAACACCGGCGCGGCGGCGGTGGTGTTTCCCGGTGGCGGCTACCAGGTGCTGGCCATGGACCTGGAAGGCACCGACATATGCGATTGGTTGAGTGGGCGCGGCATCACCTGTGTGCTGCTCAAGTACCGCGTCCCGAATTCGGGGCCGACCTGGACCAATGGCGGCCGCTATTACCCCAAGGTGCAGACGGCCTTGCAGGATGCGCAGCGCACCTTGGGCCTGGTGCGGCAGCATGCCGACGACTGGGGCGTGGACCCGCACAGGGTCGGCGTCATCGGGTTTTCCGCCGGTGGCCACCTCGTGGCCGCGGTGAGTACGCATTTCACTCGGCGCACGTACCCATCGGTCGACGCGGCCGATGCACAGTCCTGCCGCCCGGACTTTGCCATTGCCGTCTATCCGGGCCATCTGTGGGCGCACGAGGACGCAGATCATGCCAAGCGTGATCCAACGCATCTGCCGCTGCGGCCGGACATCACCGTGACCGCCGACACGCCACCCACCTTCCTGCTGCAGGCCGAGGACGACGAGGTGGATGGCGTCAGCCAGTCACTGGCCTACTACGTGGCCCTCAAGCAGGCTGGCGTGCCGACGGAAATGCATCTGTACGCCGAAGGTGGGCATGCCTTCGGTCTGCGCGCAGGCAACCTGCCGATCGCGCAGTGGCCGCACCTGGTGGAAACCTGGCTGGGAACGATCGGCATGCTGGGCACGGCCAGCGCGCCGTGAACGATGCGGGGCGCGGCAGTACGGCGCTGCCGCGCGCACGACCGCGTGCGTCGGGCTGCGTCTTCGTGAGTGGCCAACGCGCGACAGAAAGCCGCAGCGCTCAGCCGAGCGCGCCGATCGCGACGGGGTGGTCTTGATACAAGCGCGCCGGCCCACCCATGGCCGGGTCGCTGACGCTGTCTGCACCGGTTTCGATGCGGCCGGCCAAGCGTTGGCTTGCGCCGTCGTGTTCGATCCACAGGTCGTACCAGCCGCCGGTGGCCGCGGCGCTCCAGCTGCGCTGGTGATGCTGCCTGGGCGCGATGGTGACACCCTCGCGCGGTTGCGCGTTGGCATACGCGGCCGGTTGCAGCGTGACCGCGACCGGCACGCTGCCGGGGTTGTGCAGCGTCAGGCGCAGCGCCTGTGCATCATCGGGATCTTGCGCAACATCGGCGATCAAGGGAACGACGCCCACATCGCCGCGGTAATGGCGATGGAACCCGTTCGGCCCGAGAACCCACAGGTCGTAGCGGCCGTCGTAGGTCGTCCAGGTGCCGTCCAGCGGCGCATCGGCGCCGATGGTGTAGCGGCGCGGAATCGCGGCCAGGTCGTAGCGGTCGTAGACGTGCAGCACGGCGGCCGCGCCGGCATTGGCCATGCGCAACACCACTTCGCCGCGGGCCTGCACGACATCGAGTTGCACGCGGGGGCGATACGGCACCGCGCGCGAACGCCGGAGGCCGAAAGCTTGCTCCGGTGGCTGCAAGGTGGGCGGCAGCGGCGGCAACGTGTGTTGGTGCAGGGCGGCGGCGCGCGTGGCGGTGGCACTGATATCCGGCAGCGTGCCGACGAACGGGCGCGTGTCCGTGCGGCTGAAATCGAACGCCGCGGTGAGATCGCCACACACCGCGCGCCGCCACGGGGTAATTGCAGTGCAGGGCACGCCGAAGCGCCGCTCCAGCAGGCGCAGCACCGAGGTGTGGTCGTAGACCTGCGAATCCACCCAGCCGCCGCGGCTCCAGGGCGAGAGTACGTACAGCGGCACGCGCGGGCCCAGGCCGTATGGGCGCCCGCGCAACTCCGGCAGGTCCACCTTCTGCTCGCCCGGCGCCGGGTGGCGGTGATACTCGTCGTCGGTGGCGATGCTCGACGCACCGGCGAAGCCGCCGGCCGCACGTGGGTCCGGCGAAGGCGGCGCCGGCGGCGGCATGTGGTCGAAGAAGCCATCGTTCTCGTCGAACATCAGCAGCAAGGCCGTGCGGCTCCACACCTGCGGATCGGCGGTGAGCGCATCCAGCACGCGTGCGGTATAGGCCGCGCCCTGGGCCGGGCTGGAGGGATCGGGATGCTCGCTGCCGGCGGCATCGGCAATGATGAAACTCACCGACGGCAGGCGCCCGCCGATGACGTCTTCGCGCAGTTGCTCCACGCCACGCGTACTCACCCCACGCGCGCGCAGCTGCGCATCGTGGCCGGGTGTCTGGCTGTAGGCCTGGCGGAAGACGTCGAAGCCGGCCAACGGGTTGTCGGTGAAGTTGTCGCGCATGTCCTGGTAGATCTGCCAGGACACGCCGGCACGCTGCAATTGCTCCACATAGGTGGTCCAGCGATAGGGCTCGGCGAACCCGCCCAGCGCGGGAAAGTTGTCGTGCGAGTTGCCGATCACCGGCCCACCGGCGCGCGCCTGCGGATCGTTGCCGCCGGTCCACAGGAACACGCGGTTGGAGTTGGTGCCGGTCTGGATCGCGGCGTGGTACGCATCGCAGACGGTGAACGCATCGGCCAGCGCGAACTGGAACGGAATGTCCGCGCGGCGGTAATACCCCAGCGCGTGGTTGTGCTTGGCCGCCGGCCAGTTGCCGAGCCGGCCGTGATCCCAGGCGCGCTGCGCGTCCACCCAGCTGTGCGGCGTACCCTGCACACGCATGTAGCCGAATTGCGCTGCAGTATCCAGCGCGAACGGGGCCAACCATTGGCGGCCGTCCTCGCTGGGTTGCAGCCACACGGTACGCGCAGGCGCGCCCGGCAGCGGTGGCGCGGGAATCGGAAAGCGGTCGCCGAAGCCACGGACGCCCGGCAGGCTGCCGAAGTAATGATCGAACGCGCGGTTTTCCTGCATCAGGATCACCACATGTTGCAGGTCTTCCAGCGTGCCGCTGCGGCGGTCCGGTGCGATGGCCGCTGCCCGCGCGATGCTTGGCAGCAAGGTGGAAGCACCACCGGCAAGGCCGGCCTGCAGCATGCGGCGGCGAGGAAGATCGATCATTGCGTCACCTGCTGGGTTGATCCTTGGAGGGCGATTGCTGCATGAGTGGATACGGCCGCTGCGCGCGGCTGAGCAGCGATGGTGCCCGAGTGGGAAGGCGAACGCTTGCCCTCGCACGCTGCGGCAGCGGCCCGATCCTGCAGGAGTGCGTGTGCTGCCATTCGACGTCTGAGTGATGCGGCGTTGCGTGTGTTGCATGCGGACGAACGGTGCCAGCAGCGCGTGGTGTCATGCCATTAACCAAGCCTTCCGTAATCCGCAAAGTTGCCACCCATGCATGCAGCCACGGGTGAGGCCGTTAGTCCGTGACACCGGCTGAGTGACGATTCCGCCACCAACCCGCCTGTCCGGAACACTGCCGGGCGCGAACGCACGACGCGCCTGGCATCTATTCCAGTGCAGTGCTTCGGCCTCAAAGATCCAGCGTCAAGGTCAGCCCCAGCGTGCGCGGGGCGGCAATGAACGCGCTGTCGCTGCCATCCACGCCTTCCAGGTAGCGCTTGTCGGTGAGGTTGCTGACATTGAGCGCCACCTGCATGCCCTTGAGCTGCGCGGAAAGTTGCGACAGTTCCAGGCCGAGATTGGCATCGAAGGTGGTCACGCCATTGAGCGCGGCGCGGTTGGAGGCATCCAGATAGCGCTTGCCCAGGTAGCGGCCAGAGACGCCGAAACGCCAGGCATCGCCGCGCCAATCCGCCGACACCACCAGCGTGTTGCGCGGTTGGCCGATGACCTGTGCACCGGGGGTGATCTCCAGCGCGGTGTCGCGCGCGGCATCGCCACTGCCAAGGTAATCGGCCTTGTTGTAGGTGTAGGCACCGTTGAGGCGCCAGCCGTTGTCCCAGCCGTAGCCCAGGGCCGCTTCCACACCACGCGCATGCACGCCGCCGAAGTTTTCGTACACGCCATCGGTTTCGCCCAGGTAGTCGATGCCGCTGACGAAGTTGGCCGGCACGTAGACGATGCGGTTGTCGAAGCGGATGTCGTACAGCGTAATGCTGCCGGTCAACGGCCAGCGGCTGATGCGCAGGCCCAGTTCGATGTTGTCGGCGGTTTCCGGTTGCACGCGGCTGAGCGCGACCGGGTCGGTCTCGCCCAGTACGCCGGACGGTATCGCCGCGAAGTTCTGCGAATAGCCGGCGAATGCTTCCAGCCCTTGCACCGGCGTGGTCCAGGTCAGGCCGGCCGAGAGCAGCGGGTCCGAATGCGCGTCCGATTCCACATGCTGCGCATCGCCGATGCGGCGGTCGCGGGTCTGGTCGACGAAGAACTGCTTGACGCCCACGCGCCAGGCAAACGCGCCGTACCGCATCACATCTTCGACGTAATACATCTGTTCGTCGGTCTGGTAGTTGTCCTTGAACTGCACCCAGTACGGCTGATGGTCGAAGCTGATGTTGGTGCCGACATTGAGCAGGCGATGCCAGTCGCGGGTGACGCTGCGGTCGTAGCGCTCCAGCCAGGCGCCGGCACGTACGGTGTTGTCGATCGGGCCCAGGTCGTGGCGCCATTCCACATCGGCCATGGCACCGGCGCGGTGATTGTCGTAGTGGCTATGGCGATACGACTGCACCGGTACCGAACCTGCCGGATAGCAGGCCGGGTTGGACTCGGCCGGGACCGCATCGCTGCCGGCGCAACCGGCCAGCTGCGTCGCCGCCGCGCCGCCCGGGGTGAGGTAATACAGCTTGCCCAGGTCGCTGCCGGCATACACGGTGTTGCCGCCGCGCGCCTCCGATTCCGGCGCGCCCGCGCCGTCGTTGGTGACGTCCACCAGGTACGGCGGAATCCAGTCGCCGCGGCCTTGCATGCGATGCGCGTAGCCGGTGAGCGTGGTCTTGAAGCCGTTGCCGCCATCGAAGGCGCCGCGCAGATAGCCGAAGGTGTTCTCGCGCAATGCGCGGGAGCCGGAGCGGTAGTTCTGATCCAGGTACGGAATGCCGGTGAGCGTGCCGGTCAGCAGGTCGTGTTCGGGATCGCGCGCGAACTGCTCGGGCGTCACGCTGGTGTATTCGGATTCGTCGGCATCGTCGTAGGACAGATAGCCGCTCAAGGTCCACTTGTCCAAGCTGCTGACGAACTTGCCGGCCAGATGATCGCGGCGGGTGTGGCCGCTGCCGTCGATCCAGTCGTCATTGCGCGCCGATGAGCCGCTGACCCAGGCACGGGTATGGCCCCCAAGCAGGCCGGTGTCGTAGCGCGCGTAATACTTGCGCGCCTGGTTGTCGCCAATGCCGCCGATCACGCGCACGCGCTGTTCTTCGAGCGGCTCGCCGGTGAGGTAGTTCAAGGTGCCGCCCAGCGCTTCGTTGGAGCGCGAGGCGATATCGGCGGTGCCCTGGCTCACTTCCACGGTTTCAAGATCCGGCATGTCGATGAAGCGGTTCGCCTTGGAGCCGCCGCCGTAGGCCGAGCCGCCGTTGGGCACGCCGTCGATGGTGGTGCCGATCTGCTGCGTATCGCGGTTGCTGACGAAGCCGCGCATGCTGATCTGCGTGCCCCAGTCCGAGGAGCCGAACGCATCGGCTTCGGTCACCACCACGCCGGGCAGCTCGTTGAGCGCATCGTTGACGCTGCCCAGCACGAACTGGCGGTCCAGCATTTCCTTGCTTACCGTGGTCTTGGAATACGTCATCGCCTGGCCCACCACCTGCACCTGATCCAGCGTGGACACCTGCGCGCCGCCGTCTGGTTCGGCGGCTGCCGGTGTCGACGCGGCGCCGTCGGGCGTTTGCTGGGCGTAGGCGGGCAGGGCGAGCGGAACCAGCAGCAGGGCCAGCGTGGCCAGGTGGCGCACGCGCGAGGAGGACGTCGAATCCATTGCAATCCACGGGCAGGGGGGAGAACCCCAGCCTGCCGCGCTTGCATTGCGTGATCATGACCGCGCTGCCGATGGGCCAGCGTCACGCTTGTCTCCACACAGCAACGCCCGGAGAGCCCGGGCGTTGCTGTGTGACTGCGCGTGTTGCAGCGCGCGCGCCGGCGTGTGCCTAGGCGACCGGCTCGGCCACCGTGCTGGCCGCCGCCAAGGGCACACGGGCATGCGCGCCACGGCTACGTGCCACCGCGTCCAGGAAGTCGCGCCCCCAGTGGTCGATGTTGTAGTACTCCACGCTGTCGTACAGCTGCCGCAGGCGCCCGGCCGCTTCGTCATCGGGCATCGCCAGTGCCTGCAACAGGCCGGCCGCCAGATCGGCCGGGTCGTGCGGGTTGGTGAGCACTGCGCCTTTGAGTTCTGCAGCCGCGCCGGCAAATTCGCTCAGCACCAGCACGCCGCTGCCGCCTTCGATGCCTTGCACCGCGACGAATTCCTTGGCCACCAGATTCAAACCATCACGCAGCGGGGTGATCCACATCACCTGTGCGGCGGCGTAATGCGCCACCACCTGCTCGAACGGCAGCGCCTGTGCGAAGAAGCGCACCGGCGTCCAGTCCAGCCGCGAGAACCGCCCGTTGATGCGGCCCACCGCCTGCTCGATCTGCGTCTGCAAGGTGCGGTAGATGGTCATCTCGCGCGCCGCTGGCACGCACACCATCAGTAAGGTGACCTTACCCAGCAGCTGCGGCTGGCTGTCGAGCAGGCGCTCGAACGCCTCCAGTTTCGCCAGCGTGCCCTTGGTGTAATCCAGCCGCTCCACCGACAACACCAGCTTGCGCGCACCGATCTCGCGGCGCAGCTTGAAGATGTCGTTGCGCACGTCCGGCTTGCTCAGCGCCGCGCGAATGCGGCGCAGGTCGGTGCCCACTGGATGCGCGCCCAGCGCCACGTCGCGATCGGCCACACGCAGGCAGGTGGTCATGGTGTCCAGGCCCACCGCGCAGCCGTAGGTGAGAAACCGTGGCGCGCAGCTTTCCTGCGCCAGCCGTTCCACCGGCATCACGCCGCGCACCACGTCCACGAAGTTCTCCACCTGGCGCGGGATATGGAAGCCCACGTAATCGCAGCACATCAGGCTGCCGATGATCTCGCGGCGCCATGGCACCACATTGAACACGTCGGCCGAAGGGAAATAGGTGTGATGGAAGAAGGCGATCTTCAGATCCGGGCGCAGCTCGCGCAGGTACGCCGGCACCATCCACAGGTTGTAGTCATGGATCCACACTGTTGCGCCGTGCGCGGCCTCGGCCGAGGTGGCCTGTGCAAACTTGCGGTTGACTGCAAGAAATACCTGCCAGTCGTCCTCGCGGAAGCGCGCGCGTTCCCAGAACACGTGCAGCATCGGCCAGAACGCTTCCTTGGAAAACCGCTTGTAGAAGATGTCCACCTCGCTCTTGCTCAGCGGCACGCGTGCGGCGGTGAGCGTGGGGTAGCGCTGCGCATCCACCTCGGTGTGGGTCTGGAACGGCCCGCGCTTGGGGTCGTCAACGCTCCAGGCCACCCACGAGCCGCGCTGGCCACCTTCGAAGAAGCTCAGCAGCGAGGGAATGATGCCGTTGGGCGAGCGCGGCGCGCGGCGTACCAACTCGCCGTGCTCGACCACTTCGTCATAGGGCAGGCGGTGATAGACCATCACCAGCTCGGCGCCGCCCTTGCGCGGGGCCTGCACTGCCGGTACATGCGGGTCGTCGTCGGCAAGCAGGCCGAAGTGCGCAATCGCCTCCAGGATGCCGCCGCACCCGGGCGCACTGGCGTGATAGGTCGCCTCCAACTGCGCAGTGGCCTGCGTCAAGGCTGTTTCCGAATCGCCCACGCAGACGCCGCGGAAACCTGCCAGATACATGGAGAGATCGTTGAGCGTGTCGCCGGCCACCAGGATGCGCTCGCGCGGCAGCTCCAGCTGGCGCGCCAACGCGCCCAGGGTGCGGCCCTTGTCGGTGTCCGGCGGCAGAATGTCCAGATAGCGGTCGGCCGAATACAGCACGTCGCAGCCGAGCGCGCGTGCGGTCTGCTCGATCTGCGCACGCAGCGGCGCCAACGTATGCGGATCGCAGAAATACGAGCAGCGGCGCTCCTGCGGCACGTCCTGGCGTTGCAATTGCGGGAATGCGCGCATCGCCTGGGCCACCACCTGCTCGCCAGGCCAGTGCGCATCGATCATCGATTGCAGGGGCTGCAGCGGTTGCAGCGTGTGGCCGTCCACCACGGTGGCACCCACGTCGCACACCACATAGTCGGGCCGGGGAATGGTGGGGTCGGTGAGCAAGGGCATCACCGCTTCGAGTCCGCGCCCGGTAATGAAGATCAGGCGGATTTCGGGATGCTGGTCGACCAGGCGATACAGCTGGTGACGGTGTTCTGCAGAGCCGGCCAGGAAGGTGCCATCCAGGTCGGTGGCCAGGATCACGGCAGGATCCGGGCGGGGGTGGGTCAGGGATGAGGTGTTCGGGAGTCTGGTTTGATCAGTCAATGTGTTTCCTTGTGAGGAGGGGAGGGGGAATCGGTTTCCGGCATCAGCTCCAGCGCCGATGGCGTGGTCCGCAACATCGGGCGGAACGCAATGGGATGGGTGCGCAGGCGCTGGAAGCGCAGCAGGCGCGCCAGCGTGAAGCCGGCCAGGGCCAGCAGCATCACCGCGAAATACGCAGGCAACGCCGCCGGGCCGAATTTCTGCATGGCCCCGCCGGCCAGCGCCGGGCCGATCGCCGCGCCCACGCCATGCACCAGCAGCAGGCTGCTGCAGCCGGACAACAAATCCTCGCGCGGCAAGTAATCGAGCATGTGCGCCACCGCGAACGGATACAGCGAGAACGCCAGCCCGCCATACACGAAGAACAGCAGGAACAGCACCTGCGTCTGCGCCTGCACCATCGGCAGCGCAGCGGCGATGGCGATGCCGGCGGCCAGCACGCTCACCGTGACCAGGCCAATGCGGCGGTCGTGGCCATCGCTGATGCGCCCGATTGGCCACTGCAACACCGCGCCGCCCACGATGGCGGTAAGCATGAACATCGCCACGCCATCGGCATCCAGCCCGATGCGGTCGGCATATACCGGCAGGAGGCCCCAGAACGCGCCCATCGCCAACCCGGACAGGCCGGCGC
Source organism: Xanthomonas sp. fls2-241-TYG-148 (assembly GCF_030208815.1). Taxonomy (NCBI): domain Bacteria; kingdom Pseudomonadati; phylum Pseudomonadota; class Gammaproteobacteria; order Lysobacterales; family Lysobacteraceae; genus Xanthomonas; species Xanthomonas sp. fls2-241-TYG-148. The sequence continues at coordinate 73,097 of NZ_JARVTE010000009.1, forward strand.
CGATGGTCGCCACCGGCGCCAGCGCATACAGCGTGACCAGCCGCAGCCGCGACACGTGCGGCACCTCGGGCGGAATCAGCCGCGTGGTCACCACCGGCATCACTGCCGCGCAGATCAGGATGGCGGTGAGCGTAAACATCGCCGGCGCCGTGGCATCGCCCGCACTGAGCAGTACCTGGCCCAGCGCCAGTGCCGACAGGTTGATCGCCATGTAGACCGAAAACACCCGGCTGCGGCGGCGCGCGTCCGGCTCGGCGTTGAGCCAACTTTCGATCACCGTGTACAGGCCCACCAGCGCGGCGCCGGTCACCAGGCGCAACAGGCCCCAGCCCCACGGATCGAGCCAGATCGGGTGCAATAGCACCGCGATTGCGGCCAACGCGGCATAAAACGCGAACGCGCGGATATGCCCGATCCGGCGGATCAGCGGCGGTGCGAAGAAGGTGCCCAGAAAGAAGCCGGCAAAGTAGCCGGACATGATCAACCCCAATGCACGCGCATCGAAGCCGGCTTGGCCACCGCGTACGGCGAGCAAGGTGCCCAGCAGCCCGCTGCCGGTCAGCAACAAGGCCACGCCAAGCAACAGCGCAGTCAGCCGCAACACGAATGCGGCCCTCGTGGGGGAAGAGGCGCGTCGGTCACGTGCCCAAGTGTACCAGCTCGATGGCAGTGGCCTGTTTCACCTGGGACTGTGTGATGGCTGTCGCGCGCTGTTTTTGCGGTGTTTGTACACCTGCACGGTGCGTTTTTTGGTGGTGATCCGCTGCGTAAGTGGATAGCTGGATGGAAACGCGTTGCGCGTCGTGCGGCTATTGCGCTGCGCGAATGTGGTGCATCGTTGTGCTGGTCGCTGCATGCGCACTGCGGTACCTGGCATTGCGCGGTGTAGATGAGGAGGGGCGGAGGCGAGATATGGCGGGCGCTGCCCAGCGACAGCCGTAACGAGCCGTGGATGCAAAGTGCGATGCAGGCCGCGAATATTGGCCTTCGTGGGGAACTAGGTAGAACGCTTCTGCTCGTCCTTGCATCGGGCGACGCGCGCAGACGAATTCGGGCGCTGACCTTTTACTGCAGTGGCAAACAGCCGCAGCGGGAAGGCGCTGCAGCGTGCAATGCCGGACGCGCACGTCGGCGTTCGCAGGGCCTCGGCAGAACGCTCTCAGGTACTCCGCTCCGTCGAGCAACTACGGACAGACGAATCCGTCTGCCGATCACTCGGTCCTGCTGCGGCCAAACACGGCCCGAGCACGCAAAGCGCCGCTGCCTGCGGTACGGAGATTCCGTCACGCCGCCATCCTTCTCCCGCAGTCCAGTCCAGGTGACGATGCACGCGGCCCCAAATCACGACCAGCCGGTAACGCTGCCGCCATGTGCGTCGGTGACCACATCTGCGCCGGGCTGTCCACGAGATGCCCGCAGCGCCGGCCCACGCGCGCGGCGGTCCGTGGCGGTCTAGAATCTGCGCCCTCGCGTTCTCTTTCCGCTGACTCACCATGCCTATCTACGCCTTCCAGTGCACCGCCTGCGACCATCAATTCGATCGGCTGCTGAAAATGTCCGACCCGGTGCCGGAAAGCTGCCCCGCCTGCAGCGCCAACGCCATCAAGCGTCAGGTCACCGCGCCGTCGTTCCGGCTCTCGGGCAGCGGTTGGTACGAGACCGATTTCAAATCCGCCGGCGAGAAAAAGAAGAACCTCACCGAAAGCAGCAGTAGCAGTAGCAACAGCGGTGGCGATGCAAAGCCGGCCGCGGCCAGCGAGAGCAAGCCGGCCAGCAAGCCCGCGTCCGACCCGGCGTGACCCCTTTGGCGCGCCGGTGGCCTGGTCGCATCCGTGCCGGTCTGTGTCTGGTGGCGCTGGTCGCCGGCCTGGCCGGCTGCGCCACACCGCCGCCGCCAGCATCGGCCACCGCCACCGCGCCAGCTGACCAGTTTCTGGCCGCGCTTGCCGCCCACTGCGGGCAGGCCTTTGCCGGGCGCGTGCTGGTCGACACGCCAGCGTCCAAGGCGCCCAGCCCATTTGCGGGGCAAGCGCTGGTGATGCATGTGCGCGGCTGCGATGCGCCCACCCGCGAACTGCGCGTGCCGTTTCATGTCGGCAACGACCACGCGCGTACCTGGGTGTTGACGCGCACTGCCACCGGGCTGCGCCTCAAGCACGCGCATCGCCATGCCGACGGCAGCGCGGACGTACTGAGCAATTACGGCGGCCACACCGTCAGCGCTGGCGCTGCCACCCGCCAGGAATTCCCGCTCGATGCCGACTCGCGCGCGCTGTTCCAGCGGCAAGGCGCGGCGGCGTCCCTGCACAACACCTGGGCCATGGAGGTCCACCCGGGGCGGAGTGTGGTCTACGAACTGAGCCGCCCGGACGGGCGCCTGTTCCGGGTGGAATTCGACCTTACCCGGCCGGTGGCGCTGCCGCCGGCACCCTGGGGCGGCTAAGAACGGCTAACAAAACGTAGCGAGCAGTCGTCAGGTGGGTGCGCACGGCGCGTGGGAACCGGAGTCTACGTAGGGACATGCCGATTCGAGCACCGGCCGCGCCCGCCCGGCGGCCGCGCAGTCGTTTTGATAGCGGCTCCAAGCCAGCGCACCGGCAATCGAACCACGCCGTATCGCCACGTCGTCGGCGTTGAAACAGTGCCGTTCCGGCGCCGCTGCGTATCAAGCCGCAGCGACGCCAACCCGCGCTGGAATGCGCAGGCGCAGAGACACTTACCGCTCAGATTCCGACGCAGGCTTCAGCGCGCCTCGAAGCGCGCTCGGCAGCCGTCGTTGACCCACACGGTGGCGCGACGCGGGTCGTAACCCCAGCTGCGGCCTTCTTCGCAGCGGGTATCGGACAGCTGGCGGGTCAGCACCGGCCGGCCATACCGGCCATCCCAGCCGCAGGTGCGCAGGCGGCGGTCGTCGCTGCTGCAGGTGATGGTGTAATCGTTGCGCGGGCGGTCGTCGCGGCCGCCGTAGCCGCCGTCACCACGGTCCCAGCCGCCGCCGCGCGCCTGCGCAAACTCGCCCCGGCAGCCGTCGTCCACCCAGATCCGGCCACCGTCCTGCCGCCAGTTGCGGCCTTCCACGCAGGGCGTGTTGGACAGCTGGCGCACCAGGATGGCGCGGCGCCAGCCGGTGTCGCAGATCTTCTGACGCTTGTCGTTGCTCTCGCAGCGCACCGTGCCGGCAACCCCGCCTGGGCCACCATCGCCGCCCCAGCCGCCGCCATTCCCGCTGCGGCCTTCGACGAAGCGCCCACGGCAGCCGTTGTCCACCCAGACCCGGCCGCGGTCGCTGCCCCAGTTACGGCCCTCGATGCAGCGGGTGCCGGAGATGTTCTCCACCAGCACCGCGCGGCCGCGGAACGGCGTATCGCATTCGCGGCGGCGGTTGTCGTTGCTGGCACAGGTGATGCTGGGGCCATTCCAGCCGCGGTCCTGCGCGGCGGCCGGGCGGCTGCCCACCGCGCCGGTCACGGTGATGAGGCAAAAGCCGGAGATCAGCAGGGCGGTGCGCAGCATCGTGGCGTCCTTGGGTATACGAGAGAGGCGTGGTGCCTATTCAGCCGGGCGCTCACTTAAGCGACCATGACCGCCTCCGCATTTGCTCCCGCCGCCCGTCGGCCCCAGAATATCGGGCTCTCCGGCGCCGTCCTGTGCCGGGTTTTCAGCGGAGCTTTCGATGCGTACCCACTTTTGCGGCCTGGTCGACGAGACCTTGATCGGCCAAACCGTCACTCTCGCCGGCTGGACCGACGTGGCCCGCAATCTGGGTGGGGTGTGTTTCATCGACCTGCGCGACCACGAAGGCATCGTGCAGGTGACCGTGGAGCCCGCCGAAGGCGACGCCAACTCCGCCGAGGTGTTCAAGGTGGCCGCCAGCCTGGGCTACGAAGACGTGTTGCAGGTCGAAGGCGTGGTGCGTGCGCGTCACGCGGTCAACGACAAGATCCGCACCGGCAAGGTGGAAGTGATCGCCACCCGCATCACCATCCTCAACAAGGCCGCGCCGCTGCCGTTCCATGCGCACGAGAACCCGGGCGAAGACACCCGCCTGAAGTATCGCTATCTGGATCTGCGTCGCCCGGAAATGCAGCGCATGCAGCGCACCCGCATCAAGCTGGTGCAGGCGCTGCGCCGGCATCTGGATGCACGCGATTTCCAGGACATCGAAACCCCGATCCTGACCAAGGCCACCCCGGAAGGCGCACGCGACTTCCTGGTGCCGGCGCGCATGCATCCGGGTGAGTTCTATGCGTTGCCGCAAAGCCCGCAGCTGTTCAAGCAGATCCTGATGGTGGCCGGCTTCGACCGCTACTACCAGATCGCGCGCTGCTTCCGCGACGAAGCGCTGCGCGCCGATCGCCAGCTGGAATTCACCCAGCTCGATATGGAATTTGCCTTCGTGCGCGAGCGCGACGTGCAGGATTTTGTGGAAGACATGATCCGCGCCATCTTCAAGGAAGTGGTCGATGTGGAGCTGGCCGCGCAATTCCCGCGCATGACCTGGGCCGAGGCGATGCGTCGCTATGGTTCGGACAAGCCGGACCTGCGCATCGCGCTGGAGCTGGTCGACGTGGCCGAGCTGGTCAAGACCAGCGAATTCCCGGTGTTCACCGCCGCCGCCAACGATGCCGACGGCCGCGTGGCCGCGCTGCGCATCCCCGGTGGTGCCACGCTGAGCCGCAAGCAGATCGACGACTACGCCGCGCACGCCGCCAAGTACGGCGCCAAGGGCCTGGCCTACATCAAGTTGTCGGAGACCGGCGAGGTGAGCTCGCCGATCGCCAAATTCTTCGGCGAAGAGGCCTTTGCAGCGCTGCTAGCGCACGTGGGCGCGGCCAATGGCGACATCGTGTTCTTCGGTGCCGGCGGCTACAACAAGGTGTCCGAATTCATGGGCGCGCTGCGCCTGAAGGCCGGCAAGGACTTCGGCCTGGTCGCCGCCGGCTGGGCGCCGTTGTGGGTCACCGACTTCCCGATGTTCGAATGGGACGAGGAGGCGCAGCGCTACGTGGCCCTGCATCACCCCTTCACCGCGCCGGCTGTGGACGACATCGCCGACCTGCGTGCCAACGCCCGCACCGCGGTGTCGCGTGGCTATGACATGGTGCTCAACGGCAATGAAATCGGCGGCGGCTCGATCCGTATCCACCGCCCGGACATGCAGAGCGCGGTGTTCGAGCTGCTTGGCATCGGCGCCGAGGAAGCGCGCGCCAAGTTCGGCTTCCTGCTGGATGCGCTGAACTACGGCGCGCCGCCGCATGGCGGCATTGCATTCGGTATCGACCGCATCGCCGCGCTGATGGCCGGTACCGAGTCCATCCGCGACGTGATCCCGTTCCCCAAGACCACCGGCGCGCAGGACCTGATGACCGACGCCCCGTCGCCGATCGCGGCCGAGCAGCTGGCCGAAGTGCACGTGCAGGTGCGGCCCAAGCAGGCCTGACCTGCCGCAGTACACGGCCATGCAGTGGCATGGCCGTGCCTGGTTAATCGGCCGTCGTTGACGGCTTTGCGTGAGGTGCCTCCGTCAGCAGGGCGCGGCTGCTCATCGGGCTGGTCTTCATCGGCAAGCGTCATCCGCCCGGTGCTTGTTCGGAGTGCATCAGTTGCCGCTCCGACATGCTGTCGGTTGAGCACTAACCCGCCGGTGCAAGCAGGCCCCTGCGCCTGCAGGGCTCACGACCCTGGCATGCACCGCGCTGATCCCGCAGGCCACCGTCCCGCCCCGGCTTGCGGGAGCGCCGCCGCATGCGAGAAGCTGCAACGTCACCCTGCACGAGACGCCCCGCATGACCCGCATCCGCCGCGCCACGCCCGACGATGCCGAAGCGCTGTCGCTCCTGGCCGTGCGGACGTTTACCGAAACCTTCGGCCATCTGTATCCCGACGAGGACCTGCGCGGTTTCCTGGAAGAAACCTATGCAGTCGAGCGCGCGCGCATCGTGCTAGCGCATCCGGACTACGCGATCTGGCTGCTGGAAATGGATGGCCTGCTGGTTGGCCATGCCGCGGCCGGCCCCTGCGGGCTGCCGCACGCAGACGTGCAGCCGGGCGATGGGGAGCTCAAGCGGCTCTACTTGTTGAAGGACTACCAGAACACCGGCTGGGGCAGCCGGCTGTTCGAGACCGCGCTGCAATGGCTGGAACGCGACGGGCCCGGCACGCTCTGGATCGGCGTGTGGTCGGAGAACTTCGGCGCGCAGCGTTTCTATGCACGCTACGGCTTCGAAAAGGTTGGCGAGTACGAATTCCCGGTCGGCCGTATCCTGGATCGCGAATACATCCTGCGCCGCGCGCCGGTGGTCGCGGAACCGTAGTGCCGGGCTCGGTGGCTGGGCGCGGCGTGGTCGTGCACGCCACCACATTGAATTCGGGCTGCGGTGGTCGATGTGTCGCTCCTGCGGTAATTCGCGCGGCGCCATCCGCCCGGAGCGTCCACGCATGAGTGGTGGCGACGACCTGCAGACACAGAGCGGGCATCCCGAGGCTGCCTCCGCCGATGTGTTGCTCGTGCATGGCATCTGGAATACCGCGCACTGGTTGCTGCCGCTGGCACGGCGTCTGCGCGCGGCCGGCATGACGCCGGCGCTGTTCGGCTATGCCAGCGTGCGCGGCGGCCCGGCGCAGGCGGTGCCCCAGCTGATCGCCCGCCTGCGCGCCACGCGCGCACCGTTACTGGTCTGCCACAGCCTGGGCGGGTTGATGGCCTTGCAAGCCTTGCAGCAGGCGCCGGAGCTGCCGGTGCAACGCGTGGTCTGCCTGGGCTCGCCGTTGTGTGGCAGCGCAGCTGCACGTGGGCTGGCGCGGCGTGGCGGCCACTGGGCGATGGGGCGTAGTGCGGCGCTGTTGCAGCAAGGGTTTACGCATTGGGACGGCGCTGCCCAGGTGGGCCAGATTGCCGGTTGCGTGCCACGCGGCCTGGGCCGCTGGCTGGCGCCGCTGCAGGCCGGCTCGGACGGCACGGTGGGGCTGGACGAAACCCGCCTGCCCGGCCTGCACGACCATTGCGTGGTGCAGGCCAGCCATAGCGGCCTGCTGCGCTCGCCCGCCGCCGCGCAGCAGGTGCTGGCGTTCCTGCGCGATGGCCGCTTTGCGCACTGAACGGCCTCACCCCGGTGCGGGCAGGCAATCAGGTAAAATCCGCGCCCTGTCATCCAAGCCAGTCTGGAAACACTCATGGGTAGAGGCCCCTCCATCGAAGGCCGCAAGAACGCGTCCGACGCCAAACGCGGCAAGATCTTCACCAAGATCATCCGTGAGATCAGTGTGGCGGCGCGCGCCGGCGGCGGCGACCCGTCCAACAACCCGCGCCTGCGCACCGCCATGGACAAGGGCCTGTCGTCGAACATGTCCAAGGACGTGATCGAGCGCGCCATCAAGAAGGCGACCGGCGAGCTGGAAGGCGTGGAATACGAAGAAGTGCGCTACGAGGGCTACGCCCCTGGCGGCGTGGCGGTGATCGTGGATTGCCTCACCGACAACCGCGTGCGCGCGGTGGCCGACGTGCGCCATGCCTTCAGCAAGTGCGGCGGCAACATGGGCACCGACGGCTCGGTCGCCTTCATGTTCAAGCGCCTGGGCGTGCTCAGCTTCGCCGCCGGTGCCGATGAGGACGCCGTCACCGAGGCCGCCATCGAAGCCGGCGCCGACGACGTGGTGGTGTACCCGGAAGATGGCGCCATCGACGTGCTGACCGCCCCGGACACCTTCGCCCAGGTCAAGCAGGCCCTCGCCACCGCCGGCTTTGAACCGGCCCACGCCGAGATCACCTTCCGCGCCGAAAACGACATCGCCGTCGACGGCGACACCGCGGTGCAGGTGCGCAAGCTGCTGGACATGCTCGAGGACCTGGACGACGTCCAGGACGTGTATTCGAACGTCGACCAGGCCAGTCTCGGCGCTTGATGATGGCCGGGATGACGGGATTCGAGAGTGGTGATTCGCAACAGCACTGGCGTTTCCGGATTGCCTGCACTTTGCTAATCCCGACTCACCAATCCCCAATCCCTGCCCCTCGATGACCCGCATCCTCGGCATCGATCCCGGTTCGCAGCGCACCGGCATCGGCATCATCGACGTCGACGAGAGCGGTCGCAGCCGGCATGTGTTCCATGCGCCGCTGGTGCTGCTGGGCGAGGGCGACTTCGCCCAGCGCCTGAAGCGCCTGCTGCACGGGCTGGGCGAGCTGATCGAGACCTACCAGCCGCAGGAAGTGGCGATCGAGAAGGTGTTCATGGGCAAGAGTGCCGATTCGGCGCTCAAGCTCGGCCACGCGCGCGGGGCAGCGATCTGCGCGGTGGTGCTGCGCGACCTGCCGGTGCACGAGTACGCTGCCACCGAGATCAAGCTCGCGCTGGTCGGCAAGGGCGGCGCGGACAAGGTCCAGGTGCAGCACATGGTCGGGATCATGCTCAATCTCAAAGGCAAGCTGCAGGCCGACGCCGCCGACGCGCTGGCGGTCGCCATCACCCACGCCCACGTGCGCGCCACCGCGCAGCGCCTGGGCGTCAATACCCAACAGGCGTGGAGCCGGAAAAGATGAGAGCAGGGATTAGGGAGTCGGGATTGGGGATTCGCAAAAGCGCGTCCACGGGTGCTGTGCCGATGCGGCGCTGCGCGGCAGTCGTTAACGGCAGCGAGAGATCTGGCCAATCCCCAATCCCGAATGCCCAATCCCGGCACCGCCAGGGCGGTGCCCAATGATCGGCCGTCTGCGCGGGATCCTGGCCTACAAGCAGCCGCCGTGGCTGGTGATCGACGTGGGCGGGGTGGGCTATGAGCTCGAGGCGCCGATGAGCACTTTTTACGACCTGCCCGATGTCGGCCGCGATGTCATCCTGTTCACCCATTACGCGCAGAAGGAAGACAGCGTCTCGCTGTACGGCTTCCTGCGCGAAGGCGAGCGCAGGCTGTTCCGCGACGTGCAGAAGGTCACCGGTATCGGCGCCAAGATTGCGCTGGCGGTGCTGTCCGGGGTCACCGTGGACGAGTTCGCGCGGCTGATCACCAGCGGCGACATCACCGCGCTGACCCGCATCCCCGGCATCGGCAAGAAGACCGCCGAGCGCATGGTGGTGGAGCTGCGCGACCGCGCGGCCGACTTCAGCAGCGGCGCGCCGATCACCGGCCAGCTGGGCCCGGATGCGGTGTCCGAGGCCACCGTGGCGTTGCAGCAGCTGGGCTACAAGCCCGCCGAGGCCGCGCGCATGGCACGTGAGGCCGGGGCCGAAGGTGACGAGGTCGCCACCGTTATTCGCAAAGCCCTCCAGGCCGCGCTGCGCTAGGCGCGGCGGTCCAAAACCACCGCGCCGCTGCCAAGCGGGCGCGGCCAGTGCTCGGCATCGGCGGGTTGGGCCCGTACACTGCGCATCCCGAGCGCAGTGCCCGACCTCACCTGGGATTTGCCCGCAAGGCCGGGGCGGTGCCCCGGTAGCGCGCCGTCCTCCTCTTCTTCACGCTGTCTGGCGAAAACTCCTCACCTCATGTCCCACACCCCCACTCCCGCAGCCGGCTCCGGCCATGCGCCCGCCAATGGCCACATGGCCCTGGTCATCGGCGCGATCGGCGTCGTCTTCGGCGACATCGGCACCAGTCCGCTGTACACCCTCAAGGAGGCGTTCTCGCCGCACTACGGGTTGACCAGCGATCACGACACCGTGCTGGGCGTGCTGTCGCTGGCGTTCTGGGCGCTGATGATTACGGTGACGCTCAAGTACGTCACCATCATCATGCGCGCCGACAACGAGGGCGAGGGCGGCATCATGGCGCTGATGGCGCTGACCCAGCGCACCCTCAAGCAGGGCTCGCGCTCGGCGTATGTGGTGGGCATCTTGGGCATCTTCGGCGCCTCGCTGTTCTTCGGCGACGGCGTGATCACCCCGGCCATCTCGGTGATGGGCGCGGTCGAAGGTCTGGAGATCGCTGCGCCCAGCCTGCATCCCTTCATCGTGCCGATCACCGTGGTAGTGCTGCTGGTGGTGTTCATGGTGCAGCGCTTCGGCACCGAAAAAGTGGGCAAGGTGTTCGGCCCGATCACCTGCCTGTGGTTCCTGTCGTTGGGCGCGATCGGCATCTGGAACATCGTCGACGCACCCGAAGTGCTCAAGGCCTTCAACCCGTGGTGGGCAATCCGTTTCTTCATGGAGCACGGCTGGCACGGGGTCTTCATCCTCGGCGCGGTGGTGCTGGCGGTGACCGGCGGCGAAGCGCTGTATGCCGACATGGGCCATTTCGGTGCGCGCCCGATCCGCCACGGCTGGTATTTCTTCGTCCTGCCGATGCTGCTGCTCAACTACCTGGGGCAGGGCGCGCTGGTGCTGAACCACCCGGCCGCGCTGAAGAACCCGTTCTTCGAAGCGGTGCCGAGCTGGGCGCTGTACCCGATGATCATCCTCGCCACGCTGGCGGCGGTGATCGCCTCGCAGGCGGTCATTACCGGTGCGTACTCGGTGGCCCGCCAGGCCATGCAGCTGGGCTACATCCCGCGCATGCTGATCAAGCACACCTCGCGCGACACCATCGGGCAGATCTACGTGCCCGGCATCAACTGGCTGTTGATGGTGATGGTGATCGCGTTGGTGCTGATCTTCCGCAGCTCCACCAACCTGGCCGTGGCCTACGGCATCTCGGTCTCGATGACCATGCTGATCGACACGCTGCTGCTGGCCCTGGTGGCCCGCTCGCTGTGGCCGCGCTGGCGCAACTGGGTACTGCCGCTGTGCGTGGTGTTCTTCATCATCGAACTGGCGTTCGTGATCGCCAATGGCGCCAAGCTGCTGCAGGGCGCCTGGTTCCCGCTGGCGCTGGGCATCGTGGTGTTTACCCTGATGCGCACCTGGCGGCGTGGTCGCGCGCTGCTGCGCGAGGAAATCCGCAAGGACGGCATCCGCATCGACAGCTTTCTGCCCGGCCTGATGCTGGCGCCGCCAGCCCGCGTGCCCGGCATGGCGGTGTTCCTGACCGCCGACCCGATGGTCGTACCGCATGCGCTGATGCACAACCTCAAGCACAACAAGGTGCTGCACGAGCGCAACATCTTCCTCAACGTCGACACCTTGCCGATCCCGTACGCACCGGCTGACAAGCGCCTGCAGATCGAATCGATCGGCGACGAGTTCTACCGCGTGTACGTGCGCTTCGGCTTCATGGAAACGCCCGACGTACCGCTGGCACTGATGCGCTCCTGCGACCAGGGCGGCATCCATTTCGACCCGATGGATACCACCTTCTTCGCCAGCCGCGAGACCATCGTGGCCAGCGCCAACCGCGGCATGCCGATCTGGCGCGACAAGTTGTTCGCGCTGATGCATCGCAACGCCGCCCCGGCCACCGGCTTCTTCCGCATTCCCGGCAACCGCCTGGTGGAACTCGGCGCGCAAGTGGAGATCTGAGCATGGCCGGCCTGGAATGGAAGGTCTACGGTCGCGCGCCGACCCTGGACACCTTCTGGGACGAAGCGCTGAACCTTGGACGATCTCCGGCCACGGATGCGTCCATCGCCGCGGCGCAGGCGCGGCTCGGTGTCCGCCTGCCGGACTGGTTGCAGCATCTCTATGCACGCTACGACGGTGGCGCGGTGCAGATGGCGCGTGGTCAGTCGCTGCAACAGCCGGACAATTGGCTTGCTGCCGAATGGCTGATTCCGCGAGCGCGCCTATTGGGTGCGGAAGCGCTATTTTCGTTCGCGCAGGTGCGCGCCCGCGAGGACTACCGTGGCGATGCCTACGCCGGCCTGGCCGCCAGTGGCGATGACCGCTGGTTGATCGCCATCGCCGCCGATGCCCGCGCGCCCAGCCGGGCGCTCTGCCTGGACTACGCAGCGCCCGACACCGAGCCGAGCTTGGTCTACGTCGATGCGGGCAGCGGGCAGCGCTTGATCGTGTTCGAGGGGGTGGAGCATCTGCTCGCGCAGCTGGTCGATGTCGTGTACTGGTCGCCCGCGTTGCAGGCGAAATACGACGACAACGAGCGCGTGCAGTGGCAGCCGCAGCCGCCTGCACTGGAGACGTTCTGGAGCGGTCCCGGGCACTGGAGCGACGCACCAACGGTTGCGGACACCGAGGCCCTGGCAGCGGCCGAAGCGAGTCTGGGCGTGCGCTTGCCGGCATTGTTCAAGCGTCTGTACGGCGTCCAGGACGGCGGTGATACCGGCTGGTGCTGGGCGCCACGCACCCGTTTCCCTTCGGACCGCTACGTGGATTGGGAGTGCGTGCTGATCGACCGCTACTTATCGCCGCTGGCCCAGATCGGTAGCGTGCTGGACTTCGCCGCCGCGTTCGAAGACCCGCAGGATTTCAGCTCAGTCGCAACTCTGCATGCCGGTCTGGACCAGGTCCTGGTGCTGTCGAGCCACAACGTCGACTGCCTGCTGTGCCTGGACTATCGGGGCCGCGGGCCGCAGTACGCGCCCGAGGTGGTCTACTTCGAACGCTGGGAAGGATTGCATCCGACTTGGCGCGCGCCGAGCTTCGAGGCGTTTTTCAGCACGCTGCGGCAGGCCGACCTTGATTTCTAGATGCTGCGCCGGCCGCGCGCGGCATGAGAAGATGGCGGGATGACTGAACAGCGCACCATCGCCAGCAGCGCCACCCGTGAGGACGAGGCCGCCGATGCGAGCATCCGCCCCAAGCGCCTGGCCGATTACCTCGGCCAGCAGCCGGTGCGCGACCAGATGGAGATCTACATCCAGGCGGCCAAGGCGCGCGGCGAGGCGATGGATCACGTGCTCATCTTCGGGCCGCCCGGCCTGGGCAAGACCACGCTCAGCCACGTCATCGCCAACGAACTGGGCGTCAGCCTGCGTGTCACCTCCGGTCCGGTGATCGAAAAGGCCGGTGACCTGGCCGCGCTGCTGACCAATCTGCAGCCGCACGATGTGTTGTTTATCGACGAGATCCATCGCCTCTCGCCGGTGGTGGAAGAAGTGCTGTATCCGGCGATGGAAGACTTCCAGATCGACATCATGATCGGCGACGGCCCGGCCGCGCGTTCGATCAAGATCGACCTGCCGCCGTTTACGCTGATCGGCGCGACCACCCGCGCGGGCCTGCTGACCGCGCCGTTGCGCGACCGCTTCGGCATCGTGCAGCGCCTGGAGTTCTACTCGCCGCAGGAGCTGACCCGCATCGTGATTCGCTCGGCGGCGATCCTGGGCATCGACTGCACGCCCGATGGCGCCGCCGAGATCGCGCGCCGCGCGCGCGGCACGCCGCGCATCGCCAACCGGCTGCTGCGGCGGGTGCGCGATTTCGCTCAGGTCAAGGCCGCCGGCCACATCGACCTGACGGTGGCGCAGGCCGCCATGCAGATGTTGAAGGTGGACCCGGAGGGCTTTGACGAGCTCGACCGCCGCATGTTGCGCACCATCGTCGATCATTTCGACGGCGGGCCGGTGGGCGTGGAGTCGCTGGCCGCATCGTTGTCCGAGGAGCGCGGCACGCTGGAAGACGTGATCGAGCCCTATCTGATCCAGCAGGGCTTCCTGATCCGCACCGCGCGCGGCCGCATGGTCACGCCGAAAGCCTATCTGCACCTTGGGCTGAAACCGCCGCGCGACCGTGCGCCCGCTATCGGCGAACCCGGAGACCTGTTCTGATGGCTGCTCGCTTTGGGCGCGTGTGGGCTGTCTCGACTAGAAGCATGCTCCCATGACCGCCGATTCCCGACTCCCGATTCCCCAATCCCCACCTGTATTCAGTTGGCCGACACGCGTGTACTGGGAAGATACCGACGCCGGGGGCGTGGTCTACCACGCGCGCTACGTTGCTTTCATGGAACGGGCGCGCACGGAATGGATGCGGGCACTGGGCTTTGGGCAGGAACGCCTGCGCCAGCAGCACGATCTGGTGTTCGCGGTCCGCTCCATGCAACTGGATTTCCTCAAGCCGGCTCGGCTGGATGACGCACTGTCGGTCTCGGCGGTGCTCACCCGGTGCAAGCGGGCCAGCCTGATATTTGCGCAGTCGGTCAGGCGCGAGGGCGAAGTTCTGCTGACCGCCGAGGTGCGCATTGCCGCACTCGGTGGCAGCGACTTCCGCCCACGCGGCATGGACGATGCGCTGTTTGACGCGTTGAAAGCTCTAGAAACCACAGAATCCGATTACTAAGGAACCAACGGATGTCGATCGCATTGCTCCTGGCCCTGCAGGACACGGTAGTGGAAGCGCTGCCGCAGGAAGTCACCGCCGCTGCGGCGCAGACCGCCAGCGTGGCGCACAACAGCAGCATCAACTATGCCGAGTTGATCCTGCGGGCCAGCATCCCGGTGAAGATCATCGTGCTGTTGCTGCTGATCGGCTCGTTCATCAGCTGGGTCATCATTTTCCGCAAGGCGCGTGCCTTCAAGCAGGCCAACCGTGAGGCGGACGAGTTCGAAAACCGCTTCTGGTCCGGTGCGGACCTGGCCAAGCTCTACGCCTCGGCAACCGATCGCAACCGTACCGTCGGTGGCCTGGAGTCGATGTTCGAAAGCGGCTTCCGCGAGTTCTCGCGGCTGCGCGACCGCCGTCGCCTGGATGCGCGCGTGCAGCTGGAAGGCGCACAGCGCGCCATGCGGACCGCCTTTACGCGGGAAGTGGACCAGCTCGAGCGCAATCTCGAGTTGCTGGCCAACATCGGCTCCACCGCGCCGTACGTGGGCCTGGTCGGTACCGTGTTCGGCATCATGGTGACCATGCACGACATGGTCAGCAGCGGCGAGCAGGCCGGTATTGCTGCGGTGGCGCCGGGTATTTCCGAAGCCTTGTTCGCCACCGCCATCGGCCTGTTCGTGGCGATTCCGGCGGTGTGGGCCTACAACCGCTTCACCACTCGCGTGGAACGGCTGTCGGTGCGCTACGAGACCTTCGCCGACGAGTTCAGCTCGATCCTGCAGCGCCAGGCCGGCGCGGACGAATAATGCGCGCCGCTGGCAGGCGCCCGCAGACAGGCGAGTCCCTCGCAAACACCCGCACCTGCATGTGCGGGGCATCCCTTAGGAACGTTCCGCGATGATGTCCGGTATTTCCCGCCGCAAGAAGCACAAGCTCAAATCCGAGATCAACGTCGTGCCGTACATCGACGTGATGCTGGTGCTGCTGATCATCTTCATGGTCACCGCGCCGCTGCTCACGCTGAGCACCGACGTGACCCTGCCGAGTTCGCGCGCCAAGGCGCTGGAGAGCAAGCAGGATCCGATCGTGGTGGTGGTGGCCGCCGACGGCCAGCTGGCGCTGCAGTTGCCCAAGGGCAAGCCGCAGGCAATGGACGTGGCCGGGTTGCAGGCGCAGCTGGCCGCGATCGTGGCGCAGGACAAAGAGGCCCGCGTGGTGGTGGCCGGCGACCGCGCCGCGCCGTACCAGAAGATCATGGATGCCATCGACGTCCTCAAGCAGGCCAAGGTCGAGAAGGTCGGCCTGATCTCCGACTCCGGCGGCGCTGCAGGCAGTGATGCACGCTGACGCTTTCCCCCAACAGGCGGCGCGCGAGGATGGCTGGGCCCGCCCGGTCATGCTGGCTTTGGCTGTGCACATTCTGGTGGCGCTGGTGTTCATCGCCGGCTGGCTGTGGTCGCCCGAACGTTCGGTAGAGCCAGCCGCTGGCGACCCGAGCATGGAAGCCTCGCTGGATGTGTCGGCTGCCGAAGCCCGCGTTGCCCGCCAGGCATTGAACGCGACCCCGATCGCACCACCTCCGCCGCCGGCCCCCTTGCCCGAGCCGGCGCCGGAAGACAGCGTGCCGCCGCCGCAGCCGATTGCCGAGTTGCGCCCGCAGGATGCGCCGACGCAGCAGCAGGCGCAGGCGCAAGAGCGCGTCGCCCAGCCCGACAAGGTCGATCAGGACAAGGTCGATGCATTGGCCATTTCCGAGGAAAAGGCCAAGCAGGAGCAGGAAGCCAAGCGTCGGCAGGAGCAGATCGACCTGACCGAACGCAAACGCCAGGAAGAAGCTGAGCAGAAGCTGCGCCTGGCCAAGCAACAGGAAGAGGAAGACGCCAAGAAGAAGCAGGCCGCCGTGCAGCAGGCCGCACAGGCCGAGCGCGAAAAGAAGATCGCCGACATCCGCCGCCAGCGCGAGCAGGCCGACAAGGAAGCCAAGCTGGCGGAGCAGAAGCTGCGCCAGGTGGCTGCGGCACGTGCGCAGCAAGCCTCTTCGGCCGCTGCCGCAACTGCCCAGCCCACGGCAGGGCAGGGCGGCACCAACACCGACCTGTCGGCCAAGTACGCCGCGGCGATCCAGCAGAAGGTGCTGGCGCAGTGGGTGCGTCCGCCGTCGGTCCCGCCGGGCCAGAAGTGCACCATCAACATCCGCCAGCTCCCCGGCGGCCAGGTGATGGAGGCCAAGGTCGCGCCGGGCTGCCCGTACGACGAGGCCGGCCAGCGGTCGATCGAGGCCGCCGTGCTGAGCGCCCAGCCATTGCCGTACCGCGGGTTCGAATCGGTGTTTCAGCGCAATCTGACGTTTGTGTTCACCGCGCAGGATCAGTAAGCGGGAGGTGCGTGCCGCGCGCCTGGCTCTGTGGCGCTGTACGCGCAAATCCCGGGCCGGGAGTTGCGCAGCACGCAGGCGCATGCGCCCGGACGCGGTAGCCGCAGCCAGGTCCTGCGCCGGGCAGCATCAGCGCCTGCAACGGTTTTGCGCAGTCCCGGCACCACTCGCTTCATTTTCACGTTGTCTCGTTCATGATTGCGAGTATGTTCACTCGCTGATTGGTATCCCTTGCCCACTTTTCCTGCCCGATCCGAGCCGTCCATGAAGAAACCGCTGCGTTGGTTAGCTGCCTTGACCGCCCTGTTGCTGCCGCTGAGCGCGCTCGCGCAACAGCAAGGGCTCACTATTGATATTGTCGGCGGCAGCGCCTCGGCCACGCCGATCACTGTCGTTCCCATGCCGTACCAGGGCTCCGGTACCGCGCCGCAGACCGACGTCTCCGCCGTGGTCAGTGCCGACCTGGACCGTTCCGGTCAGTTCCGCACCCTGCCGGCCGCGCAGATCGTTGAAAAGCCGACCCGCGGCACCGAGGTGCAGTTCCAGACCTGGCGCACGCTCAAGCAGAACTACATCGTGGTCGGCCGCGTGATGGACGCGGGCGAGGGCGCCTATCGCGTCGAATACGAGCTGTTCGACGTGGCCAAGGGCGAGCGCCTGCTGGGCCTGGCAATGACCGCACGCGCCAATGCGATGCGCGATGTCTCGCACCAGATGGCCGACGCCATCTATGAAAAAGTCACCGGCGTGCGTGGCGCGTTCTGGACCCGTATCGCTTACGTGACCGCCAGCGGCAGCGGCGGCTCGATGCGCTATGCGCTGATGGTGGCCGACTCCGATGGCTACAACCCGCAGACCATCGTGCGTTCGGCCGAGCCGTTGCTGTCGCCGAACTGGAGCCCGGACGGCAAGAAGCTGGCCTATGTGAGCTTCGAGCGCGGCAATTCCTCGATCTACCTGCAGGACATCGCCAGCGGCGCACGCGAACTGGTTTCCAGCTTCCGCGGCATCAACGGCGCGCCCTCGTTCTCGCCTGACGGCCGTCGCCTGGCGCTGGCCCTGTCGCGCAGCGGCAACCCGGAGATCTACGTGATGGACCTGGGTAGCAAGCAGCTGACCCAGCTGACCAACCACTTCGGCATCGATACCGAGCCGACCTGGGCACCGGACGGCGGCAGCATCTATTTCACCTCCGACCGTGGTGGCCGCCCGCAGATCTATCAGGTCGCAGCCAGTGGCGGCAGCGCCAACCGCGTGACCTTCCAGGGCAACTACAACGCTACCGCCAGTGTCTCGTTCGACGGCAAGAAGGTTGCCGTGGCACAGGGCAGCGGCAATACCTATCGCATCGCCATGATGGATCGCAGCCTGGGTTCGCCCAGCTGGAGCACGTTGTCGCCGGGTTCGCTGGACGAATCCCCGAGCTTCGCGCCGAATGCCAGCATGGTGTTGTACGCCGCACGTGAGGGTGGCCGGGGCGTCCTGTACGCCGTGTCCGCCGACGCACGGGTCCGCCAGCGCCTGGTTCTGGCCGACGGTGATGTAAGAGAACCCGCATGGGGGCCTTACCGAACCGCGCATTAATGTTAATATTTCGCTGCGTTAAACCACTCATTGGCCCAGAGCCTCCATAGGTATCCCATGAACAAGTCCACCCGCGTCTTGCTTGTCTCCCTGTTGTCCGTTGCAGTGCTGGCCGGTTGCTCCAAGAAGGTGAAGGAAACTCCGCCTCCTGCAACTGACACCACCGCCGGTTCCACCGCTCCGACCGGTCCGTCCACCTCTGGCCTGTACGGCCCGGGCGACCTGGATACCGATGCTTGCCTGCGCCAGCGCGTTGTCTACTTCGATCTGGATCAGGACTCCCTGAAGCCGGAATTCCAGGCCATCATGGCGTGCCACGCCAAGTACCTGCGTGACCGTCCGTCCTCGCGCATCACCCTGCAGGGCAATGCCGACGAGCGCGGTTCGCGTGAATACAACATGGGCCTGGGCGAGCGTCGCGGCAATGCCGTGTCGTCGGCTCTGCAGGCTGCCGGTGGTTCGGCCAGCCAGCTGACCGTTGTCAGCTACGGCGAAGAGCGTCCGGTCTGCACCGAAACCAGCGAAAGCTGCTGGTCGCAGAACCGCCGCGTCGAGATCGTGTACACGGCTCAGTAAGAAGCGATGCGCTTTCGAGTGACATCCCTGTTCGTCGCGGCGGCCCTTGTGGTCGCCGCGCCGGCATACGCGCAGCGGGCCAGTCTCGCTGACCGTGTTGCCGTGCTCGAGCAGCAGCAGGCCAATAGTCAGGCCAACAACGATCTCCTCAATCAGCTACAGCAGGCGCGTTCGGACCTGCAGGCGTTGCGGGCAACGGTGGAACAGCTGCAGCATGACAATGAGCAACTCAAGCAACAGTCCAAAGACCAGTACCTGGATCTGGACGGGCGCCTGAATCGGCTGGAAGGTGCGGGTGGTGCGGTTCCGCCACTGCCATCGGCTACCGGCAGCGTCACCCCAGCACCGGCACCGGCACCGGCCGCGCGGCCTGCAACGGCGGCTACTTCCGAGAAGCCGCCCACTGTCCATGGTGACCCAGGCACGCTGGCCATCAGCAACGAAGAGCGCACTGCCTACAACGTGGCCTTCGATGCATTGAAGAACGGCAAGTATGACGATGCGTCGCAGCTGTTCCTCAGCTTTCTCGAGCTGTACCCCAATGGCGTCTACACCCCCAATGCACTGTATTGGCTGGGTGAGAGTTATTACGCCACCCGAAATTTCCAGCTGGCCGAGGCGCAGTTTCGCGATCTCGTGAGCCGCTACCCCACGCATGACAAGGCCGCTGGCGGCCTGCTGAAGCTCGGCCTGTCGCAGTATGGCGAAGGCAAGAACACCGAAGCGCAGCAGACCCTGCAGCAGGTCGCCACGCAGTACCCAGGCTCCGACGCGGCACGCGTTGCGCAGGAGCGTCTGCAGTCCATCCGCCTCGGTCAGCAACTGCGCTGAGCCGTTTCGCGTTGCTGCCTTCGGGCGCGGCGCATACTTTGTCCATGAACGCCGCCGCCGTCCCCAGCGAGATCGTCCAGTCGCCGTTGCCGCGATTGAAGATCACCGAGATTTTCCTTTCCTTGCAAGGCGAGGCCGAAGCGGCCGGCTGGCCGACGGTGTTCGTACGCCTGACCGGCTGCCCGTTGCGCTGCACCTACTGCGATACCGCCTACGCCTTCCATGGTGGCGAATGGCATGATATCGACGCGATCGTGGCCGAAGTCGCCAGCCACGGCGTGCGCCACGTCTGCGTCACCGGCGGCGAACCGTTGGCACAGAAGCGCTGCCTGGCGCTGCTGCACAAACTCTGCGACGCCGGTTTCGATGTCTCGCTGGAAACCTCCGGTGCGCTGGATGTGTCCGCTGTGGATGCGCGCGTCTCGCGCGTGGTGGACATCAAGACCCCTGCCTCGGGCGAAGAGCACCGCAACCGCTGGGACAATCTGCCGTTGCTGACCGCGCGCGACCAGATCAAGTTCGTCATCTGCAGTCGCGCCGACTACGAATGGTCGCGCGATGTGGTCGCCACGCAGGCGCTGGATCGCCGGTGCACGGTGTGGTTTTCGCCCAGCAAGGGTCAGGTGAGCGCGCGCGAGTTGGCCGACTGGATTGTCGCCGACCGGCTGCCGGTGCGTTTCCAGATGCAGTTGCACAAGATCCTTTGGGACGACGCACCGGGCCGCTGAAACGCCGGCCTTACCGCTGCGGTGCATGTGGAGGCGCGGATTGAGTTGAGGTGAGCGCCGCGGTGTGTGGTGTGTTGCTTGCGCCGGTGCGTCAGGCGCAGAAGATGAAAAGTCTTCTGCCTTATGCGCTGCGCTACCGCCTCACCGACCGACCCTGCTAGCCTTTCCGCTTCTGTTGTCCACTGTCTGATCCTTCATGAAAAAAGCCGTTGTTCTATTGTCCGGGGGCATGGACTCCGCCGCCGTCATCGCGCTTGCGCAAGAGCAGGGCTTCGCGGTGCATGCGTTGAGCGTGCGCTATGGGCAGCGCCATACTTCCGAGCTGGACGCGGCAGCGCGCGTCGCCGCCGCGCAGGGCGTGGTGGCGCACAAGGTGGTGGACGTTGACCTGCGCAGCATCGGTGGCTCGGCGCTGACCGCTGACATCGACGTGCCGGAAGCTGGAGGTGTGGGAATCCCGGTCACCTACGTGCCGGCGCGCAACACCATCATGTTGTCGCTGGCGTTAGGTTGGGCCGAAGTGGTCGGCGCCAACGACCTGTTCTGCGGCGTCAATGCGGTCGACTATTCCGGGTACCCGGACTGCCGGCCAGAGTTCGTGCGTGCCTTCGAGGTACTGGCGAATCTGGCCACCAAGGCCGGCGTGGAAGGCGCGGGCCTGCGCGTGCATGCGCCGCTGCAGTTCCTCAGCAAGGCCGACATCGTGCGTGAGGGCGTGCGCCTGGGCGTGGACTTCGGCCTCACCGTCTCGTGCTACAACGCCGACGCCGACGGACGTGCCTGCGGCCATTGCGATGCCTGTCGTCTGCGAGCAACCGGCTTTGCCGACGCCGACGTGCCGGACCCGACGCATTACGCGATTTCGTCTTGACGCCGGTGTAGGGTAGAATGCGCACCCCGGCGCACAGTCGGGGCAGTGGGCCGTTAGCTCAGTCGGTAGAGCAGAAGACTTTTAATCTTTTGGTCGATGGTTCGAATCCATCACGGCCCACCATTCAATCCAGTCAGCAAAAAGGCGCCTTTGGCGCCTTTTGTTTGTCTGTACGAGCCGTTCTGGTTGGCACTCCGCGGCCCCGGTCGGTCGTTGCAGGGAGCGGGCCTGCGTTCCGAGGCGTATACGAGTGGCCAAGATGGCAGCTCGTGTCCGCCATGCATCCCCTGGGGCAACGGTCGTCGCGGCTGTCACGGCTGCCACCGTGATGCCGCGCGCGTAGCACGGCGGTCTGCGGTGAGCGCTGGATGCCGTCAGTCGGTGACGCCGGCCGAAGCTGCTGCCCCGGTCTTGCCCGGGGCCAGTGTCAGGTGGCGATGTGATCAGCCTTTGCAGATCCATTTGCCGGTGACGGCGTAGGTCCTGGCATTGATTGCACGTGCGTTGACCCGGCCCAGCCGCACGGCGGTGGTTTGCGGAAACGCATCGCGGCATTGCGCTGCGCCATCAGCCCATTGCTGATTAAATATCTCGGTCCGGCCGGGCCCGCCAGCGGTGAAGGAGGTCATCTGAGTCGTTTGATAGACGAAGTTCAAAGGCTTTGCGACGGCCAAATTGGTTCCCGCAAATAAAAGAAAAATCGCGGAAACAATAATGGTCTTTTGAATCGATTTTCGACGCAGGGGCTCGTGCATGTTCATAAGGGTCGCTTTGCTAGGAAATGGAGTTATGCGGCTGGTGGAACCTTGTCGTCGCGCAGGCTACGGCGCAGATAAGACGATCCCATGACGCTTGCCGCGTCTTTCGTATTACCGATGTGCGTTATTCAGCATGCTGCGGCGAATGGCTGATTGCCTATCTCAGCATGCTGAGATTGAACGCGTTCGATTCATTCTTCAGGCGTGTCGACAGCCTCGCCATAGATCTGCGCGCACTGCTCGGGTGACACAAAACTGACACTGTAGAAACTTTCCTGATCCTGGATCTGGCACAGCCATTGGGTCCAATGCCTGCGTAGCGTGAGGAAGGAATGCGCAGGAGCGATTGGTGCATTTCCTGTGCCGCTTGAATATCGATGCGGCGAATGTATTTCATTTTGATAGAGAATGAAGGCGGCCGTTAAAACCAGTAATGAAGGAATGACGCCTTGTCGGAATTTATTGAGTTTTTCGGGGATTTCTCTTGAGAGGGTCATATCGATCGGCCTCGCCCGTTACCGCGTTGGCGGGACGTTACGCAATTTGGTTGCTCGTCTGGAAAATCGCATTCGCTCTGGCGGCTGGTTGTTCCGATCGATTCCCAATATTCAAAAAAGCGCTGCATCGCGGTAAGTGATGCAAGCCGGTCAAATCCCTATCGAAGTGACCCGCGATTGCTCCCACGTCGCCAGTAGGTCGAGGTCAAAGCACTCGATTCGATGCCACTGGTGCGCCTGGCGTGCGCAATGGATCAGTCCGCCCGCCGGGCGTGGTTCATGATGAGGTTTTCACATCAGCCTGCTATCGTGCACGCCAATTCCGGGGCCAGATGACGTGATAGCCGAGCAGCAAGAAGACGCCGCGAAATCGCGCATCTACAAAGCGCTTTTGCAGGCCACTCCCGATCTCCTGTACGTGTTCGATACCCAGCACCGTTTCATCTATGCCAATGAAGCGCTGTTGGCGATGTGGGGCATGGAGTGGGAGCAGGCGTCCGGCAAGACCTGTCTGGAGATCGGCTACGAGCCGTGGCACGCGGCGATGCACGATGAGGAAATCGAGCGCGTCATTGCCACCGGCCAGCCATTGCGTGGCGAAGTGCCGTTCCCGCACATCAGCAAGGGCGTGCGGGTGTATGACTACATTTTTACGCCGGTGTTCGGGCCCGATGGCCGCGTTGAGGCCATCGCCGGTGCCACCCGTGACGTCACCGAACGCAAGCAGCATGAGCAGCATCTGCAGCTGCTGATCAATGAGCTCAATCACCGGGTGAAAAATTCCCTGGTGATGGTGCAGTCCCTGGCGCGGCAGTCGCTGAAGAACGCTGAGAGCCTGGACGATGCCAATGAAAAGATCGACGCGCGCCTCATGGCGCTCTCCAGTGCGCACAACACCTTGACCCGCGAGAATTGGGTGAGCGCCGATATCGCTGAACTCACACGCGATGCGGTGGAGCTGTGCGAGTCACACCAGGGGCAGCGGTTCGAGCTGCATGGCAGTTCCTGCCGGCTGGACCCGCGCCGCGCACTGGCGCTGGCAATGGCCTTGCATGAGTTGTGCACCAATGCCGTGAAGCATGGTGCACTGTCGTCCGCAGAAGGGCGCGTGCGGATTGCCTGGGAGTGCACCATGCGCGAGGGCGAGAATCGCCTGGAGTTGTTGTGGCAGGAAAGCGGTGGCCCGGAAGTGCAGCCGCCGCAACGCAAGGGCTTCGGCTCGCGATTGCTGGAGCGGGGTCTGAAGCACGATCTCAATGGTGATGTGTCCTGGGTCTTCGATACGGCGGGTGTGTCCTACCGCGTGTCGTTGGCGTTGCCCGCTGCGACCGCGGAGCTGGCAGCATGAGTGCGCGCGTACTGGTGGTAGAAGACGAGTCGCTGGTGGCCATGTTGCTCGAAGATTGCCTGGCCGAACTGGGCTATGAAGTGGCCGGGACCGTGGGCGATGTAAGCACCGCGCTTGAGGCGGTGAAACAGGGCAATCTGGATATGGCGGTGCTGGACGTCAATCTGGGCGGCACAATGTCCTTCCCGATTGCCGAAGAACTGGATGCGCGCGGCGTGCCGTATATCTTCGTGACCGGCTATGCCTCCAGCGGGATTCCGGAGAAGTTCCGTCACCGGCACGGGGTGCAGAAGCCCTTTCGTTTCCGCGACCTGCAGGACGCATTGGCGCTGTTGCAGAAGCCCTGATCGCGCCTTGCATTAGCACGCACTGCGCCCGAAACGCTGAAGCGACTACGTCGTCCATGCGATCACCCTGCACTGCAAAGCTCTCCGGAACGCCCGAAAAATCGCGGCGTTCCGGGGAGCCCTTGCGCGGGATCGATCAGCGCTGCTTGTCCAACAGTTGCTGGCGCACCGCCACGATGCAGCTGTCCTTGATGGCCAGATGCTCACCGGCACTATTGTCGCTGGCATTGCCGGTGCCCAGGTCCACCAGTGACACCTGGGTGCTGCCGCGCTGCTTGAAAGCGGCGATGGCAGTGGTTGCATTCTTCAGCGGCACGGTGGCGTCATTGGACGAGCCGCACAGCAGCGTCTTGGTCCGTGGGCTCCAGTCCAGCAGGTCGTTGCGGGCCAAATCCTTGCGGAAGGGATTGTTCGGGTTGCTGGCAAAGTCGCGGTAGAAATCGGCCTGGAAGTACTGTTTGACCTTGCCGATCTCCGGCAGATCGACAAACAGGTCCAGCAGGCTCTTGGTGCCGGGGAACTGGGATTCGACGGTGGCCGCCCACGGCGCGCGGAACACCTGCGATGGGGCGGTATAGATGTTTTGATACGCGTGCTGCATGCCGACGATGGCGTAGCTCGCCAGCACCAGGCCGAAGGTGCTTTCGCCGACCGCATTACGCCCGCTCCAGCTATCGACGAAGGTCTGTTCGAGCGCGTACGGGCCGGCAATCGGTGCGCTGGCGACCAGATTGAATTCCTTCGACAGATGCGCTTCGATCTCGCGTTGGCTGGCCATCGCCGCGTGCCCGCCGACGGAGTAACCCGACAACATCACCTTGCCCGACAACGGCGTGTTTAACCGGTCCAGTATGGTGCGTGCGGCGCGCAGCGCATCGATCATCGCGTTGGCTTCGGCCGCGCTGTGCAAATAAGGATGGAAGGGATAGCTGGACTTGCCGAGCCCGAGGTAATCGGTGCTGACGACCACATAGCCCTGACTGGCCAGGTGCGTTACCAGCGGGTCATTGCCCTTGGCATCGCGGATGTCCTTGGCCATCTCATCGCGCCGCAGCGTCTGCGTGCCGTCGCCCCAGCCGAGCAGCGGATAGGGCCCCTGACATTGCGGACCTCCCGGTACCAACATCGCGGCGGAGGCCGTGGTGGGCTCGCCGTTGACACCAACGGTGGCATAGGTGAATTCGGCCAGCCGCACATTGCATTTGGGCTGCTCAAGCGGCTGGTCGTCTTTGACCAGCACGGCGATCGCATCGCGCGTGTAACTGCTCAGGAAGTTGCTGTTCAATAGCGTGCCGCGTGCAGGCGCAGCCAACGCCATGCCGGGCAGCAGGGCGCCGGCAACGGCGATGGCAAGGATGTGGAGCGCTGTACGGTGTTGGCGTGGAAACATGGAAGTGGCCTTGTTCAATGGCCCAGGGGGTGGGCCGGAAGTAGGAGTTGGTCAGTGCGCTGATCAAGGGGATGCCGGGTGCGCGCGTCCGGCGCGCAAGCAGGCTGCAGCGGACTCAGGAGGGGGTATTCATCGATCAAAGCTCAGCGCGTTGAGAGCGCGCACTATGTGCCTGCATAGCGCTGAGAAGAGTCGGCATGGCGAAGCACATGGTCATCGTACGAAGCGGCATGACCTGCGCTGACGCTGGTTTAGCCGGCAGGCACGTAGCGACGCACGCACTGCGTTTCACCGCTGGCCGGTGACTGCTGCAATGTGACAGGCGCTATCGTTTTGCCGCAGTGGGTGCGCCTGAGGACTCATGCGTTGGCTGCGCGTTGTCTGTCTGTGGTGCAGACCAGCTGGAGCGTCTGTTGTTTTCAAGAGCGAGTCGCGGCGGCCGGTGAAGTGGGCGCCGCGAGATGAGACTCCCAGGGCCTCAACGGTGGCGTCCGCAGCGATGTTGCACAATGACGCATCCTCACTGCGCGCGTGATCCTGCTCTGCCGGGTAGGACGTGCATCTGCCCTCATGCAATCGCTACGCCTTCGCGTTTCCCGGTCTGTACAGCGTGCACGGGTCCCGCTCGATCTGCTGCTGGGCTGGCTGCGCCGGCAGTTTCGCGCCAACGATCTGTGGTTCATCAGCCTGGCTGCGGTGGTGGGATTGATTGCCGCAGTACTGACCGTGCTACAGGCCGGTCTGGCCCACACGTTGCAAACGTGGCTGTACGGGTTGGCGCCAGGCGAGCGGCTCAGTACGGCGGACGGCATCGGCGTGCAGCAATTGTTGGCGTTGCCGCTGGGCGGCCTGCTGGTGGGTCTGGTCGCATTGCTGGCGCGCCGCCGTCAACGGCCATTGGTGGACGCGGTGGAAGCCAATGCGCTGCACGGCGGGCGCATGTCGATGCGCGACAACCTGATCGTTGCGGTGCAGACCTTGCTCTCGAACGGGTTCGGTGCCTCGGTGGGCCTGGAAGCGACCTACACGCAAATGGGCTCCGGTGCGGGCTCGCAGCTGGGACGGGTCCTGCGCGTGCGTCGTACAGACATGCGCACGCTGGTTGGTGCCGGCTCGGCGGGCGCGATCGCAGCAGCGTTTGGTGCTCCGCTGGCCGGCGCGTTCTACGCATTCGAGATCGTGATCGGTGCCTATACGCCATCGGCGCTGGCGCCGGTGGCGGCAGCCGCGCTGGCCGGCGCGTTCATGGCTAACGCCTTGGGTGCCACGCCATACGCATTGCCGGCGGCGGTGGCCTACCAACTGCAGCCGCGCGACTACGCGATCTATATCGCCTTGGGCCTGGCCTGTGCGGTGATCGGCATTGCGGTGATGCGGCTGGTTGCCGGCATCGAGCGTGGCGTCGGGCGGATCAATCTGCCGCTCTGGGGCCGGCCAGTGATCGGTGGCCTGTTGCTGATTCCCCTGGCCGCGTATTCGCCGCAGGTGCTGTCCTCCGGCCACGGCGCCTTGCATCTGGATCTGACCAGCACCACCACGCTGCAGTTTCTGCTGACCTTGCTGGTATTGAAGTGCCTGGCCTCGGGCATCTCGCTGGGATTCGGGTTCCGCGGCGGCCTGTTTTTTGCGTCGCTGTTCATGGGCTCGTTGGTGGGCGCCTTGTTTGCGGTGGGCACCAATCTGCTGATGGGTGCGGCAATGGTGGACACCACGAGCGCCTCGCTGGTGGGCATGGCGGCGCTTGCGGCGGCGATTGTGGGCGCGCCAATGACCATGGCGATGCTGATCCTGGAGGGCACACACGATTTCGTGCTTGCCAGCGCCGTGATGGCGGCGGTGCTGGTGGCCAACACGGTGGTGCGGCAGGTGTTCGGTTATTCGTTCTCTACCTGGCGCCTGCACCTGCGTGGCGAAAACATCCGTAGCGCGCGCGACGTGGGCTGGGTGCGCCACCTGTCGGCTGGCAAGATGATGCGCAAGGATGCCAACCACACCCGCGACGACACCAGCGTCAGCGAATTCCGTCGGCGCTTTCCACTTGGCTCCACGCAGCGGGTGGTGCTGGAAGACGCCCTGGGGCGATACGCCGGCGTGGTGCCACTGGCCATCCTGTATGGCGATCGCGTGCGCGAGGATGCGCCGGTGAGCGACTACGCACAGCACCGCGACGCCGCGTTGCTGGCAGACACCGATATCGTGGCGGTGATGAAGGTCTTCGATGCCACCCAGGCCGATGAGCTGGCGGTGATCGATCAGCAGCGCACCGTGCTGGGCGTGTTATCCGAGGGCTTCGTGCGCAAGCGGTATGCCGAAGAGCTGGAAAAACGCGAGCGCGAGCTGATGGGCGAGCGGGGGACCGGCGAGGAGTGAGCGTGGGTTGGCCGCGTGGGCGTGGGCCGCGCGGAGTCTGGAACGCGACACGCGAACGCTTCGAGCAGCGTTCAGTGAGCGGGCCCCTGCTTGCCAACGCGCAAGCTTGCCGCCGCTGCGGTTCGCAAGCTATCGCCCAGGCGCTGCAAGGTGGTCGAGCGCACCGCGGCATGCTGCCAGTACAGCGGCACATCCAGCCAGCGCGTCGGGTCGATGATGAGCAGCGTCTTGCGCTCTACTGCCGGCAACACCATCGCCTCCGGCGCCAGGCACCAGCCCAGCCCGCGCGCCGCGGCGTCCACGAAGCCGGTGGATGTGGGCAGGTAGTGGATCGGCGGGGACAGCTGCATGCGCGTAATGCGTCGCGCGAAGCGTGCCTGCAGCGCGTCCTTGCGGTTGAACACCATCATCGGTGCGCGGCTCAACCCGGCGGCGTCCAGGCCGCTGCTGAAGTAGCGGGCCACAACATCCGGCGACGCGATGGCGTGGTAGCGCATGGTGCCCAGCGGCTGCACATTGCAGCCTTGCAGTGGCCGGCGTTCGGCAGTGACCGCACCCAGTACCGTGCCGGCGCGCAGCAGCTCCAGGGTGTGGTCCTGGTCATCGACATGCACGTCGAACAACAAGCCGTGCGCCTTGTGCAACTCGGCCAATGCGGCCAGCACCCAGGTCTGCAAGGAGTCGTCGTTGACGGCGATGGACAGCGTGCGCGGCGTGCCGCCAGCACCCGCGTCAGGCAGGAAATCGGCCATTGCCTCGGCTTGCAGCACCTGCATCGGCCGCAGCCTGCGGAGCAAGCGCTCGCCGGCCGGGGTCGCGCGGCAGGGCGCTGTGCGCAACACCAGAACCTGGCCCAGCCGGTCTTCCAGTGCCTTGATCCGCTGCGAAATCGCGGACGAGGTCACCGACAGCCTGCGTGCAGCCAACTCAAAGCTGCCTTCATCAAGCACGGCAGCGAACGCGGCCAGTTGTGGATGCAACAACTCCATGCGAGTTCGCCGGATTAGATTTCCTTTGGAGCATACAGAATATTTAGGTTTCCTAATCCTAGGGGCGGCGGCAGTCTTGCCGCACGCAACCAACAGACACCGCGCCATGGTCTTCAACGCAGCACTTTCCGGCTTCATTGCCAGCGCCGGGCTCATCATCGCCATCGGGGCGCAAAACGCATTCGTCCTGCGCCAGGGGCTGCAGCGGCGGCATGTCGGCCTGGTCGTGGCCATCTGCGCCTTTGGCGACATCACCTTGATCCTGGCCGGCGTCGCCGGCATTGGCGCGGTGGTGCAGCACTGGCCGCAGATCCTGCAGCTGTTCCGTTATGCGGGTGCGGCGTTCCTGGCAGTGTACGGGGCGATGGCCGCCCAACGCGCCTGGCGCGGGCAGGGCGCACTGGCACCTGCCGAACGCGACGATCAGCGCTGGCAGCAGGCGGCGCTGACCTGCCTGGCTTTCACCTTCCTCAACCCGCACGTGTATCTGGACACCATGGTGCTGCTGGGCAGCCTCTCCGCACGCCATGCCGGCGTCCTGCGCTGGGCATTCGCACTGGGTGCCTGCCTTGCCAGCATCACCTGGTTCTGCGCGCTGGGCTATGGCGCGCGGCTGCTGCAACCGGTGTTCCGTAACCCACGCGCCTGGCGGGTGCTGGATGCTTGCATCGCCGTATTCATGCTGGTGTTGTGCGTGGCGCTCCTGCTGCCGCAGCATACGACCTTGGGTTAACTGCGGCGAACGCAAGCAAGTGCGCGGTCGTCCGTTGGTGCGGATAGTTTGAAGCAGCCTGAGTGGGCAAGCTGGCCGTGCGGGATTCTGCTCACCGGCCGCACGCAACTGCGGATGCGCACGTCGCTTGTTCGTCGCTCCATGCCCTTTGCCAGGACACTTCACATGCCCCACTTCCACGTCAGCACCGACAACTCCCTGCTCGATATCGGCTTGATCCATCGCACGCTGTCACAAGACACCGATTGGGCCAAGGACATTCCCCTCGCCCTTGTGCAGCGCGCGATCGATCATTCGTTGTGCTTCGGCGGGTTTGTCGATGGCCAGCAAGTCGCGTTCGCCAGGGTGATTTCCGACTATGCGACCTTTGCGTACCTGGGCGATGTGTTCGTGCTGCCGGAGCACCGCGGCCGCGGCTACAGCAAGGCGCTGATGGATGCGGTCATGGCGCATCCCGATCTGCAGGGGCTACGCCGC
Organism: Xanthomonas sp. fls2-241-TYG-148; assembly: GCF_030208815.1. NCBI lineage: Bacteria > Pseudomonadati > Pseudomonadota > Gammaproteobacteria > Lysobacterales > Lysobacteraceae > Xanthomonas > Xanthomonas sp. fls2-241-TYG-148. Next base: position 103,057 of record NZ_JARVTE010000009.1, read on the forward strand.
TTCAGCCTGGCCACCAGTGATGCGCATGGCCTGTACGCACGCTACGGGTTTACGCCGCCGTTGTTTCCGCAGTCGTTGATGGAGCGGTATGTTCCTGGGTTGTATTCGGTCTAGATTCCGGGGGCAATTTTCAGCTTTGCTGCTGCCTAGTTAGCCAGCAGTGCGCCGGGGTGATCATGCGAAGTGCGCGCTACTCGCGTGGTGCAGCCGTGGCGCACAACGCAGCCGTCGCAGGCGGTACGTGCGAGAGAGGACACAGCATGCAACGTGCGCGCAGCCATCATCTCTGCACGGCATGCATCCAGTCTTCTGCACATGCCAGTGCGTCGGCTTGGGTTGCGCTACAACCACCGGCCAGATGACGATCATGCGCGGGGTCGATCGCCTCCCATTCCCAATGTGGTGCAGACGGCCACACCGCGAGCATGCACATGCGCGCATCGGCCAGCCGGACATCGCGTTGCCAGATTTGCAGCGCGTCCACCCATCCGCGGTGCCAATGCAGATGCGCGCAGTCGGCGTCGGCAAGCACGCTTGGATCGCGCATGGACGACGCAGAACGGGCAGTGTTGGGACTGGTGCGCGCGGAACGCATCGGGAAGGGGGGAGCGGGAGCAGTGACGATCATCACGGGGATCCTTGGTCGAGCAGATGCGCCATGCGGGATGTGTCACTCCCACCCACACATCTGCGTTACCGGCAACGCCGGCGGCGGATGTCGTGGGTACCTGATGGCTAAGATGTCGCCTGTCTGGCGGTGGCCGGGCTACCATCCGGCCTGCTCTCTTTCGACCGCGGCAGCGTACCCAGCTGACGCCATCTGCGCAAGCACTCCCGGTATGCGTTTGATGCTTGTTTCTGGCGGATTTCTGTGTGCAAAAGGGTGTGTTGCCGGCGATGTCTGCCTGGCCGTAAAGGCCCATGAAACGCGCTTGACACACGCGAAGAGAGCGCCGGTTGGCGCTTTCTTCGTGTGCTGCACCTGAGCTGGCGAGGCACAGCCGGCGAGCTGATCCCGGCACTGTCGATCAGGCGCTACGTACTTTGTTCAACAGCTGCGCCACCGGCTCGGCTGTGCGGGTATTGGCGCTGCGTGTCTGCCGCGCATCGATCTTGAAGATGGCTACCGCGTCAGTGAGTTGCTCGGCTTGCTCTTCCATCGAACGCGCCGCGGCAGTGGCTTCTTCCACCAACGCGGCATTTTGCTGCGTGGTCTCGTCCATGTGGGTGATGGTCTGATTGACCTGCTCGATGCCGGCCGACTGCTCCTGCGAGGCCGCGGAGATCTCCCCCATGATGTCAGTGACACGTTGCACGCTGGCCACAACATCGCCCATGGTCTTGCCGGCGGTGTGCACCAATGCGGAGCCTTCGGCGACGCGCTGCACCGAGTCGTCGATGAGATCCTTGATCTCCTTGGCTGCACCGGAGGAGCGCTGCGCGAGCGTGCGCACTTCCGACGCGACCACGGCGAAACCGCGGCCTTGCTCGCCGGCACGTGCTGCTTCCACCGCAGCGTTCAAGGCCAGGATGTTGGTCTGGAAGGCAATGCCGTCGATGACGGAGATGATGTCGGCGATCTTCTTCGACGAGGCTTCGATGCCGGTCATGGTCTCGACCACCTTGCCAACCACCTCGCCGCCTTGCGAGGCGACCCGCGCCGCGCCGATCGCCAATTGGTTGGCCTGGCGTGCACTCTCGGCGTTCTGCTTGACCGTGGAGGTGAGCTCTTCCATCGAAGCGGCGGTCTCCTCCAGATTGGCGGCCTGCTGCTCGGTGCGTTGCGAAAGGTCCTGATTGCCGGCAGCAATTTCGCTGGCGGCCGCGTTGATCGACACTGCGGACTGCTGGATGTTGCCGACGATCTGCGCCAACTGGCTGGCGGTGGCATTGGCATCGTCACGCATCTGCGCAAAGACGCCCCGGAACTCGCCACTCATGCGCGCGGTCAGATCACCGGCCGCGATCGACTGCAGCAGCGAGGACAACGACTGCAGGTTGCCGTCGGCGGTGGACATGAGGTGATTGAGGCTTTCCACCATCACCCGGAAATCGAACTGAAAGCGCTCGGCGTCGCCACGTGCACTGAAGTCGCCGTTCGCCGCCGCCTGTGCCAGATGCTTGATCTCGTGATTCATTGCCGAAAGGTTGAGCTTCACCTGCGACATCGTGTCACTGAACACCGCCTTCTCACCGGGCAGCGGCTGCATGTCTTCGCTGAGCTCGCCCACCGCGTAGCGGCCCATGATGCGTGCCAGATCGGTCTGCACCGCGACGTGCGAGGCCACCAGCAGATTGGTGTCGTTGGCCATGCGGCCGTAGTCGCCGGGGAAGGCAGATGCATCGATGCGGAAGCTGATCTGGCCATTGTCGTGGCGCTTGGCCATGTCGGTCTGTGCGGCAATCAGGTTGCGCAGCTGCAGCTGCATCTTGTCCATGGCCTGCAGCAGCCGCCCGGTTTCATCGGTGGCCGTGGTGTGGACGTCGTTGTGCAGGTTACCGGCGGCGATGGATTCGGCGGTGCGGGTCGCCTGGCTGAGCGGGGCTGTGAGGCTGCGCGTGATCAACCATGCGAGTAATGCACTGATCAGCAGTGCGGCGATGCCGCCAGTGGCCAACGTGACCTTGCCGCGATGCATGGAGGCAACCGCCGCGGCGTAGGCTTCCTTGCTGAGGCGGCGTTCCAGGGCCGCATTTGCGCGGATAGCGGCCTGCTGTGCGTCCATCGCCACTGCGGCTTCGCCCTGCAGCAATGCCTGCGCCTGATCGTTCTGATCGCGCAGGCCGTATTCAAGGATTTGATTGTTGAACTTCACCGACACATCGCGCTTCTGCTGCACCAATGTGAGCGCGTCTTTTTCCAGCGCGCTGCTGGGCATGGCTGCCAACGCGTCATGCGCGTTCTTGTACCGCTTGCGGTTGGCTTCGATCATTTCCATCGAATGGCGGTTGGCCGCCTCACCTGACACCATCACGATGTCGCGCAGGCCGATCGCCACATTGGTATTGGCGTCGAGCATCTCAGTGGAGAGCTGGATGCGCTCCATGTTGTTGTTGACGATGGTGTCGAGCTCGAAGCGTGCGTTGGCCATCGTCACCAGGCCGGTGGCAACCAACAGGCCGGAGAGCAGGATCAAGATGCCGAAAGCCATACCGAGCCGGCGGCCGACGTTGAGGCGTTGCAGATAGTTGTTCATCACAGCATCCAGGGTGGTGCAGCTGAGGGGCCTGCGGGGATGCCATGCATCGGCGCGGGCGTCTTGACCAGCTAGCGGCCCGGAATGGGATGCCTAAAGGTACAAAACCGTAAATGGTTACGACAGATTCAGTGCCTTAGAAGGGATCTCCTGACGGCTGTCATTAGGGACCTGACAGGCGCGGTGACCAGCACTGGTTTAGAGCAGCTATCAAAACTACTGCGCAGCCGCCAGGCGGGCGCGGCCGGTGCTCGGAATCCTCATGTACCCCCGTACACTCCGGTTCCTCCGCGCCGTCCGCACCCACCTGACGGCTGCTCGCTACGTTTTGTTAGCCGCTCTTAGAGGCTTTTTCAGAGACGATTTGACGTATGCGCCTGGTCGAAGTAACCGCATTTGGCGGCGCTGCGCGACGGTTCGATTCCGCCCACCGCTAACGACTCCACAGCGATGTCGATCCAAGCGGGGCTGGCCATTCGGCGATCACCACCATGTCAGCTGCCAATGGCAGCGTCTGCTTGCTGGTCTGGTGTCCCACTGCAGAAAAGCGCGCCTTGCAGGCAGGCAACGTGCCGTTGCCAGTCGCACCGGGCACGGTGAGTCAGTGTGTCCGACAGGCGCTACACAGAAGCCCAAGAACGCAGTGGAGGCGCCTGCCTCAGTGGCTGCGTGTCACGCGATCGTGGCAAGGCGCTGCTTCCACACACGCAGCAATGTAAACAACGCCGCACCGAACAACGCTGCGCCGCATACAGGCGCGGCCTGGGAGGGCGCATACGTTGGCCGTGATCAGGCTTCCAGTGCGGCGAGCACGTCTGCGTGCAACTGCTCGGCGCCTGCCTCGGTGTTGAAGCGCGCCACGACCTCTTCGCCTGAGATCAGGCCGATGCGGACCGTGTGGCAATACGAACCAAAGTTCTCCCCGGCATTGAACGGATCGCTGATGACGGAGATATGGTTGAGGCGAACCCGGGTGGTGCCGAACGTGATGAACATCTGTGGTCTCCTATGTGAGTGGCGAGTGTCCCACTTTGTGCGGCATGGCAGAAGCACGGGGCTTGCCAAGCCTTGGCTGGCGCCGCTGTGCGGATGAGAGAGGCACACCTTGGCACAGGGCTGCGGGCGTCGTACCGGCGGCAGCGACCACGTACACTGCCCGGCCCTGACGTAGAGCATGACCGATGTCCGATCCGATCCGTCTCGACAAGCACGTGGCTGCCGTGTTCGGCTGTTCGCGCGGCGAGGCGCAGCAATACATCGAAGGGGGATGGGTCAGTGTGGACGGTGTGGTGGTGGAAGAGCCGCAGGCGCCGATCACCGGCCAGCAGGTGAGCCTGGCGGCCGACGCGGTGCTTGGGCAGGCCGAGCCCGCCACCTTGCTGCTGAACAAGCCGGCTGGCATGAGCTGCGAGGCCGCCGTGGCGCTGGCCACGCCGCAAAGCCGCAGCAGCCTGGATCAGACCGAGATCCGCGTGCTGAAGCGCCACTTCCTGCGCCTGAGCGCGCCGATGCCGCTGGACGACGAGGCCAGCGGGCTGCTGGTGCTCAGCCAGGACGGCCGGATCCTGCGCAGGCTCACTGCCGATGCGGCCACAATCGAGCAGGAGTATCTGGTGGAAGTGCGCGGCGAACTGCGCCCGTACGGCATGGCGCGGCTGGCAAGCGGCCTGGTGTATCAGCAACGGAGCCTGCCGGCCTGCAAGGTGAGCTGGCAGAACGAAGAGCGTCTGCGCTTTGCCATCAAGCACGTGCAGCCGGGGCAACTGCGCTACATGTGCAACGAGGTGGGGCTGGAGGTGGTCACCATCCGTCGCCTGCGTGTTGGCCGGATTTCGTTGGGCAAACTCGCGCTAGGCGAATGGCGTTACCTGCCCAACGGCGAGCGCTTCTGACGTTGTGGCGTGCGTCGCCCGATAACTCGTGCGGCGATAAAAAAGCGGTCGGAATTCCGAGCGTTGCCTGATGTGCTGCGCTGAGTGCATCACGATGCGCTTGCCTCTGCTTCTGCCTCTGCAGATGGGCGAGGGCTGATCGTGATGTGAGCCGCTGCAGTAATCGGTTGGCTGATCGAGACGCGAGAGTAAGCAAGCTTTCGTCGCGCTAGGCGATGTTCGTCATTGCACATGCCGCGAACAGACTGCCGATCCGCGAGGTACTTCGAACTCCTGAACGCTGGAGTAGAGACGCGCCTTTCAGCGCGCCGACGTGCTCCGCCGCAGTTGCCGCGTGTGAATCACTTCTTGTTGCGCTTCTTCTTGGCGCGGGTCACCAGCCATACCACCACGGCGATGATGCCAACCACCAGGATGACGAAGGCCGGTGACAGAAATGAGTTATCGCCCATGTGGATCTCCTGAAATTCAACAGCCAAGCGCTGTACTGGGTTTAGCCTAGCGAGCGCCTTGGGTGATAGCGTGAAATGGACACGCAATCGCTGATGCATGCATGCGGTCGCAGCGCTGCTGGCCTTTCTCCTAGTGCGTTCGACTGCGCGTTTGGCGTTGCCGCAACGTACGCGTCGAGCGCCAGGCGGGCTTGGTCTAAAGGTTGATGGCGAAGTTCAGTGCATGCGCTTCAAGCGCGCCTTTGGCTTGGTCGCAGGCTCGAACCATGTGCATGCAGCCGGCCGGTTGGCAGGCGCTGATGGACAGAACGGCGTGAGGACGATCAAGGGCTGCGGATGCAGTGCAGCCAGGGGACGCCGCTCCCGGGGTGTACACCCAGGGTGGATACAGCAAGCGTACTCAGCGATGCATTCAAAATGCGCTGCTCGTAGCCGTGGTCACTGAGGACTGGAATGTTGAACGCGGCGTCAGGCGTACAGCACGGCTACAGAATCAGCTGCTGCGGCGAATTTGATCAGTCAACTTGAGAAAGCATCAATAGCAAGCGCGATGCGCATGCCTTGGTCTGGTGTGACCACAGGCCAGGGGAGTTGCTGATCTGCTGATCAGGGAGGGTATGAAACCTAGACCGCAGTGCTCATTCGGTCTTGCGCTGGATCGTAGGCGTGCTGACTACTTGCGCCATGCAGCTAGCGACTTGTGCCGTGCAACTATGCACCTGTCACTACCATCTAGCAGCTAGCAGCGAGCACAACCATTTCAGGGCAGCGTCAAGCAAACAGGCCAGCCGGATAGGCATATTCCGCCTAAGACAGTGACCATCATGATCCGGCGAGGGCGTGCTCCGCGCCCCGCGAGTTGAGCGGCCAACAGGCCTCGCGTCCGGCAGCTGCAGTATCAAGTGAGATGTGTGTCACGAAAATCAGGGGCGAACTGACGGGCTGTCAGGGCGTTCCTGACAGCGGTCTCAGCCACAAAGCGCCTGCTGCGCCTGGGCTTACGCCATCGGGGTGGACGGCACGCGGTGCTTGGCCATGACGCTGCGGATCGCATTCAACAACTGCTCGGGCGTGTACGGCTTTTCGAGGAAGGCCACGCCGTCGGGCAGGATCTCTTCCACATATTCCACGGCCAAACCGGAGGTCAGCAGGATCGGCAGGTTGTATGGGGCATGCGCTGCTTTCAGCGCGAGGTCCACGCCTGTGAGGCCGCCCGGGAAATGGATGTCGGAAAACAGCACGTCGACGCGCGGGTCGCTTTCAATCAACGCCAACGCTTCTTCCACCGAACCGGCACTGCGGCAGGTGAAGCCATAGCTCTCCAGCACAAGGCAACTGAGTTGACGTGTTCCATCGCCATCTTCGACGACGAAGACAACCGGTCGTTCCTTGTTCTGTGACATGAGCACATCTCGTGAGGCAAGCCACATTTTCCGCAAAGCAGGGGTGAACCCCTTGTCAATGCAGGCCGAGCTGTAGTGTTACCAACCGAATGGGCCGGGCCCGTAACCGCCAGGTGCGTAGCGCGGGCCGAAAATGGGGCCTTCGCCGCGGCCAACGCTGATGCTGACGCCGATCTGATGCGCCTTGCCGTCATCGTCGTCATAGGTCTTGCACGAATTCAGATTGACGGCCTGCCAGTTGCTGTTGCCGCCACGGTTCGAATAGCCCATGCCGGTCTCGACCGCACCGTGCAACTTGCCCTGACACTGTTCGGCCCGCTCGGCGGCGATGGAGGCAGCGGAAGGACGCGCCAACGCCGGCTGTGGGCCCGTCTTGTCGCCATAAAAGGTGCCCGGCGGATCGGTGCTGTATTCCGGATCGGAACGGTACTGCACCGGCTCCTTGGGAATGCTCAAGTCCAGCGAACGGGGCGTCACCGCATCGGTGCCGCTGTCGCCGGTCTGGGCGAGCGCACTGCCGGTGGCGAGCAGGGTGGCCAAAAGAAGCAGGCTGCGTTTCATCGGTTGGACTCTACAGGAGGGACTGGCGGCGCGCGCCAGATCGCTTCGCTGAAACTAGCAACGGCAGATTGAATGCGCGCTGTCGCTTTCGCGGATTGTTGTGCCGGCCGCGACACCGGGCCGACACACACCTGGCGCATCAGCCCTGTTCGCGCACGATCTCGATCAGTTGCGCACCGTAACGGGCCAGTTTGCCGCCGCCGATGCCGCCCACACGCGAGAGGGCGTCGATGCTGGTGGGCCGTTGTTCGGCGATATTGCGCAGTGTGCTGTCGTGGAAGATCACGAAGGCCGGCACGTTCTGCTCCTTGGCCAGCTCCGCGCGCAGGCCGCGCAAGGCGTTGAACAGCCCCAGGTCCTGCGGCTGCACCGGCAGCCCGGTACGTTGCGCGCCGCGGTCGCGCTCTCGCCCGGCAGCCGGGTTTTCGCGCCGCATCATCACCTGGCGCTCGCCTTTGAGCACCTGGCGGCTGGCATCGGTGAGGCGCAGGCCGCCATGGCCTTCGCTGTCGACTTCCAACAGGCTGGCGGCTACCAACTGACGGAACACCCCGCGCCAGCTGCGCTCGTCCATGTCGCGGCCGATGCCGTAGGTGCTCAGCTGGTCATGGCCGAGCTGCTTGATGCGCTCGTTCTCGCTGCCGCGCAGGATGTCGATCAGATGGCCCACGCCGAAGCGCTGCCCGCTGCGATACACACAGCTCAGCGCCTTCTGCGAGGCCACGGTGGCGTCCCAGGCGGCGGCCGGGGTCAGGCAGTTGTCGCAGTTGCCGCAGGGCTTGGGATAGGTTTCGCCGAAGCCGGCCAGCAGCACCTGGCGGCGGCACTGCATGGACTCGCAGTAACCGAGCAGGTGATCGAGCTTGGCGCGTTCCAGGCGCTTGCGCTCTTCGGCAGCCTCGCCCTGTTCGATCATCTGCTTGAGCAGCACCACATCGCCCAGGCCATAGCAGAGCCATGCCTCGGCGGGCTCGCCATCGCGGCCGGCACGCCCGGTTTCCTGGTAATAGCCTTCCATCGATTTGGGCAGGTCCACGTGCGCCACGAACCGCACGTCTGGCTTGTCGATGCCCATGCCGAAGGCGATCGTGGCGGCCATGATGATGCCGTCCTCGCGCAGGAAGCGGCGCTGGTTCTCCGCGCGCACTTCCGCCGGCAGGCCGGCGTGGTAGGGCAGGGCATTGAAGCCTTGCGCACACAGCTGTTGCGCGGTTTCTTCCACCTTGCGCCGCGACATCGCATAGACGATGCCGGCCGAGCCGCGGTGGCGGCCCAGGAACTCCTGCAGCTGCTTGCGCGCGTTGTCCTTCTGCACCACGGTGTAGCGGATATTGGGGCGGTCGAACGAGCTGACGAAGTGGCGTGCCTCCACCAGGTCCAGACGCTCGGCGATCTCGCGTTGGGTGGGCGGGTCGGCGGTCGCCGTCAATGCCATCCGCGGGATGTTTGGCCAACGCTCGTGCAGCACGGTGAGCTGGCGGTACTCCGGGCGGAAGTCGTGGCCCCACTGCGACACGCAGTGTGCTTCGTCGATGGCGAACAAGGCGATGCGGCTGCGTTCCAGCAGCGACAGGAAGCGCGGGGTGAGCAGCCGTTCCGGCGCCACGTACAGCAGGTCCAGATCGCCCGAGAGCAGGGCGCGTTCCACCCGCTGGGTGTTTTCCGCATCCAGGGTGGAGTTGAGGAATTCGGCGCGCACCCCGAGCTGGCGCAGGGCTTCCACCTGGTCCTGCATCAGGGCGATCAGCGGCGACACCACGATGCCGATGCCGTCGCGCAACAGCGCCGGGACCTGGTAGCACAGCGACTTGCCGCCGCCGGTGGGCATCAGGACCAGCGCGTCGTTGCCGGCGGCGACGTGTTCGACAATGGCTTGCTGGGGGCCGCGGAAGTCGTCGTAACCGAAGACGCGGCTGAGCAGTTCGTGTGCGGGGGAAGACATCCGCCTAGGATACCGCGCGGGTCAAGCCCGGGCCGGTGTCATGTGGGCGGTGTTGCGCAGTGGTGTGTCGGGGATCGCCGCGACGTGGTGGATGCGGTAGACGAATACGTTCGCGGATGCAGCTGAGCGCTTACGCGTGGCGCTGGAGATGCCAGGCAGCGGTGCGTAGACAAGGGCTTCGCTCCGTACCCTCACCCCAACCCCTCTCCCGGCGGGAGAGGGGCTTAGTGTCTAGCACTGCTTACCGGTGGTAGGCGATTGAGCAGGGGGCCAAGGTTGTGCCTTTGGCGAAACCTTGGACAAACCCGTGGAGACTACGCCTGAAGGGTTTACTGCAGCAGCGAGCGCAGCATCCAGGCGTACTTTTCGTGGGTCTGCAGACGCTGGGTCAGCAGGTCCACGGTCGGGTCGTCGCCGGCGTCGTCGGCGGTGCCCAGCACCTTGCGGGCGGTGCGGCAGACCGCTTCGTTGCCGCTGACCAGCTGGCGGACCATCTCGCGCCAGTCGGCGCTATCGCTCAGGCCCGGCTCTTCCGGGATCGAGGTCAGCGCCACGAATTCGCGGTACGAACCCGGTGCGTTGTAGCCCAGGGCGCGGATGCGCTCGGCCACTTCGTCCAGCGCGCCCCACTGCTCGGTGTACTGGGTTTCGAACATGGTGTGCAGCGAGTTGAACATCGACCCGGTGACGTTCCAATGGAAGTTGTGGGTCTTCAGGTACAGCGTGAACGCGTCGGCCATGTAGCGGGCCAGGCCGTCGGAGATCTGCTTGCGATCGGCATCCTTGATCCCGATATCGATGTGTGGCGCCGAGGGAGCGGCGACCGGCAACGCGTCAGTGGGAGCCGCGGGTTTGTTTGCTGCGTTCTTCTTCTTGGACATGGATGGTCCTCCTTAGGAACTGATATGGCGTCACAATAGACAGGCTAAAGGATCACTTGTCATTCAATCTTTCACATTTTTCCATCGATGAGCGCTATCGACACTGACCTCGCCACCACGTTGCGCGAGCGCCGCGGCGCCGTAGATGCTGCCATGAGCCGCGATCGTGGCCGTTTGCTGGGCCTATGGTCGCGCTGGCAAGGCAAGCCCGGCAACCCGCAGCTGCGCCAGGCCTTCGAACAGGCGCTGGCCGCCTCGCAGGCGCAACGGCAGGCGCGTGCCGCGCAGCAGCCGGCGATCACGCTGGATACGCAACTGCCGATCGCGCGCGAAGCCGATCGCATCATCGCGCTCATCCGTGACCATCCGGTGGTGGTGATTGCCGGTGAGACCGGTTCGGGCAAGACCACCCAATTGCCCAAGCTGTGCCTGGCAGCCGGGCGGGGTGCGGCCGGCATGGTCGGCTGCACGCAGCCGCGGCGTATCGCTGCGCGCGCGGTGGCCGCGCGCGTGGCTGAAGAACTCAACACCCCGTTGGGCACCACGGTGGGGTTCCAGGTGCGCTTCACCGATCGCGTGGGTGAGGACTCGCGCATCAAGTTCATGACCGACGGCATTTTGCTGGCGGAGATCGCCAGCGACCGGTGGTTGTCCGCCTACGACACCATCATCGTGGACGAAGCGCATGAGCGCAGCCTCAACATCGACTTCCTGCTGGGCTATCTCAAGCAGCTGCTGCGCGAGCGCCCCGACCTCAAGCTGATCGTCACCTCCGCCACCATCGACACCGAGCGGTTCTCGCGGCATTTCGATGATGCGCCGGTGATCAACGTGGAAGGCCGCACCTTCCCGGTGGAGGTGCGCTACCGCCCGCTCGAAGGCGAGTCTGGCGACGGCGACACCGGCGATGGAGGGCGCGATGGCGAACGCACCGTCAACGACGCCATCGTGGCGGCGATCGACGAAATCACCCGCATCGACCCGCGTGGCGATGTGCTGATGTTTCTGCCGGGCGAGCGCGAGATTCGCGATGCGCATCAGTCGCTGGAGCGGCGCAAATACCGCGAGACCGAAGTGGTGCCGCTGTACGCGCGGCTGTCGGCGGCCGACCAGGACCGCGTGTTCAACCCGGGCCCGCGCCGGCGCCTGGTGCTGGCCACCAACGTGGCCGAAACCTCGCTGACGGTGCCGCGCATCCGCTACGTGGTGGATCCGGGCTATGCGCGCGTCAAGCGCTACAGCCCGCGGCAGAAGCTGGACCGGCTGCATATCGAGCCGATTTCGCAGGCCAGCGCCAACCAGCGCATGGGCCGCTGCGGGCGTATCGCCGAGGGCATCTGTTACCGGCTGTACGCGGAGGCGGATTTCGCCGCGCGCCCGGCCTTCACCGACCCGGAGATCCGGCGCGCGTCGTTGTCGGGCGTGATCCTGCGCATGCTGCAGTTGGGGCTGGGGCGCATCGAGGAGTTTCCGTTTCTGGAAGCGCCGGACGAACGCGCCGTGGCCGATGGCTGGCAGCAGCTGCTGGAGCTCGGTGCGATCGATGCCGAGCGGCGGCTGACGGCGATAGGCCGGCAGATGGCGCGCCTGCCGGTGGACGTCAAACTGGCGCGCATGCTGGTGGCCGCGCAACAGCACGGTTGCCTGCGCGAAATGATCATCATCGCCGCCTTCTTGGGTATCCAGGATCCGCGCGAGCGCCCGCCGGAAGCGCGCGAAGCCGCCGATAACGCGCATGCGCTGTTTGCCGATGCGCGCTCGGAGTTCGTCGGCATCCTGCGCCTGTGGGACGCCTACCGGCAGGTGCACGAAGACCTCACCCAGTCCAAGTTGCGCGATTGGTGCGGCCGGCATTTTCTCGGCTTCCTGCGCATGCGCGAGTGGCGCGAGCTGCATCGCCAGTTGCGCTTGCTGTGCGAAGAACTGGGCTGGAGCGAAGAACCGGCCGGCGCGATGCTGGCGCCGCTGCTGGCAGGTGCCAGCGCGCCGGTGCGCGAGGATGGGCAGGCGCACCGCGCCACCCGTGGGCAGCTGCACCGCGCCGCGCGGCTGGCGCGCGAAGGCAAGCCGGATCCGGCGGCGCCGCCCGCACAGGGGAAGGCGGCGGCTGCAAAGAGCCCACCTGCCGATGCCACCGACGCGGCGGTGCGCACTACCGAGCGCGAACGTGCTGCCGCCTACCAGGCATTACATCGCGCACTGCTGGCGGGCCTGCCGACGCAGATTGGCCACCGCACTGAAAAAGGCGATTACCTGGCCGCGCGGCAGCGCCGTTTCGTGCCGTTTCCGGGCTCCGCGTTGGCACGCAAGCCGCCACCGTGGATTCTTGCGGCGACCTTGCTCGACACCCAGAAAGTCTGGGGCATGACCAATGCCGCGATCGAGCCGGACTGGGCGATCGCCGAGCTGGGACATCTGCTGGCACGCAAGCACTTCGACCCGCATTGGTCGCGTGCGCAGGGGCAGGTGGTGGCGTCCGAACAGATCAGCCTGTTCGGCCTGGTGCTGGCACCGAAGAAGCCGGTCCATTTCGGCAAGATCGACCCGGCCGGCGCGCATGACCTGTTCGTGCGCCAGGGCCTGGTCACGGGCGAGATCAATACGCGTGCGGCGTTCATCGCCGACAACCTCAAGGTGCTGGAACAGGCGCGCGAAGAAGAAGCCAAGCTGCGCCGCGCCGGCATCGTGGCCGACGAGGACTGGCAGGCGCGCTGGTACCTGGACCGCATCCCGGCCGAACTGCATTCGGCCAGCGGGCTGGATGCGTGGTGGAAAACCCTGCCGCCGGACAAGCGCCGCAGCCTGCACTGGACATTGAACGACCTGTTGCCGGGCGAAGGCAGCGAGGCCGATCGTTTTCCGAAGTATTTCCCGCTGGGCGATGCGCGGTTGCCGCTGCATTACCGCTTCGAGCCGGGCGCCATCGATGACGGGGTGACGCTGGAGGTGCCGCTGCACCTGCTCAACGCGCTGGATCCGGCGCGGCTGTCGTGGCTGGCACCGGGCTTCGTTGCCGACAAGGCATCGGCCTTGATCCGCAGCCTGCCCAAGGCGCAGCGGCGCAACTACGTGCCGGCCCCGGATTTCGGGCGCGCGTTCTACGAGGCCTACAGCATCGCCTCGGCCGACGACATCCGCGGCGAGCTGGCGCGCTTTCTGACCAAGACCACCGGCACCCAGGTGGCGGCGCTGGATTTTGACGAAGAGTCGCTGGACACGCATCTGCTGATGAACCTGCGCCTGCGCGATGACGACGGCAAGGTGCTGGCCGAGTCGCGCGATCTGGATGGATTGCGCGCCCACTTTGGCGAGCGTGCCGGCCAGGCCTTCGCCGCGCGTGCAGGGCGTGCGCTGGCTGCCGAGGGCTTGCGCGATTTTCCGTCCACGCCGATTCCCGAACAGGTTGCCGGCGAAGCCGGCGTGCCGGCCTATCCGGCGCTGGTGGATCAGGGCGACGACGCGGCGTTGCGCATCTTTGCCGACCGCAACGAGGCGGCGCAGGCGCATCCGCGCGGCGTGCGCCGGCTGCTGGAAATCGCGCTGGCCGACAAGATCAAGCAGGCGCGCAAGCAGTTGCCGGTGTCGCCCAAGACCGGCCTGCTGTACGCGGCGATCGAATCGCAGGAGCGCCTGCGCGGCGATCTGGTCGATGCCGCGCTCAACGCGGTGCTGGCTGATGGTCTGGGCGCGATCCGCGACCCCGGCGCCTTTGCGCAGCGCCGCGACGAGGCGATCAAGCGCCTGTTCGGCGAGGCGATGGAGCGGCTGAAGCTGGCTGAAAGCATTCTTGCTGCGGTAGCCGAGCTCAAGCCCCTGCTGGAAGCGCCGTTGATGGGCTGGGCGCGCGGCAACCTGGACGATATGGAGCAGCAGCTGCGCGCGCTGGTGCACGCCGGCTTCCTGCGCGAGACACCCGCCGAGGCGCTGGCCAATTACCCGCGCTATCTCAAGGCGATGATCCTGCGAACCGAGCGCGCCAAACGCGATCCGGCCCGCGACCAGGCGCGCATGCTCGAACTCAAGCTGTTCGTGGACGCATTGGACCAGGCGGCTGCGCGCGGTCTGCAGCAACGTGATGAATGGCAGTCGCTGCGCTGGGACCTGGAGGAGTTGCGCGTATCGGTGTTTGCGCAGGAGCTGGGTGCCAAATCAGGCGTGTCGGCGAAGAAGCTGTCGCAGCGGGTGGCCGCGTTGCGCAACTGACTGGTGCCGGAGGCGCTGGTGACGACGGCTTGCCGCCATCGCCAGCGCTGGGTCGGCGCAGGTCTTGCCACCGGCTGGTTACTCAGGCCGAGCACTGCGCTCTGAGCGGTGAACGCAACGCAGCGCGCAGTGGTCAGCTGGGCGTGGCCGGTGCCCGGAACCGGCGTGTACGCCCGGTACATGCCGGTTCCGGGCACCGGCCACACCGCCTGGCGGTGCGCGCCGTTCGGTTGCCAGCCGCTGTCAGAACTTCATGTGCAGGCTCCCCATGTAGCGGCGCCCGCTCCTGTAGCGGCCGGCGAGATGGTCGGTGTCGCCGAGATACTGCAGGTATTGCTCATCCAGCAGGTTCTGCGCGTCGATCTGCAGCGACCAGTTCGGGCTGAACGCATAGCCGATGCTTGCGCCGAGTTCGGCGTAGTCATCCACGCTTGCTGGCGCGGCGCCGGCCACGTAACCGCCGGCCAGATAGCTGTCGCGCCAGTTGTAGGTCAGCTGTGCGTTGAGCGGGCCTTTTTCATAGTACGGGCTGACTGCAACGCTGTTGCGCGACTGGTAGGGCAGGGCATCGCCGGTGTTGTTTTCGCCATTGGCGTAGGTGTAGTTGGCGGTCAAACCAAAGCCGCTGTCGCCGAATGGCTGCTGGAACGCGATGTTGAAGCCCTTGACCTTGCCATCGCCGGCGTTGCGTGGCCGCTGGATGCTGTAATCGCAATAACCATCTGCGCTGCAGCCGTTGCTGCCGAGCAACTGCGCCCAGCTCTGCGGCGCGGTATCGCGCAGCGCGTTGTACTGGCGCTCCACGCTGGCGCTGGTGTCGATGTAGTTGTCGATCTTCTTGTAGAACAGCGACCACGCCACCACCGACTGCTGCGCGAAGTAATACTCGGCCGACAGGTTGAAGTTCCAGGATTCGTACGGCGACAGCTCGGCATTGCCGCCGCTGCCGGTCAGCGTGGTGTCGTTGAGGAAGGTGTTGTTGACCATCTGGTTGTACGGTGCCCAGGCGATCACCTTGGCTGCGGCAAAGCGGAACACCCAATCGTCGGCCGCCTCGTAGGACAGCGTGAGCGAAGGCAGCAGGAAATCCTCCTTGCGCGTGCGGGTCTGCCACAGGCTGTCGGCGTTCTGCAGTGTGGGCGTTCCGCTGTAGACGAAGCCGCTGCCCTCGGTTTTCGAATCGACATAACGCAGCCCGAGATTGCCGCGCAGGCCGCCGCCGGAGAAGTTCAATTGCGCATAGGCGGCGTTGTTGGTCTGCTGCAGCGCCCAGGTGTTGTTGAGGTAGCTGGCCGGATCCGGCGCGCCATAGTCGACCGGGCTGTTGCGGATCCAGTTCAGTACGTTGTTGCGGCCTGCCTGCACATGCCGGCCGTGGTCCGGATAGAAATCCTGCAGATCGGTCAGCCCGATCGTGCCTACATCGGCCAGCGTGCCCGGCGTCACGCCGCCATAGACGTTGAGCTCGAAGCGCTCCTCATGCTTGCCATGGCGCACGCCCAGCAGCAGTTGGTTGAACACGCTGTCGAACTGCAGATTCAGATCGAGTTGGCCGTAGGTGTCCTTGCTTTCGGTGGAAAAGATGCCGTTATTGCCGAACCAGCCGCCGGCCGAGCCCCAGTTGGCCGGATCGCGCGCGCGCGCCGGATCGTCGAAACGGATGCCGCGCCGCGTGTCCCAGCTGAAGCCGCCGTTGTAGAACGGCTCGATGAAATACTGCGACAGGTCCTTGTTCTCGGATCTGCTTTGGCCCACCTGCCCATTCAACCCCCAGCCATCGCCGCGGAATGCGCCGCGCAGGTCCAGGCCCTTGGTGGTGACTTCCGATTCGCGCACGTTGTTGTCGTAGATCACGGTGCCGCCGAGCGGGTCGGCATTGGCACCGGAATGCCCGCTGGTCACCACGCCATTGCGCAGGCCGCCGAGTTGGTCCACCGCCGCCACCGTGCCGGCATTCCAGGTCAAAAAGCTGTACATCGACTGGTTGTAGTTGTCGAAGTTCTCGTTGATGTACAGGCCGCTGAGGTTGAATTCCAGCGCCTGGCTGGGCTTGAGCTGCAGATTGACCACGGCGCTGTCGCGCTCGCGATCCTGCTGGAACCAGGCCGCGTTGATCGAGTTGGGCACGTCCGCATCGGCGGGCACGCCGCCTGCGGCATTGGCGAAGGTGCTGGCCGGCGCGTAGCCGAACACTTCCATGCCGCGACGATCGACGCGTTCTTCGTAATGCTGCGCCGACACCGCAATGCCGAAGGTGTCGGCCGCGTTCTTCCAGCTATACAGCAGCGCCGCGTTCGGTTTGCCCTCGCTTGCCTGGGCGCTGTAGCTGTAGCCGATGGAGGCGGCCACCTCGTTGACGTCCAGGTCCAGCGGTTGCCGGGTGTGCATCAACACGGTGCCGCCCAGGCTGCCTTCGGTCAGGCGCGCTTCGGAGGATTTGAGGATTTCCGCGCGGCCCAGGATCTGCGGCGCCAGCAAGGTGTAGTCGAAACCGCGGCTGGGTTGCTCGCCGTAGAGCCAGATCGCCTGCGCCACCGGGTGGCCGTCCAGGAAGGACAGATTGAGGCTGGGGTCGGTGCCGTCGATGCTGACCCGCTCGCCCTGGCCAAAGCGCCGGTCCAGGGTGACGCCGGGAATCTGCGACAGCGCCTCGGCCACGTTGGTGCTTGGAAACTTGCCGATGTCTTCGGCGGTGATCGCTTCGGAAATGCCGGCGTTGTTGCGTTTGGTGTCGAGCGATTTTTCCAGGCTGGCACGGATGCCGACCACCTGCACGGCATCCAGTTCGGTGGCCTGTGGGTCGGCCGTCTGCTGTGCCTGGGCGGCGAACACCAGCGACATGCCAATGGCGCTGGACAGCAGCGAAGTGCGGTATCTCATGATGTCTCTCCTCATCACGCAACAGGGATGGACGGCGGGCCTGCGCTCGCCGGATGCACGGGGGTACACGCCGCTCGCGGTCGGGAGACGCGAGTGGTGGAGCGCTTACGACACCTCGGAGTGGTGTTGCAGATACCAGCTGGCCGCGCCGAGCACGCCGAGTTGCCCATGTTCGACCAACTTGACCGGAATGCGCTCCAGCACCGGGCGCATGCGGCCCTTGGCGAGGAAGCGTTCGCGGAAATCACTCGCAGCCAGAAACTGGCCGATGCTCGGCAGGATGCCGCCGGCCAGATACACGCCGCCGGAGGCGCCATACGCTAGCGCCATGTCGCCGACCGCGCTGCCGAGCAGCGCGCAGAACAGCTCCAGGCACCGCCGCGCCAGTGCATCGTCGCTGTGGAGCGCGGCGTGGGTGATGTCGGCGGGCAACGGGTGGATGGGCGTGGCCGCGTGCAGTTCGCACAGCGCCAGATACAGGTTGCGCAACCCGGGGCCGGAGAGTACATGCTCGATCGGCAGATACGATGCGTCGCGCGCCAGGATGCGTAGCACCTGCGCGGTGTCGGGGTCATTGCTGGCCAGTGCGACCTGGCCGGCTTCGGTGGCGAGCACGGTCGGCTGGCGCGGGCCGTTGATCCACACCGCGGCGCCTAGCCCGGTGCCCGGGCCGACCACCAGGATCGGGCCACCGGGCTGCGCATGCCGCGGCGTGGGGCCGCTCAGTTGCACCACCGCACGCTGTTCCATCTGCGGCGCGGCATAGGCCACCGCTTCGAAGTCGTTGACCAGATGCACCGCACGCACGCCGAGCGTGTCGCGCAACTGACGCGGCGCGATGGTCCAGGGCAGGTTGTTGCTGATGAAGCGGCCGTCGTCCAGCGCGACACCGGCGCTGGCGATCACCACTGCATCGACGGCGCGGCTGTCGCGCAGGAAATCAGCCAGGATCGCGTCCAGGCTGGCATGGTCGGCGCAGCGGTAGGTGCGGTACTGCGAGAGCTCGATCGGCGCACCCGCGCCATGCGAGACCCGTCCGACACGCACATGCGTGCCGCCAACATCGGCAGCCAGAAACGTGGTGGGAGCGGGGACAACGGGCAGAGCAGAAGCGCAAGCAGAGTGCGAGGTCGCAGCCACGGTCAGTCCTCTGGGACGCCTGGATCGGCCGATGCCGTCAGCGCGTAGTGGCCTGTTTAGGAGCCGATGACAACGCTGTCAATGGTCCAGTCGGGTTGGATCGATCTTGTCGACAGGCTCAAGCGCAAAAACAGCTCCGTGATGAGCTTTGTGCGGAGTTCATTGCGCAAACTGTCGAAGCCATACCAATCGTTTGCAGGGATCTAACGGCCGTGCATGACATCGTTGTGCCTGCGGTGTGGCACCCACGGCTGGGGTCTATCGCGACGGTCGAAGGCGGCCATGAGGGACGCCCAGGCCAAATTCCTGTCCTGCTCCAGCGACCAAGTCCTGCCGGCGTGCTCAGGTGGCGGGCGGCGGCGCGACCGCAGGCAAGGTCCGGCAGGCGGCGTTGTCCGAGGGCGGCGCCTGGGTCGGGTAGTCCTGCTTGCCGAGTACATAGGTCTGGCTGGTGGCGACAAAGCCGTCTGCGTAGGTGGCTTCCACGAAATAGGCGCGCCAGCCGGCCTCAGGAACCTGCACAGGAACCGTCACCGCACCGCGCTTCCAACTCACCGCCGTGGCGGTGTAACGGATGCCACAGGCAAAGCGGAAGTCACGCGCCTGCGGATTACTCGCGCTCCATACCTTCACCTGTACCGGGCGCTCGCTGGAACGCACCCGGATGGCAGGCGTTGCGCCGCCACGCAGGCTGCCGCGCAGGTCCGGCAGCGGGCGCTGCTGCTGCAGCCGGTTGACGAACGGCACCAGCGTATCCACCACCGATGCGCGGATGCCACCGTGCGATGCATTGGGCACCACGCGCAGCGCTTTGGCGCCGGGCAGTGCGTCGTAGAAGAACTGCGTGTTGTCTGGCACGAAGAAGTCATCGCCACTGGCAGTGACGATGTACTTGGGCACGGACAGCCGCTTGCGGTAGCGCGTGTGCAGGTACTGCAGGGGGTCCTGGATCTGGACCAGCTGCGCAAACGCAGGCGTGGTGAGCTGGGTGGTAATGCCTTCCTTGGCGTAGGCGTTGAACGCCACCGGCCAGTTCCCGCCATAGACCTTGGCCATGTGCGTGAGCACGGCCGGCATGTTCAGGATGTCGATCACGAAGGGCACCACGGCCTCCACGCGCTGGTCGGCGATGGCCGCATGCCAGCTGGCCCAGCCGCGCTTGGACGCGCCGGCCAGGATGAAACGGTGAATCCGCAGCGGCGCCAGTTCGCGTTCGGCCAGGCTCATTGTGCGCGCGATCGCCGCGGCCATCGGAACATGCAGCGGCAAGGTCTTGCGCTGCGCCGGCGCTTTCATAAACAGCGACCAGGTGTGCGCAACGCTGTCGTCTTCGCGGCGTGCGGTGCCGTCATCGCGATACGTCAGCGCCTGGCTGGGGAGGTCGCTCAGCACGATCACAACGGTGCGCGTGCGCTGCGCCAGGGCCGCGATCGCCTCGGCGGTCAGTTCACTGGATGGCTGCGCCGGGCCACCATCGACGGCTTGGCGCGTGCCATTGCTGGAGATCAGCAGCGCACGCGTGGGCAGGGCATCGGGCGGCACGTAGAGCGTGACGTCGTGCTGCCAGCTGGCCGGCTGGACCAGGTCTTCCGGTGACCAGTCCTGCGAGGTCAGCAGATAGTCGCGGCGTTCGACTCCGGCCACGCTGCTGGTGGCAGTACGCCGGTAGCTCAGCGGCTGCGCCTCTACCGCATCGTGGTAACACACCAACGCCTCGCCGAACGCCACGGCGGGATCGGTGGCGCAGCGCTGCGTTGCGGGCGATGCACAGGCCGACCCTGCAGCGAACAGGGCGAGGAGTAGAACGCTGCGACGAGCGAAGGACGTCATTGCATATCTCCAGACGCAGGATGCGGAGCTAGCGGGTCTGCAGTGAGCAGGCGCGCCAGCATGTCACAGCGCTGATCGGCGATGGCCGGCCCTGCGAACCCATTGCAGCAAAAACGCATCTGCGGTGTGCATGAGTTTCAGACCAGGGCGTGTGCGGCGCGCCAGCAGGCGACGCCGCTGTGCGCGCGGGCTTGGGAACGGTGTGCTCCCGCCGGGTGATCGGTACTGAATCGCCGCCGCCGGCACCCATCTCGCAAATGCTTACTTGACCCGGCGCACCTTGGCCTGGGTGTTGTAGCCCTCGATCTGCATGTACCACACGCCGATCAGGCCGGGCTTGATCTTGGTCTTGGGCGAATTCTTGCGCACGCCGGGCAAGGTCACGCTGTCGGTCTGCTCCCACTCCTGCCCATTGGCGAGGGTGTAGGTGCGGCCCTTGGAGAAGCCCCTGAATTCACCGACCACGGTGCTTTCAATTGGGTCCTTGATGCCGAAATCGGAGAAGCCGCGATTTTTCACGATCACTTCCTGGCGGCCGGCTTCCTTGGCCTGCTCCACCACCACCGCCGCTTCCTTGGCTACCTTGCCCTGCAGCCAGTCGTTGAGCGCGGCGAGTTCGCGGGCATCGAGCTTGTCCAGGCCGGCGGCCTTGAACTGTTCAGCGCTCATCTGCGACTGCAGGTCGCCCTGCACGGCGCGCTGCGCCAGGACTGGCGTGGCGTGTAAGGCGAGGGTCAGGCAAACCAGGAGGGGAACGCGGCGCGCGAACGACATGGAGGCAACCCGGAGAGAGAGAGGCCGCTAGTGTAGACGCTCGGCCGCGTGCCGCCAGCGGCTCATTCGGTGTCGCTCATTGCGGCCTCGGCGGCGACGGCGGCAGGACGCTCCGGCCGGCGATAGATGAAGTCCGGTGCCGGCGATGCGGCCTCACGTTCGGCGGTGGCGCGGATCCCGGCATGGGCCGGGGAGCGTTCGCAGACCGGGTCCAGGGTGGCGGCATCGCCGGCCAGGGCCAGTGCTTGGCAGCGGCAACCGCCCCAGTCGATCTCCCGCTTCGGGCAACCCTGGCAGACCTCGGGCATCCACGCGGTGCCGCGAAACCGCGCAAACGCCTCGCCGTGATTCCAGATATCGGCCAGCGAGCGATCGCGCAGGTTGTCGAACTGCAGGCCGTCGATGGTTTCGGCCGCATGGCACGGCAGCACGTCGCCACGCGGTGAGATATTGACGAAGCGCTGCGCCCAGCCGCCCATGCAGGGCTTGGGCTGGCGTGCGTAGTAATCGGGGGTGACGAAGTCGATGGCCAGCTGGTCGCCAAGGCTGCGCCGCGCGGTCTCCACCGCCACGATGGTCGCGGCCAGCTGCTCGCGGCTCGGCATCAAGGCGGCACGGTTGCGCAGGCCCCAGCCATAGTACTGCGTATGCGCCACTTCAATGCGCTCGGCACCCCATTCCAGCGCCAGCGCGATCATGCCGGGCACGCGCTCGGCGTTGTGCCGGTGGATCACCGCGTTGAGCGTCAGCGGCAGGCCGCGCGCGCGCACCGCGGCGGCGAAGGCACGTTTCTTGGACAGGCTGTTGCGGTAGCCGGCAATGTGGTCAGCGCCGGCCGGGTCCACGTCCTGCACGCTGAGCTGCACATGTTCCAGGCCGGCGGCCTGCAATTGGTCGAGCATCGGCTCGCCGCCGGCCACGCCGGAGGTGATCAGGTTGCTGTACAGGCCCAGCGCGCGTGCATGCGTCACCAGTTCGGGCAGGTCCTTGCGCAGCATCGGCTCGCCGCCGGAAAAGTGCGCCTGCAGCACGCCCATCTCGGCAGCCTGTTCCAGCAGCGAGCGCCAGCCGGCGGTGTCCATTTCCTCGCGCAAGGCCGCCAGCGCGATGGGATTGGAGCAATACGGGC
Source organism: Xanthomonas sp. fls2-241-TYG-148 (assembly GCF_030208815.1). NCBI lineage: Bacteria > Pseudomonadati > Pseudomonadota > Gammaproteobacteria > Lysobacterales > Lysobacteraceae > Xanthomonas > Xanthomonas sp. fls2-241-TYG-148. Next base: position 125,341 of record NZ_JARVTE010000009.1, read on the forward strand.
AGGCGAGCGGGCAGCGATGCGTCAGCTCCAGCAGTACCGACAGCGGTGGCGGCACAGTGCTCATAACCGCAGCAAGCGCTTCTGGTGCAAGGTGGTGGTGAGTTCGATCACGTCGGTCTCGATCTCGCTCGCATCGGCATCGAATTCGGCGGCCAGCGTCTGCGCGATCTGCGCCAGCGACTGCGACCCGTCGTAGCGCTGGGCCACCACCAGTGCGATGTCATCCAGCTCCACCACGCGTTCCGGCGCCAGCAATACCCACTGGCCGCGCGCGCGGTCGTGCTGCAGGCGCACGCCGGCACGCAGCGCAGGGCAGCTGTCGCGGCTGATGGTGCTCACGCGGCGGCCCGGTTGCTGTTGCGCTCCGGCACGAACGCATCCGGCCAGACAATGCCGGGGCTGACGTAGGCCACGTGCAATGCGTCGAGTTGTGCCCACAGTACCGAGCATTTGAAATGCAGCGCGGCTTTCACCAGCTGCTGTTTTTCGATGGTGTCGGCGTGTTGCTTGACGTAGTCCAGCGCGAAATCCGAATCGCGCGGCGCTTCGGTCAGGCGGTGCTCGAAATACGCCAGTGCTTCTGGCGAGACAAAGTCGTAGTGCTGCAGCATGCCGGCCACGCGCTGGCCGATGATGTTGGGCGCAAACAATTCGGTGAGCGAAGAGGCGATCGCTTCCAGCAGGCTCTTTTCGCGCACGAAATGCAGATAGGCCTGTACTGCGAAGCGCGTGCCCGGCAGCAGGGCACGGCCCGATTCGACCAACTCGCGTGGCAGGCCCAGCGCGTCGGTGAGGTGCAGCCAACGCGCGATGCCGCCATCGCTGGGGCTGTTGCCATCGTGGTCGAGAATGCGCTGGCGCCAGATGCGGCGCAATGCGGGGTCTTCCATCCGCGCCAGGATCGCCGCGTCTTTCAGCGGAATGCAGCGCTGGTATTCAAAACGGTTCAACGCCCAGGCCTGCACCTGGCCGCGATCGAGCTTGCCGTGGTGCAGCAGTGCATGGAAAGGATGCTGGTCGTGATACAGGCGCGCGCCGATCGCGCGCAGATCCGCTTCCAGCTGGTCGGGCGAGAGCAGGGCAGTCACAGGGAAATCTCCAGACCGTCGTGCGCCACATCCCAGCCGGCCGCGCGTACGGCGGCGTGCTCCGGCGAGTGCGCGTCGAGGACGGGGTTGGTGGTGTTGATGTGGATAAAGACCTTGCGCGCCACCTGCAACGGCGCGAACGCGGCCAGGGTGCCGTCGGCGCCGTCGATGCTCATGTGGCCCATGCGCTGGCCGGTTTTCTGGCTCACGCCCAGCTGCACCATTTCATCGTCGCGCCACAGCGTGCCGTCGAAGAACACCAGCTCGGCGCCATGCAGGCGCGCGCGCAGGTCATCGGTCATGGCCGCGCAGCCGGGAATGTAGTGCACGCGGTGATGGCCGTCGTCGATGGTCAGCCCAAGCGTCTCTTCGTTGGAGCCGGCCAGGTCGCCGCCGCTGTGCGATTCCATGAACAACGGCACCTTGCCGGGAACCGAGAACGGCGTCAGCTGCAGGTCGCACAGGGTCAGCGGGGTATTCAACGCGAACGGATGCCGGTCCACGGACTGTGGATTGAGCGCATCGAAGATCGGGTTCTGCGCAAGCAGGTCAAGCACGCGGCTGCTGGCATGCAACGAAAAGCGTTGGCTTTCGCGCATCGAGAGCAGGCCGGCAATATGGTCGATCTCACCACTGGTCAGTAGCACCGATTCGATCGGTGAATGCCGCAGGCCGTGTTGTGGCCAAAGCGCGGGCGTGGCGAGAATCTGTTGGCGAAAATCGGGAGAGGCGTTGATCAGGACCCAGCGCTGGCCGTCGGCACTGACGGCGATACTGGCCTGGGTACGACGTTGGGCACCGTCCGCTTGCTGCCATGCCCGCTGGCTCGCGGGTGTGTGGCAATTCCACTGCGGGTGCCCACCGCCGGCCGCCGATCCCAAAACGATGATGCGCATGGAGAACTGTTACCTGTCTGCCGGCAACAGCCGGTCATGCATCGAAAGGAGGGCGGCAGGGTCGCTCAGAACTCGCCGGAAACGTAGCAGTTGATCTCGGCGCCACAATTGACTTCACGTACAACAGGCTTCTTCCAGGTCTTCATCGGCTACCTCGCAGTTGGTTGGAGTAACGCCGGCGCAGATTGCGCCGCGACGACGTGCAGGGAGCATAGGCACGCGGTTTGGGCCAGTTGTAAAGAGCATGTAAAAAGCTTGGGCCACGTCGCGCTTTGCACGGGCTTGGCGCCGCGATAGGTTGCCAATCAAGGCGTTGCCGGGTGAACCGTGCGTAAGCGCAGCAGGTACGCATGGGCGTGCGGGCGCAGGAAACACGCGTTGTGGAGATGGTGACGCGCACGTTACCGTAGCTGTCAGCCCCCCTGTCCCTGCCGCCTTCGTGTCCACCGTTGTGACCAGCTCCGCCCCCGACCGCCTGCATGCCGTGTTGCAGCGTCCCGCCCTCGCATCGATCGCGCCCGCCTTGCGCGATGCGTTGGCCCAGGCCTGGGCTGCGTCCGAAATGGCGCAGGCAGACAGCGTGCCGTGGGCCTTGCTCACCGATACGCTGGACGCCCTGGCGCACCTGGCGGCCGACGAAGCGACCCTGGTGGCCGCGTTGTTGTTCGATATTCCGGCGCTACGCCCAGGTGTCGCCACGCTGCCATGGCAGCCGGCGGAACGGCGCGGCGTGGTGGAAGGGCTGCTGGATGGTCTGGATGCCGCCGACCAGGTCTGGGCGCTGCATGCCGGGCGTGAGGCGGGGCGTAACAGTGAAGGCCTGCGCCGCCTGCTGTTGTCCATCATCCACGACCTGCGCGTGGTGCCGATCCTGCTGGCCCGCCAGCTGGCGCGCATGCGCGTGGCCGACCGGCAGAGTGAGGAAGAACGCCGCGCGCTGGCCCAGCTCACCCGCGACATCCACGCACCGTTGGCCAACCGGCTGGGCATCTGGCAGGTCAAGTGGGAGCTGGAGGATCTGGCGTTCCGGCACCTGGAACCGGATACCTACCGGCGCATCGCCCGCGATGTGGACGAAACCCGGGTGGCGCGCGAGCGCTACATCGAGGCGGTCAAGCGCACGCTGTCGGCGGGGCTGGCACAGCAGGGCCTGCGCGCGGATGTCAGCGGGCGGCCGAAGCACATCTACAGCATCTGGCGGAAGATGCAGAAAAAGCGGCTTTCCTTCGACCAGCTCTACGACGTGCGCGCGGTGCGGGTGATGGTGGACGACGTGGCCGCCTGTTATGCCGCGCTGGGTGCGGTGCACGCGCTATGGGCACCGGTGCCGAGCGAATTCGACGACTACATTGCCCGGCCCAAGGCCAACGATTACCGCTCGCTGCATACCGCGGTGGTGGGCCCGGAGGGGCGCACCATCGAGATCCAGATCCGCACCCACGAGATGCACGCCCAGGCCGAACTCGGCGTGGCTGCGCACTGGAAGTACAAGGAAGGCGGCAAGGGCGCGGAAAAGGCGTTCGATCGCAAGATCCTGTGGATGCGGCAGTTGCTGGAGCAGGTGCAGGATGGCGAGCACGGCGAACTGGCTGGCGCGCTGGATGCGGAGCTGATCGAAGACCGCGTCTATGCGCTCACGCCCAAGGGCGAGGTGATCGACCTGCCGCAAGGCGCCACGCCGCTGGATTTTGCGTATCACGTGCACACCATGGTGGGGCACCGCTGCCGCGGCGCGCGCGTGAACAACCGCATCGTGCCGCTGACCTACCGGCTACGCAGCGGCGATCGCGTGGAAATCATGACCGCCAAGGAAGCCGACCCGCGCCGCGATTGGCTGCTGGCCTCCAACGGATTCCTGGCCAGCGGGCGCTCGCGCGACAAGGTACGCGCCTGGTTTCACAAGCTCGACCGCGCCCGCAATGTGCAGGCTGGCAAGGACGTGCTCGATCGCGAGCTCAAGCGCTTGGGGCTGCAGCATGCCGATCTGAGCGTGGCCACGCGCAAGTTCCACGCCGACAGCATCGACGACCTGTACATCCAGGTGGCGCTGGGCGATACCGGGCCCAACCAGGTCAGCCGCGCGCTGCTGGAAGCCGAGCGTGCGGCCTCGCAGCCGGCCGTCCCGGCGCCGCCGCGCCCGACCGCGCGCCGCGACGGGCTGGGCAAATCCAAATTCACTGTGCAGGGCGTGGGCAACCTGTTGGTGCAGCTGGCGCGCTGCTGCCACCCGGTGGCGGGCGAGCCGATTGCCGGGTATCTCACGCGCGGCCGCGGCATCAGCGTGCACCGGGCCGACTGCGTGGCGCTGTCGCGTCTGGCTGCCGCGCACCCGCAGCGGGTGCTGCCGGTGGAGTGGGGCCAGGCCGGGAGCGGTTACGAGGTGGACGTGCAGGTGCGGGCGGTGGACCGGCGCTGGCTGCTCAAGGACATCACCAACCTGATCGCGCAGGAAGACGCGCATGTGCTGGAAATCAACAGCGACAACGTGCGCGACAGTGGCCGCGCGCAACTGCGGCTGCGCCTGAAAGTAAGCGATTACGAGCAGCTCTCCGCATTGCTGGGCAAGCTGGACGCCTTGCCCGGGGTGAACGAGGTGCGCCGGCTGGGCTGAGCGCACGCAGTCTTCGCAGCCGGGGCGGCTACCATGGCGCGGTGAACGCGTCCCCGTCAGGTCGCGCCAAGGACGGACGCCACCGCATGTTCCCGCTTCCGCGCTGGGCCAGATCGCCGCGCCTCTGGGCGCCGCTGCGCAGCCGTGCGCTGTGGCGCGTGGTGCTGGTGCTCGCCGCGTGCCTGTTGCTGAGTGTCATCGTGTTCCGGCGCCCGCTGGCCGATCTGCTGTGGCCGGACAGCCGCATCCAGCAACTCCTGCAGCGCGGCGACGCGGCGCTGGCACGTGGTCAATTGAGTGCTGCCGATGGCAGCGGGGCGCGCGAATTCTTTGCCGCGGCACTGGCACTGGACGGCGACCGTAGCGAAGCGCGGCAGGGCCTGGCCCGCACCGGTGCGGCCGCGGTGGAGCAGGCGCGTGCGGCACTGGCTGCGGGCGATGTGCCGGCGGCCCAGCGCGGGGTTGCGTTGGCTCGCGCGCTGGAAGTGCCGCAGGCGCAGATTGCGCCGGTCGAGCTGCGCCTGCGGCAACTGCAGGCGCGCCGGGCCGGCCTGGATGCGCTGGTGGCCCAGGCCGTCGCCGCGCAACAGCAGGGCCGCCTGGATGGCACGCCCGACAGTGCACTGCCGTTGTATCAGCGCGTGCTCTCCCTGGCCCCGGACCGCACCGATGCCCTGGAAGGCCGCGAAGATGCGCTGACCGACCTGCTGGCACATGCCCGCCACGCGCTGGCCCGCGATGCACTCGCTGAGGCGGCCGCCTTGCTGGCCGCGGCCAAGCGCTACGACGCCGGGCATGCCGATGTTCCTTCGACCGAGGGCCAGTACCACCGGCTGCTGGATCAGCGCCGGCAGCGCGCCGATACGCTGTTGCGGCGCGGCCGGCTGGCGCCTGCGGTGCGCGACTTCACTGCCGTGCTGGCTGCCGAGCCGGGCGATGCGCAGGCGCAACGCGGCGTGGAGCGGGTTGCCGCCGAATATGCCGCGCAGGCCACCCGGCAGGCCGCGGATTTTCAGTTCGATGCGGCCACACAGTCGCTGCAGCAGGCGCGCGCTCTGGTTCCCTCTGGCCCATCCATCGCCGCGGCCGAGCAGGCGATTGCGCGCGCGCGCGATGCGCAGCGCGGGCCGGAATCCGGGTTGTCGCGGGGGGCGCGCGAACGCCGCCTGCGCAGCCTGCTGCAACGCGTCGCCGCAGCCGAAGCGCAACAGCAATGGATGACGCCGCCTGGCGCCAGCGCCTACGACGCCGTGCGCGCCGCACAAGCGCTGGCACCCCGCGACCCGCGCGTGCTGCAGGCCGCCGCACGCGTGGCGCCGGCCAGCCAGCGCTGTTTCGAGGACGAGTTACGCAACAACCGGCTACGCGCCGCGCGCGGCTGTCTGGATGCCTGGCAGGCCCTGATGCCCACCGGCGACGCTCTGGCGAGCGCGCGCCGGCGTCTGGCGCAGCGCTGGGTGGCGGTGGGCAGCGAGCGGCTGGGCCAGGAAGACGCGGCCTTTGCGCGCCGCGCGCAGAACGAGGCCCGTCAGTTGGATCCCTCGTTGCCAGAGTTGGCGGACTTCAGCCGGCGCGTCAAAGCGGTGAGTGAAGAGCGCTGAGCGCATGATGGGTTGAGGCGTTGCCTGTGGACGCGGATGCGGTGCACCAACCGGCGCATGCACGCCCCTTTGCCTCACTTCGCTATAAACAAGTTCCGCACCGTCGCGCGTGCCGCATCCAGCGAAAAATGCTGCGCAACGTTGCGCAGGCCGTTGTCGGCCAGGCGTTGCCAGAGCTCGGCGTCCTGATACAGGCGCACGATGGCGGCGGCGAACGCATCTGCCTCATCGGCCACACACACATCCTCGCCGTCGTGCAGGTGCATGCCTTCCACCGCGCAGGTGGTGCCTACGACCGGCTGGCCGTGCGCCATGCTCAGGTTGATCTTGCCCTTGACGCCGGCACCGAAGCGCAGCGGTGCCACTGCAATACGCAGCGTGTCCATGTACGGCACCAGATCCGGCACGTGCCCATGCAGCTGCACGCCTGGCGTTTCATCGGCCAGTAACTGCAGCGCGGCGGGCACGTCGGCGCCGATGCAATGGAACACCACGTCCGGCAACTGCGCACGCACCAGCGGAAAAATCGCACTGATGAACCACTGCACCGCATCCACGTTCGGTGGATGCCGGAAGCCGCCGACAAACACCAGATCGCGCCGCTGCGCGAACGGCTGGCCGCTGCCGGCAACCTCGTGCAAATTGGAGAGCAGGGCGGTGCGGATCTGCGGTGCATCCGCGTGCAGCTGCGCCTGCTCGGCCGCCGACACCAGCACCGTCACGTCGGTGGCCGCCATGATCTCCAGCTCGCGCAGGCGCGTGCGTTCGGCGCTGCGCAGCAGGTTGGCGTCGCCGGCAAGCTCGGCGCCACGGCGCTCGCGCAGATAGTGCAGATCCACCGTATCGAACAAGGTGCGTGCCTGCGGCGCGTAACGCCTGACTAGCGGCAGGCAGGCATGGGCGACGTGGTGGCGCACCAGCAGCACCGCGCTGAAACGTGGGCCGTGCGTGCGCAGCCAGGTGCCGATGCCGTCCAGGAACGGCGCATACCAGACTTCCACGCCGAGTTGCTGCAAGGCCTGCGTGTGGCGGCCGGCATGCTCGCGACGGGTGGGCACGAACACCACGTGTGCGCCTTCGGCGCACAACAGGCGGATCAGGTTGAACTGCCGCAACGAACCGGAGTCACGGTCCGGCTGCGGCACGCATTCGTCCAGGATGAGTACCTGGCGTTGGTGGCGGTGGACGAGCGCTGGCACCAGGGCGCAGGGCAGCGCGACTTGTGCGCTTAATGCCCGCTTCCATTTGGCTACAAATGACGCGCGATGCGCGTCGTGCTGGGTATTGCGATCTTGCTGCGTGAGCTGTGGGCGATGTGCGAGGTCATGCACCACCACGCTTGCCGGCTGCACCAGCACGCTGTGGCCTGCGGCACGTACCGCGAAGGCCAGGTCGGTGTCTTCGTAATACGCCGGCATGTAGCGCCGATCCAGCCCACCCAAGGTCTGCAGCAGCGCCCGCGGCAGCGCGATCGCCGCGCCGGAGCAATAGTCCATCTGCCGCACGTAGGCGTAGCGCGGATCCTCAGCGGACTCGAAGCGCCCGTAGCTCCAGGCGCTGCCATCGCCGAACACCACGCCGCCGGATTCCTGCAGGCGCCCGTCCGGATACACCAGCTGTGCGCCTACCAGGCCGGCGGATGGATGCGCGGTAAAGGTGCCGATCAACCGGTCCAGCCAGCCCGGCTGCGGCACGGTGTCGTTGTTGAGCAGCACCACGTAGTCGCCGCGTGCCAGCCCAATGCCGTCGTTGCAGGCAGCGATGAAGCCGCCGTTGCGTGCGCGCTGGTGGTAGTGCAGGCCCTGCACGTGCGGCAGATCGATGGCGGTGGCGTCGCTGCTGCCGTCGTCCACCACCACGATCTCGATGCCCAGCGCCGGTGGATGCGCGGCCAGTGCACGCAGGCAGGCGAGTGTGTGTGCGATCTGGTTGTACACCGGGATCACCACCGTCACCTGCGGCGTGGCGCTGTGCGGCACCGCAAATGCCGCAACTGGCGCAGCCTCGGGCAACCACAGCGGCGTGCCGAGCGCGACCGGCGGCGCCTGCGTGTGCACGCGGATGCGCTGCCAGGTGGCGCGCCATCCGCGGGTTCGCATGCTGGCGACGCTGCGGTGGATCAGGCCAAGCACGCGATTGAACAGATAGCGCGCATCGGCCAAGGACATCGACATTCCGTTGGAACTCCAGCTTAAGCCACAGGGTCCGGCACGCCGCAGCCACGACAGGGCTGCGCTAGACTCGCCGGACTCTACATTCTCGCATCCCTGTGCCCCGACGCTACGATCACGACGCTCCCGACGATTTCGAGGACGACTCCACCGAGCAAGGCTCCCGCTGGCAACGCAGGCTGATCGTCTGGGGCCTGGCGGCATTCGCGCTGGCGCTCGGTTTCCTGATCCCGTACACGATGTATCTGAACAAGCAGGTGACCCAGCGTTTCGGGGAGCTGCGCTGGCAGATCCCCACGCGCGTGTACGGCCGGCCACTGGTGCTGGTGCCGGGCAAGGCGCTGGACGCAGCCACGCTGAAGACCGAGCTGGACGCGGCGTCCTACCGTGATGATGGGCTGGGCAAGCTGGCGGGCACCTATCAGCAGGACGTCAGCCGCTTCGTGATTGCCAGCCGTGGCTATATCGACGTGGACGGGCAGGTGCCGGCGCGTCGGATCGAGGTTGCGCTGTCCGCTGGACGGGTGGCCAGCGTACGCGATGCGGCCGACCGCAAGACGCTCAAGAGCGCGCGGCTGGATCCGGCACGCATTGCCACGCTGTACGGTCAGAAGCAGGAAGAGCGCCGCCTGGTGCGCATGGAAGAAGTGCCCGAGCTGCTGGTCACCGGGCTGCAGGCGGTGGAAGATCGCGATTTCAACAGCCACCACGGCATCGACCTGAGCGGCATGGTGCGCGCGGCCTGGATCATGGCGCGCTCCGGCGGCCAGGTGCGCCAGGGTGCCAGCACGCTGACCCAGCAGCTCGCGCGCAGCGGCCTGCTCGGCATCGGCAAGGAACAGACGGTCACCCGTAAGTTCAACGAGATTTTGTATGCGGTGATCATGGAGGCGCGCTACGACAAGCGCACCATCCTGGAGGCGTATCTCAACCAGGTGTACCTGGGCCAGCGCGGCGGGCAGGCCGTGCACGGCGTGTCGTCCGGTGCGGAGCTGTGGTTCGGCCGCGAGCTGGGCTCGATGACCACCGAACAGGTCGCGCTGCTGATCGGCCTGGTCAAGGGGCCGTCGTATTACGACCCGCGACGCAGCCCCGCACGCGCGCTGGACCGGCGCAACTTCGTGCTGGGCAAACTGCGCGAGAACAATCTCATCGACGAGGCCGAGTACAAGCGCGCGCTGGCCGCGCCGCTCGGCGTGCCCAAGGAGCCGGGCCTGGTCGCCGCCAATCGCTTCCCGGCTTACGTGGATCTGGTGCGCCGGCAATTGGCGCATGACTACCCGGAAGGCGTGCTGCAAGGCGCTGGCATGAGCGTGCTCACCGGCATGTCGCCGTCTGCGCAGGCGTATGCCGAAGGTGCGGTGACCGGCACCATCAAGCGGCTGGACAACAAGAAGCGCCCGCCGTTGCAGGCCGGCCTGGTGCTGACCGACGTGCATAACGGCGATGTGCTGGCGGTGGTCGGCAGCCGCGACGTGGCCAAGCCCGGGTTCAACCGTGCCGTGGAAGCGCAGCGCCAGGTCGGCTCGCTGCTCAAGCCCTTCGTCTACTTGCTGGCACTGGCCTCGCCTGACCGTTGGGCGTTGTCCAGCTGGGTCGACGATTCCCCGGTGACCGTGCAGCTTGCCCGCGGCAAGACCTGGTCGCCGGGCAATTCGGACAATCGCAGCCATGGCACGGTGCGCCTGATCGATGCGCTGGCGCACTCGTACAACCAGGCCACGGTGCGGGTGGGCATGCAGGTGGGTCCGGAGCGCGTGGCGCAGTTGATCCAGGTGCTGGCCGGCATCAAGGCCGAGACCAATCCTTCGTTGATCCTGGGCGCCACCGACCAGAGCCCGTACGGCATGGCGCAGCTGTACCAGTTCCTGGCCGCCGGCGGCGAGATCCAGCCGCTACATGCGGTGCGCGGCGTGCTCGATCCGCAGGGCAAGTTACTCAAGCGCTACGACAAGACCCCGGCGCCGGCGCAGGAAGGCGATTCGGTCGCCGCCAACCTGATCAGCATCGGTCTGCAGCAGGTGGTCAGCGGTGGTACCGCGCGCCAGTTGCTGGGCGATGGCCTGGGGCGGTTGTCGCCGGCCGGCAAGACCGGCACCTCCAACGACGGCCGCGACAGCTGGTATGCCGGCTACACCGGCGACCATCTGGCAGTGATCTGGATGGGCAACGACCAGAACGCCGAAACCGGCCTATATGGCGCCACCGGCTCGATGCGGGTGTGGTCGAGCATCTTCGCGCGGCTGCCGAGCGCGCCGTTGAAGGTCAGCGGCAAGGGCCTGGATTGGCAGTGGGTGGACGCCAGCGGCACTGGCGTGACCGATGCAGGTTGCCCAGGTGCGCGCCAGTTCCCGTTCGTGGTCGGCTTCACCCCGGCATACGCGTCGTGCGCCGGCAACGCACCGTCCATCGAAGAGGCGCCTGCCGACGGCAGCGCACCGGCCGAGCAATCCAGCGGCGGCGGCTGGCGCCGGTTCTTCGGCCTGGACAAGAAGACCGAAACGCCCGCGGCCGCACCTGCCTCGCCCCCACCTGCGCACTGACAGGAACGACTCATGATCCGATTGCACCGTTTGCTTGCCCTTGTTGGCGTCCTTGCCGCCCTGACCGCCTGCATCAGCGCGCCGCCCGCGCCACCACCGGCGCCGGTGGACACCACCACCCCGGCGCAACGGCTGGCCTTGATCGAACGCGAAGCCGGCGTCGACGACACCGAGCTGTCGGTGCAGCCGCTGCGCGACCCGCAAGTGGACGATCTGCGCGAAACCGCCAAGGCCAAGCGGCAGATCGGCGACCTGGCGGCGGCGGCGGCGGCGCTCGATCAGGCATTGGGCCTGGTCTCCGGTGACCCGGCGATTCTGCAGGAACGCGCCGAAGTGGCCGTGTTGCAGGGCGATTGGAATGCTTCCGAGCGCTTTGCCAAGCAGGCCGTCGAACTGGGTTCCAAGACCGGCCCGCTGTGCCGCCGCCATTGGGCGACCATCGAACAGGCGCGCCTGGCGCGTGGCGAAAAAGAAAACGCGGCCTCGGCCAAGGCGCAGATCGTCGGGTGCACGGTGCCGGGTGTGAAGCGGTATTGATCGAGCTGCAGGGCGGGTAGCCGGCCTGGGAGTGGGGTGCAACGCGCGCCGCTGCATGTGCTGCGTTGATGCGTGAGGGCGGTTAGGTGGGCATGTGCGAAGTGCTGCTCACAGCCTTGAGGATGCGCACAGTCAACGGCCTGCTATTTGTCTCGTTCGCTCGTGGCTGCCTGGCATGTCATGTGGCTGGTTCGAAACCTTGCCGGTAAGCCGGCAGGTTCTGAGGACCGCGGCGCCCCAAGGCGCGGCGTCGGCAGCCGGGTGCGCATTCAACCTCCAAGCCGGGCCCGTGGCCGCCAACGATTAGCGCCCCACGGCGTGGCCGGCAGTGGCTTGGTGTCACGCCGCCCGAAGCAGGCTCCGCGCCCAGGGCCGTCCTTCAACAGCGTCGCCTCGGGTGCGATCCGCCATGCCCCGCCAAGGCAGCGGCCGCGTACACGCGTTAGGCTGTTGCGTTCCCCACGCTCTCGTCGTCCGTCATGTCCCAACTTGCCACTGCCAGCATCGAGGCGCTTAGCGAAGGCGGGGCGCTCGCGCGCCAGCTCGACGCGTTCGCGCCACGTGCCGCGCAGTTGCGCCTGACCGGCGCCATTGCCGAGGCCTTCGAACAGCGCGACGTGCTGCTGGCCGAGGCCGGTACCGGCACTGGCAAGACCTATGCGTATCTGGTGCCGGCGTTGTTGTCCGGGCTGAAGACCATCGTCTCCACCGGCACGCGCGCGCTGCAGGACCAGCTCTTCCATCGCGATCTGCCGCGCGTGCGCGCCGCGCTCGGCATCGGTCTGCGCAGTGCGCTGCTCAAGGGACGCGCCAATTATCTGTGCAAGTACCGCACCCAGCAGGCGCGGGGTGAACCCCGGTTTGCCAGCCCCGAGCAGGTCACCCAGTTCCAGCGCATCGTCGCCTGGAGTGGGCGCACCCAGTTCGGCGACATGGCCGAGCTGGATGCATTGCCGGACGATTCGCCGCTGCTGCCGATGGTCACCTCCACCGTCGACAACTGCCTGGGCACGGAATGCCCGTTCTATTCGGAATGTTTCGTGGTGCAGGCCCGGCAGCGCGCCCAGGCGGCCGATCTGGTGGTGGTCAACCACCATCTGTTGCTGGCCGATCTGGCGCTCAAGCAGGAAGGGTTTGGCGAGATCCTGCCGGGCGCGCAGGCCTTCGTGATCGACGAGGCGCATCAGCTGCCGGAACTGGCGGCCAATTTCTTTGGCGAGAGTTTCGGCATGCGGCCGTGGCAGGAACTGGCCCGCGATTGCATGGTGGAGGCGCGGTTGGTGGCCGGCGCGCAGGCAAGCCTGCAGGCGCCGATCCTGGCGCTGGACGACGCCCTGCGCGGGCTACGCGCAGGCATGGAAGGCTTGCCGCCGCGCGGTACGCAATGGCGCGCGCTGGCCAAGCCGCAGGTGCGCGAGGGCTTCGATGCGGTGCTGTCCGCGCTGGCGCGCCTGGGCGAGGCGTTGCTGCCGCTGCGCGAGGCCTCGCCGGGGTTTGACGGCTGCACGGCGCGTGCGCAGGAGGCGCTCAATCGCCTGTCGCGCTGGCTGGGCGAAGACGTGCCGGTGCCGGATTTCGAACAGGACCTGCCGGAAACGGTGGACAACGACGTGCTGTGGTACGAGCTCAGCCCGCGTGGCTTTCGTTGCCAGCGCACGCCGCTGGATGTGTCCGGCCCGTTGCGCGAGCACCGCGAAAAATCGCAGGCGGCGTGGGTGTTCACTTCCGCCACGCTGGCGGTGGGCGGGGAGTTCGACCACATCGCCTTGCGGCTGGGCTTGAACGACCCGATCACCTTGTTGCAGCCCAGCCCGTTCGATTGGGCGCGTCAGGCGCTGTGTTATCTGCCGCCAAATCTGCCGGACCCGGCCGCACGCGGCTTCGGCACGGCGCTGATCGCCGCACTGCATCCGGTGCTGGAAGCCTCCAATGGCCGCGCGTTTTTGCTGTTTGCCTCTCACCGTGCGCTGCGTGAAGCCGCCGAAGCCCTGCGCGATGGGCCGTGGCCGTTGTTCGTGCAGGGCGAGGCGCCGCGCGCGACCTTGCTGCAGCGTTTCCGCACCTCGGGCAATGGCGTGCTGCTCGGTTCGGCCAGCTTCCGCGAGGGCGTGGACGTGGTTGGCGATGCGTTGAGCGTGGTGGTGATCGACAAGCTGCCGTTCGCCGCACCCGACGACCCGGTATTTGAGGCACGCCTGGATGCGATCCGCCGCGATGGCGGCAATCCCTTCCGCGACGAACAACTGCCGCAGGCGGTGATCGCGCTCAAGCAGGGCGTGGGCCGGCTGATCCGCAGCGAAACCGATCGCGGCGTGCTGGTGTTATGCGACCCGCGGCTGTTGAACAAGGGTTACGGGCGTACCTTCCTGAATTCGTTGCCGCCGTTTTCACGCACTCGCGAGATCGATGATGTGCGTGCGTTTTTCGGCGCGGGGCCCGAGGCTGGGCAGGCCGGATCAGAGGTTGCGACGTTGCTGCCCGACTGAGCAGCGGTTAGTGGCGATTGCGTCGCTGCGCGTGGATGGATTCGCTGCGAAGACTGCTGCAAGTACGCATGCCGAACTGTGCCAAAGGCGCTGCCGACAGCGGCAGTGCAGCACTGTCGCCGCTGATGCAAATCTTAGAGCAGCTATCAAAACGACTGCGCAGCCGCTAGGCGGGCGCGGCCGGTGCTCGGAATCGGCATGTGCCCCCGTTCACTCCGGTTCCTCCGCGCCGTCCGCACCGACCTGACTACTGCTCGCTACGTTTTGTTAGCCGCTCTTAATCAGTGCTGCTGCGAGCCTCCCGTCACCGCAGCACGTGGCGTCATCCATCGACACAGACGCCCGTCGCATGTCGGCCGCCGCCAACCCGCTACGACCCGGCTCACGCCCCGACTCGGGCGCCCCAGGTCGATCAGTTAAGCTTTGCGTCTCTCCGGGCCCCGATTCCCGGTCCCTGATTCACGGTTCTCGCCCATGAAAATCCTCGCATTCGAAACCTCCACCGAGGCCTGCTCCGTCGCGCTGCATGTCGATGGAGCCGTACGTGAGCGCTTCGAACTCGCGCCACGCCGGCACGCGGAGCTGGCGCTGCCCTGGGCCGAGCAGCTGCTTGCCGAAGCCGGCATCAGCCGTCGCCAGCTGGATGCGATTGCAGTGGGCCGCGGGCCCGGTGCGTTCACCGGCGTGCGCCTGGCGATCGGCATCGCGCAGGGCATTGCATTGGCACTGGATCTGCCGGTGCTCGCCATCTCCACCCTGCAGGTCTTGGCACTGCGCGCACCGGCCGAGGCCACCCATGTGCTGGCCTGCATCGATGCGCGGATGGGCGAGGTGTATGCCGGGCTGTTCGAGCGTCAGGGCGATGCGCTGCTGACGCTCGGGTCCGAAGTGGTCTGCGCGCCGGAGGCCGTGCTGCTGCCGCAGAGCGCGCCGCAGTGGGCCGGCGTCGGTACCGGCCTGGCTGCCGGCGAGATGCCGCTGCAGCAACGCTTCGCCGGCCGGCTGTCCAGCATGGATGCGGCTGCGCTGCCACATGCCGCGGACCTGCTGACCTTGGCGCTGCCTGCAGCGCTGCGCGGCGAGGGCGTGGCACCGGAGCGGGTGGAGCCGGCCTATCTGCGTGACAACGTCGCGCTCACCTTGGTTGAACAGCAGGCCGCACGCGCAGCGAAGGCGGCGGAGGTTCGACGTTGATGGACAGCGCAACGGCACAGGCGCGTTTCCGCGGTTGCCTGCTGGGGCTGGCGGTGGGCGATGCACTCGGCACCACGCTGGAATTCTGCGCGCCCGGCAGCTTCACCCCGATCACTGACATGCACGGCGGCGGGCCGTTCGCCTTGCGCGCCGGGCAATGGACCGACGACACATCCATGGCGCTGTGCCTGGCGCACAGCCTGCTGTATCGGCAGGGCTTCGACGCCGCCGATCAGATGAACCGCTATTGCAACTGGTACCAGCACGGCTATCTCAGCAGCACCGGCACCTGTTTCGATATCGGTGGTACCGTCCGCCAGGCGCTGGAGCGCTATCTGGATGGCGGCCCGGCTTTCAGCGGCAGCGACGACCCGCGCGCGGCGGGCAACGGCTCGCTGATGCGTCTGGCCCCGGTGGCGATGTTTTACGCGCGGCGTCCCGAGCAGCTGGGCGAGCGCGCCGCAGACAGCTCACGCACCACCCATGCCGCGCCAGAGGCGCTGGATGCGTGCCGCCTGTTTGCGTTCCAGCTGCGTGCTGCGCTGCTCGGCAGCGGCCGCGATGAGGTGTTGCAGCCAGCAGCGTTGCCGTCGCAATCGCTGGTGACGCCTGCAATTGGCGCGCTGTTGGTGCGCGTGCACGCATCCGTGGCACGTGCGCAGATCCGCGGCACCGGCTACGTCGTCGATGCGTTGTCGGCGGCGTTGTGGTGCTTCGCCACCACAGACACCTTTGCCGATGCAGTGCTGCGCGCCGCCAACCTCGGTGACGACGCCGACACCACCGCCGCGATCTGCGGGCAACTGGCCGGCGCGTTCTACGGCATCGACGGCATTCCGGCGGCCTGGCGTGAACGGGTGCAGGATGCCGCCGAGATCGTCGCATTGGCCGATCGCCTCTACGAAGCAGCGCAGGCGCTCTGACCGCGGTTGCGAAGCGCTGGTAGCCAACGAGGCGATCGATCGCCCGGCGTGCTGCATCGTCGCCGTGTGCGTGTGCGCAGCGATTGATTGGGCGGCCGGTCGCCACACATCGACGCGCGCTGCACTCCTGCGCGCAACGTGGGCACCTCTCAATACGCTACCGATTCACCAGCAGCGCGTGCCCAGGCAGTGCCCATGCAGCCCCGCGCGTATGCACGCTCAGCGGTCGTCGTGCAATTCGCCGCCGGGTAGGAACAACCAGGTGCGGGTGACCTGCAGGATGTCGACATCGTCTTTGCTGCGCGGCAGCGGCGGAAACGGCTGCGCCAGTTGCACCACCCGCAAGGCGGCCGCATCCAGCACTGGGGTGCCGCTGGAGACCAGTACACGGCTGCTTTCCACGCTGCCGTCGCGGCGCACGCCCACGGTGATCACCACCTTGCCGCCCAGCCGGCGGCGGCGCGCTTCGTCAGGGTAATTGAGGTTGCCGACCCGTTCGGCGCGGTCCACCCACGCGCGCAGATAATTCGCGTAGGCGTACTCGCGGGTGCTGGCGGACACGAACTTGCGGTTGGGACGCTTGGCGTATTGCTCCGAGCGCAGATGCACCTCGGCCGCCAGCCGCGCCATCTCGGCATCGCGCTGCACGCGTTGCGCGTCGGCAGGCGAGAGCCGGTCGGTCTGCGGATTGGGTTGCGGGGTTGGCACGGCCTGTTCGCCGCGGCGGCTGGACACCACCCGCGTCTGCGTCGGCAAGGGCGCCTGCACGGTGGTGGCACGCTGCGCCTGCGGCGCCAGCCCGGTGCGGTCTTGCGGCACCACGCCCGGTTGGCTGTCGCGCGGGCGCTGCGCGGTGTCGTGGTTGCCGCCGCCCTGCTGGTTGGCCTGGGCCAGGAAGTCGGCCTGCTTGGGCGTCAGCGGAGTGCTGGTCTGGCTGAAGATCACATCCAGGGTCGGCACCAGCGGTGCGTCTTCGCTCACCGCAAAGCCCACGCCCAGGATCAGCAGGCCATGTAGCAGCAGCGAGATCACCAGCGTCGCGGTCAGACGCTGGCGTTCGTCCATCGGTGCAGGCAAGGCCGCGGCCGTGCTCATTGCGCGGTGCCGGCCTCGATCGCATCGAACAGCAGCCCGGCAATATTGAGCCCGAACTGCGCATCCAGCTCGCGCACGCAGGTGGGGCTGGTGACGTTGACTTCGGTGAGGTAATCGCCGATCACGTCCAGGCCCACGAAGCGCATGCCGCGGCGTTTCATTTCCGGGCCCACCTGCGCGGCGATCCAGCGGTCGCGCTCGGACAACGGGCGGCCTTCGCCGCGGCCGCCGGCGGCCAGATTGCCGCGGAACTCGTCGCCCTGCGGAATGCGTGCCAGGCAATAGTCCACCGGCTCGCCGTCCACCAGCAGGATGCGCTTGTCGCCGGCAGTGATGTCGGGAATGAAGCGCTGCGCCAGGGTCAGCTTGCGGCCGCCATCGGTCAGCGTTTCCAGGATCACGTTGAGATTGGGGTCGACGGTGCCGCTGCGGAAGATCGAGCGCCCGCCCATGCCGTCCAGCGGCTTGAGCACCGCCTGGCCATGCGCGAGCACGAACGCCTTCAGTGCGGCCGCATCGCGGCTGACCAGGGTCGGCGGGCAGCACTGCGGGAACAGCAGCGCGGCCAGCTTCTCGTTGTAGTCGCGCAGGCCCTGCGGGTCGTTGACCACCTGGGCACCGGCGCGCTGCGCCACGGCCAGCACCTGGGTGTCGTAGATGAACTCGGCATCCACCGGCGGGTCCTTGCGCATCAGCACCACTTGGCCGGGACCGAACACCAGCTCGGCGAACGCGCCCAGGGTGAACCAGCTGGACGTGTCCTCGCGCACGCTCAGCGGCGCGACCTGCGCCACGGCGCGTCCTTCGTGCAGGCTGAGTCCGCCGGGGCGCACATAATGCAGCCGGTGACCACGGCGCTGGGCTTCCAGCAACATGGCGAAGGTGGTGTCTTTGGCGATCTTGATGGAGGCGATGGGATCCATCACCACAACGACGTCGAGCGACATGGGGCTAAACCTTTAGAACAAGCTGCCGATGGTAACTTCAAGCGGTGGGCGATGGCGCGCCCGGCGGGTTGCGAATGCGCGACTTGCCGGTCCAAGGGCGCCCTGCTGCGGTCGGAACGTCCGCCTGGCGGGGCCCCGGCAACGCACCCTTGACAGTCGATGCGGGTCTTGGGATATACATGTAGTTTCGTAGCGACGTCGGAAGGGATGAAGCGTCGCGCGCCCGGGGATATTTGCATGACTGAAAACATGGCTGCGGGTGGGGAACTCGCAGGACTGAAGGTGATGGTTATCGATGATTCGAAGACCATTCGCCGCACTGCCGAAACGCTGCTCAAGCGCGAAGGCTGTGAAGTGGTGACAGCGACGGACGGATTCGAGGCACTGGCCAAAATTGCGGACCAGCAACCTCAGATCATTTTCGTGGACATCATGATGCCGCGCCTGGATGGGTACCAGACGTGCGCGTTGATCAAGGGCAACCAGCTCTTCAAGTCGACGCCGGTGATCATGTTGTCTTCCAAGGATGGCCTGTTTGACAAGGCACGCGGCCGCATCGTCGGCTCCGAGCAATATCTGACCAAGCCATTCACCCGTGAAGAACTACTGAGCGCGATCCGTACGTACGTCAACGCCTGACCAGGGGGAAAGGCAACATGGCTCGAATCATATTGATCGAGGACTCGCCCACCGACCGGGCAGTCTTCAGTCAATGGCTGGAAAAAGCTGGCCATACGGTCGTCGCCACCGACAACGCCGAAGAAGGACTTGAGCTGATTCGCAGCCAGGCGCCCGATCTGGTGCTGATGGATGTGGTGCTGCCCGGCATGAGCGGCTTCCAAGCCACACGTGCACTTGCGCGCGATCAGGCAACCAAGGACATCCCCGTGCTGCTGGTCAGCACCAAGGGCATGGAAACCGATAAGGCCTGGGGATTGCGGCAGGGTGCAAGCGACTACATCGTCAAGCCGCCGCGCGAGGACGATCTGATCGCGCGCATCAAACAACTGGTGCGTTGATGCGTTCTCCATTCGACATTCTCGAAGACTACGAGCGCCGTAGCCTTGCGCATGCCACGCCGCTGCCGGAACGTCAGTTCTCGGCCGATATCTGGCGTGGCGTGGGGTATCGCGTCGGCACTCGCCGGCTGGTCTCGGATTTCCGCGAAGTCGCCGAAATCGTGCCGATGCCGCCGGTGACGCCGGTGCCGGGCGCGCAGCCCTGGCTGCTGGGCGTGGGCAACCTGCGCGGCAACCTGTTCCCGGTGATCGATCTGAAGCAGTTCCTGGAGGGCCGGCGCACGGTGCTGCAGGAAGGCCAACGCGTACTGATCATGCGTCAGAGCGGCGGCGACGTCGCGCTGACCATCGATGAGCTGTACGGCCAGCGCAGCTTCGAACAGGCGCAGGCGGTCGAACCGGGCGAGTTGGCGCAAGGCCGCTATGCCCACTTCATCGATCGTGCTTTCCGCAACGAGACGCAGGACTGGGGTGTGTTCTCCCTGGCGTTGCTGTCACGCACTCCTGAATTCCGGCAGGCCGCGGCCTAAGCCGCGACCCCGCCACGTCATACAGATCGAGGTCGAACCATGAGTACCGCCCCGGACGCCCGCAAGACCAACAAGCTCGGCAGCGTCAGCACCAGCTTCTGGCTTGGCCTGCTGGTGTTGTCGATGATCGTGTTCGGCGCCAATACCGGCGTCGCCACCTGGCAAGGCAGCCGCCTGGCTGGTGCCAGCACCGGCGCGGCCGACCTGCAGGTGCTCTCGCAACAGCTGGCCAACCAGGGCCGCGAAGCGGTCTCCGGTGACGCCAAGGCCTATGCCGCGTTCAAGGAGACCAAGGGCCGCATCGACAGCACGGTCAGCGAACTGGATGGCCGCTACGGCCAGGAAGGCTCGGTCTCTGGCGCGATGGCGCAACTCAAGTCGACCTGGGTGCCGCTGAGCAAGAACGCCGACCAGGTGATCGCCAGCGAACCGGCCGTGCTCGGCCTGGCCGGCAATGCCGACCGCTTCTCCGGCAGCGTGCCGCAGCTGCAGGCGCAGTTGAACGAAGTGGTGCGCGCAATGACTGTCAGCGGCGCGCCCGCCTCGCAGATCTACAACACGCTGCAGCAGGTCGTGGTCGCCGGCACCATGGCGCGCCGGGTGACCGAAATGCGCGCCGGTGGCGCCAATGCGGCGTCCTCGGGCGACGCGCTGGCACGCGACTCGGTGGTGTTCACGCAGATGCTCGAAGGCCTGCGCGCCGGTAACGACGAACTGGGCATTGCCGCGGTGCGTAACCCGGCCGCGCTGTCGGCACTGGAGCAGTCGCAGGCGCAGTGGACGACGATGAAGAAGGACGTCGACGCCATTCTGGCCAGCTCGCGCAATCTGTTCGCCGCGCAGTCCTCGGCCGCGGCGCTGACCGCCGGCTCGAGCAAGATGCTCGACGACAGCAAGAAGCTGTTCGATGCGTTCTCCGCGTTCGGTTCGGTGCGCGACACGCGCCTGTTCCCGAACTTCTGGCTGGGCGTGGTCTCCGGTTTGCTGGCGCTGCTGGCGATTATCGGATTCGTGTGGAGTACGGTGCGTGCGCGCTCGCGCGAGCAGGACGTGCGCTACCAGTCGCAGGTGGAATTCAACAGCCGTAATCAGCAGGCCATTATGCGGTTGCTGGACGAAATCAGCTCGCTTGGTGAGGGCGACCTGACCGTGAAGGCCTCGGTGACCGAGGACATGACCGGCGCCATTGCCGACGCAATCAACTACGCCGTGGACGAGCTGCGCCACCTGGTGACCACGATCAACGACACCTCGGCCAAGGTGGCCGTGTCGACCGAGGAAACCCAGGCCACGGCAATGCAGCTGGCCGATGCGGCCGGCCAGCAGGCCAACCAGATCACCACCGCTTCCGAGCGCATCAGCGAAATCGCCGCCAGTATTGAGCAGGTGTCGCGCAACTCCACCGAGTCGGCCGAAGTGGCGCAGCGCTCGGTGGTGATCGCCGCCGAGGGTGCCGGCGTGGTGCGCGAGACGATCCAGGGCATGGACCAGATCCGCGACCAGATCCAGGAAACCTCCAAGCGCATCAAACGCCTGGGCGAGTCTTCGCAGGAGATCGGCTCGATCGTGGAACTGATCAACGACATTTCCGAGCAGACCAACATCCTGGCACTCAACGCCGCGGTGCAGGCCGCCTCGGCAGGCGAGGCCGGTCGCGGTTTCGCGGTCGTGGCCGACGAAGTGCAACGCCTGGCAGAACGCACCTCCAGTGCGACCCGACGCATCGAAGGCCTGGTCCAGACCATTCAGGCCGATACCAACGAGGCGGTCAGCTCGATGGAGCAGACCACCTCCGAAGTAGTGTCCGGTGCACGCCTGGCCGAAGACGCCGGCACCGCGCTGACCGAAATCGAGCGCGTGTCCAACGCACTGAACAACTTGATTAAGAACATCTCCATCGCCGCGCACCAGCAGTCCGCTGCGGCGGCGGACATCACACAGACCATGGGCGTGATCCGTCAGATCACCAGTCAGACCTCGCAGGGTGCAGGCAAGACGGCCGCGTCGATCGGCAATCTGGCCCAGCTGGCGGCCGATCTGCGCCGTTCGGTTGCCGACTTCAAGCTGCCGGCGTGACCACGACGCGGAACGGGAAAGGATCAGCAGATGGCGCGTAGTCGCGTTACGTCGATGCAGGAATGGGCCAAGCGCCGCAATTGCGGTCGTGCGGTCGTTGTCAGGGGGCTGCAATGAGTGCGCTTCGCGATGCGATGAGCCACGCCGCACTGGGCTGGGTCAAGCCGGAGCTGGATGAAACGTTGCGCCAGGCGCGCAACGAGATCGAGTACTTCGCCGAAGAACCGTCCGACACCAGTCGGATGCGTTTCTGCGCGGGCTATCTGCACCAGGTGCAGGGCACGTTGCGGATGGTCGAGCTGTACGCGCCGGCGATGGTGGCCGAAGAACTGGAACTGCTCGCCAACGCGGTGCAGGCCGGTGAGGTCGGCGACCGCGACGAGGCCTGCGCGATGCTGATGCGCGGCACCGTGCTGCTGCCCGATTACCTGGAGCGCCTGCAAAACGGCCACCGCGACATTCCGATCGTGCTGCTGCCGCTGCTCAACGAGATCCGTGCCACGCGCGGCCAGCCGGGCCTCAACGAGAGCGTGCTGTTCGCCTTCGATCCGCAGGCCGGTGTTGCCACCGAGGCCGAGCTGGATCACGCCCGCGGCAGCCTGAGCGGACGTAACCGCGAATTGCTCGACACCGTCGGCAATGCGGTCAAGGAAGAACTGCTGCGCGTCAAGGACGCGCTGGACCTGCATCTGCGCACCGGCGGCGACATCGCCGAGCTGCAGACCCAGGTCAAGGAACTCGGCAGCGTGGCCGACACGTTGGGCATGATGGGCCTGGGTGTTGCACGCAACGTGGTGGTGCAGCAGCGTGACGCGCTGGCCCGTGTGGTCGATGGCCAGGTGCAGATGGACGAAGGCGTGCTGCTGGATATCGCCGGCGCGCTGCTGTACGTGGATGCCTCGCTGGACGATCAGGTCGCCAGCCTCGGTGCCGACGTCGGCGAAGCCGGCGATGAAGCCAGCACCAGTGCCAGTGCCTCGGAAGTGCGTCGCACGGTCGACGTGCTGGCGCAGGAAGCGATTGCCAACTTCGGTGCCGCGCGCGAACACTTCGTCGCCTTCATCGAGACCAACTGGGACCACGCCCGCCTCACCGACGTGCCGCATCTGCTGGGCGAAGTGGGCGGTGCGCTGCGGATTCTGGAATTGCCGCAGGCCGCCGATTACCTGGAAGGCGTGCGCCGTTATGTCGATCTGGAACTGATCGGCAAGCAGCGTGTCCCCAGTGGTCGCCAGCTGGACACCCTGGCCGATGCCATGGCCAGCCTGGAGTACTACCTGGAAGCCCTGCGCGAGCGCCGTCCCGGCCGCGAGGAAATCCTCGACATCACCCGCAACAGCCTGGAAACCCTGCGTTACTGGCCGTTGCCGTCGGGCCAGCCGTCCGAACTGCCGGTGGGTGCCGACCAACCTGGCGCGGCCGAACCGCAGCCTGCAGTGGTGCCGTTCGCACAGCAGCTCAGCGAGCCGAACCCGGCCGCCAACGACGCCGCGCCCGCTGCGTCGCTGGAATGGGCCAACGAGACCGTGCATGAAGCGCCGTTTGCCGACAGCGCGGTGCAGGACACCGGCGCTGCTGCAACCGACAGCGTGTTCTCGTTCGACCCGGTGGCTGCGGAAGAAACCGTGTCCGGCCAGTCGCACGTGCCGTTCACCATTGCCCCGGTGGCCTTGTCCGATGACGGCGCGCAGGCGCCGGGCAGCTGGCAGCTGGACACCACCGAGCAGAGCGCACCGCCGACGTTGTCGGCGTTCGACCCGGTCTCGGCCGAGCAGGACGGCAGCGATGCCGAGGCCGCGCAGGTCAGCTATACCGTCGATCTGAGTGCGCTGGAACAGGACGTGCCTGTCGCGCCGGTGGTGGCTGAGGACGCGCCGCTGCAGATCGAGCAGATCGACCTGCCGGGCGAAGACACCATTGCGCCGCTGGAGTTCATCACCCCGGTGCAGTCGCAGCGTGCCGGCAGTCTCGAAGATGCGTTCTCGCCGCCGCCGCCCCCGCAGGAAGACGACAACCCGTTCGTGGAATCGGCGCCTGAGCCGACGCCGGAACCGGCCGAACCGACCACCGAGGCCGCGGGCCCGCGCGTGCAGCAGGCCACGGTCAGCGAATTCGAGCTGGACGATGCGTCTGCCGCGTTCCTGGCGCAGCTGGATGCCGCTGCCCAACAGTTCGACGTCGATGGCGCACCCGCCACGCCGGCAACCGCCGATGCGGCAGCGACGCCGGTTGCAGACGCACCTGCGCCGGTCGCGGCAGAGGCCGGGATTTTCGGCGGCTTCGGCGACAGCGATATCGATGACGACATCCGCGACGTGTTCCTTGAGGAATTCGACGAGGAACTGGTCAACCTGGGGCAGTTGCTGCCGGTGTGGCGCGCTGCGCCGCACAGCCAGGAAAACCTGCGCCCGATCCGCCGTGTCTTCCACACCCTGAAGGGCAGTGGCCGTCTGGTGGGCGCCAGCACACTCGGCGAGTTCAGCTGGAAGATCGAGAGCATGCTTAACCGCGTGCTCGACAACTCCCGGCCGGCCAGCCCGGCGGTGGTGGCGATGGTCGAACTGGCCTACGAGGTACTGCCGCAGTTCAACGCCGCATTGCGCGACCAGGGCCGCATCAGCGCCGATCTGCCGGACATCCAGGCCGTGGCCGAGCGCGTGGCCGCTGGCGAAGAAGCCTATTACGTGCCCGCCGTGCAGGCCGTGGCCGAGGCGCCGGTGATCCCGGCGCTGCCCGCCGGCACCGCGCCGATCACCGAAGGCACGCCCGCGTCGGTGGACAGCGTGTTGCGCGAAATTTTGGAAGCGGAAGTCGCCACCCATCTGGAAACCGTGCATGGCTGGCTGCAGGCCGCCCAGCACGGCCCGCAGTTGGCAACCGAAGAACTGTTGCGTGCCGTGCACACCATGAGCGGCGCGTTCGCCATGACCGACGTGCCGGAAATCACCCTGGTCACCACGCCGGCCGAAAGCTATGTGAAGCGACTGCTCGGCGCGTCGGCCACGCCGTCTGCAGAGGGCGTGGAAGCGCTGGCTGCCACCGCGGCGGCGATTGCCACCACCGTGACCGCGCTGCGCGCCGATGCGCCGCTGATTCCGTCGTTCGCGCCGCTCACCGAGCGCCTGCGCGGGCTGGTGGACGAGCTGCCGGAAGCGCAGTGGCCGCCACAGGTGTTCCTGGACGAACTGGAAGAGGTGGATGCCGCGCAGGACACCGCCGGCATCGAACTGACGGGTGTGGAAGACCTGTCGCGCTACGTCGATGCGGATGCCTTGGCGACCACCGGCGATGTATCTGCACAGGCCGCTGGCGAGGCGACGCTGGACGCCCAGCCGCAAGACGACGCGCCAATTGCAGTCGACGAACTGGCCACGGCCGAAGCCGACAACAGCAGCGCGCTGTCGCTGGACGACGCCGCGCCGCGCGAAGCGATCAGCGACACCGCCGAGCTCGAACAGCAACTGCGTGAAGCGATCGACGCGGTGCCGATGTCGGCCGATGCCTCTCTGGAGAACACCCAGCAGGCCGACAGCGA
This sequence comes from Xanthomonas sp. fls2-241-TYG-148, assembly GCF_030208815.1. Taxonomy (NCBI): domain Bacteria; kingdom Pseudomonadati; phylum Pseudomonadota; class Gammaproteobacteria; order Lysobacterales; family Lysobacteraceae; genus Xanthomonas; species Xanthomonas sp. fls2-241-TYG-148. Next base: position 150,593 of record NZ_JARVTE010000009.1, read on the forward strand.
TGCCGATGCTGCGCTGACCGCCGCGCAGGACACGGTTGCCGACGAACCGGTGCTTGCCGCCGATGCCTGGGACGCGACCGATCTGCAGACCACCGCGCCGGCCGATGTCGATGCGCATGCTGGTGATCGGACGCACGAGGATGCGACGACGGACCGCGCCGCTGACGAGGCCGAGGACACCACGCACGCCGAGACAGAGGCCGCGACCTTTGCAGCGAGCGATGCGGTGGCCGTCGATGAACTCGCCGAAGCCGAAGCACGCCTGGGCGATGCGCAGACCCTGGACGTGCCGTCGCTGGAGGAGGCGCAGGCCGAGCAGCACGCGTCGAGCGATCTGCAGGCCGAGCAGGGCGAACAGCCCTCCGAGCAGACGCACGCCGATGCCGATGCACTTGGCGAGCATGCCGAACAGCAAGATCAAGATCGCGACGAACACGCGGCCGATACGTCGGTCGAGACGATCGACGCGTTGGAAGCGGTGCACGCCGGGACCGACGCGAACGATGGTGCCTATGCCCCGGTAGCCGAAGAATGGACACCGGAAACCGCTGCACTGGATAGCGTGGACACCACACACGCGATGCAGGATTTCAAGCAGCAGCAGGAGCAGCACGAACTGCCGCACGACCACGTGCAGCCGTCCGAGCACTTCGACACGCAGGACGGCGCCGCCGCCCACGATCACGACCAGCAGGTGGCTGACGAGGCCGCGTTGCTGGCGGTGGATGGCGCGCAGCCACTCGATGCATTTGCCGCATCGAGCGAGACCGACGCAGCGCAACTGGACGACGCACCGCTGGAGCACGCAGAAGCAAGCGACAGCGTGCCGGCGCAGACCATCGAGTCGGTGCAGGCGTTCGAGATGGCGCAGGTCGCCGACCGTGTGGAAGAAGCCAGCGATCCGCTGGCCGATACCTTGCCGAGCGAGGAGATTGCCGACGTTGCACCGGCGCAGGATGCACCCGCTGGCGATGCCAACAGCAGCAATGACCAATTCGCCGACGCTGCCGATGGCCGCAGCGATCAGGACGCCGCACAGCTGCACGACACCACGCCCGTCGAGCACGTCGAGCATGACGAGCACGTCGAACAGGACGCGCAGGAAGAGCCCGCCGTCACCGCAGAAGACGCAGCAGCCAGCGCAGAAGAAGACCCCGCGCCGGTGGCCTTCAGTGCGCCGGTGGAAGAGGCCGCACCGGCCGATACCACCGCCAACGATGCCGGCGCTGCCTTCGATATCGGCCCGCTCAACTTCGACGAGCTCGATGGCGAACTGGTCGACATCTTCGTCGAGGAAGGCCGCGACCTGCTCGACCATTGCGATGGCCTGATCGCCCGCATGCGCGAAGTGCCGGAAGACCGCGATGTCCTCAACGGACTGCAGCGCGATCTGCACACGCTCAAGGGCGGCGCGCGCATGGCCGGCATCAACGCCATCGGCGATCTTGGGCACGCGATCGAATCGCTGCTCGAAGCCGTGGCCGCCAACCGCACCGACATCGATCGCGATGACGTGCGCCTGTTCGAGCGCGGCTTCGATCGCCTGCACCAGTTGTTGACCCGCACCGGCATGCACCGCGCCGTGGCGATGCCGGTCGACCTGGTGGAAGCCTTCGAAACCCGCACCCGTGGCCGTAGCACCGCGCCGCAAACCGATGCCGATGTGCGTGCCATCGCCAAGGCCTCGGTCGAGCCGGCACCGCTGTCGGCACCGATCCCGGTGGATGGTCAGGTCGAAGAGGATTTCCTGCCGCGCGTGCAGCAGGAGCAGGTGCGCGTGCGCGCCGATCTGCTCGACCGTCTGGTCAACCACGCCGGCGAAGTGGCGATCTACCGTTCGCGGCTGGAACAGCAGCTGGGTGCCTTCCGCGGCGCCATGGGCGAACTGGATCGCACCAACGCCCGTCTGCGCGACCAGTTGCGCCGTCTGGATCTGGAAACCGAAGCGCAGATCGTTGCGCGCTATCAGCGTGAGCAGGACCAGGGCGATCGCACCTTCGATCCGCTGGAACTGGACCGCTTCTCCACGCTGCAGCAGCTCAGCCGCGCGTTGAACGAATCGGCGGCCGACTTGGGTGGCCTGCAAGGGGTGCTGGAAGACCTCTCGCGTCAATATGACGGCCTGCTGCAACAGCAGTCGCGCGTCAGTTCCGAACTGCAGGACGGCCTGATGCGTGCGCGCATGGTGCCGTTCGATGGCCTGGTGCCGCGTCTGCGCCGTGTGGTGCGCCAGGCGGCGACCGAAACCGGCAAGCAGGTGCATCTGGTGCTGGAAGGCACCCAGGGCGAACTGGATCGCAACGTGCTCGACCGCATGGTCGCGCCGCTGGAACACATGCTGCGCAACTCGGTGGCGCACGGGCTGGAAACGCCCGAGCAGCGCCGCGACGCCGGCAAGCCGGAAGAGGGCAGCATCGCGATCCGTCTGCGCCGCGAAGGCTCGGAAATCGTGCTGGAAGTGGCCGATGACGGCGCCGGGCTGGACCGCGAGGCGATCCGTCGCCGTGGCGAACAGCGCGGCCTGATCGAGCCCGGCCAGGAGCTCAGCGAGGCCGAACTGGATGGCCTGATCTTCGCGTCCGGCTTCAGCACCTTCGACCAGGTCAGCCAGCTGGCCGGCCGTGGCGTGGGAATGGACGTGGTGCGCAACGAAGTGCGTCAGCTCGGCGGCTCGGTGGACATCCACTCGGTGCGCGGCCAGGGCGTCACCTTCACCCTGCGCCTGCCGCAGACGCTGGCGGTCACCCAGGCGGTGTTCGTGCGGATCGGCGAAACCACCTTCGCGGTGCCAGTGGGTTCGGTCAGCGGTATCGGACGCATCTCGCGCACCCGTTACGAGTCGGGCGAGGGCGGTTACCACTACGCCGGCGAGGAGTACGTGCTGCACGACCTCGGCTCGCTGGTCGGCCAGCCGGTTGCGCGTGCCGATGGCCAGGCGCAGGTGCCGTTGCTGCTGGTGCGTGCCGGTGACCTGCGCGCCGCCGTAGCGATCGACCAGGTGCTAGGCAACCGCGAAATCGTGGTCAAGCCGGTGGGCCTGCAGATTGCCTCGGTGCCGGGCATCTACGGCGCCACCATCACCGGCGATGGCCGCGTGGTGGTGATCCTGGACGTCGCGCCGCTGGTGCGCCGTTACCTGACCCAGCCGGCACGTCCGGCATTGGAAACCCCGGCCGAAGCACAGCGCCAGGTACCGTTGGTGATGGTGGTGGACGATTCGCTCACCATGCGCAAGGTCACCAGCCGCGTGCTGGAACGTCACAACCTGGATGTCACCACCGCACGCGATGGTGTCGAGGCATTGGAACTGCTCGAAGAGCGCGTGCCGGACCTGATGCTGCTGGATATCGAAATGCCGCGCATGGACGGCTACGAGCTGGCCACCGCGATGCGTGCAGACCCGCGCTTCAAGGCCGTGCCGATCGTGATGATTACCTCGCGCAGCGGTGAAAAGCATCGCCAGCGCGCCTTCGAGATTGGCGTGCAGCGGTACCTGGGCAAGCCTTACCAAGAGTTGGATCTGATGCGAAACGTGTATGACCTGCTGGGGATCGCCCGTGTCCGAGAATAATGGCGCTATGGGAACTCCAGTGGCCCTGCTGGGCCGGCCCGGGCAGGCGCGCGAGCGTCTGCGCGAAGCCCTGACACTGGCCGGTGCGCAGGTCGTGCTGGAAGACGAGCCGGCAGCGGTCGACGTGCAGATGCTGCGCGATGCCGAGCCGGTCGCGGTGCTGGTCGCGCTGGAGCCGGCAATCGAAGATGCGCTCGAAGCCCTGGAGCCGGCCTTCAACATGCCCGGTGTCACGGTGATCTTCGACGAAGCCGAGCTGACCGTGCGCCGCGAGGGCTGGGAAGCGCAGCGCTGGGTGCGCCATCTGGCGGCCAAGCTGCACGGCCATGCCGATGTGCTGCCGCCCGGCACCGAAAGCGAGCCATCGCTGCAGCCGGAGCCGGGCCTGGCGTTCGTCTCCAATCGTCAGGATTCGGACCTGCAGCTGGATCAGCACCTGGAAGCGGCTGCGCATGCCTTCGAACGCGTGCCTGGCGATGGGATGTTCAGTCACGTAGCCGAGGCCGCGCCTGCGGTGTCTGCGTCGACACCGGCGCTGGGCGATTCCAGCACCTGGGGCCTGGTCGATGAGGTGGCCGTGGTGGTGCGTCCGCGCAGCGAGCCGGATATGGCCGCGCTGTCCACGGGCAGCCTGTCGCTGGTGGATCTGGACCAGACCGCGGCCAGCAAGGGTGCGGTGCTGGTGATGGCCGGGATTGGCGGGCCGGATGCGATCCGCCGCCTGCTGGCCGCGCTGCCGCCGGCCTTCCCGCGCCCGCTGCTGGTGCGCATGGCCCTGGATGGCGGGCAGTACGGCAACCTGGTGCGGCAGATGGGCCGGGTGTCGGCGTTGCCGGTGGAGCTGGGAGAGATTGGCCAGCCGATCGAGGCTGGCAAGGTTTATGTATTGTCCGACGAGGTCGGCGTGCAGCAGCAGGCCGGTGCACTGGCCTTTGCCGCGCAGACCGACCCGGCGGCGCTGGTGGCCGCGTTGCCGCCGGCCGACAGCGCGGTGCTGATGCTCAGTGGTGCCAACGAAGCACTGGTTGAGGCCACGCTGGCCCTGGCCGGGCAGGGTGGTTGGGTAGCCGGGCAATCCGCCGATGGCTGCTACGACCCGGCCGCCGCCGCGCGCCTGGCGCAGCAAGGCATGCTTTCCGGTGACCCGGCGCAGTTGGCGCAGGCGTTGGCGCAGCGTTGGCCGGCGTAAGCCGGGCGTTCCCACCCAGATTGGAAGACAAGCGATGAGCTACGCCAACAATGACGAAATCCGCGGCGTCCTGATCCAGGCCGGGCAGGAGCGCGTGCTGCTGCCCAACGCCACGGTGGCCGAGGTGATGTCGCGCGTGGCGGTGGAGCCGCTGGCCGACATGCCGCGCTGGATGGTCGGCCGCATCGACTGGTACGGCTGGAAGGTGCCGCTGCTGTCGTTCGCGCGCCTGAGTGGCATGGGCGAAGAGCCCACCGCGCTCAACAACAAGGTGATCGTGCTGAAGGCGCTGGGTGGCAACCCGGTGCTGCCGTATTTCGCATTGCTGACTGCTTCGTTCCCGCAGCTGATTTCGGTACCGCGCGATGGCCTGCTGGCCGACGCCTCCGAAGATGTGCTGCCCGACGGCGTGCACATGCGCGTGCTGCTGGGCGAACAGAGCGCGTTGCTGCCCGACCTGGACGCCATCGAGGCGCAGGTGGGCCAGGCGCTCGCCGCCGCGGCCGCCTGACACCAACGCCCCACGGCTGTGTGACCGCCACGCAGCCATGCGTGCCATTGCCTCCGGTAGCGAACGTAGCGACGCGATGGATGCGTTGCAGCGCTGCTCGTTCAGAGCGGCCACCAGTGCCCTGTTTCAGCCGTCGTTCTTTCTATCCAGAGGAGCCGCGCATGCTGCGGTTGCGTGCGGGCGTCGCCCTTGTTGCTGCGGCTACGCATTGTGCGGATGGCCTGCCTGAAACGCTGTCGTCAGCGATGCAGTTGATCGGCGCAAGCGTGCCGCGTTTGGGCAGGACGTGTTGTTCGAGCGCGCCACCGTGAGCATCCCGGTGTTTGCACCGCTACGGCATGCCGACGGCGTGGTGTTGTGCGACCTGGCCGTGGTGGACCCGGCAGCCATGGCCGAGTACCACACCCGCAATCGCGCTCACCTGGCCGATGCCATGCCGGCACGGCCGCCGGCGTTCTACACCACCGATGGCTGGCGGCGCCTGTGCATCGCGTACCGCACCGCAGTGCCGGGCGAGCGCGAACTCCAGCTGGTGTTGCTGATGGAGAGCCAGGTGATTGGCACGCTGGGCTTTACCCAGATCCAGCGCGGTGCGTTTCAGGCCTGCCACATGGGCTACGGGCTGGATGCGCAGCAGCAGCGCCGTGGCCTGATCCACTGGGCTGCCACCCTGGGCATTGCTTTTGTATTCGAGGCGCTGGGCCTGCACCGGGTGATGGCGCAGTACGTGCCCGAGAATCAGCGCAGTGCGCGCGTGCTGCAGCGCCTGGGCTTCCAGGTGGAAGGGCAGGCGCGCCGTTATCTGCAGTTGAACGGCGTCTGGCGCGACCATGTGCTGACGAGCCTGCTGCGTGAGGATGGGTTTCCGGCCGAGGAGTGATGGATGGCCTTTGAGTAACCGTTGCACTCGGTTGCATGCGCCTGATCGGTGACGTTCCCGGTTGTTGTTGAGTTGGTGCTGATGACGGCGTTGCGGAATAACGCGCATCTGGATGCATCGCGCCGTTTAATGACGTCTGGGGACGGCGAAAGCCACATGGAGTGCGGTGGACACCGACGCCCGTGTGAGCGTCAAAGTCTTTGCGGCCCAGCGGCTACGGCTGCTCGACAGGCCGCTGGCATCATTCCTGCGCGTTGCTGGAAGAGACGTCCACGCGCAGCTGGTCCAGCTGGTCCGCTGCCAGCTGCGTGTCCTGCAAAACGTCCACGCGCGTGGTCCAGCCGCGTTGCTGAATCTGCTTGCGCAAACCCGCGGCCCAGCGTTGTACAGCCGGTGCGTCGGGCGCTGCAGCCCACAGACGGATGCGCGGCGGCGCAGTGCTGGGCGCACGTCGGGCGAACCACGCGGCAGGGCGTACCGAAAGTGCGACGGCCTCGCCTGCGGGTCGTGGCGCCGGGGATGGTTTGGCGGGGGCCTGCATCGCAAGCGACGCTTCGGTGGGCAGCGGTGCTGACTGGATATCGCGCCGCGCGTCGTTATGGATGAGCGGTGCGCGACGCGCCGGCGCGCTGAACTCACCGACCACGGTTGCAGCCGGGACGGACGCCATATCGGCGGGCGATACGGACGATGGGGATTTGCTGCGGTCCATCACCGAGGATGATGCCTCTACCTCTGCCTCTGCCGCGGCCGTTGTGCGAGGCATCGCAGCAGGGCGCATCGGTGTTGTCTGTGCAAGCGATGCATCGGCAGACGCATCTGCCCGGCTCGCGGCGATCGGTGCAGCCGCTGGTGGCGCTGCGGTGGGTGCGGCTTCGGCTGCAGCATTGCCTTCGGCCATCGGTTCCGGCAACGACAGCGCCGCTGCGACTGCAACGTCGGAGGGCGCGGGTGCCGGTGCCGGTCGTGCAACAGCAGGCGCCAACGGAGGCGCAGGGGCCGGCAGCGATTTGGCCGTGCCTGCGGGCGCTTCGGCAGGCGAGGGCGGAGCAGGTTGCGCAGATGCAGGGGCAGATGCAGTGGAAGATGCAGGTGCATCGATGGGCGCCTGCACGGCCATCGAAGACGCTGCGGGGGCATCGATCAGCTGTGCCATCGGAAGTGGCGGTTGGCCAGAATCTCTCGCTACCTTCTGTGCGTCCGGTGTGGGGGCTGGCGCTACGTCCATCGCAGCATCGGGCACGGGTTGATGGGCCTGCCATTGCAGCCCCACACCGACGGCGAGCGTGATCGAGGCGGCAAATGCGAGTGTCGGCATCCAGCGCCGCCGCCGTGTGCTCCTGAGGGCTGGCATTGCGGGCACATGCGTGTCAGCCATGGCAGGCTGCGGTGCTTGCGTCGTTGCCGCTGCGGCCACCTCGCGCGTATCGCGTTCGGAGGCGGGCTGAGGAACAGGTGCGCTGGAGTCTTGTGCCGCATGTGCGTGCACATGCTTGCCCAGGCGATGATTGTCGCTGTCGCTGTCGCTGTCGCTGTCGCTGTCGCTGTCGCTGTCGGTTTTGTTGTTGCTGTTGATTTCAAACCGACGTGCTGAGGCAGCCTCCGCGAGATCATTTATCGCAGCAGGTGCAGCCGCTCCCGTGTAGGGCTCCGAATCCGACGGCACATCGCCGCGCGATGAAACGCTGCGAACAAACGCAGTGGGCCGCTCCGCCAGCTCCACGTGCTGTTGCGCGTCGATCCACGCGCGCGCTTGCGCGCTCAATGGCGCACCGATTGCCTGCACGGCGTCGCCGCCCTGTGCCAGTTGCGTCTGCACTGCCTGTCGCTGCGACGCCTGTGCTTGATCGGCCTGCGCGGCGGCTGCGGCAAATGCCTTATGCAGGCTGGCTGGTGGCTCGAAATCAAACGTCTGCGCTCCCGCAGCGCGGATCACTGGTGCCGCCCCGGCTTGCGCCTGCAGTGCTTCTGCTGCGGCTCCTGCTGTGGTTGCCGCATTCGCTGCTGCTGCCCGTGCCGCCTGCACAAACCACGCATCCATCCCCGCCGGGGGCGCGTACGCAGGCAGTGCGCGCAGCAGCGCCGAGATGCCGTCTTCGCCCGCCAGGAACTGCTCGAACAGTGTGCTCATTGCACCGCATCCAGGCTGACGCGCAGCTTGGCGAATGCATAGCGCAGGCGGCTTTTCACGGTCTCGAAGCCTTCGCCCACCACGTGGGCGATTTCTTCAACACCAAGTTCGGCAAAAAACCGCAGCACCACCACTTCGCGCTGCGCATCCGGCAAGGCCATGACGGCCGCGCGCACGCGGTGCTGCTGTTGGCCAAGCATCGCCAACTGCTCGCCCGACAACTCCTGATCGGGTAGTTGCAGATGCGCGTCGTCCAGCGCGGTCGAGGTGGTGTGGTGGGCGCTGCGGCGCGTGTCGATCCACGCATTGCGGCCGATCTGGAACAGGAATGTGGTGAACGCGGCCTGCCCGGGCCGGTAGTCGCTGCATCGGGTCATCAGCTTGACCCAGGTCTTCTGCGCCAGGTCTTCGGCCTCGCTGAGGTTGCCCTCGCAGAGCCAGGCCAGAAAATTGAACAGCGCACGGTTGTGACGCTGGAACAGCATGCTTGCCGGTTGCTCGATGAAGCCATTGGCGACAAGGAGCATGAGCTCCTCGTCGGGAAGTTGCGCAAGATCGGTCGATGGCATGAGCGCAGTGTAGAGCGCGTGCTGCGTGGTGCAATGGCTCATTGCCAGCTCAGCGCGCATGCCATCTTCCGAGGAACGTCCTGGGGATCAGTCGTTAGTGGCAAGCGGCCGGCTGCTCAATGCGTCTGCCTGCTGCAGCAGTTGCAGGAAATCGGCGCGGTAGCCGTGCCGGTCGCTGCCCAGGCTGCCAGCCGCCAATGCGCGCAGCTGCGGGTAATCCCAGCCGTGCAGCTGGCTGCCGCCACGCAGACGTTGACCAAAGCCGGCCACCGCTGCCGAAAAGCGGAACGCATCGCTGGTGGCAGCCAGCGCTTGCTGCTGGTTGGCACGCACCACGGTATCGAGCAGGCGGCTGCGCTGCGCCTCCGGCAGCTTGTAGCGCAGCTTGACGTGCGCCAGCTCGTTGCCGGTCGTAGGCTGCGGGCGCCGCGCCGCGGTGGTGGCGTAACGCAGCGGGTCGACGGAGGCGGCGCCCTGTGCCGGGGTGATTTCATACAGTGCGGTGACGGTGTGCCCGGCGCCGATGTCGCCGGCGTCGACCTGGTCGTTGTTGAAATCCTCGCGGCGCAAGGCACGGTTTTCATAGCCGATCAGGCGGTATTCCTTGACCGTGCCTGGGTTGAATTCGACCTGGATCTTGACGTCGCGCGCGATGGTGGCCAGTGTCGATCCCAGTTCGTGGGTGAGCACCTTGCGTGCTTCCAGCGCCGAGTCGATGTAGGCGTAGGCGCCATCGCCGGCGTCGGCCAGTTGCTCCATCAGCGTGTCGTTGTAGTTGCCGGTGCCAAAGCCGAGCGTGCTCAGTGCCACGCCGGAACGGCGCTTTTCGGCCACCATGCCCTTGAGCTGGTCGAAGTCAGTGACGCCCACGTTGAAGTCGCCATCGGTGGCCAGCAGGATGCGGTTGATGCCGCCGCGCAGATACGCCTGTTGGGCCGCTTTGTAGGCCAGCTCGATGCCACTGGCACCGGCGGTGCCGCCGCCCGATTGCAGGCTGTCGATGGCTTCGACGATGCGCGTTTGTTGGTCGCCGGATGTGGGCGGCAACACTACGGCGGTGCTGCCGGCGTAGGTCACTAGGGTGATGCGGTCCTGCTTACGCAGTTGCCGCACCAGCAATTTGAGCGATGACTGCAGCAGCGGCAACTTGTCTGGCGCGTCCATCGAGCCGGAGACATCCACCAGGAACACCAGGTTGGCGGCCGGCAACGCGGCGGTTGGCACATCGCGGCCGGCCACGCCGATGCGCAGCAGCAGCGTGTCGGTGTTCCAGGGCGTGGGAGCCAGTTCTGTGCGGACCGCAAACGGCGTGCCATCCGTCGGCGCCGGATCGTCGTAGCGGAAATAGTTGATCAGTTCTTCTACGCGCACTGCATCCACCGGTGGCAAGGTGCCGGCATTCAAGAAGCGGCGCACATTGCTGTAGCTGCCGGTATCCACGTCGATGCTGAAGGTGGAGACCGGCTGTTCGGCGGCCTGCACGATCGGGTTGTCGCTCAGCGTTTGATAGGTCTCGCGGTTCTCGGTGGGCGGGCTGGCCGGCATTGGCATCAGCCGCTCGTGCATGTGCATCGGCGCTGCGAGTGCGGCCGCCGGGACAGGGGCTGCGGGGGTGGAAAGCACCGGCGGTGCAGGCAGCATTGGGCGTGAGGCTGTCTTGGAGGCCTGCACGTTCCCTTGTGCGCGCTGGCGCAGTGAGCTTTCGACCTGGGGCGCCACCATGCTGGTCTCGGGTAACGGCAGGTTTGCCGCTGAGTCCGCTACAGGCGGCTGCTGTTCGCGTGGTTTGGCAGCGTCGTGGGTGAGCGACGGGGTGGTGGGCTGATTGCTGCTGCAGGCGCCCAGGAGCAGGGCGAGCGCAAGAAGGCTGTGGCGCGGCATACAACGTCCTTTGCTTGTCGAGAACAAGCGTGGCGAGAGAAGAGGTCCGGAGGTCGCCGTGCACTGCGCCTCTGAACGTCTAACGGGCCAGGATGGGAAACGGGGTTAACCGATGCGAGATTTTTTTCGCCGACTTGGCGGCTGCGTTCGCGCTGCGGTGGTTCCCGTTGTGCGCGGATCCGCATGCACGGCAGTGGCGTTGTGGTTTATCGGCGCGCCCCGCTGTCGCATCATGGGAGGCTGCCGCTGATCGCGCGGTCACCTGTTTCCGTCACGGAGTGCATCTGGATGATCCAACGTCGTCACTTCCTCAAGAGCGCCACGCTGGGCGCCATTGCTTCCGGGCTGGCCGGGTGGGGCGCGCGTGCGCAGGCAGCTGCGGGTGTGGCTACCACCGCACGTGTGCCGGTCCTGCCCGCTGGCGCGCCGCGGGTGATCTCCACCTGGGATTTCGGCATCGCCGCCAATCAGGCGGCCTGGGACATTCTGAAAGCCGGCGGCAAGGCGCTGGATGCGGTGGAAGCGGGCGTGCGCGTGCCCGAGGCCGATGCCAGCAATCCCACCGTGGGCCTGGGTGGCTATCCGGATCGCGACGGGCGGGTGACCCTGGATGCCTGCATCATGGATCACCTCGGCAATTGCGGGGCGGTGGCTTCGCTGGAAGATGTGGTGCACGCCATCTCCGTGGCGCGCGCGGTGATGGAAAAAACACCGCACGTGATGCTGGTGGGCGATGGTGCGCGGCAGTTCGCGCTTGAGCAGGGGTTCCCAAAGACCAAGCTGCTGACGCCCAGTTCGGAGGCGGCGTGGAAGGAGTGGTTGAAGACGTCCAAGTATTCGCCCGAAGCCAATATCGAGAACCGCGCCTGGCGCGATGCCAAGCTGCCGGGTGGCAAGGACAACCACGACACCATCGGCATGCTGGCACTCGATGCGCACGGCAATCTGTCCGGCGCGTGCACCACCAGTGGCATGGCGTGGAAGATGCACGGCCGGGTCGGCGACAGCCCGATCATCGGTGCGGGCCTGTATGTGGACAACGACGTGGGCGGCGCCACCTCCACCGGTGTGGGCGAAGAAGTGATTCGCAATGTCGGCAGCTTTGCGGTGGTGGAAATGATGCGCCAGGGCAAGTCGCCGGCGCAGGCCTGCCGCGAGGTGGTGATGCGGCTGGTGCGGCGCAAGCCCGAGCTCACGCGCACGCTGCAGGTGGGCTTTCTGGCGATGAACAAACGCGGCGAGGTCGGCGCGTTCGCGATCCAGAAGGGTTTCAGCTACGCGGTCTGCGATGCGCAGCGGCAGGACCTGCTGGTGCCCGGTGAGAGCCACTACCGCAACGAGCCAGCCGCATGAGTGCGGCAGACGTCGTGGTGGGGCTGGAAGTGGCGGCCGATTCGGTGGGCTCGGCATTGGCCGCGCAGGATGGCGGTGCGATCCGAGTCGAACTCTGCGGCGGGCTGGATGGCGGTGGGCTGACGCCCTCGTTCGGCACCTTGGCAGTGGTGCGCGAACGCTTACAGATTCCGCTGTATGTGCTGATCCGCCCGCGCGTAGGCGATTTTGTTTTCGACGCCGCGGAAGTGGAGGTGATGCGGCGCGACGTGGAGCAGTGCGTACGGCTGGGCTGCGACGGCGTGGTGCTGGGCGCGCTGGATCCGCAGGGGCAAGTCGACCTGCCGGCGATGCGTGCGTTGATCGAGGCCGCAGGGACGCTGGGCGTGACGTTCCATCGCGCGATCGATGTCAGCTCCGATCCTGCGCGCGTGCTGGAGGATGCGATTACGCTGGGTTGCGAGCGTGTGTTGACCTCGGGTGCGCGTGCGAGCGCGCTTGAAGGTGTAGAGACCATTGCTGCCCTGGTGCGACAGGCCGGCGAGCGGATCAGCATCATGCCGGGTGCGGGTGTCTCGGCGGCCAATGTGCAGGCACTGCGCGCAGGCACCGGTGCGCGCGAATTTCATGCCTCGGCGCGCGGCCCGGTGGCGGCGCAGGTGCACGCACCGCATCCGTACATCACTGACCTGGGCGGCGATTATCAACGCACCGACGTGGCGCGCGTGCGCAGCATCGTGCAGTTGTTGCAGACAGCGTAAGTGGCGGGTGCAGGCGGGCTGCTATTGGGTGATGGGGATTGCCTGATGTTGGCTTGGTGAAGCATGGTGCACCAGCAGCGGTTAGTTATTACGCAGCTGACGCGCTCGCTCAACGCACCAACCCCAATCAACGCACGATTAATTTCGCCGGGTCGATCACCACATGCTTGATGCGCTGGCGCTTCCAGGTGTAGCTGATGTGCACCAGGCCATCGCGGGTCTGGATCACGGCCGGGTACGAGAATTCATCTTTCGGGCTGTCTTCCAGGGTGAGCACGCGGCGCCACTGCACGCCATCGTCTGACACCGCAACCGCCAGCGTGCCGCGGCCATCCCACCATTGCTTGCCGGCGATGCCCGGGTTGTAGACGAGCAGGGCGCGGCCGTCGCGCAGCATCACGGCATCCGTGCCGCTGTTGGGGTTCTCCACGTCCAGCAATTGCATTGGCTGCCAGTGCAGCCCGCCATCGTTGGAGAAGGTACTGAACAGTTTGTTTTGCTGGCTGCGGCCAAGCGCTTGCAGGCGGCCATCGGCGTGCAGCAACAGGCTGGGCTGGATGGCGCCGATGGTGGCGGCGTCGTTGAGCGGCAGGCCGCGCTGCCAGTGCGCGCCGTCGTCATCGCTCCATTCCAGGTGGGCGCGCCAACCGCGGTCCTCGCTGCTGCTTGGGGCCAGGATGCGTCCATTGGGCAACTGCAGAGGCTTGTTCTTGATCGGCCCGAGAATGCCGTTGGGCAAGCGCTGCGGGGGCGACCACTGCGCGCCGTCATCGGTGGAGGTGATGCGCAGGCCCCACCAGTCGCGCGGGTTGGGGCCGAGCTTGTAATAGAGCTGCACCGGGCCATGCCGGGGCTGGAACAGCACCGGATTCCAGGCTGGTAACGCCGCGCCATCGGGGCCAGCATGCGCGCCATCGGCAATGCGGCGCGGTGCCTGCCAGTGCTGCGGCCCGCGTTGCGCCAGCCAGATGCCGACGTCGGCGGCGCCTTCATGCGTGCCTCCAAACCATGCGGCCAGCAGGGTGCCATCGCGTGTTTCCAGCAAGGTCGACGCGTGTGCCTGCGCGGTGGGCGCGGGGTTGGCGATGAACTCGCTCAGCACCACGGCCGGGGGGGCAGGCGTGGGTGATTGCGCCTGCGCGCATAGCGCGGCCAGGCTCAAGACAACACTGGTCAACAGGTGTGCCGGTCGCATCGTGGTTCAGTTCTCGATGGATTTATAGATATCTATTTATCAGCTATTGAATGCCATTGCTGTGGTTATCCGAGGTGGCAGAAGCAGAAGCGATAGTAGAAACCTGAGTGCAGTTGCTGCAAACGCAGCCCAAGCTCAGGACAAGCCAAAGCCAAAGAAGCTGTGAATAGTCAGCCAGGATCTGCGCTGCGTAGTTCAGAGCCTCCTGGTGGGAACCCGAAGCATGTGAACGTCCGCCAAGCGTCGGGTACGCCAATCAATCGAGCTGTAAGCCATAGTGTTCGCGAGTGGCTTCATTCGGAAACAAAAAATCTGAGTAGTCGTGCCAAGAAGGATCTTGCTTGATATTCGTGTAAACCTTGCAGCCTGGGCAATGGCTGGCATAGACATCCGACAGTGCGTGCTGGATACCATCGGGGCTCTTCACGTAGACATAGTGCAACTGCTCAAAGTTGTGGGTGAATGTGCCCGCATAAACATAAGGCGTGTGCTTTGCAATTTCCGCAACGATCCGTTCTTGCAAGTCATTCAAGCGCTTGGCGTCTATTTTCTCTGGAAGGGCGTCAGTCCGGCTGGTTGTATAAGTTGTTCCAGTGACGATTAGGTTGGGATATTTGACTTCAGGCGCGGCCTTGCGCAATGCAAGATTTAAACGAATCGAGCCAGGTCCGTCATCATATGAGGCCATATATGTCCACCATTGCTCGGGCAGCGATGGCCGCGAAGAGGCCTGCGTTGTCGATAGAGCTGCAAGAAAAGTAACGATTCGTCGTTTCATTCCATCCATCCTTGATGGGTTAAAAGTACTGCATCGCAAGCCTTGCAGTTCAGCGAGTTGTCCACACCGGTGTAGCCGCTGTCGCCAAATGCGCTGTCTTCCTTACCGTGCAGGAGCGCGTGCACCACCGTGACATTGGCGAGCGTGGTGTTCGCGATGCCGGCGATCGGTGACCCGTGAAGGGGACCGGTCTGCGCGCCGGCGATAGCATTAGTGCTGCCGCCATGCCGCCAACGCGCGGCTGCGCAGCGCTCAGGCGGCGTCTTGGTCGCGGCCTTGCGGGGGCAGCAGGGTCTGCGGTTGTTTGGCCGCGTGGGTCTGGACCAGGAAGGTCATCAGGTGCGCCGCTTCGGTGCTGCCGATCGGTTTGCTGGGTGCGTGCTTGCTGTGGACGTGTTCGGCGAAGGCGTGCTGGGTCTGCTCCGGAACCGCGGAGACAGGGTCTTGCGTAACGGTGGACGACGACATGAAACGCTCCTGGAACCAAACAACTGACCGCCGTTCAAACGGACGACGGGAATGCGTCGCTCTCTCTGTATAGCGACGTGAGCCGGTGATCTTGCCTGGAATGTGGTCCGTCCGATACCACGCGGGCTGCGGACGGTGCACGAGCACCGGATGTCCAGTTAACGGCGGGGCTGCGGGGCTCTGAAGGGCCCGTGGCCCGGCGGCTGGATGGCGTTTGCCTGCCGGTGGGGTTGGCGGTGGTAGGCCTGATCGCTGGCGTGGCGGATGGAGGCGTCTGGGTTCGCGGGCGCGCGTTGGCCTGAGTTGTCAGCTACTAGCCGGCGGGAGTGGCCACCAGCGATCAGCCGCCAACCGCTTGCCGCCAATCGCCAATCGCCAACGATCAAGCGCCACCACTACTCACTAATCACCAATCACCTGACTAATGCGTACGCGCGACGCAGCAACGCAGCGCGTACGGCAGACGCGCTCACTCCTTCGGCGTCATCCATACCTGCTGCTGCAGGCCGCGCACGCTCGGTTTGGGGGTGCTGTCCAGGTCGAACACCACCACGGTGTTGTCGCCCTTGTGCTGGAACGGGGCGGGGTAATACAGCGCCCGTTGCGGGCCGATGTTCCAGTGCCTGCCGAGGTTGACGCCGTTGGCCCAGGCGATGCCTTTGCCGAATGCGCGCATGTCCAGGTAGGTGTCGGTGGGCGTGCCGATGCGCAGGGTGCCGCGATGAAAGGCGGGGCCTTCCACTGTGTTACGCGTCCAGCCGCGGATGCTGTCGGGCGAGCGCATGGGGAGCGGGAACGCCTGCCAGTTGGTCAGCGGTTGGTTGCCCAGCAGTACCGGGTCGACCAGGCCGGCGCGGCCGTCGGCCATGCGCGGGCCGTAGTTGATGCGGCCGCTGTTTTCGACCAGAACATCCAGGGTGTGTTGGCCAGCCGGAATGTCCACGTCGGTGGCGACCTGCTGCAGCCGGCGTTCGACGCTGCCAACGGGCTGCTGATCCACATAGACGCGTGCTACGTCGCGCACCTCGCCCAGATACAGCGAACCCGTGCGCGGGCCGGTGACGGTGGTGCGATACAGGATGTAGCCATAATCCTGGCCGAAATGTTCCATCGGCTGCGGCGTGTCGATGGCGATGGGCGCGGGCAGGTTGTCCCACAGCGAGGCCGACTCGCGCAGCGGTGCGTCCTTCAGCGCGGCCATGGCGATCGGTGCGGGCAAGGCCGGCGGCTGCACGCCGGTGACGCGCGTGATGGCATCGCGCATCAGCGCGAACTTGGGCGTGGGGCGGCCGGCTTCGTCCAGGATGGCGTCGTAGTCGTAGCTGGTGGTCTGCGGTGCGTAATGGTCGCTGGGATTGCCCTGGAAATTGGCACCATTCATGAAGCCGAAACTGGTGCCGCCGATGAACATGTAGAGGTTGGCGGAATGGCCCTGGCGCAGGATCCATTCCAGTTCTTCGGTCTGCTGCTTGGCGTTGGTGCTGGCGTGCGGCGTGCCCCAATGGTCGAACCAGCCGGCCCAGTATTCGCCGACCATGCGCGGTTGGTCAGGCTGAAACTTGATCAGTTTGTCGAACGCACTCTTGGCCTCGCCCGGGGCGAAATTCACCACGGCCAACGTGCCCGGCAGGGTGCCGTTGGCAAGCATGTCCGCGCCGTCGGAGGTAAACAGCAGCGCCTTGTCGAAGCCCGCCTTGACGAACATGGCGCGGTTGTCGGCCATGTAGGCATGGTCGTCGTCGTACGAGCCGTACTCGTTCTCTACCTGCACGGCGATGATCGGGCCGCCATTGTGGTTGAGCAGTGGGCGCACCTGCTGCGCCACTGCATCCAGGTAGGACTGGCTGGCGGCGAGAAAGCGCGGGTCGCGGCTGCGTACGCGGATGTTGTCCTTGCCAAACAACCAGGCTGGATACCCACCGGCTTCCCATTCCGCGCAGGCGTACGGGCCGGGCCGCAGGATCACGTTGAGGCCTTGCGCGGCGGCCTCGCGTACGAACGCGGCCACGTCGTTGTTGGCGTTGAAATCGAATTGCCCCTGCTGCGGTTCGACCAGGTTCCAGAACACGTAGGTTTCCACCGTGTTCAAACCCAGCGCACGCGCTTTTTGCAGGCGGTCTTTCCAGTAGGCGCGCGGAATGCGCTGGAAATGGATGGCACCGGAAAGCACTTGGTATGGCTTGCCGTCGCGCACGAACTGCGTGCCCTGGGTAGCGAAGGTGGGCCACTGGTCATCGCTAGCGGCCGTGGCGGTAATGGGCAGTGCGATGGCCAGGGCCAGGACGAGCGGGGCAAGCGTGGTACGCAACATGGGCAATTCTCGGCGATGACGAATGACGAATGACGAATGACGTGGGGCGAGTGACACGAACGGATGGCGGGCCAGGCTGCAGTGCCGGTGTTGCGTGCGCACCGCAGGTTGCCTATCGTTGCCCCATGCAGGAGGACGCGATGGCGCGCGAAGCGGCTTGAAGGAGCGCGCCGTTGCGCTGCGATCATCCGAGCGCAGCGCACCAGGTGTGGCCGCTCACGCGTGGCGCTGACGCAACGATCGCGCGTGCTCAGGCGAACGACGGCGGCAGGTCCTCCTTGCTTGCACCGAACGCCAGGTTGGGCGTGGCTCCCATGCGGAACTCCAGCGTGCCGCCAGCGGCCAGATCGGCATGCCGCATCCAGCTGCGCGTGATTGGCGTGCCGTTCCAGGTCAGCGACTGTACGTAGAGGTTCTTGGCGCTGGTGTCGCGGGCAATGATGCGCAACGTGCGGCCGTTGCCCACGTCCAGCTCGGCGCGCTTGAACAACGGGCTGCCGAGCACATAGTTGCCGCTGACCGGGTCCACGGCGTACAGGCCAAGTGCGCTGAGCACGAACCACGCACTCATCTGACCGCAATCCTCGTTGCCGGACAGACCATTGCGCGCATCGTGGTATTGCTCGCGCAACAGCCGGCGCACCATCGCCTGGGTCTTGTACGGTTGCCCGGCGTAGGCGAACAGATACGCCACATGGTGGCTGGGTTCGTTGCCATGCGCGTACTGGCCGACCAGGCCATCGATATCCGGCGGTGCATCGGCCGGCAACTCGGAGCTGGTGGAAAACAGCTCGTCCAGCTTGGCCAGGAAGCCATCGCGGCCGCCGTACAAATCCATATAGCCATACAGATCGTGCTGGTTGAGGAAGGTGGCCTGCCAGGCATTGGACTCGGTGAAATCGCGCCACTTGGCGATGTGCCCCATGCCGCGCGGGTCGAACGGTGTGGCCCAGCTGCCGTCTTCCAGGCGCGCCTGCACGAAGCCGCTGTCGCGGTTGAACACGTTGCGGTAATTGCGCGAACGTTCGCGCAGTGCGCGTGCATCGTCGGTGGCGCCAGCGGCCTGCGCCAGGTGCGCGCAGGCCCAGTCGTCGTAGGCGTATTCCAGGGTGCGGCTGACCGCCTCGTCCACCTTGTCGGCGGGGATGTAACCAAGCGCGCGGTAATACGCCAGGCCGTGCGTGGTGTCGTCCATGGCGCGTTTGCGGTAGGCCGGCCAGGCGGCTTTGTAGTCGATGCCGGTGAAGCCCTTGGTGTGCGCTTCGGCCAGCACCACCGCCGAGTGGTAGCCGATCATGCAGCCGGTTTCCACGCCCTGCAGCGGCCAGATGCCCACGCCATCCGGGCATTCATTGGCGCCGCGCACCAGGCACTGCACCAGGTCCGGCACGCGCTCGGGTTGCACCAGGGTGAGCAGCGGATGTGCGGCGCGGTAGGTGTCCCACAACGAGTAGGTGCTGTAGTTGTGATACCCCTTGGGTGCGGTGTGGATCTGCAGGTCCATGCCGCGGTAGCGGCCATCGACGTCGCTGAACAACGTGGGCGCCAACAGGCTGTGATACAGGCCGGTGTAGAAGATGCGCCGTTGCGCCTCGTCGTCGCTGTCGATGCGCACGCGCCCCAGTTCCTTTTCCCACGCGGCCACGGCTTGCGCATGCACGCGGGCGAAGTCGAAGTCGGGAAGTTCGGCATCCAGGTTGGCCAGCGCGTTGTCCGCGCTCACCGCCGAGATGCCGACCTTGATCAGCAGTGGCGCCTCGGAGGCATCCGGATAATGCAGTGCGGCCTTGAGATGCACGCCATCGGCGCTGTGCAGCCCGGCGGCGAGGGGCTGGTCTTCGTTGTACAGCTGCGCCTTTTCGAACGGGCGCGACAGCCGCATGGCGAAGTAGATATAGCGGCCCTTGGCCCACTGATAGACACGGCGGCCGCCGGTGATGGTCTGTGCGTCGACCACGCGCAGCTGCGCATCGCTCACGCGGGTGGCGATGCCGGGTTTGTCCTGCATGCCATGGCACAGGTCCAGCAGCACGTGCGCAGGTTTGCCCTTGGGGAAGTGGTACCGGTGCAGGCCGGCGCGCGCGGTGGCGGTGAGTTCGGCATGCACTCCGCTGTCCTTGAGCCGCACGCGGTAGTAGCCGGGCGAGGCCGCTTCATCCGCATGGTCGTAGCGTGAGCGATAGCCGGCGTCGGGATCATCCAGCGGGCCGGGTACCAGCTTGACCTCGCCGGTGGCCGGCACCAGCAGCACATCGAGCATGTCGCCGATGCCGGTGCCGGACAGATGCGTGTGCGAAAAGCCCATGATCGAGCCATCGGACTCTTGGTAGCCCGAGCACGAATCCCACACCGCGTTGTAGGTATCCGGGCTGAGCTGCACCATGCCGAACGGCAATGTCGCGCCGGGGAAGGTGTGGCCGTGGCCGCCGGTGCCGATGAAGACATCGACATGACGGGTGAGGTCGGCGCGGGTGCGCGCATCGGCCGGCAGTGCGTAGGAGCCGGCGCGTGCGCGGGCGAGGCTTGTGGCCAGAGCGCCGCTACCGAAGAGGGCTGCTGCGATGGCGCCTTGTAGAAAACCGCGTCGTGTTGCCATGTGTCTGGTCTCGGAGTTTGCGGGCCGATGCCGGGGCACCCTCATCCGCCCTTCGGGCACCTTCTCCCGGCGGGAGAAGGGAAGATCAAGTGCGGTGTCGTTCCGCCTGGAAAGGAAGATCTAGCGCTTCGGACAATCAACTACTGCGCAGCAGCTGCGGTTTACGCTGATGCAGGTCGATGATGAGTTCGCCGAACAAGGTGTTGGCCCAGGCGAACCAGTCACGCGTAAATGTGGCTGGGTTGTCCTTGTCGAAGGCCTCATGCATGAAGCCGGTGCCGGCATGCGTGGTCTTGAGCCACTGCAGGCATTGGCGCAGCTGCGCATCGTCGTCGCTGACCAGCGCGTACTGCACGATCGCCATCGGCCAGATGGTGCCCATGCCGCTATGCGGGCTGCCCACGCCTTCGGCCGCGCTGCCGCGCGAGAAGTACGGGTTGCGTTCGCTCCAGGCCAGCTGGCGTGTGCGCAGGAACACCGGGTCGGCGCGATCGCAACAGCCCAGGTAAGCCAGGCTGAGCAGCCCGGGCGCGTTCGCGTCGTCGATGAACAACTGATTGCCGTAGCCGTCCACTTCAAACGCCCAATACGCCTGGCCATCGCTGTCGCGCATCTGCCCGAACTGGCGCGTGGCGGTTTCCACTTCGTCGGCCAGCGCGGTGCAGTCGGCCGCGAATGCGCTGTCGCGATGGATCTGCGTGCTCATGCTGGCCAGCTGCCGCAGCGAGGCCGCCGCGAACAGGTTGGCCGGCACGAACAATGGGAATACGCAGGCATCGTCGGACGGGCGGAACATCGAATGGATCATGCCGTTGGGCTTGGTCGGCTGGCCGTAGCCTTCCAGCACCAGCGTCTCGGTGGCCAGCGGCGAGGGGCGCTGGAACACGTACGGGCCGCGGTTGTCCTTGCGCTGCTGTTCGCGGAAGGTGCGTACCACCACGTGCATCGCCTCGCGCCAGTCGTCGTCGAACGGCGCGGTGTCGCCGGTGGCGCGCCAGTATTCGTGCGCAATGCGGATCGGGTAGCACAGCGAATCGATTTCCCACTTGCGCTCGCCAACGCCGGGCTTCATCTCGGTGATGTCGTTGAGCGACCACTTCAGGCGCTGGGTCTGGCCATCGGGCAGGAACGCGTTGGCATACGGATCGAGCTTGATGCAGGCGGCCTGGCGCTGGATCAGGCCATGGAACATGCGCCGCAGCGCGGGGTCGCGCTTGGCCAGCGGCACATACGGATGCACCTGCGCGGACGAATCGCGCAGCCACATCGCGTGGATGTCGCCGGTGATGACGAAGGTGTCCGGCTTGCCGTTGCGGGTGCCGGTTTCCACCGTGGTGTCGAGCGTGTTGGGGTAGCAGTTCTCGAACAGCCAGGCCAGTTCCGGGTCGGCGATGCGCGCCTTGATCTGGGTGATCTGCTGCTCCACCGCGGTGCTGACGAAGCGGCGCTGCGCCTTGGGCGGACGCTTGCTGACAAAGCCCGAGGCCGGCGACGAGGTCGCTGCGCGTGCACCGGGGATGCCGCCGATCAGCGCGCTGCCTGCGGCGGCGCCGAGCATGCCCAGCATCGTGCGGCGCGAGACGCCGGCGGTGGTGGGTTGCGTGCTGTCATCGCGCGCTGGCTCGGTGATGCTGTCTGTGGGGATCTTACGCATGGATACTCCTGATGCCGCGCCCTTGCTGCGGGCGCGTGGTGTTCGTGACGCGCATGCCGGCACTGCGCCGGCGCGCTGCGAATGGCCTTACTTTGGCAGCGGTGCGCGGCCCTGGATGGTGAGCGCCACGCTCTGGCCGGGGGCGCCGGTGTCTGGCTGGCCACCACCGACGAACAGCCGGTAATCGCCGGCTTCCACCGCGCGCGTGCCGGTACGGTCCACATCGCTCAGGGCGCGCGCATCCAGGGTGAAGGTGAGCGTGCGCTGCTCGCCCGGTTGCAGATGCACGCGCTGGAATCCAACCAGGCTGCGCAATGGCGACTGCGGGCGGTCTGGATACTGCAGATACACCTGCGCCACTTCATCGCCCGCGCGTTCACCGGTATTGCGCACGGTCGTGGTCACCTGCAGCGGGCTGCCGGCCTGCAGCATGGTGGCGGACAGGCGCGGCGCCTCGTACGCAAAGCGGGTGTAGCTGAGCCCGTAGCCGAACGGGAACAACGCCTCGCCCTTGAAATAGCGGTAGGTGCGGCCCTTCATGTCGTAGCTGACGTATGGCGGCAGGTCCTTGGTGGAGCGATAGAACGTCACCGGCAGGCGCCCGCCGGGGTTGTCTTCACCGGCCAGCGCACGGGCAATCGCGGTGCCGCCGGACTGGCCGGGGTACCACGCCGCCACGATCGCATCGGCATGGGTCTTGGCCCAGTTCAATGCCACCGCGCTGCCGCTCATCAACACCACCACCAACGGCTTGCCGGAGGCCTTGGCACGTTCCAGCAAGGCCTGTTGCGCGGCGGGCAGGGCGATGTCGTTACGGTCGCCGCCGTCGAAGCCGGGCACGTCGATACGCAGTTCCTCGCCTTCCACATCCGGCGATAAACCGACGAAGGCCACCACCGCATCGGACTGCGCCACGGCTTGTTCGGCTTCGGCCAGTTGCGCGGCGGCCGGTGCCAACCATTCCAGGCGCACGCCCTGGTCCTGGCCGCGGTGTTCGAGTTCCAGGCGGATCTTGCGTGGGCGGGTGTCGTCGAAATGCAGCACCGTCTCCACGCTGCGGCCGTCGGCATTGTGCATGCCGGCCGGCACGTGCTTGTCTTCGGCGTTGCCGGCAACGACCAGTTTGTCGTCGATGTACAGCCGCACCGGGTCGTGGCCGGTGCAATCGAAGCACCGCGCCACGCGCACTGCCAGCGTGTAGTCGCCAGTGCCGGGCGGCAACAGCTCGCCGCTCCAGCGCACGGCGTAGCGATCGGCGGGCACGCCCTTGGCCGGGCTTACCTGGTCCCAGTTGAAGCTGATCGCGCGGTCCTGGCGCGTCACGCGCGGTGCGCCTTCCAACTCGACATTGTCGAAATACTCACCGCGCAGCCCGGGCTTGCCGTCGCTGCGCAGCGCGGTCTCCGGAATCATGCCCGGCACGCCAGCGGCCAGCGGCGCGCCTTGCGCGTAGCGCACCTGCTGCGCGCCGAAGCGCTGGCGCAGGCCGAGCAGCGGCGTCACCGGCTGCGATGAGGTGCCTTGGTAGTTGGCTTCCAGTGCAGCCAATGCATCGGCGTTGGGGCCGATCACCGCCAGCCGCGTGCCGGCCTTCAACGGCAGCGTGGCGTTTGCGTTCTTCAGCAGCACAATCGACTCGGCGGCCGCCTGCAACGCCAGCGCACGGTTGCCCGCGTTGTCGATGTCCTTGGCGCCGAGCATGGCGTAGCGGTCCTTGCGCGGCGCCTGCAGCTCGCCCAGGCGGTAGCGTGCGGCGAACAGGCGCACCAGCGATTGATCGAGCAGGGCTTCATCCACTTCGCCGCGTTCGATCGCGGTGCCAAGCGCGCGATAGGCAGTGCCGCAGTTGAGATCGTGGCCCGCCTTGAGCGATGCCGCCGACGATCCGGCGTTATCCGGGCGGAAGTAATGGAACTGGGTCATGTCGTCCACTGCATCGCAGTCGGAGACCACAAAGCCCTTGAAGCCCCAATCGCCGCGCACGCGGCCGTTGAGCAACCAGTCTGCCGCGCATGCCGGCGTGCCGTGCAGGGAGTTGTAGGCGCACATCACCGAGCCGGCCTGGCCCTCGACCAGCGCGGCACGGAACGCAGGTGTGTAGGTCGCTTCCACATCGCGCGGGGAGACGTCCACATCGAAACCATGCCGGCCCGGCTCCGGGCCGCTGTGCACGGCGATGTGCTTGGGCGTTGCAATGGTGCGCGGATGTTCCAGGTCATCGCCCTGCAGGCCGCGAATGAAACCCACGGCCAGTTGCCCGGTGAGGAACGGGTCTTCGCCATAGGTTTCCATGCCACGGCCCCAGCGCGGGTCGCGGAAGATGTTGATGTTCGGCGACCAGATGGTCAGGCCTGCGTAACGCTTGTGGTCCTTGCCCGGGCCGCCGGCCTGGTTGAACTTGGCACGTGCCTCGGTCGACACCACCGTGCCCACCTGCTGCATCAGCTGCGTATTCCAGCTGGCGGCCAGCCCGATCGCCTGCGGAAACACCGTGGCGTAGCCATTGCGGGCAATGCCGTGCAGGCCTTCGCTCCACCATTCGTAGGCGGGGATGCCCAGGCGCGGAATTGCCGGCGCCGCGCTCATCGCCTGGGCCACTTTTTCCTCGCGGCTCATCTGCGCGACCAGTGCAGCGGCACGCTGTTCCGGCGTCCCGGTGGGCGCTGCGGCCTGAGCGGGCGCACTGGTCAGCGGTGCAGCCAAGGCAAATCCGAGAGCAAGGGCCAGGCGATGCGGAAACACGGACAACGACATCATTTCACTCCTGCCGTGCGGCAGTGGCCGCGCGGCGTTGCATTGGGGTACCCGTCGCGTGGCGACGGGCAGGGATGGATCTGGATGCGGCAGGCCGTGTATCGGCGCTGCCGCGGTAGTGCGACGTCTGGCTCGCGCTGCTGCGCAGGTGCGAAGCGGTGCGGTGGTGCTGGCGTGTGCGTCGCGCGTTGCACCAACGATGATGTTCACCGCGGTGCATGCGCCGCGCTCACTGTGCAGCGAACTGAAACGTCATTTGCTCTCGGCCGGCTCCGGTGGTGCACCCGCCAGCGTGCTGGCCAGGTCGCGGACCTGCAGCGCGGCCTGCAACTGCGCCAGCGCAGTTTTGCTGGTCACGTGCACGGTCAGCGGCTCGCCCGGCAGCAGGTCGAAGGCGTTGTCCGACAGCGTGGCGTCCACGTCGCCGAACGACAGCCACACCTCGCGCGCCAGCGTCTTGCTGGACAGCGTGAGCGCGTAACCATCGCCATCGGCGCGCCACTGGCTGTCGATCGTGGCGGTGGGCAAGGCCAGTTGCTTGGCGGCGGCGAAAAACACCACTTCGCGTGAAAGCACGGTATCGCCATCCAGCAGTTCGAACACCGCATAGCTACGCTTCGGATCGGCGCTGCCCAGCAATTGCTTGTCGCTGAAGTTGCCCACCTGCAGGCTGCTCAGCGGCTTAAGCGTGGCTTTTTCTTCGCGCTTGCTCAGCACCTTGCCCTCCATGCTCATCACGCGCATGCGCCAGCGCGCCTGCAGCGGCGTGGTGCGGTCGGACACCAGCGAGACCTCGGTCTGGCCCTTGTCGTTGCGCAGCGCGGCGATCATTTCTGGCGCATAGAAGCGGCGTGCGTGGTAGTGCAGCGCCTTCCAGCGGCCGTAGTAGTCCACGCTCGACCAGGAGGCGCCGGGCCACACGTCGTTGAGCTGCCAGTACAGCGAGCCCATCGACTGCGGACGCGAAGCGCGTAGATGCGAGGCGGCCAGGTTGATGCCTTCGGCCTGCATCAGCTGGCTCAGGTAGACGAAGCTTTCGAAATCCTTGGGCTCGCCGAATTCGCGGCGGATATACAGCATCAGCCGTTTGTTGCCGTTGCCCTTGTCGAACTTCTGATGCACGCGCATCACCGGCGATTCCGGATCCATGTCGCCGGGTTCGGCGAACGCGCGCACGGTGCGCATGTCCGGGAACGACTGCAGGCCGTATTCGGACATGAAACGCGGAGTGACATTGAGGTATTCGGTGACCGGCAGCGCCGGGCCGCCCCAGACCTTCCAGTAATGCATGTCGCCATCGTTGGCCTGGTCCGCAGCACCGTCGAAATTGGTGCCGGGCGAGGTGGACCAATACGGCACATCGCTGTCGTAGGTGGCGACCACTTCGCGGAACACGGTGCCGAACAGCGTGGTCATGCCGCGCTCGATGCGGCTGCGTTCTTCCGGGTCCACCGACTGCTTGAACTTGACCCGGTCGCCCCAGTTTTCCCAACCGGTCTGCACTTCGTTATTGCCGCACCACAACACCACGCTGGGATGGTCGCGCAGGCGTTTGACCTGCTCGATCGCTTCCTGGCGGGTGTTTTCGCGGAACTCCACGTCATACGGCGGCACCGCGCCACCGAACATGAAGTCCTGCCAGATCATGATGCCCAGCTCGTCGGCCACCTCGTAGAAATGGTCGTCCTGGTAATGGCCGCCGCCCCACATGCGCAGCATGTTCATGTTGGCATCGCGCGCGTCCTGCAGGGTGCTGCGCATGCGCGCCTGGCTGACGCGCGAGGGGAAGGCGTCCAGCGGAATCAGGTTGGCGCCCTTGGCAAAGATCGGGATGCCGTTGATCACGATCTCCATGCTCTTGCCGAACTTGTCTTTTTCGCGGCGCAGCTCCACCGAACGCAGCCCGGTGATGCGCTTGATCTGCTGGCTGTCGCCATCGGCATCGCGCACCGTCGCCACGAAGGTGTAGCGGTCCTGCGCGCCGTAGCCGGCCGGGAACCAGCGCTTGGGCTTGGCGATGCGCACGGCCAGATCGATGTGGTTCTGGCCCGGGTCGACCACCGCGTCCTGGGTGAACTGGCCCACGCGCTGGCCATCCGGGCCGAGCACGTCAAGGCTGACCTGCACCGGGCCGCTGCGGCCGGCCTGCAACTCCAGCTGCGCCTGCAGCTGCGCACTGTTGGCATCCACGCGCTGCTGGGCGATGTGCAAGCCGTCCACGCGCACCGCATCCCAGGCTTCC
Organism: Xanthomonas sp. fls2-241-TYG-148; assembly: GCF_030208815.1. Taxonomy (NCBI): domain Bacteria; kingdom Pseudomonadati; phylum Pseudomonadota; class Gammaproteobacteria; order Lysobacterales; family Lysobacteraceae; genus Xanthomonas; species Xanthomonas sp. fls2-241-TYG-148. The sequence goes on from NZ_JARVTE010000009.1 coordinate 177,416, forward strand.
ACACGCACGTCTTTCCAGATGCCGGCGTTGACCATGCGCGGGCCCCAGTCCCAGCCGAAGTTGTACGGCGCCTTGCGCACGTAGGTGGAGCTGTGCCGCGATTCGGGCTCGTCGCCGAAGGCCGAATCGTAGGCGCCCGGCAGCGCGTACGGCTGCTTGGCGAGCCACGGCTGGATTTTCTTGATCGGCGAAAACAGCTTCACTTCCAGCACGTTGTCGCCGCGCTTGAGCAGCGCCTTGGCGTCCACGCGCCACTGCCGGAACATGTTGTCGGCGCTGAGCAACGGCTTGCCGTTGAGGGTGACCTCGGCAAACGTATCCAGGCCATCGAACACCAGCTCCACATGCTCACGCGCGAGCGTGGCCGCATCGACCTTGAAGCGCGTCTGGTACTGCCAGTCGCTCAGGCCGGCCCACTGAATCTTGCCTTCGTTGTCGCGGTAGAACGGGTCCGGCACGACCTTGGCGGCGATCAGATCGGTCTGCACCACGCCCGGCACGTGCGCCGGCAACCAGGCGGCGGCCTTGGGGTAGGTCTTGGCCTGTTCCTGCCCCGGGACCAGCCGCACCTGCCAGCCGCTGTCCAGCGTCACGGCCGTGGGCGGCGCTGCCCAGGCCTGCGACATGGCGAAGGCGAGGGCAAGCCCGAGGCGGGCGGGTGCAGGAACACGACGTTGGCGGGGCAGGGGCATGCAGGGTTCTCCTTGAAGGGATCAGCGCGTGGCGGCGGGGGGCGCCTGCGCGGTGGTTTCGATCAGATGGACGGCGCCGATGGCATACAACGGGCCGGTGATGGGGGCGGTGAAGCGCAGGCACAGATCGTGCGTGCCGGTGCGTGCAGGCAGCGCGCTTTCCAGCGTGAATTGTTCGCCGAGCGCGTTGCCCTTGGGCAGCGGGATGAGCGCGAGCAGCTCGCCTTCGCAACCCAGGCGCACTTCGAGTTCACCGCCGGGTGTCTTGGCCGGGTACTTCTGCACCTTGGACTGCTCGTGCGCCAGGCCGAAGTTGCGCGCCAGGCGTGCGGCGTCCACCTTGATCGCGCCCACATCATCCAGCCGCGCCTGCGGATACAGGCGGCAGGCATGGAACAGGTCCACGTTGTAGACCGGCGTGTCCGCGCCCGGCAGATCCGGCAGCAGCGGCAGGCGCAAGCCCAGCGCTCCTTGCTCGACACAGTGACGCAGACCCTGGGTGTCGCGGCTCAGCAGCGCGGCACGGTCAAAGGTGCGGCTGCGTGGGGCGGCCAGTGCAATGCCATCGTCGGTGAAGGCGGTGGCCTTGACGGTGGTGGGCAGCTGAATCGCGAACGGCGCCGTGTAGCGCGGTGCATCCGGTGTGGGGTCGCTGCCATCCACGGTGTAGTGCAGGCTGCCGGCGCCGCTCTGGTTGCCGAGCGACACCTTGGCCGGGCCACCGGCCAGTACCGCGTTGACGTCGCCGTCCAGGTCGATGTCGGCGGCAAAGGCGCCATCGCTGTAATCGATGCCCAGCGCCTGATAACGCTGCAGCTGCGCCGGCATCCGCGCCAGGAAACTCTTCCAGTCGCGCGCGGCCATCGGCGACCACGTCACTTCGGCCACCGCTGCCAGGCGCGGGAACAGCGCGTGGTCGATGTGCCAGCGCGAGGGAATGTATTCGGCCCACAACGCGCCCTGTGCGCCGAGCACATGCTTGGCCTGCTCGGCATTGAGCGCGGCCGGCACCGGGTTGAACGCGTAGACCTTCGAGAGCGGCAGCGTGGTCAGGCGGCCGTTGGGTTCATCGCTGCGCGTGGTTTGCAGGTTGTCCAGATACAGCGAATCGCCCGGTGCCAGCACCACGTCGTGGCCTTGCTTGGCGGCGGTCACCGCGCCTTCGATGCCACGCCAGGACATCACGGCCGCGCTGGCGGGCACGCCACCTTCGAGGATTTCGTCCCAGCCGATCATGCGCCGGCCGTGCAGGGTGAGGTACTGCGCCAGTTGCTCGTTGAACCAGCCTTGCATCGCGTGTGCGTCCTTGACGCCGAGCTTGCGCATCTGTGCGCGCACCGTAGGCGAGGCTTCCCATTGGTCCTTGACTGCCTCATCGCCGCCGATGTGGATGTAGGTCGACGGGAACAGCGTGAGTACTTCATCCAGCACATTGGTGATGAAGGTCAGGCTGCGTTCGCTGGTGTTGAACAGGTACGGGTTGACGCCCCAGTCCACACCCACCTGGGTGCGCACGCCGGGGACGCCCACTTCTTCGGGGTAGGCGGCAACGGCCGCCTGCGCATGCCCGGGCATATCCAGCTCGGGCAGCACGGTGATGTGCAGGCGCGCCGCGTAGGCCACCACTTCGCTGATCTGTTCCTGCGTGTAGAAGCCGCCATAGCGCTCCGGTGTGCCGTGCTGGCCCGCGCCCGGCGGCGTGCGCCACGCACCCACCTCGGTGAGCTTGGGGTAGCGCTTGATCTCGATCCGCCAGCCCTGGTCATCGGTGAGATGCCAGTGCAGCACGTTGAGCTTGTGCACGGCCATCGTGTCGAGCACGTGCTTGACCGTTGCTACGTCGTGGAAGTGGCGCGCCACATCCAGATGCTGGCCGCGCCAGCTGAAACGCGGCCAGTCGCGGATGGTCACCGCCGGTACCTCGACATCGCCCTTGCGCGCATCCGGGGTCATCAACTGCCACGCGCTCACGGTGCCGTAGAACAACCCGGCGCCATCACGCGCCTGGATACGGATGCCCTTCGCGTCGCTATCGAGGCTATAGCCTTCCTTTTGCGTCACCGGTGCCTGCGCGCTGCGTTCCAGGCGGATGCTGCCCGGCGATGCGCTGGTTTCGTTGCGCACTTCCAGCGACAGGCCGCGCGTGCGCTTGAGCAGCTCGGCGAGATATTCGGCGCTGCGGCGTGCATCGGCATCGCCACCGACGATCGAAATCACCGTGCCGGCACCGATGTGGAAACTGCCACTGCCGCGTGTGAGCTGCGCCGGTGCCGGAATCAGGGGCAGCGGTGTGTTCGCGGCAGGTGCCGCGGGCGCGCCGGCACTGGCAACGGCCGGTGCAGTGCCGGCCTCGCGTTGACCACATCCAAGCAGGGCGCTGACTGCAACGCAGCAGACAAGCAGGCGCGACGGCAATCGTGTGGACAGCAGCAGGCGCGACGACAGCGTGCGTGGAACAGGGCCGGTGTTGGAGAGCATGCAATCACATCCCGATGTGGCAATCAGCGCGTGTCATGCAGCTTGCCACGCGCCAGGACACGGCAGCCACGCACAGTAGCAAAGCCGTGGCGAACGACGCAGGGACTGGCGCACGCTTCGTGCGCGCGCCGCCCTGCTGCGTGGCGGGCTCAGCGCTGCGCCACCGGCAGCTCATCCCACACCTTCGGATCTTCGGCGCCCAGCACCCAGCAGCTAAAGCCTTCCAGGCCGTACTGCTTCACCATGTCGTAGCGTGCCTTGAAGCTGCGCGCATCCGGGCGGAACACCCACTCGCGCATATCGTCGCGGTAGAAGTAGAACCACGATTCCTGCTCCACCGGATCCCACTGCACGGTGGCGTTCTGTTCGATCGCCAGCGGGAAGGATTCGTCGGCATCGATATACGTGGCCGAGATGTTCGACGCTTCGGTGCCGTCTTCCTTCACCGGGTTGCCGGTGTACCAACGGTAGCCGTAAGTGGCGATACCCAGCGAGAGCTTTTCCTTCGGTACCTGGGTGATGGCGTAGTCCAGGTGCTTTTTCATCCACACCATGCCGTCGACCGGGCCAGGCGTGGTCCAGCGGGTGTGCTGGTCGTAGGTCATGATGCTGACCAGATCGGCGGCCTGGCCCAGTGCCTTCAGGTCATACGCACCGCGCCAGTATTCCCACATCCACTTGGAAAACTGGCCGCCTTCGGCATGGCCCGGCGCATTGGGCACCACTGCCACCGACATCTTGAAACCGGCCTTGTGCAGCGCATCGGCGGTCTGCTTGACCATCAGCGTGTAGGCATCGCGATCGGTCCAGGCAATGTTCTCGAAATCGAACTGGAAGCCGTAGTACTTGTGCTGCTTGCCGTGGATCAGCAGCGATTCGATCATGCGCTTCTTGGCCGCTTCGTCGTGCATCAGCTTGTGGAAGCCGTCGCGGCCGGTGGTCATCGACAGTATCGGCATCACGCGCAGATTTTTCTGCTTGGCGATGTCGTACAGATACAGGTTGGGCGTACCGTTGACCAAGCCGTTCTGATCCACGCCATACCAGGTGGGCACCACCACATCGATCTTGTCGACATTGGCCAGGAACGAATTGGTCGATTTCTGCGTGTTCATCAGATAGAACAGCGCCGTGGGATTCTTGGCCAGCGCCAAGGTGGGCGCGCAGGCAACCGCCAGCGCGAGCAACATCCAGGTCAATCGCTTGATCATGAAGACAGGATCCGTCAGGGAGTGGAAGAGGGCGCAAGGTCGATGCGGAACACGTAGGCGCTTTCGCCTACCGGCTTGGCCGGCAGCCGCAGGTGCAAGCCATCGGCCTGTTGTTCGAAGGGAATCTTTTTGCCATTGGCCAGCAGCGTCACCCCGCGCACGCCATCGGCGGCGGTGAGCGAGCGGATCACCGCCTTGCCATCGGCCGGCCAGCCCAGTTCGATGGCATACAGCGCGCCATCGCGGGTGGTGAAGCGGAAATCTTCAGCCGTGTACGGCTTGGTCTTGACGTCCTGGAAGGTGCCGCCCACCACTTCGGTGGGGCCTTCGCCATACACGCGCCACGGCTTGCTGTCGTAGATCGCGCCGCCATTGGTCTTGAGCCACTTGCCGATCGCCAGCAGGATGCCGCGCTCGGTGTCGGGGATGGAGCCATCGGCGCGCGGGCCGATGTTGAGCATCAGGTTGCCGTTCTTGGCCACCACATCGGCCAGCATGTGGATGATGAAGGTGGGTGACTTGTAGGTGTCGTTTTCGATATAGCCCCACGATGCATTGCTCACCGAGGTGTCGGTCTGCCAATGCGTGGGGTGGATGCCGGTGAGCTGGCCGCGTTCGATATCCAGCGTGCCGGCGCCTTCGGGAAACGCACCGAGCTTGTAGTTCACCACCACGCCACGGTCGGCTTCGGTCCGCGCCGCACCCTGGTTGTAGTAGTACGCCAGCATGGTCGGCAGGCTGCTGCGGAAGGTGGGGTGGGCGATCCACCAATCGAAATAGATCAGGTCCGGCTGGTAGACATCGATCAACTCGGTGGTGCGCGCCAGCCAGTCGTCCAGCCACGCCTGCGATACGGGCGTCCAGTCGTTGGCGACATCAGCGTCGTCCTTGCCGGGCAGGCGCACCTGCGCGGGGCCATACAGCGCCGCATAGCGCGGGTCGTTGACATCCGAATCGAACTTGCGCCCGCCATCGAAGAACCAGTTGTGCTCGGCGCGGTGAGAGGACAGCCCGAAGTGCAAGCCTTGCGCACGGATCGCCGTGGACAACTCGCCCAGCAGGTCGCGCTTGGGCCCCATCTTCATCGCCGTCCAGTCGGACAACTTCGAGTCGTACAACGCAAAGCCATCGTGATGCTCGGCCACTGGCACCACGTAGCGCGCACCGGATTCACGGAACAGCTTGGCCCAGCCAGTCGGGTCGAACTTGGGTGCGGTGAACTTGGGAATCAGGTCCTTGTAGCCGCTGCTCGCCTGCGGGCCATAGGTCGCCACGTGGTGCGCGAATTCCTTGGAGCCTTCCAGATACATGTTGCGCGAGTACCACTCGCTGCCGAAGGCCGGCACCGAAAACACGCCCCAGTGAATGAAGATGCCGAACTTGGCGTTGTCGTACCACGCAGGCGATTGATACGCCTTCAATGCGGCCCAGTCGGGGCGGAACGGCCCCTTGCGCGCGCCGGCTTGCGCTTCGCGCACCAGCCGTGCGCGTTCGGGTGCGTACTGCGCGGTGGCGTCGAGCCACTGCTGGTCGATGACCTCCGGGCTGAGCGTGGTGGCGGTCGGCGCGGTGGGCGATTGCGCTGCGCTGAGCGTGGCGGCAGGCAACGCGAGCAACAGACCGAGCGCGAGCATTCGCGTTCTGGGTGCAGCTCCGGCGTGGCGGCGGGATGGAGCCGCAAGGCGGCTATCGGTCGTCATGGGAACTGCACTCCTGTGGGCAAAGACGCGCCGGCATCAGGCATCCGGCCCGTGGTTGCGGAAGCGGGACTGGCCATCATCCTTCAGCGAAGGGCGATGGCCAGGTCCACTCAATGTGCACTGCATGCACTGTCGTTGCCCCATGCAACGACAGAAAAAAAGGCGCGCCACCGTGGAGGGTCGGTGGCGCGCCGTCACACCATCAGAACTTGAAGTTGAGCTGTGCCTGGTAGCCGCGGCCGTTCTTGTAGAACGCGGTCGGGGTATCACGCGTGTTGCTGAAGACCCGGTAGGTGGAATCCAGCAGGTTGGTCGCGCCGAAGGTGATGCCCATGTAATCGGTGATTTGATACGAGGCGTTCAAATCCAGCTGCTTGTAGGCATCTGCAAAGTCACGCGATTCCAGTCGGCCGATCTGGGTGAAGTACTTCGAGCGGTAGCTGTAGTTCACACGCACGGTCCAGTCGCCGTGTTCCCAGTACGGGATCACGTTGTAGGTGTCACGCGACAGGTACGGCAGGTTCAAGCCCGAGCTGGAATCGGATTCGGCAAACGTGTAGTTGGCCTGCAGACCAAAGCCCAGACCGAAGGTCTGCTGGTAGTTGACCGACACGCCCTTGACCTTGGCATCGGACACGTTCACCGGCGTGGTGACCTGGTACAGACCGGCAACGGCCGGCGGTGCCGGGTTCAACTGCTGGCTGGTGGTGGTGCTGACGATGTAGGAGCTGATATCGCGGTAGAACACTTCACCGGACAGCATGCTGGACGGAGCGAAATACCATTCCGCAGCAAGGTCGTAGTTGGTGGACTCGTACGGCTTCAGATCCGGGTTGCCGCCGTTTGCGGTCAGGTCACCGGTACCGCTGTTGATGGTGAACGTACCGGCCAGGTCGGCATAACGCGGACGTGCAATCACCTTGGCCGCCGAGAAGCGCAGCACGGTGTCGTCGGTGATGTCGTAAGCGATGTTGAAGCTCGGCAGCGCCTTGCGGTAGTCGTTGGTTTCGGCCACGCGGTCGAAGTTGGTGCCACCGTCGTTGCTCTGCCAGAACTCGGACTTGTCGGTGGTGTCGACCAAACGCACGCCGACGTTACCGCGCCACTGGCCGGATTCGAAGTTCAACTGCGTGTAGACGTTCTGGGTGATTTCCTTGACCTGGAACGAGGCGCCGAAATCGGTGCGGTACGGGCCCTGCGGCTGCGACAACAGGTAGCTGCGCACGGCATTCAGGCTGGCGGTCGGCCAGGTGGTCAGGTCACCGCTGGCGCCGAGGCCGTCGTACAGGCTGCTGGGCGTGCTGCCCGGGTTGAACTGCGTCAACGACACCGCATCGGTGGAGTTGATGCGGTTGCCGCGCGCGTCCACGCCGTTGTTATGGTTGATGTACTTGTAGCCGAACTGCAGCTTGGTGAACGGACCCCATTCCAGGTCACGCGAGGCGTCCCACTGGAAGTACTTCTCGTCGTCCTTGCTCTTCTGGTAGGCGATACCGCCGGCCTGCATGATGCCGGTATTGGTGCCCGGGATATTGCCTTGCTGGCCAGGTGCCAGGCCGGCCGGATTGCCCGGCAACACCCAGTTCGAGGCGCCGCCGTTGTCGTAGTTCACCGAGGTGTTCTGACCGTCGAAGGCGTAGTTGTAGCCGCCGTCCTGCATCAGGAACTTCATCAGGTATTCGGGGTTCTTGCCACCGGTGGCTTCGGTGTAACCGGCCTGCGTGGTGAACACCCACTTCTCGCCGGACCAGTCGTGACGCAGGTTCAGGCTCTTGGTGGTGACCGTGCTCTCGCGGTAGTTGGCATCCAGCTGTGCGTACGGCTGGCCGGCTGCGCCGTCGCTGACGGTGGCGCCGGTCACCACGCCGTTTTCGACATTGGCGCTGGTGATCTTCTGGCGGTCGTCGTTACATGCCGGGCACACGTAGCGCGCCTGGCTGAAGTTGTTGTACTTGCCCTTGATGTACAGGCCGGTCAGGTTGAACTCGTTCTGCTCGTTGGGCTTCCACTGCAATGCACCCTGCAGGCCGCTGCGCTCGCGGGTCTGCTGGAAGAATGCACTGCTGATGCCGGCCGGCACGCGGGCGGTGGCCACATCGCTGCCGTCGCCGGTGATGGTGGCGCTGGCCGGAATGCCGGCACCGGTGGTGTAGCCGAAGTATTCGATACCGGCGCGTGCCAGGTCCTGCTTGTCGTGCGTGGCGGAAATCAACGCGCCGAAGGTTTCGTCGTCGTTCTTCCAGCTCCACAGCGCCGAGCCGCGCGGATTACCTTCTTCCGAGCGATCGTTGTAGTTGTAGCCGATCGAGCCGCGGATGGTGTTCTTGGGCAGGTCCAGCGGCTTGCGGGTGTGCACGATCACGGTGCCGCCGATCGAGCCTTCGTCGATGCGCGCTTCGGGGGTCTTGTAGACCTCCATCAGGCCGATGATTTCCGGCGACAGCAGGGTGTAGTTGAAGGTACGGCCGCTGGTGTCGGTCGGGTTGCCGCCCCAGTCGCCGGAGGCGATGGTCTGGCCGTTGAGCAGCACGCGGTTCAATGCCGGGTCGGTGCCGTTGATGCTGACCTTTTCGCCTTCGCCGAACTGGCGGTCGACGCTGATGCCCGGCAGGTGCGAGAGCGATTCTGCGGCGTTGATGTCCGGGAACTTGCCGATGTCTTCGGCGCTGATCGCGTCGACGATCGAGTTGGCCGAGCGCTTGACCGCCTGGCTCTTCTCCAGCGAAGCGCGATAACCGGTGACGGTGATCGTGTCCAGCTCGGTGGTGGACGAGGGCGCGTTTGGAGCAGCTTGCGGAGCGGCTTGCTGTTCTTGTCCGGCAGCCATGGCAGCGCCGGAGTAGTACAGGGCGGCGGTAATACAGAATGCTAACGTCGTGGTGCGGCTGTGCATGGCTAAACCTCGTTGGTTAGTGCTTTGAGCGCGGATGGCCCGTGGTGAGGCGCAACGCGCTCGGCGTGGCCGGCAAAACAACACGCCCTGACCGATCGCGGTGATCGCCTGACCGAGCTTCGAGCGAAGTGCGGCTGCGGTAATTCGCGTGGTAGAGGAGGTGTCCCCCGTGCGGTGGTGCAGTGGAGCGAACGCGACATCTGCGAGTGCAGCGTCCCATGACGCGTGGCTCGCAAATCTGGATGTTCCGGGCGAGGGGCGCGCCAGTCCGTACAGTCGTAAAACAGTCCATGGCCCCTCCTGCCTGAACTCTGATTTGAATCGAGTCTCGCGTAGCGTTGACAGCGTTGTCAACACATCGTCACAGATCTCTGAACTCGCTGCGATTGCGCTGCAATGCAGCATTTTTGTGCGGTGGTTCGCGGAACGTCGGCGGCGCTGCGCAATTGGGCCGCACGCGATCTGTGCAGCGATCGGCCGTTTCTATGGCTGTTGTGCAATTCAAGCCGACATCACTAAAGTTTGTGCCGGAATCACCATTACCAGCGCTGATATTTGTTGGATGATGGAATTGACCGCGCGCGCGATGCAGTACGCGCGCGACGGTTGCGTTACAGGACAATTGCTGACAACGTTGTCTACCCGCTCGCCGTTCGTCGGCCAGCAGGACGATGTCGGCCCCGCTGCCACTTATCAGGAGAATGCGTGAGCGCAAGCAGCCCAATGGAAGCGGTGGCATTTCCGCGCCCCGAAACCTTCGTTGCCGCGGATGTCGGAGGAACGCATGTGCGCCTGGCGCTGGCCTGCGAGAGCAACGATCCGCGCAAGCCGGTCACCGTGCTGGATTACCGCAAGTACCGCTGCGCTGATTACCCGGGCCTGGCCGAGATCATGGCCGCGTTCTTTGCCGAGCTGTCCTGCGCGCCGGTGCGCCGTGGCGTGATCGCCAGCGCCGGGTATGCACTGGAAGATGGCCGTGTGATCACCGCCAATCTGCCGTGGGTGCTGGCACCGGAGCAGATCCGCCAGCAGCTCGGCATGCAGGCCTTGCACCTGGTCAACGATTTCGAAGCGGTCGCCTACGCGGCCAACTACATGACCGGCAATCAGGTCATGCAGCTGTCCGGCCCTGCCCAGGGCGCTCCTGGCCCGGCCTTGGTGCTGGGTCCGGGCACCGGCCTGGGCGCGGCGCTGTGGATTCCCAATGGTGGGAACTCGGTGGTGTTGCCGACAGAGGCCGGCCACGCCGCACTGGCGGCAGCCAGCGATCTGGAAGTGGCCTTGCTGCAGGAGTTGCGCCGCACGCGCAGCCATGTGGCGACCGAACATTTTCTCTCCGGCCCGGGCTTGCTCACGCTGTATACCGCGCTGGCCACTCTACGCGACGCGCCGGCGGTGCACGCCACCCCGGCTGCGGTCACTGCTGCAGCACTGGCGGGTGACGACGTGCTGGCGCACGAGGCACTGCAGACGTTCTGCGGTTTCATGGGTAGCGTGGTTGGCGACATGATGCTGTTGTACGGCGTGCGTAGCGGTGTGTATCTGGCCGGTGGTTTCCTGCCGCAGATTGCCGACTTCGTCGCCCGCAGCGACTTCGCCGCACGCTTGCTCGACAAGGGCCCGCTGCGCCCTGCGCTGGAGCAGGTGCCGGTTCGCATCGTCGAACACGGCCAGCTTGGCGTGATCGGTGCCGCCAGCTGGTTTCTGCAGCACTGCCGCTAAGCGCCTGCGTTTCGCGGGAGCGCAGGGGCAGCATGCGTCCGGTGCGCAGCGCTACCACGCGCCTGGCATTAGTCGGACACAGGTAGGAGCGCCCTCGGGCGCGATGAAGCTCTACCGGTAGAGCCCTCGCGCCCAAGGGCGCTCCTACATAAGATCGGATCGCCTCACAGCCAGCGCTTAGTCCGCGGAATGCTTGGTCAGCGCGGTGCGCGCCTGGCTGAAGTTCGGCCTCAGATTCCCAATCCGGCCGCTGCGCGCTGTCATCATGCAACCCGCCAATGCCGATGCTCGACATGCGCGGCTTCGGCACGTAAGCAGGAAAGTCAAAGAACATCGTAGGAGCGCCCTCGGGCGCGATGAAGCTCTACCGATAGAGCGATCGCGCCCAAGGGCGCTCCTACATAAGAGCGGATCGCCAACGGCCAGCACCTGATCCACGGAATGCTTGGTCAGCGCGGTACGTGCCTGGCTAAAGTCCGGCCTCAGATTCCCAATCCGACCGCTGCGCGCCGTCATCACGCAACCCGCCGATGCCGATGCCGCATATGCGCGGTTTCAATAATTAAGCAGGAAAGTCACAGCACGTCGTAGGAGCGCCCTCGGGCGCGATGAGGCTCTATCGATAAAGCCCTCGCGCCCAACGGCGCTCCTACAGAAAACGCAGCCCTGACAGGACGTGCCTTGCCAGCGCCGCACACACACGAACAACCCGCCCTACAAATCCCCAAATCGCGACTGCAGCGCCGCAATCGCTGCCAATCCCGCGGTTTCGGTGCGCAGGATGCGGGGACCCAGGCGCAGCCCGGTGAAGCCGGCCTCGCCCAGCGTTGTGCGGTCGCGCGGCGACCAGCCGCCTTCCGGGCCAATCGCGACGATCAGCTCTTGCCCGGGCTGCACCGCCAGCGTGCCCAGGCGATGTTCGCCGTGCGGGTCCAGCGTCAACCGCAACGCCTGTGCATCGCTGGCACGCGCGGCGTCCTGCAGCGACGCGGGCGGTGCCAGCGAGGGAATGCGTGCGCGCCCGGATTGCTCGCAGGCCGAGACAATCACGCTGCGCCAATGCGCCATGCGTTTTTCCAAGCGCGCGGCATCCAACTTCACCTCGGTGCGCTCGGCATTGACCGGAACGACCGCTGTCACGCCGAGCTCGGTGGCTTTCTGCAGAATCAGGTCCATCTTCTCGCCGCGTGCAATGCCCTGCAGCAGGGTGATTGCCAGCGGTGATTCGTTGCTCACCGCCTCGACGCGCTCGACCACAGCCCGCGCCTCGCGCTTGCCGGCCACGGTGATGCGTGCGTGGTAGTCACTGCCATCGCCATTGAACAGCACGCAGGCATCGCCTTCGCGCAGCCGCAGCACACGCAGCAGGTGATTGGCCGATTCCTCCGGCAGCGTGACATCGCCGCCGTTGTGCAGCGGCAATGCAACATACGAACGGGTCAGGCGCATGCAACGGCCTCGGCGATGGCGTGACGGGTGGTGTCGGCAAGCAGCGCAAGCTGTGCGTCGTCCACGCAATACGGCGGCATCCAGTACAGCACGTCGCCCAACGGGCGCAGCACCACGCCGCGTGCCAGTGCAGCGCGGTAGGCCTGCAGCCCAACGCGCGCGGCGGCGGGGAAGGGCGTGCGCTTGTCGCCGCCCTGGGTGAGCTCGAAGGCCACGATCATGCCGGCCTGGCGCACGTCGGCCACCGCGCTGTGCTCGCCGATCTGCGCAGCGAGCTGGGTCATGTGTGCGGCGGTGCGTTGGTTACGCGCAATGATGTCGTCGTCGGCGAAGATCTGCAGCGTCGCCAGCGCCGCCGCACACGCCAGCGGGTTGCCGGTGTAGCTGTGCGAATGCAGGAAGGCGCGCTCGCGCGAGTCATCCAGAAACGCGTCATACAGCTGCTGCGTAGCCAGCACCGCCGACAGGGGCAGGAAGCCACCGGTGAGTCCTTTCGACAGGCACAACAGGTCCGGCATCACGCCGGCCTGTTCGCAGGCGAACAAGGTGCCGGTGCGGCCAAAGCCGGTGGCGATCTCGTCGGCGATCAGGAACACGCCATACGCATCGCACAGTTCGCGCGCGCGGCGCAGGTAGGCCGGGTGATACATGCGCATGCCGCCGGCGCACTGCACCCGCGGCTCCAGGATCAAGGCGCAGATTTCGCCCGGGGATTGCTCCAGCAGATGCTGCAGTGCATCGGCCGCTCGCAACGCGTAGTCCTCGGCGCTCTGTCCCGGTTCGGCCAGGTACGCATCGGGCGAAGGCGCGAAGATCGATTCCAGCAACAGCGGCGCGTACACGCGGCGGTACAGCGGAATGTCACCCACCGACAGCGCACCGATGGTCTCGCCGTGGTAGCCGTTCTCCAGCGCAATGAAGCGGGTGCGGCGGTGCTCGCCACGGTTATGGAAATAGTGGAAGGCCATCTTCAAGGCGACTTCCACCCCGGCCGAGCCATTGTCGGCGTAGAACACCTTGGCCAGCGGCGCGCGGTCGGGCTGGCGCGGCGCGATGGCCAACAGCCGCTCGGCCAGTTGCACGGCGGGCGCATGCGTGAAGCCGGCCAGCATCACCTGTTCCAGCGTGCCGGCCTGTTGCGCGATGGCCGCGCCGATGCGCGGTTCGGCGTGTCCAAACAAGTTGGTCCACCAACTGCTGACCGCATCCAGGTAGTGGCGGCCATCGTGGCCGATCAGCCAGGCGCCGTCGCCACGTGCGATCGGCACCAGGGGCAGTGTGTGTGGGTGCTCGCGCATCTGGGTGCAGGGGTGCCACACCACCGCAAGATCGCGTTGCCGCCAATGTTCGGCAGCTTCGAAGGCTGCCGGGTCTGCTAGGATTTCGGGCTCATGAACATGTCGATGCATCTGCCTATTCTATCGGCCGGCTCCGCCGCTGCGTGCTGCGCATGAGCACGCGTCTGCCGACCATCCACAAGATCACCGATCTGGGCGAGGGGCCGTTCCGGCGCCAGCAGCTGGATCTGGAATTTTCCAACGGCGAGCGGCGCCTGTACGAACGCCAGCTCAGCCAGGGCCACGGCGCGGTGGTGGTGGTGCCGATGCTCGATGCGCAGACCGTGCTGCTGGTGCGCGAGTACGCCGCCGGCGTGCATCGCTACGAGCTGGGCCTGGTCAAGGGCCGCATCGATGCCGGCGAGACGCCCGAGCAGGCCGCCGACCGCGAGCTCAAGGAAGAAGCCGGCTACGGCGCGCGCCAGGTGCAGGTGCTGCGCGCCATGACGCTTGCTCCTACTTATATGAGTCACCAATCCTGGCTGGTGCTGGCGCGCGACCTCTACCCCGAGCGTCTGCCCGGCGACGAACCGGAAGAACTGGATGTGATCCCCTGGCCCTTGGCACGCCTGGACGAACTGATGCTGCGCGAAGACTTTTCCGAAGGCCGTTCCCTGGCGGCCTTGTTCATTGCGCGCGAGTGGCTGGAGCGCAACCCATGATCCGCATCCCGATGGAATTGCGCGAGACCGTGATCGCGATCGCGCGCCAGGCCGGCGACGCCATCATGGAGGTGTACGCGCAGGATTTCGCTGTCGAGATCAAGGCCGACGCCAGCCCGCTGACCCAGGCCGACCTGGCCGCCAACCGCGTCATCGTGGAAGGCTTGCGCCGGGTCACGCCGGATGTGCCGGTGCTGTCGGAAGAGTCTGCCCACGTGGCCTGGGAAGAACGCCAGTACTGGACCAGCTATTGGCTGGTCGACCCGCTGGATGGCACGCGCGAGTTCGTCAAGCGCAATGGCGAGTTCAGCGTCAACATCGCTCTGATCCACATGGGCGCGCCGGTGCTGGGTGTGGTGCAGGCGCCGGTCGATGGCCGCGTCTGGTATGCGGCGCGCGGCGAGAACGCCTACCGCCGCGATGGCGACCGCGACGAAATGCTGCATTCGCGCACGCCCGCTGCTGCCCCGCTGCGGGTCGCCGCCAGCCGCTCGCATCGCGATGCACGCACAGCCGCAGCGCTGGAACGCATGGGCCAGATCGACGTGGTGGCGCAGGGTTCCTCATTGAAGTTCTGCCGCATTGCCGAAGGCGAGCTGGATGTGTACCCGCGCTTCGGTCCCACCTCGGAGTGGGACACCGCCGCGGGCCAGTGCGTGCTGCATGCCGCCGGTGGCGCGCTGCTCGCGGCCGGCACCGGCAAGCCATTCCGCTACAACCGCCGCGACACCTTGCTCAATGGCGACTTCATCGCCCTGGGCGACCCCGGCCTGCCGTGGCGCGACTGGCTGGTGTAAGCGTGCCGCCCCGCCGCACCCAACGAGAGATCCAATGAGCCAACCTCCTTCCAGCGGCGACATCGCGCACCTGCTGCAGCTGATGGCGCGCCTGCGCGACCGCGAGCAGGGCTGCCCGTGGGATGTCGAACAGACCTTCGCCACCATCGCGCCTTACACCATCGAAGAAGCCTACGAAGTGGCCGACGCGATCGATCGCCACGACCTGCTTGGGTTGCAGGACGAATTGGGCGACCTGTTGTTGCAGGTGGTTTTTCACGCGCAGATGGCGTCTGAGCAAGGTGCTTTCGGGTTTGCCGACGTGGTCGCCAGCATCAGCGACAAGCTGGTGCGTCGCCATCCACATGTCTTCGGCGCGCAACAGGTGGATGGCGCGCAGGCAGTGAGCGCCAACTGGGAGCAGATCAAGCGCGAGGAGCGCCGTGCGGCGGGAGAGAAAGACAGCTCCGCGCTGGCCGGCATCGCACGCGGGCTGCCGGAGTGGCAGCGTGCCACCAAGTTGCAGTCGCGCGCAGCGCGGGTCGGCTTCGACTGGCCCGGCCCGGCGCCGGTGCTGGAAAAACTGCAGGAAGAAATCGACGAGCTGCGCGTGGAGTTTGCGCGTGGCCCGGTCGCCGACAACCAGGCACGACTGGAAGACGAGTTGGGCGATGTGCTGTTTGTCTGTGCCAACCTGGCCCGGCATGCCAAGGTGGATGTGGGCGCGGCATTGCGCCACGCCAATCTGAAATTCGAGCGTCGCTTCCGCGCGATGGAAGCGCATGCCCAGGCCGACGGCACCGCGCTGGACGCGTTGTCGCTGAGCGAACAAGAAGCGTTGTGGCAACGCGTCAAGCGTGACGAGCCCGCCGCGCAGTGAGCGCAGCACTGACCACGCTGCTGTTGTTCGTGGCCACCGCGGTGGCCGAATTGGTGGGTTGCTACCTTCCTTATCTTTGCCTGCGCAAAGGAGGCAGCGTGTGGCTGCTGTTGCCGGCGGCACTCAGCCTGGCGGTGTTCGTCTGGTTGTTGACCTTGCACCCGGCCGCCAGCGGCCGCGTGTATGCCGCCTATGGTGGCGTCTACATCGCCACCGCACTGCTGTGGTTGTGGTGGGTGGACCGGGTGACGCCCACGCGGTGGGATCTGCTCGGCGCAGGCTGCTGCCTGCTGGGCATGGCCATCATCATGTTCTCGCCGCGCTCCGGTTGAGTGCGCTCGTGCGCCTGGGTCACAGGCATGCAGTGCCTCGCTATCGCGCTGCACGTTGAGGCGGTATCTCTCCACACCTTCTTATGCGTCGCGGTAAGAACTGCCTTAGGCAAGTCCGAGACAGAGCGCCGTGGCTGCTGCACTGCGCCATGCGAGGGGACCGCGCGCGTACTGATCAAGCGCCGCGCACACGCGTAAGGTTGGTCATGCGCAGCGCCTAGGCGCCGCCTGCCTGATGGCACCCATCAATGATCCCACGTGCATGCCTCCCGTCCTCCAGCGCATTCGGGCACTCCACGCACAGGCCTATACTTGGGCAAGGATCGTTCGCATCGGGGAAGGAGTCGCACATGTTTCCAACATCGTTCTTGGCAATCGTGGTTCTGGTCGCTGGCGTCATCGTGCTGTTCAAGACGGTGCGCATGGTGCCGCAGGGATTTGAGTGGACCGTGGAGCGCTTCGGCCGCTACACCCACACGATGACGCCGGGCCTGCATTTCCTGATTCCGGTGGTCTACGGCGTGGGCCGCAAGATCAACATGATGGAACAGGTGCTCGACGTGCCCAGCCAGGACGTCATCACCAAGGACAACGCGGTGGTGCGCGTGGACGGCGTGGTGTTCTTCCAGGTGCTGGACGCGGCCAAGGCCGCCTATGAAGTGTCGAATCTGGAAATCGCCAGCATCGCGCTGGTGCAGACCAATATCCGCACGGTGATCGGTTCGATGGACCTGGACGAATCGCTCAGCCAGCGCGAAACCATCAACGCGCAGCTGCTCAGCGTGGTCGACCAGGCCACCAACCCGTGGGGCATCAAGGTCACCCGGATCGAGATCCGCGACATCCAGCCGCCGCGCGACCTGATCGATTCAATGGCGCGGCAGATGAAGGCCGAACGCGAGAAGCGCGCGCAGATTCTCGAAGCCGAAGGCTCGCGTCAATCGGAAATCCTGCGCGCCGAGGGGGAAAAGCAAGCCGCGGTGCTTGAAGCCGAGGGCCGCAAGGAAGCCGCGTTCCGCGATGCCGAGGCACGCGAGCGCCTGGCCGAGGCCGAAGCCAAGGCCACCCAGGTGGTGTCCGATGCGATCGCTCAAGGCAGCGTGCAGGCCATCAACTACTTCGTTGCGCAGAAGTATGTGGAAGCGTTCAAGGCGCTGGCCACCGCGCCCAACCAGAAGTTCGTGCTGATGCCGATGGAATCCAGCGGCATCATCGGCTCCATCGCCGGCATCGCCGAGCTGGCCAAGGAAGCCTTGGGCAAGCCCGACGCGCCGGTGGTGCGCACGCCGCCATTGCCGCCGCGCGCGGGAGGCTGAGCGATGCGCTGGGACGTGGTCGCCTGGGCAGTGCTGGCCCTGCTGCTGATCGCCGCCGAGACGCTGGCGCCCGGCGCGTTTCTGCTATGGATGGGCATCGCGGCCGCGGCGGTGTGCGTGCTGGTGCTGGCCGTGCCCGGCATGTCGGTGCTGGTGCAGATCGTGGCATTCGTGGTGCTCAGCTTCGTCGCCATCCAGGTGTATCGCACCTGGTTCCGCGGCAAGGGCCGGCAGAGCGATCGGCCCTTGCTCAACCGGCGCGCCGAACAGTTGATCGGCCGCAGCGTGTTGCTGGATCAGGCGATCGTTGACGGACGTGGCCGCGCCAAAGTGGACGATGCGTTCTGGGTGGTGAGCGGCCCGGACCTGCCCGCCGGTGCGTTGGTGCGCATCGTTGCGGTCGACGGCATGACCCTGCAGGTGCAGCCCAACACCTGACCCACCCACGGGCGCGTGATGCGCCCGTCTTGCGCCGCACGCCGCTCAATCGGGAGCTCATCGGTCGCCGCTGGTCGGGTTCGCCCAAGCGGCGCACGCACCCCGATGCCCACGCATCGGCCGTGCGTTGCGCCAGTGGCAATCCGCGGTTTCCCCCAAGCGTGGCCGGCCGGCGATAATGGTCCTCTTTCCCTTGGACCGGCGCTCATGACCCAGAAGACCATCCTCAACGACACCCATCGCGCTCTCGGCGCCAAGATGGTCGACTTCGGCGGTTGGGACATGCCGATCCACTACGGCTCGCAGATCGACGAACACCACCAGGTGCGTCGCGACGCCGGCATGTTCGACGTCAGCCATATGACCGTGGTCGATCTGCACGGCGCGCGCGTGCGCGAGTTCTTGCGCTACCTGCTGGCCAATTCGGTCGACAAGCTCAAGGTCTCCGGCAAGGCCCTGTACACCTGCATGCTCAACCCGCAAGGCGGCGTGATCGACGACCTGATCGTGTACTTCATGCAGGAAGAGTTCTTCCGCTTGGTGGTCAACGCCGCCACCCGCGACAAGGACCTGCAGTGGATCGGCGAACAGGCCGCACGCTTCGAGGTGCGCGTGGAAGAGCGCGCCGACTTCGCCATGATCGCGGTGCAGGGGCCCAACGCGCGCAGCAAGGTGATCGATCTGCTTGACCCCGCCGACGCCAGCGCGGCGAGCAAGCTCGGCCGCTTCGCTGCGTTGCAGACGCGCACGCACGATGGCGTTGCGTTGTTCCTGGCGCGCACCGGCTACACCGGTGAGGACGGTTTTGAAATCGTGTTGCCGCAGGCCGATGCGGTCGCGTTCTGGAATGCATTGCTCGCGCATGGCGTGGCGCCTGCCGGCCTGGGCGCGCGCGACACCTTGCGTCTGGAAGCGGGCATGAATCTCTACGGCCAGGACATGGACGACAACGTCACTCCGTACGAAGCCGCGCTGGCCTGGACCATCACGCTCGACGAAGGCCGCGACTTCATCGGCCGCAGCGTGCTGGAGTCGCAAAAAGCGCAGGGCGCACCCCGCCAGATGATCGGCGTGGTCATGGACGAGAAGGGCGTGCTGCGTCACGGCCAGAAGGTGCTCAGCGCAGGCGGCGAAGGCGAGATCCTGTCCGGCACGTTCTCGCCCACCCTGGGCAAGGCCATCGCCTTCGCACGCGTGCCGGCCGGCAGCATCGACGACCTGCGCGTGGACATCCGTGGCAAGCAGGTGCCATTGCGCGCGGTGAAGTTTCCGTTCGTGCGCGACGGCCAGGCCCAGCCCGGCGTACTCGGCGCGTAAGCCTGCCGCTGCCGGTCGTTCGCGCGGCCGGCAGCAGCGATCCATCGGCATTGCCATCACGCGATGCCAGCACCTGACGCACGGCCTTGGTTAAACTAGCGCCTTGTCCCCGAACCCTACGTTTTCCCGGAGCACACCCATGAGCGAGATCCCTGGCGACCTCAAGTTCCTCAAATCCCACGAGTGGGCCCGCGTCGAAGGCAATGGCCGCGTCACTGTCGGTATCTCCGACCACGCGCAAGGCTTGCTGGGTGACCTGGTCTACGTCGAACTGCCAGCCGTTGGCGACACCGTCCAGGCTGGCAACGGCGCTGCGGTGGTGGAGTCGGTCAAGGCCGCCTCCGACGTCTACAGCCCGGTCACCGGCACGGTCGTCGAGGTCAATGCCTCGCTGAGCGACAAGCCGGAAACCATCAATGAAGACGCGTACGGCGAAGGCTGGATCTTCGTGGTGGAGATCGACGACAAGGAACAGCTCAACGAACTGCTGGCCCCGGACGATTACGCCGAGCTGCTGGAAGACGACGCGCACTGATCGCGCCGCCTGCCGCATCCCGATGGCCGCTCATCCGAGCGGCCATTTTTTTTGCCTGGCGGGCGGTGGTTCGCCGACCGAGCACAGAACTGCATGCCGTCGTTTTCTAGCTGGCAGCGATGCATGCGCAGGTGCAGGGCGTCGGCGCGCGGAGCAGTGGCCGACCGATCGATGTCTTCGCGGTCGCATCCGTCGCGGGTGATGGTCGGCCGATGCACTACATGCGGGCGGTCGGTTTGTTGGTCAGAGGTGTGCGGTCGTTTTTCGTCGCGTCGGAATTCTGGCGTGAGCCACTCGTGAGGAGTTGGCGTGCGCTCGGTGAAAAAGTAGTCGTCGTACTGCCATTGCCGATGTCGCGAACCAACGCCTGCGACTCCATCGGTGCGCGTGTGCCGCACCGCATGCAGTACAAAACGGCGCAAGAAGTTTGCGCATTTGTGCTTGTGCGACGCCGGAAGCGGCAACGCCGGCAAAAAAATTTTCAGCTGGCGGACAGGCGGCGCAGCGGTCATCGCAGACGCCGCGTCGTGTTGCTGGCGCGGAGTGCCTGCGTATGTGCTTGAACGGCATGTATGAAAAAAACAGCGCAAAAGAAGTGCTTTTTAAAAAACCACTGCGCAAGCGTCTGTGCGAATGCGGGGTTGGTGATCGCCGGCAACGCCGGTTTGCGTCGCCGCTTGCCGACGCGTGGCGACACCAGACTGAAAAATATTTGCAAAAGAGTGTTGACAGTAAAAAAAAGCGTGATTAGGTTTCGCCCAGCAGACATTGCTGCGGAAGAGAGTGAGCAGAATCGACATCAGGCCGACACGCTTGTTCCAGATGTCCACCGAAGCACCATCAACGGTGGAGTCGGGTTCGCTTCTCTCCAAAAAAACGCAGCGGTCGTTCCGATCACGCACCCGTGTCGCCGTTCGATGCGGGTGTTTCTGTATCCGTCCCGTCGCGCATCACCTGCGGACGGTTCCCGACGACGGCATGCCGTCACGGGGTTTGCTTCAACTGGGCGTTTTCCAACTCCATAGTTCACTGACGAGGAGCCAAACACATGGCCACCACTAAAAAAGCTGCGAAAAAGAAACCCACCGCCAAGAAGGCAGTGAAGAAGACTGCCGCCAAGAAGGCCGTCAAGAAGGTCGCGAAGAAGGCGACCGCCAAGAAGGCAGTGAAGAAGACCGCCGCCAAGAAGGCCGTCAAGAAGACTGCAAAGAAGGCAACCAAGAAGACTGCTGCCAAGAAGGCCGTCAAGAAGACTGCGAAGAAGGCAACCAAGAAGACTGCCGCCAAGAAGGCAGTGAAGAAGACTGCAAAGAAGGCGACCAAGAAGACTGCCGCCAAGAAGGCCGTCAAGAAGACCGCCAAGAAGGCAGCTCCGAAGAAGGCGACCAAGAAGTCCGCCACCAAGAAGTCTGCTGCCAAGAAGCCTGCTGTGAAGAAGGTCGCCAAGAAGAAGCCGGCCGCTCGCAAGAAGAAGGCCGCTCCGGTCGCGCTGCCCGCAACCCCGGCACCGCTGATCTGATTTGTAACACCCGATCGCCGTAAACATCGAGCTCTCTCCCCGACGCCCAGCGGGGAGGGAGCTTTTTTATTGGGCGGATGTAGTTGGGCGGGTTGCCGGGGCAGAGCATCTTCGCTGACGCGGCGGATGGATGCAGGCGGCTGGGTCGCGTGCTTGTAGCTTGCGGATCGTCTGTAAGGAATGGGCAGTGCAATACGACAGCGGGCAATGCGCTAGGACAGGCTGCAGCCCAGGGACGGAAGAGCCCCTCGGACCTGCGGCCAGGGTTGCATAGCCGACAAGGCGCCATAACTGCGGACGGCTCGACGCGGCACCATGCTGCACCGATCAATGCCGCCGAGTTTGCCTGCGTCGGCTGGATCCCCATCGCCAGCGTATAGCTGTTAGTGATAGCTGTAGTTGCAGCGACCGATCTTCAGCTCAGTTGACCACCACCCCAGCGACTTCCTTGCAGTCGCTGTGGATCGCCCGGGTCGATCCGCCGATTGCATTACCGGCATCGTTTTCGAAGTGCCTCAATGTGCATAACCGCCTGCAGATGGCGGTGACTCTGCCGCTACCTGCCTGCCATCGCCATTTCCCTTCCATCACCAAACGCGGAATCTGTTCGCAGCGACACGAGCTTCGGGGTCTGCCCGCCAGTGGCTGTCCATCACCAACCCCGGAATCTGTCTGCCAAAGGCCAACCGACACAAGCCTCGTCATCTGTCTGCCAGTGGTCAGCCGGTACAAGCTTTGAGAGCTATCTGCCAGTGGCAGGCCATCATGAGCTTCGGGAGCTGTTTGCTCGTGGCCAGCCGGCACAGAGCGTGCCGATCAGCACGCCCTTAAAGCCATCAGTGGCGCAGGCTCGCTTGGCCGAGTGCAAAGCACTGAGCGCTTGCTGGTTACTAGGTATGTAAATACAGCAAGATCGTCGTGACGCATCACGTCTGGCCAGCGTTCGTGCTGCCAACCAGCATCGGACCGCTCTCGAGCGGACAAGCAATCAAGGCTGTTTGCGGGATGTGCTACAGCTGAGGCCAGTCGCTAGTCGTGGGTTCTGCGGATGCCGCTGCGCAGTCTTCCAGGAAGCAGTGGCAGCCAGCCGATGAACAACAGTTCCGACGCCGAGCATCAAGGACCAAGGCACCCCCGGTTCCAATATGGAGTAATGCTTCACCCGACCTCGGCTGCCGCCGCCATCCAATCCCGCAGGCGCGGAGAGTCGAGACAGGCACGGCTACCAAGGATGCATAGCAACACGGCATCGCACCTACCAGCTAGGCAACTTCACTTGCCGTGGGTGGCATTGCACATCACACCTCAGCCACGTACGTGCATGCAGGCACCGGGCACTGGCGCACCACTTCTGAGCGCCGGCGATCGGCTGCCCCGAAATCCATCGCACCGCCTCCCGGCAAGGCAACAAAAAAGGCGGCCGAAGCCGCCTTTCGATCTATGCGTTATCCAGCCACCAGGTCAGCGCGGCGATGCCACCGACTTGCCGGAAGAGGCGCCCTTGCCGGCCGGATCGGGGCGCTCGGCCAGCATGTTTTCGCTACCGAAGTCGCCGTCCACATCGATATCAAGCCAACGCTTGGCCGGCAGGCCAAGGGCGCGGTCCAGGATGGTCGGCAGCATGCCGGAGGGCAGGCCGCTTTCGCCGTTCCACATGATGGCAATGCCGAGGTCGCGTTCGGGCAGCAACGCCACCAGGCCGCGATAGCCCTGCACGGCGCCGGCGTGGAAGATCACCTGATGCCCGGCGTAGTCGAACACGCGCCAGCCCAGTGCATAGCTGGCTGCGTCCACGCGCTCGTGGCGCCAGCCCGAGCGCATTTCGCCCGGTGTGGAGATCAGCGGTGCGTGCAATGTCGCCAGCAGCGGCGCAGGCAGCACGTCGGTGCGATGCCCGGTGTGGGCGAGCAGCCACTGCGCCATGTCGCTGGCGCTGGCATTGACGCCGGCGGCCGGTGCCAGGCGGTAGTAGGTCGGCTTGGGCGTCAGCGACACCCAGCCATTGCGGCTGCGCACATGCGGGCGTGCCCAATGCGGACTGGCCTGGATACCGGCCAGGCCCATGCTGGCATCGTTCATGCCCAGCGGTTTGAAGATGCGGCGCTCCACCGATTGCTCATAGAAGCTGCCCGAGGCCGCGAACACCACATCACCGACCAGGCTGAAGGCGACGTTCTGGTAGGCATAGCAATCGCCAGGCGCGCAGCGCAGTGGCGCGGCTGCCAGCTTGTGGCTGAGAGAGTAGTAGTCAGCGTTGGATTCGATGTCGCGGTCGTAGGCGTTGCGGGTCAGGCCGACGCGGTGGCTGAGGACTTCGGCCACGGTGAGCTGACGGGTGGCAGTGGAGTCGCTGAGCTGGAAGCCGGGGACGTAATCCACCACCTTGCTGTCCCAGCGCAGCACGCCGTCGTTGACCAGCAGCCCGGCCATGGTGCCGGCAAAGGCCTTGGACAACGACGCCAGCCGGAACACGGTGTGGCCGTCGACAGGCTGCGGATGATTGACGTCGGTGACGCCATAGCCGCGTGCGCTGAGCACTTTGCCGCCCTGCACGATGGCCATCGCCATGCCAGGTACGCGGTTGCCGTAGGTGAGCTGGTCGGCCATCGACTCGAACGAAGGTACATCGAAGCCGGCGGCAGGCGCCAGCACGCTGCTGGCAGGCAGCGACGTGCGGTAAGGCAACGGAGCCGTGGGCGACTGCGCGGCGGTCGCCGGCTGCAAGCTATTGGCAGTCAGGGCAGGGGTCTGCGCGGTGGAAGAAAGCGCCAGAGGCAGCAATGCCCCGAACAGCCCAACGGCCAACGGACGGAACCGTCGGCGCCTGCGTACTTCTGTCATGGTGTTCCCGCCTGTTCCACTGCCTCCGCCGATTCTAGCGCCGCGCTTTGCAATAGCACAAACTGCCGGAAGATGAATGGGCATCGTATTGATCCTATTGATGATTCTGCTTGTGAAAAACCCCGCGTGCAGCGCGCCTGGGCGGCATGCAGACACCACCATCAGGCAGTTGCAAGCCGCGTGCCCAGGTGCCGGGCAGGCCTCGCCAGGACCGTTAAAACCGCGCAAGTGCTTGCCACCGCTGGCTGCGAACGCGTGCATCGGCTAACTTGCGCGCTTTCCTGCGGGCGCTGCGCTGCCATGGTCTTGTTGTCGAGCTCGCCGCACCGAGCGCTGTCATGCCGATGAACGGCCAGTCATCTTCGCGTCCATCGGTGGCCCACCTGGCGGGTGCTTTGCGCAGTTCTCCGCCGTTGGCGTGGTCGTTTCTGTACTTCTTCTGCCTGCTGAGCGGCTACTACGTGCTGCGCCCGGTGCGCGAAGCGATGGGTGCATCGGCGGATGTGGCGGCAATCTTTCCGGCCGGCATGATCGCGTTCTTCGGTGCACACGGCATGCCTCTGAAGGACTTCACCTTGCAGGTGCTGTTTACCTGCACCTTTTTGATCACCCTGCTTTTGCAACCGATCTACGGGGCGCTGGTGAGCCGCTACCCGCGCCGTGTGTTTCTGCCGGTGGTGTACGGCTTCTTTATCGCTACGCTGTTGCTGTTCTATGTGCTGTTCGACACCGGTGTGCCCGGGCGCGGAATGGCATTCTTCCTGTGGACGGCGGTGTTCAACCTGTTCGCCGTGGCAGTGTTCTGGAGCTTCATGGCCGATGTCTTCAGCAATGCGGAGGCGCGCAGCTATTACGGCTATATCGGTGCGGCCGGCACCATCGGCGCGTTCCTGGGGCCGATCCTCACCCGCACCCTGGTGGAGCGGATCGGCATTGCGCACTTGATGCTGGTGTCGGCCGGCTTTCTGGGGATGTGCGTGGTGTGCCTGTTGCGCCTGCGCCTGTGGGCGGTCGCACGCGAGCAGGAGCGCCAGGTGACCTCCGGTGAAGTGCCGATGGGCGGCGACGTGTTGGGCGGGCTGAAGCTGATCGTGCGCGAGCCGCTGCTGCGCTGGCTCGCGGTCATGGTGGTGTTTGGTGTGGGCGTTGGCACGCTGCTGTACAACGAGCAGGCCGCGCTGGTGCGGCGCCTGTATACCGATGCGGCAGCGAGCACCGCCTACTACGCCAACATCGATCTGGCGGTCAATGCGCTCACGCTGGTCCTGCAGTTACTGGTCACGCGCGCCCTGTTGTCGCGCTTCGGCATTGCACCCGCGCTGCTGATTCCCGGCGCGGCGATCATCTTCGGATTCGCCGTGTTGTCTGCCTCACCGTTGCCCATGATGCTGGCGATCGTGCAGGTGATGACCCGTTCCAGCGAGTTTGCCTTGGCCAAGCCGGCGCGCGAGACGCTGTACACGCGCGTGGATCGCGAATGGCGCTACAAGGCCGGGGCCGCGATCGACACCGTGGTTTACCGCGGCGGCGATCTGAGCGTTGTGTGGATCCACAAGGTGGTGTCGGCGTTCGGTTCCAGTGTCGTCTTCGGTGTGGGCGTGTTGATCGCATGCGGCATGACGGTGGGCGCTCTGGGTGTGCTGCATGAGGCACGCAAGCTCCCCGCCGAACGCGATGCGGGGTCAGGGCGCGCCCGCGAGTAAGCCGCACGCCAGTCATCGCCGCTATGCTGGCGCCTACCTTGATCGAGCCCGTCCCTATGTCCATGTTTGCCATCGTTGCCGGCCTGTGTGTTGCACTGCTGCACGTCTACATCCTGGTCCTGGAGATGGTGCTGTGGACGCGCCCACTGGGCCTGAAGACCTTCCGCAACACGCCGGAGAAGGCACAGGCCACCCGCGTGCTCGCGGCCAACCAGGGGCTCTACAACGGCTTCCTTGCCGCCGGCCTGTTCTGGGGCGCGCTGCAGGCCCGCACCGACGTGCTGAGCTTCTTCCTGGGCTGTGTGGTGGTGGCGGGCTGCTACGGCGCCTACAGCGTCAATCGACGCATCTTCTTTGTGCAGGCGTTGCCGGCGCTGATTGACTTGGCACTGCTGTGGTTGCCGGGTTGACGTCGCTGTTGCGTTGATAGCGGCGCGCGACCGACGCGCTGCAACCGGCGTGCAGGGCACGTAGGCGGGAGTGCGGCAGCGCATCGTCGGTTTGCTGCGCGCGTTCCAACGTGTCTTCCGTTGGTGCTCGGGAAGGGCGCTGTGCTGCTGCCTGGCGACGCCAGCGCTAGAAGTGGAAGGAGATCACCTCCCGTCGCGCCGAACGCGATTGTGCAGGGTGCCAAGTGACCTCCGCAGCGATGCACAGCCAGGCCAATCAGCGCAGTAGTGCAGGTGCAATGACGATTGCTCTCTTGCGCGCGGCAAGCACTCGTTCGCCAGGCTCCAGAGACAACAGTGGCGAAGCACAATCCGCTCGCAGAGACGCTGTGCAACAAGCCTGCATCTCTCTCACCCCAAACGCGGCCGGACCCGTCGGCGCAATCGCTCCACGCGATGCCTGCAGCGTGTTGGCACGGTCGCCAGTCAGAACAGCAACGGCTAGCCTGAGCTCGCCGTTGCAAAGGACACTGCGCGACGAGTCGCTCATCCCCTTCTCATCAACGCTGCCGATCAGTCAGCCTGACCTTCCACGCGCTGGCGACGGCACATTCGCCTGCGCTCACGCGTCGCCATAAACAACAACGGCGAGCCTGAGCTCGCCGTTGTGTTGTGCCTCGTTGCAGCCCTTACGCGGCTTCGCGCGGCTGCTGTGCCTGCGGCTTGTCGTAGAAGCTGGCCGCGCGCAGTTCGTGCGGATCGAAATCGTCCACGGTGATCGTGTCCATCATGATCTCGCGCAGCTCTTCCAGCAGCTTGCGCTCGTCCAGGCTGAGCACGCCCTCGGCCACGGCTTCGTCCAGCTGCGCCGGGAAATCCAACGCCTCGATGCCCTTGGTCTTGAGTGCCTTCAGGAACTTGCGTTCCACCGGCTCGGCCATCACCGCCTTGGTTAGATAGCTGGCGATACGACCGCCCGGATTGTTGGCGCACGGGGTGAGGAAGACGCCCTGTGCCAAGCGATCGCGTGCTTCATTAGGTGCCATCAGGATCGATGCCACACGATGGCCCAGGCGGTCGCCCGGTGCTTCGGCACGGCGGCCCAGCGGGAAGATCAGCACCCACATCAGCCAGCCCACCGGGCGGATCGGGAAGTTACGCAGTGCCGCCGACAGCGCGGTTTCGATCTTGTGCACGCTGTCGTGGAAGGCCCAGGCCAGCAGCGGCTGGTCGGTCGCCGGTGCGCCTTCGTCGTGATACCGCTTGAGCATCGCGCTGGTCATGTAGATATGGCTCAGCACATCGCCCAGGCGCCCGGACAACGACTCCTTGAACTTCAATTTGCCGCCCAGCATCAGCATCGACACGTCGGCCATCAAGGCCAGGTTGGCCGAATAGCGATCCAGCTTGCGGAAGAAACGACGCGTGTACGCATCGCCGGGCGCCGCACCGATGCGCGCACCGGTCAGGCCAAACCAGAACGAGCGCACGGCGTTGGAGATACCGAAGCGGATATGGCCGAACAGGCTCTGGTCGAACTCTTCCAGGCCGCGACGCGTATCCGGATCCTGCGCCGCCTTCATTTCCTTCATCACCCACGGATGGCACAGGATCGCGCCCTGGCCAAAGATCAGCAGGCTGCGGGTCATGATGTTGGCGCCTTCCACGGTCACGCCGATCGGTGCGGCCTGCCAGGCGCGGCCGGCGAAGTTACGCGGCCCCAGGATGATGCCCTTGCCGCCGATCACATCCATCATGTCGCTGACCACTTCGCGGCCCATGGTGGTGCAGTGGTACTTGGCAATCGCCGACGGCACCGACGGCACGTCGCCACGGTCGACCGCTGCGGCAGTGGCCTGCGCCAGTGCGCTGATCGCATACGCCTTGCCGCCGATACGCGCCAGCGCTTCTTCCACGCCCTCGAAACGGCCAACCGACAGGCCGAACTGCTTGCGGATGCGTGCGTACGCACCGGTCACCACAGCAGCGTACTTGCCGCCGCCACTGGCGGTGGAGGGCAGGGTGATCGAGCGGCCCACGGCGAGGCACTCGTTGAGCATGTTCCAGCCCTTGCCGACCATCTCCACGCCGCCGATCAACTGGCTCAGCGGAATGAACACTTCTTCGCCATGGATCGGGCCATTCTGGAACGGCGAATTCAACGGGAAGTGGCGGCGGCCGATCTCCACCCCGGGAGTGTCGCGCGGCAGCAGCGCCAGGGTGATGCCGATGTCCTTCTTGTCACCGATCAGGCCATCCGGATCATACGCGCGGAACGCCAGACCGATCAGCGACGCCACCGGCGCCAGGGTGATGTAACGCTTGTCGAAGGTGAGCTTGACGCCGAGCACGTTGGCGCCATTCCACTCGCCCTTGCAGACGATGCCGTAATCCGGAATCGACGTGGCATCGGAGCCAGCGAACGGACCCGTCAGACCGAAGCACGGCACCTCGGCACCGACCGCCAGACGCGGCAGGTAATAATCTTTCTGTTCCGGCGTGCCGTAGTGCAGCAGCAGCTCACCCGGCCCGAGCGAGTTCGGCACACCGACGGTGGAACTGACCACGCTGGAGATCGACGACAGCTTCTGGATCACCTTGTGGTGCGCCAGCGCACTGAAACCCAAGCCGCCGTATTGCTTCGGAATGATCATGCCGAAGAACTTGTGCTTCTTGATGTAATCCCACAGCTCCGGCGGCAGGTCAGCGTGGACATGGGTGATTTCCCAGTCGTTGACCATCTTGCACAGCTCTTCCACCGGGCCATCCAGGAACGCCTGCTCTTCGGCGGTCAACTGCGGCTTGGGATAGTTGAGCAGCTTCTGCCAGTCCGGATCACCGGTGAACAGCTCGCCCTCGAAACCGACCGAGCCGGTTTCCAGCGCAATGCGCTCGGTCTGCGAGAGCGGCGGCAGCACCTTGCGGAAAAACGCCATCAACGGCGTGGTCAGCAGTGGCTTTCGCAAAAACGGCAACAACACCGGCGCTGCAATCAGCACGACCAGCGCGGCTGCAACGATGGTGGCGGTGAGGTTGGCCCCCAACAGCCAGCATGCCACCAGCACGCAGGCGCTCAGCGCGACCCACGTGGCAAGGCGCATGCGGTGATAGGCAGCGATGCCCGCCGCCAGGATGACGAGGAGGAACGGTGCAACGATGCTCATGGTCTTGCTCCAGTGACATGCTCGGTAATGTTGGACGCGGTGCTGATGCCAACCGAGGGAAGTGCGTCCAGATAATGCAACACGGTGGCGGTAAACGTGGTGTTGTCATCGCCGGCCAGCATGTGCGTGGCGTGCGGCAGTTGCACGTGCTGCGCATGCTGGGCGATCGACAGGAATTCAGTGATGGTTTGCGGCGTGACCAGATCGCTGCGTCCGCCGCTGATCAGCAGCATCGGGCAACGCACCTGTGCGGCAGCCTCCATCAGTGCCTGTTGCTGCGCCTGACTATCCTGGCCCGCCAGTTCGCTGACCAGGCGCGGATCCCAATGCCAATGCCACTGCCCATCGCTGCGCTGGCGCAGCAGCAACTGCAGTTGCGCGGCACTCTTACGCGGGCGCTGCGGCAGATACGCGGCAATTGCATCGGCAGCCGCATCCAGCGATGCAAATCCCTTCGGATGCGCGGTCATGAAGCGCAGGATGCGCTCCACGCCGGTGGTATCCCAGCGTGGCGTGATGTCCACCAGCACGATCGCGCGGAACAAGCCCGGCCAACGTGCTTCGGCCAGCAGGCCGAACAGCCCGCCCATCGACGCAGCTACCAGCACCGGTGGCTCAGGCAACTCACCCGCCAGCACGATCAGGTCATCGGTGAATTGTGCCGCCGAATAAGGCAGGGACGCAGGATTGGGACTGGAGTCGCCATGCCCGCGCGCATCGAATGACAGCGCCTGATAGCCGGCTTCCGCCAGTGCCGTGGCCGTCGCTTCCCAGGCATGACGTGTCTGCCCGAATCCATGCGCCAGTAACACGGTGGGCGCATTGCCAGCACCACGCCGCGAAACCGCCAGCGACGCATCTCCCACGCTGATGCGAGCAAGGGATGCAGTCTCGGCGAGGCTAGAGGGATGGCTGACCATACCTAATGGTATGGATCCCGTCCGGGGGATGTCAATACTCCCTGGTATGGACGGTTAAGCCGTTGAATTGCCGCGCTTTGCGTTATCGGCGGATGGTGCATACTGCAACCGACCCGAGCGTATGGTTAAATCGTCACAATGAACGACATCACCGAATCCAGCCCTGCCACTCCCCGCGCCAGTTCCGGTCGCGGCAACCGCCTCAGCGCCGACGATTGGGCGCAGGCTGCGCTGGATCTGATTGCAGAACAAGGCGTGGGCGCCGTTGCGGTCGAACCGCTGGCGCGCCGTCTGGGCGTCACCAAGGGCAGCTTCTACTGGCACTTCCCCTCGCGCGACGCACTCTTGCAGGCCGCACTCGAACGCTGGGAAATCTTCGAACAGAAAGAAGTGTTCGGCAGCCTGGAGGACGTGCCCGACCCAAGCGCTCGCCTGCGCGCGCTGTTCCAGCTGGTTGCGCACGAGGTCAAGCCGCATGTGATCTACAGCGAGCTGCTCAAGGCGCTGGATCATCCCGCAGTACGCCCGGTCATCGACCGTGTCTCGCAGCGCCGCCTCGACTACCTGATCGCCTCGTTCCGCCAAGCCGGCCTCAGCCGCACCGACGCCCAACACCGCGCCCGCCTGGCCTACGCCGCTTACGTCGGCTTTCTACAACTCTCGCTGCAACTGCAGCAACCCAAGCAGGCCCGCGAAGATTTCGAAGCCTACGTCGAGCACGTGATTCAGACGTTGATTCCGGGGTGATTCCCGTACACGTCAGGGATGGCTTAATGCTGCCTCGTGAGTAAAGAAAAACCGCGACTCTTTCGAGTCGCGGTTTTTTTATTACGCATTACAAACGCGGAGAGCTATCAGAACTTCTGGGTGTAGCGCATGTAGTAGAAACGACCCGGAATTTCGTACTGCGAGTCAAAGCTGTTTGCGAACGCGGTAGCAGCCTGCGGCGGATCGCGATCGAAGGCATTGTTCACGCCAACGGTGACGCGGGCATTCCACGGAGCCTTCCAATACGCAGCCAGATCGGTGTAGGTGACGCTGGGCACGTGGTTACGTGGAGCGGCCCCGGCACTGGTCACACGATTCGGATCCGAGCACAGCAGCGCGACGTTTGCCGGGGTGGCGACGTTGGCGCCGGTGCAGTTTTCAACCTGCGAGCTGTAGTAGCGCATCGATGCCGAACCGCCGACATCACCCAGTTCCCAATTGAGCATTAGGTTGGAGCGGATGCGCCAGTTATTGTCACGAGCCGAACCGCCGCGGTACAGACCAACGCGGGTTTCCGGATCCTGCAGCGGCTTTTCGACCACGAACTTGCTCATGTAGGTCGAGTCCCACACGACGCTGAAGCTGCCCCATGCGGTATCAGGCAAGCGGTAGCCCAAGGTCAGGTCGTAACCTTCAGCCTCGATTTTCGCAATGTTGTTCGGCACTGCCAGCAGATTCGAAACTTCGCCAGTTGGCTCGCGCTGAATCAGCGAACAAGCATTGGCAATACCTGCCAGGTAGCAGCTATCCAGCGTCTCCTGCACGGTCTGCGTGTCGATCGCGTCTTCGATCTCGATGTTCCACCAGTCGAGCGAGATATCCAGACCGGTCACCCAACCCGGGCTGTAGACGAAGCCCAACGTCTTGGACGTCGAGGTTTCCGGCTGGAGGTTCGGGTTGCCACCGGTGGCGGTACGTACCTGCGGGTTGGCCTGTGCGTAGGCTGGCACTGCGCCGCACGAGCCTGGACGAGCCGCGTTGACGGAGCCATCGCTGAAGGAACCTGCGCACGGATCGCTCACGTCTTCGAAGGTATCGCTTACGCCCTGAAACAGTTCGTTGATCGACGGTGCGCGGAAGCCCTGCGACCAGTTACCACGGATCATCAAATCGGTGATCGGCTTCCAGCGGAAACCGAACTTGCTATTGGTGGTGTCACCGAAGTTGCTGTAGTCCGAATAGCGCGTTGCCAGGCTGAAGTCGAGCAGCTGTGCGCCCGGCAGATCAGCCAGCAGCGGCACTGCGAATTCGACGTAGGCTTCATCCAGCTTGTAGCCGCCGTCGGTTGCGGTACGTGCATTGCCGGTGGTGTCGCCGGAGTTGATCAGGGCATCCGGATCATCGAAGCCGGATTCTTCGCGGTGTTCGACACCCAAGGAGAAGGCGAACGCGCCTCCCTGCAGGTCGAACAGCTCGCCGCCGATGTTACCGAAGTAGGTCTTCTGCTCGTACCCGTAGAGGTCATGTGCGTTAAAGCCTGCGTAGCCCAGCATTTCCGGGGTCAAGGAGCCCGGGCCGCTCAGCATGTTCATCGGCACGCAGCCGTCGATCGTGCTGGCTGCGGTTCCGCAGCGTGCAACGCCGCCGGCGTCGACGAACGACGGGCCAAGTGCATTGCGCAATGCAGAGATGTTGAACAGACCAGTGGTGCGATCGGTCTGGTCGTTCTTGCCGTAGAACATACCGGCTTCCCAGTTGAAGAAGCGCTGGCCAACTTCGAAGTCACCCTCGAATGCACCGCTGAAGCCAAACGTCTTGACGTTCTGGGTGAAGATACGCCCACCCGTTTCTTCCGCACGGTACTGGATGTAATCGATATCGCGGCCGGTATTGTTGTAGATGTTGTTGGCCGAAATGACGATGTCGGCGCCATTGGTGCCAGGCGCGGAGCGACCCAGAACGATCGGCATCGGCGCCAGGATCTGGCTCGACTCACGCTCGTTGTAGGTCACGGTGGTCTTGAATCGCACGTTGTCGGTGATCGACAGACCGGCGTCGGCAAATACCGACTTGCGCTCCTGCGGCGTCACCAAGTAGTTGGCAGGCGCGAAGTTGTAGCTGTCGGCAGCGGTGTAGTTGCGCGAGGTGGTGCCGCCATTATTGGTAATGGAGAAGCCCGGCGTTCCATTGAAGCGCGTCGCGCCGAAGGTGGGAGCACCAGTTCTGGGGTCCGGACCGGTTGAGCCAAAAATACCGAAACGCCCACCAGGAATCGTCGTGCTGTTACCGGTGCCGGCAACTGCACCGAGCACCGGGACCGCGGAAATTTCACGATCGCCCGCCCAGACAGGCTCTTCCTTCACATAGCCGACGCCCAACGTGGCATGCCAGCGCTCACCGGTCGAACCGATGGTGAAGTCGTAGGACTCGCGGCTGCCATCGCCCTTATCGTACTGGCCGAAATACGCATTCGCTTCGGCCCCATCGAAGTTCTGGCGCAGGATGATGTTGACCACGCCGGCGATGGCGTCGGAGCCGTAGATCGTAGAGGCGCCGTCCTTCAGGACTTCGATGCGCTCGACGGCAGCAGTCGGAATCGTGTTGAGGTCGACCGCGCCACCGAGACCGGTGCCGCCGACCCAACGACGGCCGTTGACCAGCACCAGGGTGCGGTTTGAGCCGAGGTTGCGCAGGTTGACACGGGTTTCGCCGTTGCCGCCATTGTTGACATTGCTGTTAAGCGCCGAACCACCGGAGCTGATGTTCTGGATCACGTCGCCGATCGAGGTCAAACCCTGCGATTCGATCTGCTGACGGCTCATGCTGAAGACTGGCTGCGACGTTTCAACGTCGGCGCGCTTGATGCGCGAGCCGGTGACTTCGATCTTGTCGAGGTTGGTGGTACCGGCTTCCTGAGCGATGGCGGTACCAGTACCGCCGACGCCCACGACAAGCGCGAGGACAACTGCATCGCGCAGCTTGTTGGACTTGCAATTCATTAGCTCTCTCTCCAAGTGATCTTGGGTACTGCCAAGGGTTTGTTGGCCCGGCGGGGGATCCGAAGAAGCGGATCCAAAACGTCAGGGTGAACCGATGGTATATGCGTTGCGTCAGGAATTAAAGTCCCGTTAATGAAAAAGAAGAAAGACGTGAAATCGGGCGACGAACGGTCGGCCACAACGCAAAACGCCACCGGCTGGTGGCCGGTGGCGTTGCTAAATTCTTTTTTCTAATCAGAGGCTTACAGGTCTTGCTCGTACCTGACGTACGGGATGGTCCCGTCGCTGTTGCTCTCGTTGTTTGGGGCAAACGGGTTCTTGCCGCGGGAAATGACGTTCTCCGCGCCGACCGTGAGCTGGCCGCTCCAGGGGGTGCGCCAGGTCAGGCCGAGGCCCAGGCCTTCCCACTTTTCCGGCTGGCCGGGGACGTCAACCACGCGCCCGATGACATTGGCGCTGAAGGCGCCGTAGCCGCCGCCGACGCTGAGGGTCTTGCTGTCCCATTGGTCGGCAATGGCCGGCGAGACGTCGGCCAGCGGCACCAGGCGGGCGCGGGCGTAGGTACCACCAATGGACACGAAGCCTTCGCGGCCGATGTTCTTCTGGCCGAAGACGGTGAGATCGTTCTGCTCGACGCGGGTCAGTGGGGCCTTGCCGGCACCGATCAACCAGGAGGGCAGGGTGTCGCGGCCGGTCCCCGCAGTTACGCCGGCGCGTGCGCCATTGCGGTTGAAGCCCAGCGTGGCGGACACGCGGCGCGAGGCGGCCGCGCTGTCTTCTTCGTCATCGCCGATACCTGCGAGCAGGCAATGGCTGGCAAGGCCGCTGATATTGGTGCCGCGGCTGCTGTTGCACAGCAGGCCGAGCGAATCGCCCGAGGTCAGGCCAAACGCGGCATCAAGCGAATTACGCCCGAAATGCCAGCGCGCGCCGGCCTTCTGCTCGCCGGTCGGTTCCAGGTAGAGGAAGGCTTCGACCTTGCCGCTGCCCTTGTTCCATACCGGCAAGATGGTGCTTTCACGGATCTGGGCTGCCGACTGCGCGTGCACGCCGCTGGCTGCCGCAAGGGCAACCAAGAGAGCGAGCGGAAGGCGCAGAAGATGTCGCATACCAGAGTTCAGACCCAGAGGCAGGTGTTAAGTTCCCGATAGCGGGCAGTGAGGATGCTAGGGTGTTTATGAATATTTAACAAGTCCTCGCTCTCCCCAGAACGTCGCTTGCCAGATGCTCTCTACTGCAACCGTTCCGGCGCATCCTGCGATGGCTGCACCTCGCTGAAAAGTACGTCCAGTTCGGTCAACGGGAAGTGATACTCACGCCCGCAGAACTCGCACCGCACCTCGACTTCCCCAGTCGGCTCCGCCGCCGCGCGCGCTTCGTCTTCGCCCAGCGACTGCAGCATGGCGGCGACGCGCTCGCGTGAGCAGGAACAGCCGAAGCTTAGCGCCTTGTTGCCCACCAATTCGGGCGCTTCTTCATGGAATAGACGATGCAGCAGGTCTTCGCCGGCGACCGAAAGCAGTTCCGGGGCGCCCAGGGTGTCGAACAGGGCGCCGACGCGGGTCCAGCCGTCGGTGTCGCCTTCGTCGCCGGGCAGCTTTTGCAGCAACAGGCCCGCAGCCTGGTCAGGCCCGGCGGCCAGCAGCAGGCGGGTGGGCAGCTGCTCGGACTGCAGGAAGTAGGTTTCGAACGCTTCGGCCAGATCCGGCGCCTGCATGCCCACCAGGCTCTGGT
Organism: Xanthomonas sp. fls2-241-TYG-148; assembly: GCF_030208815.1. NCBI lineage: Bacteria > Pseudomonadati > Pseudomonadota > Gammaproteobacteria > Lysobacterales > Lysobacteraceae > Xanthomonas > Xanthomonas sp. fls2-241-TYG-148. The sequence goes on from NZ_JARVTE010000009.1 coordinate 213,131, forward strand.
AGCGCTGCGGTTCGCGCGGGTCCAGGCCGGGGTTCTCGATGGTGATGGCCAGCAGGGCGTCGTCGCCGAGCTCGCGCAGATCGGTGGGCGCATCGGCACCGTCGGCGATCTGGACGATGCCGCGCAAGGTGCCGGCGGCGGTGCATTCGGCAAACAGCGTGCGCAGGCGGTCATTGCCGCGCAACTGCACCGACAGCCGGCCGTCCACCTTGGTGTGGCCGGTGAACAGCGCTGACGCGACTGCGGCCTCGCCAAGCAACTGGCGTGCGAACGGCGGGTAGTGGGCAGCGCCCTGGATGTCGCGCCAGGCTTGGGTCAGACGCACATGCACGCCACGCACGCCGGCGGCAGGCAACAGGAAACGGGAAAGCTGATCGTGATCGGTCATGGGAGCGTCGGACGTAAGGGACGCCAGTGCCGGATAATGCGGCAGGCATCGGGATGAAGGTCGTAGCGAACAATGGGGACGGACGGATTGGATGACAAGCAGGCCAGGCCACCGCGTCGGGCGCGGCGCTGGCTGCGCTGGGTGCTGGCAGCACCATTGCTGTTCGCTGCAGCGAGCGTGCTGCAGGTGTTGGCGCTGCGCATCATCGACCCGCCCATCAGCACGGTGATGGTGGGCCGCTACCTGGAGGCCTGGGGCGAGGGTGAGGCGGGGTTCTCGCTGCACCATCAGTGGCGCGACCTCGACGAGATCGCGCCCAGCCTGCCGATTTCGGTGGTGGCCGCCGAAGACCAGCAGTTTCCATCTCACCATGGGTTCGATCTGCAGGCGATCGAGAAGGCACGCGACTACAACGCGCGCGGTGGCCGCGTGCGCGGCGCCAGCACCATCAGTCAGCAGGTCGCCAAGAACGTGTTCCTGTGGCAAGGTCGCAGTTGGATGCGCAAGGGGCTGGAGGCCTGGTACACGCTGCTGATCGAGCTGTTCTGGCCCAAGCAACGCATCCTGGAGATGTATGTGAACGTGGCCGAATTCGGCGACGGAATTTACGGCGCGCAAGCAGCTGCGCGGCAATTCTGGGGCAAGGATGCGTCGCGGCTGACGCCGACCGAATCGGCGCGCCTTGCCGCCGTACTGCCATCGCCGCGCCGCTATGACGCGCGCCGCCCCGGCGCCTATGTGCAGCGCCGCACTGCGTGGATCCAGCGCCAGGCCCGCCAGTTGGGTGGCCCCGGCTATCTGCAGGCGCCATGAGCGCGACCGCGATGCTGCCGGCCGATCAGAACGCTCCGCTCACCGCGGAACGCCTGACCGTGGTGATTGCCGCCTTCAACGAAGCGACCAGCATCCCGTTGCTGCACCCGCGCGTGCAGGGTGTCCTGGCTGGCCTGAGCGGCGTGCAGACGCACGTGCTGTATGTCGACGATGGCAGCACCGACGACACCTGGCAGGTGCTGCAGGCGCTTACCGATGCCGATGCGCAGGTCAGCGCAGTGCGGTTGTCGCGTAATTTCGGCAAGGAAGTGGCGATCTCGGCCGGGCTGGACCATGTGCAGCCGGGCGCGGTGGTACTGCTGGACGCGGATGGCCAGGATCCGCCGGAGCTCATTCCCGAGTTTGTCGCGTTGTGGCGCGCCGGGTACGACAACATCTTTGGCACGCGCGTGTTTCGCGAAGGCGAAAGCTGGTTGAAGCGTGCGGCCGCACATGCGTTTTACCGGGTGATCCGGCAGTTGTCACGGACGCCGATTCCTGCCGATACCGGTGATTTCCGGCTGCTCTCGCCACGGGTGGTGCAGGCGCTGCAGCAATTGCGCGAACGCCATCGTTTCATGAAAGGGCTGTTTGGCTGGGTGGGATTTCGCCAGGTGGCGCTCCCGTACCGGCGCGCGCCGCGCTTGTCGGGGCGCAGCAAGTTTACGGTGTGGCGGCTGTGGAATTTTGCGCTGGACGGCATCACGAGCTTCTCCACCGTGCCACTGCGCGCGGCCACCTACCTGGGCATGCTGACGGCGCTGGTGGCGTTCGGGTTCGGTGGCTGGGTGATCGTCAAGGCGGCGCTGATGGGCGACCCGGTGCCCGGCTGGCCGACCATGATGTCGATCATCCTGTTCCTGGGCGGCATCCAGCTGATCGCGCTGGGCATGATCGGCGAGTACCTGGGGCGCCTGTACGACGAGGCCAAGCAACGGCCGCTGTATCTGATCGATACGTATCGCGGCGCGGCGGGAGTATTCTCGGGCGACCAGTCCAATCGCGGAGCAGGCCATGCAAACGGTACGGCAGCTGTTGGGGATGAAGCAGGTTGAGGTGTTTTCCGTCGCGGCCGACGCCGCGGTGATCGAGGCCATCCGTCTGATGGCCGACAAGAGCATCGGTGCGGTGTTGGTGATGGAGGGCGAGCGCCTGGTCGGCATCGTGTCCGAGCGGGATTACGCGCGCAAGGTGGTGTTGCGGGACCGTTCCTCGTCCAGCACCAGCGTGGCGGAGATCATGAGCCACGCGGTGGTGACGGTGTCGCCCGCAGACTCGGTCGAGCACTGCATGCAGCTGATGACCGATGGGCGTTTTCGGCATCTACCGGTGGTGGATAACGGCCGCGTGCAGGGCGTGATTTCCATCGGCGATCTGGTCAAGGCGGTGATCGAAGCGCAGCAACAGGACATCGACCAGTTGCAGCGCTACATCGCCAGCTGAGGCGAGGCGTTACTGCGCGTACTTGCCGCCGCAGTCGCTGTCCTTGCCGGGGCCGGGTTCGAAGGTCGCCAGCAGGGCAGCGGGCGGGGCGATGCTGCCCAGTGCAACCGCGATGGCGCCACGCACGCCCAGCGCCTTGAAATCCGGGCGGAACGACGGGTCCTTGAAGGTCCCGCCGATCCGCAGCGGCGAGCGTAGGCTGAGGATGCTGCGATCCTTCGGGCGCGGGCGCAGCAGCAGATCCAGCTGCTCGTCCTTCAAACTGATACTTCCTTCGCCGATGATGATGGTGTCGGTGCTGTCGAAGGCCAGCGCGCGCGATTGCATCACGCCATCGCGCACACCGAAGTCGCCGAAGATGCAGCGCACCGGAATCTGCCGGTCGCGGGTGACCAGGTATTTCAGCGATTCGGCAATATCCAGGCCGGCCAGTTCCATGATCAGGTTGCCCACGTGACCGCGGCCCATGCCCACACCGATCGAGCCGTCGGCGGTACCGAGCATGGCGGCGATCGAGTTGCCACGTCCTTTCAGATCCAGATCGCCACCGATCGCACCAGACGCCTGCTTGGCCAGGGTGGCATCGGGGAACAGCTTGTCCAGGCGGATACCGCGAATCGCGGCCTGCAGCTGGGTGGAAATCACCGGGTTGCGTGCGTCCATGCGGATGGTGGAGCGGATATCGCCGCCCGCCACGCCGAAATTGAGTGGATCCAGCTGCAGCAATCCATCCTTCAAGCGCAGCGACGCATCCATGTCGTCCAGCGGCCACGAGGGTGCATTGATGCGCTGCGCGCGCCAGCGCACCTGCGCATCCATCGCCCGCAATTTGGACAGGTCATAGGGCGTGTCGGGCAGTACACGGGTGTCGGCGGCCAATTGCGCTGCCTGCTTCTTTTGCTCGGCGTTAGCCGATTCGTTGGCGCCAGTCTTGGGCGGTGCACCGACAAACCCGGCGAGGTCGTCGAAATCCAGGCGTTTGGAGGCCAGATCGGCGCGCAGGAAGGGGCGCTTGTTGCGCAGATCCACTTCTGCGGTGCCTGAGAGATCGCTATCGCCGGCCTTGCCGGTGAAATCTTCGTAGCGCCAGATATCGCCGTTGCGGCGCAGGCGGCCATCCAGCGTGTACGGCGGGGTTGAGGGAATCGCCACGCCGGTTAGCGGATACAGGTCTTCCATGTCCTGGCCGCTCAATGCCATCTGCAGGTCGAACACCTGGAATTGAAACGGATTGGTCAGCGTGCCGCGCACGTGGGTGCGGGTAGCCCCGGCACTGCCGCGCAGGTCGATCCGGAACGGGTGCTCGGTCTGGCTCAGCTCCAGCGGCGAGGCGGTATTGCCCTTGAGCGTGAAGGGATACCCCTTCCAGCGACCCTTGCCGTCGATGCCGATCGGCGCGGCGCGCTGATCGCTGCGCGGTGGTGCCAGGCTGTTGATGGCGACGTCCACGTCAGACTTATTGACCGCATCGATGTACTGCAGCCGTCCGTCCTGCACCAGCAAACGGCCCAGTCGCGGCAGGGTGCCATCGCCGCCGCTGGTCTCGAACACCCAGTTGCCGGGGTGGGTGTCGTCGCCGGCTTCCAGTACCACCGTGGCGTGCTCCAGCCGGATCTCCGGCAGGCGCACCTTGCCGCGCAGCAATGGCCAGAATTCGACATCGATTTCGGCTGAGCGCATCTGCGCCATGGGGCCGCGTTTGGACCATGCGGCATTGCCTAAGCTCAGCTGCTCACCGCGCACGGTGACGATGCGGCCCAGATCCACATCGAGATGGCCCAGGTGGAATTCGCGCCCGGTCTTGGCACTGACTGCGCGCTCCACCGGGCCACGCAACCAGTTCCAGTCGAACACCAGCACCAGGATCACGATCAGTGCCAGCACGATGCCGGTGCCGATCAACCAGCGGCGTCGGCGTGGTTGGCGGGAAGGGCGGGCGGCGGTGGAAGCGGTCGGGGTAGTCACCCGACCCATGGTTGGCGAAGCCTCGTGCACGGCGCGCGAACGCGCCATCGGTCACACGATTTGCGCGGTGACCGCCACAAAGTGGCAAGCGCTGCCGGCGAGCACGAACAGGTGCCAGATGGCGTGGAAATAGCGCTGCGTGTCGCGCTGGTAGAAGTAGGTGCCCAACGTATAGAAGAGCCCGCCGGCGAGCAGCCAGCATAGAGACCACGTATCGACCGCTGCCAGCAGGGGCTTGATCGCCACGATGATCAGCCAGCCCATTGCCAGGTACAGGATGGTCGACAGCAGCCGGAAGCGGCCGGTGAAAAACAGCTTGAAGATCACGCCCGCTGCGGCGATGGTCCAGATCGCAGCGAACAGGCTCCAGCCCCATGGCCCGCGCAGGTTGATCAGCATGAACGGCGTATAGGTGCCTGCAATGAGCAGATAGATCGCGCAGTGATCGAGCACCTGCAGGCGGGCTTTGGCACCCACGTGCGGGATGGCATGGAACAGCGTGGATGCGACATACAGCAGGATCAGCGTGGCACTGAAAACGATGGTGGTGGCCAGCTGCCAGCCATCGCCGTAGATCGCGGCCAGGGTGATCAGGACCGAGCCACCGGCCAGTGCGGCGATCGCGCCCAGGCCGTGGGTCACCGCACTGGCGATTTCATCGCGCAGGTCGGTGGAGGGGGGGGGCGTCTGCATTCATGCCCAAAAGGTACCGTAACCGCGCGCAAATCGCATCGCCAGCGGTGGCGCTGGCTTGTGGCGATTCAAGTGGCGGTCAATCGACCGCGGTGGCGTAAGCGTGTTCGCGCGTTGCGGAAAAGCGCACGTCCGGCGCGCGTTCCTGGGCCAGCTGCAGGTTGACCCGGGTGGGTGCGAGATACACCAGTTGCCCGGCCGCATCGATGCCCAGATTGCCGGCGTTCTTCTCGCGGAACTCTTCGAGCTTTTTGGGGTTGTCGCAGTGCACCCAGCGTGCGGTGGTGACGCTCACCGGTTCGAAGATCGCATCCACGCCGTACTCGTCCTTGAGCCGGTAGGCCACCACGTCGAACTGCAGCACACCGACCGCGCCGAGGATCAGGTCGTTGCTCATCAGCGGGCGGAAGAACTGCGTGGCGCCTTCTTCGGACAATTGTGCCAGGCCCTTCTGCAACTGCTTGAGCTTGAGCGGGTCGCGCAGGCGTGCGCGGCGGAACAATTCCGGCGCGAAGTTGGGAATGCCGGTGAACGACAGCGATTCGCCTTCGGTGAAGGTATCGCCGATGGAGATGGTGCCGTGGTTGTGGATGCCGATCACATCGCCCGGCCACGCTTCGGCGGCGATCTCGCGATCGGAGGCCATGAAGGTCAGCGCGTTGGCCAGCTTCACGTCCTTGCCGCTGCGCACATGCAGCGCTTTCATGCCGGCAGTGAACTTGCCCGAGCACACGCGCATGAACGCCACGCGGTCGCGGTGCTGCGGGTCCATGTTGGCCTGAATCTTGAACACGAAGCCGCTCAACTTGGGCTCGACCGCTTCGACGCGGCGGCCGGTGGTATCGCGCGCCTGCGGCGGCGGTGCGTGCTCGACGAAGAAATCCAGCAACGGCTGCACGCCGAAGTTGTTGACGCCCGAGCCGAAGAACACCGGCGTCTGCTGCCCGGCGCGGTAGGCATCCAGGTCGAACGGATTGCTGGCGCCTTGCACCAGTTCCAGTTCCTCGCGCAGTTCGTCCAGCATCTGCGTGCCAATCTTTTCGGCAAGACCCGGTGCATCGAGCGAGGGAAAGATGGTGGAGTCCTGACGGGTGAAGTTGCGGCCTTGCTCGTACAGGTGCACTTCGCCGGTGATCAGATGCACCACACCCTTCAGGCGCTGGCCCATGCCGATCGGCCAGGTGACCGGGGCGCACTGGATGCCCAGCACGGTTTCCACTTCGTCCAGCAGGTCGATCGGGTTCTTGCCTTCGCGATCGAGCTTGTTGATGAAGGTCATGATGGGGGTGTCGCGCAGGCGGCAGACTTCCATCAACTTGATGGTGCGTTCTTCCACGCCCTTGGCCACGTCGATCACCATCAGCGCCGAGTCCACTGCGGTCAGCACGCGATAGGTGTCCTCGCCGAAGTCGGCGTGGCCGGGGGTGTCGAGCAGGTTGACGATCTTGTCCTCGTACGGGAACTGCATCACCGAGGAGGTCACCGAGATGCCGCGCTCTTTTTCCAGCGCCATCCAGTCCGAGGTGGCGTGGCGGGCGGCCTTGCGTCCCTTCACCGAGCCGGCCATCTGGATCGCGCCGCCGAACAGCAGCAGCTTTTCGGTCAGCGTGGTCTTGCCGGCGTCGGGATGGGAAATGATGGCGAAGGTGCGGCGGCGCGCGGCTTCGTTGGAGACTTCGGACATGAGGGAGCGCGCCCGGTCGGACGCCTGCGGAAACTGAGGAAGCCGGTGATTATAGCGGCTTCGGTGCGCCGGCCAGCGGCAGCCCAGGGCGCCTGGCTGGCGCTGGCGGCACGCGTCAGGGCGCGGGCGAGGGGAAGTGCAGCTCGCCTTGTGGGCCGCTCATCCGGAATGGCAGCGAGATCAGCCGCAGGCCGACGTTGCGTTGCACCGCGAAATGCAGGTGCGGCGCGGTGCTGAAGCCGGTGCTGCCGGCGCTGCCGAGCCGCTCGCCGCTGCGCACGCGCTGGCCGGGGCGCACCAGCACGCCCGCCGGAGCCAGGTGGGCGTAGATCGCCATGCTGCCGTCGGCGTGGAGCAGGCGCACCAGGTTGCCGCCGCCGGCATCCGGCCCATGCGGGCCGGCCTCCTCGGCGCCTTGCTGGATCTCCATGACCACGCCGTCGCGGGCGGCCAGCACCGGCGTGCCGGCGGGCAGGGCGAAGTCGATGGCATACCAGTTGGGATCGTCGCCGTGGCTGTACTGGCCGCCATAGCCTTGGTCCACCTGGATCGGCACGTCGCGGAACGGCAACTGGTAGCGCGCTTCCTGCAGGTGCGCCTGCGGGTCGCCGGGCACCACCTCCAGCCGCAGGCCGAGCCCGTCCAGGGTCCTGCGCTGGCTGACCGGGTACACGCGGGCCAGCAGGCGCCGTTCGCGCGCGCCCAGCGACTGCACCAACGGAAGCTGCGGCACGGCGCGGTAGTCGGCGCTGGGCGGTGCGCTCAGGCGCACTTCGGCCGGGCCGTCCAGTGGATTGACGGCCCAGGCCAGATACACCGGCGCCTGCCATTCGAGCTGCAGGGCCAGGCCCGGCGCGGCGGCGGTTTCGGCGCGTTGCGACGCACTTGCAGGTGGCGTTGCGCCCACTGCCGCTGCGCCAGGCCAATGCCAGCGCTGTTGCGCGGCGACCGGTGCCGCGGGGATGCACAACAGCAGGATGACGGCGGAAACGGCGGCACGAAGCATGGGCGAGCGGCTGCAGTTGAGGTCGGGCGAGAGGGGCGCAAGTATGCGGTCCATCACGGCCAGGTGGTATCGGATGAAAATATATCTTTCCATCCGCATGAAGAGATTGACATCGCAAAAAGGCGGTGGCATCGTAGCCTCACCATCGAGACCGGCGGAGGGACAGGCCCTTTGATGCCGGGGCAGCCAGCGGAGCGCGCAAGCGCCCGCGTTTGGTGCCAAATCCTGCGGGGACCTCAGCGTCCGCCGAAAGATGGTTCGAATCGTGCCCTCCGCACGTCGAACGCGAGCTCCCGCGAAGCTCGATGGCCGATCCACCCCGGATATCGCCATGAGCCTCGTGACCACAGCATCGCCACTCACCACCGCCGACACCTATACGCCCGCCGCTGATAGCGACGCCCCGCCTGCCGTGCGCGGCGAGCTCGTCATCAATCTACCGATGCGCCACGCCGGCCAACGCGAGCTGCGCCTGCGCTACGAACTGGTTGGCGCGGAGCAGGCGCCGGTGGTGTTCGTGGCGGGCGGAATTTCAGCCCATCGCCATCTCGCTGCCAGCGCGGTGTTCCCCGAGAAAGGTTGGGTAGAGGGGCTGGTCGGTGCCGGCCGCGCGCTGGACCCGGCGTCGCGCCGACTATTGGCCTTCGATTTTCTTGGTGCAGACGGCAGCCTGGATGCGCCGATCGACACCGCCGACCAGGCCGATGCAATCGCCGCACTGCTGGATGTGCTGGGCATCGCGCGCCTGCACGGCTTTGTCGGTTATTCCTACGGCGCCCTGGTCGGCCTGCAATTCGCCAGCCGGCATGCCGCGCGGCTGCACACGCTGGTTGCGGTGAGTGGTGCCCATCGGGCTCATCCGTATGCCGCCGCATGGCGTGCCCTGCAGCGGCGCGCGGTGGCGCTTGGCCAGTTGCAATGCGCCGAGCACCACGGGCTCGCCCTGGCACGCCAGTTCGCGATGCTGAGCTACCGCACCCCGGAAGAATTCAGCGAGCGCTTCGATGCGCCGCCGGAAGTGATCAATGGCCGCGTGCGCGTGGCCGCCGAAGACTATCTGGATGCGGCCGGCGCCCAATACGTGGCGCGCACGCCGGTGAACGCCTATCTGCGCCTGTCCGAGTCCATCGACCTGCACCGCATCGACCCGGCTGCGGTCGCCGTGCCCACGGTGGTGGTCGCGGTGGAAGGCGACCGCCTGGTGCCGCTGGCCGATCTGGTCAGCCTGGTCGAAGGGCTGGGACCGCGCGGCAGTTTGCGCGTGCTGCGCTCGCCCTACGGCCACGACGCCTTCCTCAAAGAAATCGATCGCATCGACGCGATCCTCACCACTGCCCTTCGCACGACCGGAGAAACCGCATGAGCTTTCGTGACCCTGCCGACGCGCCCTGTAGCGCTGCCACCGCCGCCGTCCGTGCCGGAATCGACCGGGACACCGCCTACGGCGCGGTGACGCCGCCGATCGTGCTGTCGTCGAACTTCTCCTTCGACGGCTTCGGCAACAAGCGCCAATACGACTACACCCGCAGCGGCAACCCCACCCGCGACCTGCTCGGCGAAGCCCTGGCCGAACTGGAAGGCGGCGCCGGCGGCGTGATCACCTCCACCGGCATGGGCGCGATCAACCTGGTGCTCAACGCCTTGCTGCAGCCCGGCGACACCCTGGTGGTGCCGCACGATGCCTACGGCGGCAGCTGGCGGTTGTTCAACGCGCTGGCCAAGAAGGGCCATTTCGCCCTGATCACCGCCGACCTCACCGACCCGCGCTCGCTGGCCGATGCATTGGCGCAGTCGCCCAAGCTGGTGCTGATCGAAACCCCGTCCAACCCGTTGCTGCGCATCACCGATCTGCGCTTTGTCATCGAGGCCGCGCACAAGGTGGGCGCGCTGACCGTGGTGGACAACACCTTCCTGTCGCCGGCGCTGCAAAAGCCGCTGGAATTTGGCGCCGACCTGGTGCTGCATTCGACCACCAAGTACGTCAACGGCCACAGCGATGTGGTGGGCGGCGCAGTGATCGCGCGCGATGCGGAGCTGCACCAGCAACTGGTGTGGTGGGCCAACGCGCTGGGCCTGACCGGTTCGCCGTTCGATGCGTTTTTGACCTTGCGCGGGCTGCGCACGCTGGATGCCCGCCTGCGGGTGCACCAGGAAAACGCCGATGCGATCGCGGTGCTGCTGGACGAACACGCGGCAGTGAACCATGTGTATTTCCCCGGGCTGGCATCGCATCCTGGCCATGCGTTGGCGGCGCGCCAGCAGAAGGGCTTCGGCGCGATGATCAGCTTCGAGCTCAATGGCGGTGAGGCGGCGGTGCGTGCGTTCGTCGACGGGCTGCGTTATTTCACCCTGGCCGAATCGCTGGGCGGCGTGGAGAGTCTGATCGCGCATCCGGCCTCGATGACGCATGCGGCGATGACCGCCGAAGCGCGCGCTGCGGCCGGTATTTCCGATGGCTTGTTGCGTCTGTCGGTGGGCATTGAATCTGCCGAGGATCTGCTGGTCGATCTGCGCGCTGGCCTGGCACGTGCGGAAGCCGCGTTGAGCGCGGTCGCGCGCAAACAGGTCGACGCGTGAGCGCCGTGCTGCCTGTCTCGCGCCGTTCGCCGGTGGCTGCCGTGACGCCCACACCGCGACTCGCCCTGTTAGGCACCGGCACGGTGGGGCGTGCCTTCGTGACGCGCTATACCGCCTTGCAGCAGCGTCAGTTGCGCCTGCCGCGCTTTGACTGGCTGGCCAACTCGCGGATTGCGCACGATTGTGGTGCCGGCGCGGAGCAGGCATTGCAGCTGGCCAACGCGGCGCCGCGTGGCCGCGCGGAGCTGCAGCCGTGGGCAGAAACCACTGCGCTGCGCGCCGGCGATGTGCTGGTGGATGCCACCGCCAGCGACGTGGTGGCGGATTGGCACGTGGAATGGCTGACCCGCGGCGTGCATATAGTGACGGCCAACAAGCTGGGCCAGGGCACGGCACTGTCGCGTGCGCAGGACCTGTATGCCGCGCGTCACGCTAGCGGCGCGTATTACGGCGACAGTGCCACCGTGGGTGCTGGGCTGCCCTTGCTCAGCAGCGTGCGTGCACTGGTGGCCGGCGGCGACCAGATTCATTCGATCGAAGGGGTGTTGTCGGGGTCGTTGGCATGGCTGTTTCATCGCTATGACGGCAGTGCGCCGTTCTCGGCGTGCGTCCGCGAGGCCATGGCGGCCGGCTACACCGAGCCCGATCCGCGCATCGATCTCTCCGGTGAGGACGTGCGCCGCAAATTGCTGATCCTGGCGCGTACGGCCGGGCAACCGCTGGAAGCCGAGCAGGTGCATGTGGAATCGCTGGTGCCTGCCGCGCTGGCGTCTGTGGCACCGGAGGCGGTGGACGCGCACTTGGAAACGCTCGATGCGCTGGTGCAGACACGTTGGCAGCAGGCCCGTGCCGCCGGCCGCTGCCTGCGGTTCGTCGGCCGCGTGGACGAGCATGGGGCAAGCGTGGGCTTGCGCGAATTGGCTTTGGACCACCCGCTGGCGGGCGGCGCGGGCACCGATAACCGTGTCGCCATCAGCAGCGATCGCTACCGCGACCAGCCGCTGTTGATTCAAGGGCCGGGCGCCGGTGCCGAAGTGACCGCGGCGGCGTTGCTGGACGATGTGCTGCGGATCGTTGCTGGCTGAGGTTGCGGTGCTTCGCACCCGACGCATTGTTGGTGCTGTCGCGTGCGGACGGCATTGCGGTTAGGCCTGTGCGCGGGTGTCACCCCTGGCACGCGCCATCGCACCGGGCGGTGATGAGAACAGAGGGCAGTGCGCGAATGGCCGGCGGCTGCCCAAGCGAATGCCGCTGCCTGGTGCCCCTTAGGCTAGGTGCCGCCGATCCGTTAAAGGCGCGTGGGGCTCGCGCCTGGTACTGGCGGCGCGCATGCCAGAACCTGCGCGCCGCAACTGGCTAGCGGGAAATCGCCTTCAATAACTCGGCATTGAAACGCACCGGATCCTGCACCTGTGGCGAATGTCCCAGGTCAGCGAATTCGACCAGCGTGGCATCCGGAATGGCCTCGGCGGCGCGTTTGCCCAGCTTGGTGTAATCGCCCACGCGCGCCTTCACCTCTGGCGGTGCGGTGTCCTTGCCGATGGCAGTGCGATCCTTAAGCCCGATGAACAGCGTGGTTGGCACGGCGAGCTTGGGCAGCTCGTAAACCACCGGCTGATTGAACACCATGTCGTAGGTCAGCGCCTGATTCCACGCCACGGCCTGTTTGCCGTTGCCCAGTGACATACCGGCCTGCATGCGCGCCCAGCGCTCGAATTCCGGCTTCCATTGGCCAGCGTAGTACACGTCCATCTGGTACTTCTTGATGCGCTCGAAGCTGATCTTCAGCTCGTTGTCGTACCAAGCATCCACGCTGCGCCACGGAATGCCTTCGGCCTTCCAGTCTTCCAGCCCGATCGGGTCGACCAGCGCGAGGTGCTCGGTCGCTTGCGGGTACATCAGTGCATAGCGGATCGCGAGCATGCCGCCCATCGAGTGCCCAACCACCACGGCGCGCTGGATACCGAGCTTCTGCAGCAGGGCATGCGTGTTGTCGGCGAGCTGTGCGAACGAGAACTGATAGGCGGCCGGTTTGCTGGATTTGCAAAAGCCCACCTGGTCGGGCGCGATCACGCGGTAGCCGGCCTTGCTCAGTGCGGCGATGGTTTGCTCCCAGGTGGCGGCGCAGAAATTCTTGCCGTGCAGCAGCACGGCGGTGCGCCCGTTGGCTTTGCCCGTTGGCGCAACATCCAGGTACGCCATCTCCAGCGCCTGCTGTTGCGACGTGAACGCGTAGGTTTTCACTGGATATGGGTAATCGAAGCCTTCCAGGCGAGGGCCATAACTGGCCTCCTGGGCCATCAGCGGGCCGCAGGCCAGCGCCAGGGCGAGAGAGCAGGCAAGGTGTCGCATCGCGATCTCCAGGTGAGCAATCCCGCAAGGCTACACAGCGCGCTGTGGTGAGCGCGTACAGCACGTGGCGGCCGCTACTGAGCGCCACTCAACGCTTGCGCTGTACAAGGGCGTCGCGCCTGTACTTGGATCGAACTGTCGAGCAACGGTTTGGTTGGCAGCTAGCGTCGCGCTGACCATCGCGCTTTGACGCGCGCTTGTCAGAACAGGCGAGTGGAGAAATAAAAGAAGAATCGCAGACGCGTGCGGGGGCAACACGGTGCCACGCGCACCACGCGGGCGATTGCGATCAACGTATCCACGGCGCGCCGCGGTGCCGTACGGCCGCTGCTTGGAACAAGCGCAGCGTCCGCGCGCAGTACTGTCATGTTGTCCAACCGGTCACCGCTTGCGTCCAGCAAATGATGGCCGGTCTTGTGTCACGCACGCACTAAGAGCAGCTATCAAAACGACTGCGCGGCTGCCAGGCGGGCGCGGCCGGTGCTCGGAATCGGCATGTACCCACGTACATTCCGGTTCCTCCGCGCCGTCCGCACCCACCCGACGACTGCTCGCTACGTTTTGTTAGCCGCTCTAAGCCAGGCACCGACTCAACATTCGATGACATTCACCGCCAGCCCGCCACGGCTGGTTTCCTTGTACTTGTCCTGCATGTCACGGCCGGTGTCGCGCATGGTCTTGATGACCTTGTCCAGTGACACCTTGTGCTTGCCGTCGCCACGCATGGCCATGCGGCTGGCGTTGATGGCTTTCACTGCCCCCATCGCGTTGCGTTCGATGCAGGGGATCTGCACCAGCCCGCCGATCGGGTCGCAGGTCAGGCCGAGGTTGTGCTCCATGCCGATTTCCGCCGCATTCTCGATCTGCCCGGGGTTTCCGCCGAGCGCGGCGACCAGGCCGCCGGCGGCCATCGAGCAGGCCACGCCCACTTCGCCCTGGCAGCCCACTTCAGCGCCGGAAATCGAGGCGTTTTCCTTGTACAGGATGCCGATTGCCGCTGCGGTGAGCAGGAAGTCGAAAATGCGTTGTTCCGAAGCGCCCGGGCAAAAACGATCGAAGTAATGCAGCACCGAGGGAATGATGCCGGCTGCACCGTTGGTGGGCGCGGTGACCACGCGGCCGCCTGCAGCATTTTCTTCGTTGACCGCGAGTGCGTAGAGGTTGACCCAGTCCAGCGTGGTCAACGGGTCGCGCATCGCCGCTTCGGGTTTGGAGGAGAGCTCGCGGTACAGCGCGGGCGCACGGCGCGAGACGTTCAGGCCGCCGGGCAGGGTGCCTTCTTCGCGAATGCCACGTGCCACGCACGACTGCATGGCGTTCCACAGCTCCCGCAGGCCGGCGCGGATCTCGTCTTCGCTACGCCAGCTCTTTTCGTTCTCGAACATCAGTTGCGCAATGCTCAGGCCGCTGCGCGCGCACTGTGCCAGCAACTCATCGCCGCTGAGGAACGGGTAGGGCAACGGAGTCTCGTCGGCCACGATGCGGTCGTCGGCGGCGTCGTCCTGGTTGACCACGAAACCGCCGCCCACCGAGTAGTAATCGCGCGTGGCGATCACCGCTTCGTTTGCATCGTAGGCGGTGAAGCGCATGCCGTTGGTGTGGTACGGCAGCTTCTGCCGCTTGTTCATCGGCAGGTCGCGCTTTTCGTCGAAGCTGATTGCGTGCTGGCCCATCAGGTTGATGCGCTTGCTGCTGCGGATGCGCTCGAGCGTGGCGGGGATGACGTCCGGGTCGATCAGGTTCGGGCGGTGCCCTTCCAGCCCGAGCAGCACGGCCTTGTCGGTGCCATGGCCGCGCCCGGTCAATGCCAGCGAGCCGAAGACTTCGGCGCGCAGACGTGTCACCTCCTGCAAGCGGCCGGTATCGAGCAACCAGCGGTGGACGAAGCGCTCGGCGGCGCGCATCGGCCCCACGGTATGCGAGGAACTCGGACCGATACCGATCTTGAACAGGTCGAACGTACTGACAGCCATGCGTGCCGGAGAGGTGAGCAAGAAGCCCGCTATTCTAAGCGCTTGGCGATTGCAGCACGGCTGCAGCGCAGCATGAGACCCCCGCATGGCCCTGACCCTTTACCAGCGCGACGACTGCCACCTCTGCGACCAGGCCGTGGAAGTGCTGGCCCAGGCGCGCGCAGGCGCGTTCTTCAGCGTGTTCATCGACGACGATGCGGCGCTAGAGTCCGCTTATGGTCTGCGTGTGCCGGTGTTGCGCGACCCGATGGGGCGTGAGCTGGACTGGCCATTCGATGCGCCACGTCTGCGCACCTGGCTGGACGCTGCACCCCATGCATGAGAGATAAAAAAACGGCGGACCCGACGAGGTAGTCCGCCGTTCAGTGGCCGCGTCCTGGTGCGGCCGGTGGCGCGTCACTTCGCCTTGAACACCACCTTGGTGCTGATTGCCGTTTCGTTGGGAATGGTCTTGGTATCGGTCCAGTCGCCGCCGCCCACGCCGAAGTCCAGGCGCTTGACGGTGGCCTTGCCGGCCAGCACCGGCTGCGCGCCGGGCGTCCAGGTGAAGGTCAGCGTGACCGGCTTGCTGACACCGCGCAGCTCCAGGGTGCCGTCGGCGGCGTACTGGTTGCCGCCCAGCGCGCGGAATTTCTCGGCGTGGTAGCGCGCGGTGGCGAACTTGGTCACGTTGAAGAAGTCCGGCCCCTGAAGGGTGGAATCACGGTCGCCATTGCCGCTCTTGGCACCGGCCAGCGGGATGCGCACATCGAGCTTGGCGCCGGCCAGGTTGGCGGGATCGAAGCTCAGCGTGGTGTCGAAGCCCGGGAACGTACCGGTGAACACTTCGCCGTCGTACTTGCTTGCAAACACCAGCGAGGAGCCGGGCGCCTGGACATAGTCGGCGGCCAGCACCGGGGCGGCGGCGAAGGTGGCGACCAGCGCGGACGCAACCAGCAGGGGGGAGGCAAACAGCCTGGAAGACATGCGAAATCCTTTACGGTTTGGGGGAGAGCCAGCCACGCGGCAGCATGCGCGTCAGCGTGGCATCGCGTTGGAAGAGATGGTGGTAAAGCGCGGCGCCGGCATGCGCCAGGACCACGGCAATCAACAGCCAGAAGCCCCATTCGTGCACGGCGTGCGACACCGCGCGCAGCTGCTCGTCCGGTGCGCTGAGCTTGGGCACGTTGAACAGGCCGAACCAGCGGAACGGGCGCAGCCCGCTGGTGGAGTCGTACAGCCACCCGGACAGCGGCATCGCAAAGATCATCGCGTACAGCAGCCAGTGGGTGAACCCGGCGATGCGTTCCTGCCAGCTTGGCGTGCCCGGCACCGGTGGCGGGGCGCCGGCATACAGCCGCCAGCCCAGGCGGGCGATGACCAGGGCCAGCACGGTCAGGCCCACGGATTTGTGCGCGGTGTAGACCCAGAAATACTTGGGCGTCTTGGGCAGCTCGCCCATGGTCAGGCCGACGATGCCCAGCACCAGGATCAGCAGCGCGATCAACCAGTGCAGGGTCTGGCTGACGCCGCCCCAGCGCTCGACATTCTTCAGGCTCATCGGCCGCTCTCCGGATCGGTGGTCGCTGGCGCGGGTTGCTCCGGCGCGGCGGGCTCGGTGGTCTTGCTGCCATCGTCGTCGCTGTCGGCGCGGCCTTCGCGGACGGCCTCGGCTTCGATGCGTAGCTCGACGGTGTCGCCGATCATCGACTTCCAGGCATCCACGCCGAACGCGGCGCGGCTGAGCGTGGCCGTGGCCGAGAAGCCGGCGGTGCGGCGGAACGGCGGCAACGGATGCCGCTTGAGCGCATTGAGGGTGACGTCCAGCGTGACCGGGCGAGTGACCCCGTGCAGGGTGAGGTTGCCGGTGACCTTGGCGTGGGTCGCATCGCTGGCTTCGACCTTGGTGGAGACGAAATGCGCGTCAGGAAAGCGCTCGGCGTCGAGTAGGTTGCGTGCCAGGGTGGCCTCGTTCCATTTCGCATCGCCCAGGTCCGCGCGGCGCAGCGGCACGGTGACCTCGAGCGTTGCCGCCGCCCAGTCGTCCGGGTCGAACACCAGGGTGCCGCTGCTGCCGGATACGGTGCCTAGAGCCTTGGAAAACCCGGCATGTTCCACCGCGAACAGCACCCGGGTGTGGACCGGATCCAGCGCGTAGCGCACCGGCGCGGCGGTGGCGGCGAGGCTGGTCAGGACCAGGGCAGGGAAGGCCAGCAGGCGGGCGAGAGGCGTCATGGGCGGATTCTAGACACATCCCGGCAGCGCGCGCTTGGCTTGCGTTCGCAACGATCCGTTGCGAGCATGCCGGCTGGACGTGGAAAGGATGCCCACATGCGTTTGCTGTTGTTCGTCGTGCTGGTCGCGCTGCTGGGCGCCTTTCCGTGTGCGGCGAAGATTCCCGAGATCCCTCGCTTCCGGACTGTAGGTCCCAGCGACGGGCTGCCGTCCACCATGGTGATTGCGATCGGCCAGGACCGCGCGGGGTATCTATGGCTTGGCACGCTGGACGGTCTGGTGCGGTATGACGGCGCCGGGTTCAAGACGTGGAGAAACAATCCGACTGACCCGGGATCGCTGTCCTGCAATGCCGTCCAGGCGCTCCACATTGATGCGCTGGACAGGGTCTGGATTGGCTGCGGCAAGACCCTCAGCGTCATGGACGCCGCTCGCACCAGCTTTCGGCATTACCACGCTGCAGATCACCCGGCGCTAAAGGGCGGCGAGATTTACAGCATCGCCAGCTTCGATCATGCCATCTGGGCCGGCACGACGACGGGCGCATTGGTCCGTGTCGATTCCCGCGGAAAGATGTCGTCGGTGGACCTGGACGCGGTCGAAGGCGGCCTGGGTGAGTCCATCGTCATGAATCTGACCACGGACACGCGGCATCGGTTGTGGATCGGAACCAGTCATGGCCTTGCCTATTACGATGGCAAGCGGCTGCATCGCGAATACGTCCCAGGTGAGCCAAGTCGTCAGTCGGCCATCTTTGGCCTGCAATGGACCGGGGACCGGCTGTGGCTGGGGAGCGAGTCGGGTTTGCATGTCATGGGCCCGGGCGACCGATGGTTGCCGCTTCCATGGTCGAGCATGTTCGGAAACGGCAACGAATTTTGGGGCGCTGTTGCTGCGCCTGACGGTGAATTCTGGCTGGGAAGCGGACGCGGTCTGTGGCGGACGCGTGGCGAGCGCCCACCCGTGCCTGTCTTCAACGGAGAAGGCCAGCTGTCGCGGCGCAACGTTATCGGGTTGTTCGGCGCCGCCGATGGCGGTCTCTGGGTGCCGATGCACGGGACTGGCCTTGGATATCTGCCGGCCGACTGGAAACGGAGCGCGGTACTGAAGGCGGTTGCGCCCAATGGCGATGCCATTTATTGCAACCTTGCTCCGGCCAAGCGTTCCGGTGGTTTGTGGCAGGTGGATACGGAAGGCCGGCTGCTGCGTGTCGATCCAAGTAATGGGGACGTCTTTCAGACGGGAATTCAGTCGAAGCATCTGAAAGGGATGGAATTGGTCTCGACCCTGGAGGATCGCCTGCAGCGCGTGTGGATGGGCAACCTGAGTTTTGGTCTGTCACGGATGGATCTGCGTACCGGTGAATTCACGCACTGGCCATCGGACGGTACGGACCCGGCATCTGCGTTTTCTGGCGCGGAATGGCTGACCGAAGATGGCGATACGGTGTGGGTGACCTTCATCGACATGATTCAGCAGCGCGATCTGCGCACCGGCCGTGTCCTGCAACAAATTACGGCGCAGGATCCACATGGCTTGCGTGACATCACCGTGCTGCAGCTTGAGAAGGGGCCTGATGGACGCGTCTGGGTGGCCGGCGAAGGTGGAATGTTTGCCTGGGACGCCCCTTCCAACCGGTTCGTGCCGGTTACGGGCTTTGAGGGGCCGGCCATACAGGCGTTTGCCAGTCAGTCGCCCAAGGCTGTTTGGGTGTACCGATCGACCGGTGCAGAAGAGTGGCGCCAGACTGCAACGCGCTGGACGCGTGTTCGCCAAGTGGGCCAAGCCGATGGGATGACGGGATTCGATGCATCGGCGATGCAGATGGATCCACGTGGCAGGATCTGGATTTCCAGTTTGCGCGGTCTTTGGCGGATCGATCCCTCTGTCACACCAGCGCGGGTGCGTAATATCGGCACCCGGGATGGATTGACCAGTCAGGAATTCATCCAGCACTGTCTCGTGATGGTGGACGACACGTTGATCGGCGCCACCAGCGATGGCTCGACGCTCTTGCTGGATACCGCAATGCCGGATGTCCCACCTTTCGTTCCGGCATTGCAGCTGGAACAGGTGAGTGTGCTGCGCAACGGCGCGCGTAAGGTGCTGCCGGCCGATCGTCCCTTCCAGCTTGGCCCTGACGATCGGCAGCTACAAGTTGTGACGCGGCTGCTGTCCTATAACGATCCGCTGTCCAACCGTTACTGGAGCTTCTTGAAAGGCTTCGATACGGAATGGCAAGCATCGGGCAATGCAGGTCTCCGAGAATTTGCCAGCCTGCCTGCGGGCACCTACGAACTTGCTTTGCAAGGCGTTGATCCGCTGGGCAACCGCTCGCAGGTGCGATCGCTGCGATTCACCGTCAACCCGCCCTGGTGGCGTAGCCGTCTCGGCATCGCCGTGATGGTCTTGGTCGGCATGATGTTGGGTGTCTTGCTCGCCGCCGCTTATCGCCGGCGCGTGCGTATGCGTGCGCAATGGCAACTGGCGCAGCACAAGCGTGAGCTCGCCGAACAGGCCTCGCAGGCGAAGACGCGTTTTCTGGCGACGCTTGGGCATGAAGTGCGCACCCCCATGACCGGCGTGCTGGGCATGAGTGAGTTGTTGCTGCAAACGCCGTTGGATGGGCGCCAGCAGGGCTATGCCAGTGCGATCCAGTCGGCGGGCAAGCACTTGCTGCGGCTGGTCAACGATGCGCTGGATCTGGCGCGTATCGAGGCGGGCAAGCTGGCGTTGGACGATCGCGATTTCGATCTGCGTCAGTTGATCCGGCAGGTGGTCGACCTGGTGCGGCCCAGTGCCGAACAGAAGCAGCTTGTGTTCGAGTGCCACCTGGATGAGAGCCTGCCGCGCGCGCTGCATGGCGATGCGAACCGGGTCCAGCAGATCCTGCTCAACCTGTTGTTCAACGCGGTCAAGTTCACCGAGCGCGGGCAGGTGCGCCTGCGCGTGTTACCCCTGCAGGCTGGCGACGGCATCCGCGTGGAGGTCAGCGACACCGGGCCAGGCATGAGTGAAGAGCAGCGTGGGCGGCTGTTCCAGCGTTTCGAACAAGCCGAAGGAGGGCGCACGACCACGCGGCATGGGGGCAGCGGGCTGGGCTTGGCGATCTGTCGTGAGTTGGCAGCGGCGATGGGCGGGTCGGTGGGCGTCAGTAGCGCGTTGGGCCAGGGCGCCTGTTTCGTGGTGGAGCTGCCGCTGCGCTGGGTGAGCACGCCGGCGCCTTCGACCGCCGCGGTGGCACGTGCGGTTCCGCCGGTGCACCAGGCGCCGCTGCAGTTGTTGCTGGTCGAAGACGACGTGACCGTGGCGCAGGTGATTGTTGGCCTGCTGCAGGGGCGCGGGCATCACGTCACGCACGTGTTGCATGGCCTTGCGGCATTGGCCGAGGTGAGCGCGCGCAGCTTCGACGCGGGCCTGTGCGACCTGGACCTGCCTGGGCTTGATGGCGCGGCGCTGGTGGCGCAGCTGCGCGCACGCGGCGTGCGCTTCCCGATCGTGGCGGTAACCGCGCGCGCCGATGCCGATGCCGAACCGCAGGCGCTGGCCGCCGGATGCAATGGGTTCTTGCGCAAGCCGCTCACCGGTGACCTGCTGGCACAGGCCTTGGCCCAGGTCCTGGCCGACGATGCGATGGACCAGGCGCCGCCGGAGACGCCGGTCTGAGTCCTGAACGCCAGCGTGCGGGTACAGTGCGACTGGCGGATGGCATTGGGGAATGCAGGGACGATGGGGATCACAGTGCAGATGCGGAAACATGCCAGCTGGGTGCTGGCGGCGGTGCTGCTGCTGATGGGCGCGAGTGCGCTGGCGGCAGAGCAGATCGAAACACCACGCATGCGCCGGTTCGGTCCGGGCGATGGCTTGCCCTCTCGCATGGTGCTGGCCTTGGCACAGGACCGGCAAGGCTATGTCTGGGCCGCGACCAGCGATGGGCTGGCGCGCTATGACGGCATCGGCTTGCAGGTGTGGCAGCACGACCCACTGAGCGCGCGCTCGATCCCCGGCAACGAAGTGGAAACGCTGCTGGTCGATGACCGCGACAGGGTTTGGCTGGGCATCAATGGCTCGCCGCTGGCCATGTTCGATGCCGAGCGCGAGGGCTTTGTCAGCTTTCCCGCCGTCAGCAACGCCTGCGCCGGTCAGGTGTGGGCGCTGGCACAGGCGCAGGGCGCACTCTGGATCGGAACCAGCAACGGTGGCCTGTGCAGGCGCGAAGAAGACGGCCGGCTCACGGTGTTCCGTGCCACGCCCAATGCGCCGGACGGGCTGCCAAGCGACACCATCATGAGCATGCTGACCGACGCACGCGGCCGGTTGTGGATCGGCACCGGCAGCGGGCTGGTGGTGCGCGATGGCGAGCGTTTCGTGCGCATTGCGCCCGAGCGCCTGAGTGCCACGGTCTTCAAGCTCAGCAAGGATCCGGATGGCACGTTGTGGGTCGGCAGCAGCAAGGGCCAGTACCGGGTCACGCCCGCTGGCGTGCTGGAGCCTGCGCCGTGGAAGGGCGCGGAGAACGTGCGCGCCGGGACCGTGGTGCACGACGTCCACGGGGGCTACTGGGTCGCTGCCGCCGACGGGTTCTTTCGCGTGGCCCCCGGAGAGACCGCGTTGCGGGTCATGGAGGGCGACCGTGGCAGCGGATTTCTCACCGCAGAAAGTGGCGTGCTCGATCTGCTGCAGGATCGCCAGGGCGGGCTGTGGCTGGGGCTGATTTCGCAGGGCCTGGCCTATCTGCCGCCGGACTGGCAGCGCTTTTCCACCATCTTGCAGACCCAGGGCAAACCGCTGGAAAGCCTGTACCTGGTCAATGCCGCTGCCGATGGCGACAGTTTTCTGGTGACCACCGGCGACGGGGTGTATCGGCTTGGTGCACAGGGCGACGTGGTGCCGGTGGTACACAGCGCGGCGCTCGGGGGTGGCACTGTGCAATCGGTGTTGCCCAACGCCGACGGCAGCCTGTGGATTGCGCTGCGGGATGACGTCACCCACTACGTCCCTGCGACCGGCAAAAAGCGCCGGCTTGGGCTGCAAGTTAACCAGGACAAGAGCCAGCGACCGGAGTTGATGGCGCGCGGGATCGATGGCGAGTTCTGGCTGTCGATCGTGGAAGGCGGCGTGCAACGGCGTGCCGCAGACGGGCGCCTGCTGGCGGAGTTCCGCTTCGGGACCGATCTCAGCGAAGTCGGGGGCATGGTGCAGCAGCTCACCATCCGGCCAGACGGCTCGGCCTGGGTAGCGGCTGGCGATGGCCTATGGGTCTGGCAGGGCGAGCGCTTCCGCCGGGTGATCGACGATGCCGAGCATGAGGTCTATGCACTGGCATTCGTGTCGCCACGCGAGTTCTGGGCCGGGCGCCCCGGGGCGCTTGAGCGATATGGTTGGGATGGTCACAAAGCCACGCTGCTTGAGCGCGTGGGCCATGCGCAGGGGATGCCGGCCACCGAGATCCGTGGCCTAGCGCTAGGGGGCACGGACACTGTGTGGGCCACCACCTCGCGTGGCTTGTTCGCCTACCGACGCGGCCAACCGCAGGTGCGCATGTTCGGTCAACGCGACGGCCTGCCGGACAGCGAATTTTCGATGCGTCCGCCAGTGACCGGCCCCAGCGGGCAGGTGTTGGCGCTGACCACCAGCGGCATCGTGTTGTTCGATCCCACGCGGCCGTTCGCCCCGGTGCCGCAGGCGCAGTTGGTGATCCAGTCGGTACAGGTACGCCGCAACGATGCCGAACGCCCGCAGCAGGTGCCACACAAGCGGCCGATCGTGCTGCAGGCCCGTGACCGCGACCTGCGCATCAGCGCACGGCTCCTGTCGTTCGTGGATCCGGGGCTTGCCCGTTATCGCTATCGCGTGGACGGCTACGACGAGCGTTGGGTGGAGCAGGGCGCAACCGGCGAGCGTGTCATCTCGCGGTTGCCGCCGGGCGACTACCAGGTGCAGGTACAGGCACGCGCAGGCACCGGCGACTGGGTCGCCGCACCAGCGTTGACGCTGCAGGTGCAGCCACCGTGGTGGCTGAGTCCGGCGGCGCAGATGGTCGCGGCGGCGGTGTGCTTGTTGTTGTTCGGTCTGGGTGTGTGGGCGTGGCGGCGGCGGGTGCGGCGTCAGCAGGAATGGGTGCTGGCGCGGCAGCGTCAGCAGCTAGCCGAGCAGGCATCGATTGCCAAGTCGAACTTCCTGGCAACGCTGGGGCATGAAGTGCGCACGCCCATGACCGGCGTGCTGGGCATGAGCGAGTTGCTGCTGGCCACGCCGCTAGACGCAAAACAGCGCGGCCATGTCGATGCGATCCGCAAGGCGGGTGCGCATCTGCTGCGGCTGGTCAACGACGCGCTGGATCTGGCGCGCATCGAGGCCGGCAAGCTGGAACTGGTGCAACAGCCGTTCGAGCCGTCGCAGCTAGCCCAGGAACTGGCCGATTTCATGCATCCCATCGTTGAGGCACGCGGCCTGCGCTTTCACTATCGCAATCAGCTGCCCGCCGCGCTGGTGGTGGTGGGCGATGCCACGCGCGTGCGCCAGATCCTGATCAACCTGCTGGGTAATGCGATCAAGTTCGCCGAGCGCGGCGAGGTGGGGCTCACCGTCAGCCAGCATGGCGACTGCCTGCGTTTCAAGGTGCGCGATTCCGGGCCGGGCATCGGACCGGAGCAACAAAAACGCCTATTCCAGCGCTTCGAACAGGGCGAGGGCGCGCGCACCAATGCGCGCTACGGGGGCAGCGGATTGGGCCTGGCCATTTCGCAGGAACTCACCGTGGCGATGAAGGGCAAGATTCGCGTGCGCAGCCGGCTCGGGGTCGGCACCCAGTTCACGGTGGATCTGCCGTTGCCGATCGACCGCTCGCCCCTGCGTCCGGTCGCCGGTGAGGCGCGAACGCCAGCCGGCGCACCGCTGCGCATCCTGCTGGTGGAAGACGACCCCACTGTGGCCGAGGTGATCAGCGGCCTGTTGGCCGGGCGCGGCCATCGGGTGGTGCATGCCGCACACGGTTTGGCGGCCTTGTCCGAAGCGGTCGACGGCGAGTTCGATGTGGCGCTGCTGGACCTGGATCTGCCCGGGCTGGACGGCTTCGCGCTGGCGGCGCAACTGCGTCGGCTCGGGCACGCATTCCCACTGCTGGCGGTGACCGCACGCGCCGATGGCGACGCACAAACCCAGGCACAGGCCGCCGGATTCGATGGGTTCCTGCGCAAGCCGGTCACTGCCGACATGCTGGTCGAAGCGATCGCCGCCGTGCAGGCGGTGGCACGCGAGCGTGACCGGGCAACGCCGCTGCTTGGGTGACTTGTCGACGTCGGTCACTGGCGATCTTCTACTGGCGAGCGGATGTGAAACCCGGCGCAGCGCTGGTCAACGCGGCGCCGAGCGGTAGTGCAACGCTTCGATTCGCCCAGCAATGCGTGGCGACGATCGCACTCGGCAGTAGTCGATCCTGTGGCGGTAGAGCTGCCACTCGACTAGGACCCACGTGATGCGTCCCGCGTCGGTAACGACATGCGCGCTGCTTGGCCGCGGGCTGCCGGCCTGATCCGGGCAAGCCGGTGACGCTACTAACGCAGCGCTATGCGTTTGCAAGTACAGATGCCTCGCTGCTGGCGCGGCTCGGTAAGACACTGCACGCACGCAGCCGATGGCCCAGCGGAGCAGTGCGGTGCGCAACCCGTCGCGGATTGCCAGCGTGAACGCTTGAGGTTGCTCGCGCTTGCCGGCGCAGCGCGTGGCCCGCACTATGCGGCGACTTGTCGTGAAACGTGTCCAGTGCGCCTTTTTCCGTCTGTTCTCCATTGGGTTGTCGCCTTATTGCTGCTGGGCCTGTGCGTGACCGTGTCACCGGCACTGGCCACGCGTGCGCCGGTGATGCCGGTGCCCAATCAGGTCACGGTTGCAGACGGGTTGCCATCGGACGTCATTGGTGAACTGGCCGAAGACAAGCAGGGCTACCTATGGCTGGCCAGCGACGACGGGCTGGCCCGCTTCGATGGGCGTAATTACCGCATCTGGCGGATGGAAGAAGGCCTGACCGGTAACGCGATCTGGACCATCTGCGTCGATCAGGACAACCGGGTCTGGATGGGCTTTGAAAATGGCGGTGCCGGTTTTCTCGAAGCCAAGACACGCACCTTCAAGCCCCTGGAGAATGCGCAGTTCCCCGAATTGCGCCAGATCACGGTGTGGTCCCTGGCGCAGACCCCGAACGGCGACATCTGGCTTGGCACTGCAGCGAACGGGCTGTATCGCCGCCGCCCCGATGGCAGCATGCAGCAATTCTTGAATGTGCCCGGCGACTCGGCCAGCCTGCCCGCCGACGCGGTGAACGCACTCCGGGTGGCGCCCAACGGGACGCTGTGGATTGCAACCCCGGGCGGGCTGGTGCGCTGGGACGGCAAGCAGTTCACGCGTGTGGCGCTGCCGGGAAGCAGTCAGACGGTGGGCCGGCTGCGTCTGGAGCGCGATGGCAATACGTTGTGGGTGACCGATGGAGCAGGCGAGCTGTTTCGCCTGGATGCCGAGGGGCGTTTCAGTCCCCATCCGTGGCAAAACCTGCCCGCGAACCAGCGTGTCTACAACGTCTTGTTGCGCGATCGTCGTGGGCGCTATTGGCTCGATACCAACGCCGGCATGGCGCTGTCTGAGACCGGCACCGACGTGGTCCGCGTGCCGATCTACAGTTTCACTGCGCACAGTTTGGTGAATCGCAATTGGATCGACTCCTACGAGGATCGGGAAGGCGGGCTGTGGTTTGCCGCGCTGGAAGGCGGCCTGTGGCACCTGCTGCCGCATTGGGACACTTTTGCGGTGTTGGCGCATCGCCCCAAGGAGCCTCACTCGCTGGCCAATACGTCAGTTCTGGCGACTGTCGCCTCGGCCTCGGGCGGGGTGTGGCTGGTCGGCAGCAAAGGTGTGCTGGAACGGCTCGACCCTGCCACCGGCCGCTTGCAGACGCATCTGGAGCACATCGACCCGCTGCATCCGCCCGACTCGGTCTTCGAGGACACACGTGGGGTGGTCTGGATTGGCGTGGAAGGCACGCTGGTGCGCTACGACCCGCGGACCCGGCAGGTCAAACGGTTGCCCATCCGTGCAGATGTGGCACCTGATGCCGAGGGGGCCGCCGATCGCCCCTTGTGGATGGCAGAGGATGGGCAGGGGCAGCTGTGGGTGTCGGTGCTCGAATACGGCCTGCAGCTGCGCGATGCACAGGGCACCCTGGTGCGGACCATCGTCAACGGCACGCATGGGCTGGAGCCGCTGACCATTCTGGACATCGGCACCGGCCCGGACGGCCAGGTCTGGCTGTCCAACAATGCCGGTCTGCGGCGCTGGGACCCGCGTGCGGATCGGTTTGTGCCGGTTCCCGGTGCGCCGTCCCAGGCCACCTATGTGTTTCGGTTCGCCGAAGGCGGCGTGGTCTGGCTGGGCGTGGTCGGCGAAATACGCCGGTATCTGTGGGACGGCACCCAGCTCAAGCTGCTGGACAGCATCGGCAAGGACCAGGAATTCCCGATGGTGGCGCCCAACGGGTTGGTGGTCCATGCCGGTGGGGTGGCGTGGGTGTCGAGCCAGCGTGGGCTGATCCGGATCGACCCCGGCAGCAAATTGGTGCGCGTGTACGGCGTGCACGACGGCCTGCCCAACCCGCTGATGATCAACCGGACACTGGTGCAGGCCACTGGCGGGCAGATTGTCGGTGCGGCGCCGGATGGGGTGGTGGTGTTCGATCCCACCGCGATGCATCCCAATACCCGCAGGCCACCACTGCTCATCGAGCGCGTTGGGGTACGGCGTGGCGAGCGTGGTCTCGACATCACCGGGCAGGAGCCGCTCACCATTCTTGACGACGACCGCGACCTGCACATCGTTGCGCGCATGCCCACCTTTACGCATCCAGATTCGTCCAGTTACCGCTTCCGCCTCAGTGGCTACGACCCGGATTGGATCGATGTCGGCCCCAGCGGCGAGCGCCTGTTCTCGCGCCTGCCACCGGGCGACTACACGCTGGAAGTGCAGGGCCGCACTGCCGACGGCATCTGGTCGGCCAGCCAGACGCTGACGTTCCAGGTGCTGCCGCCGTGGTGGCGTAGTCCGTGGGGGTTGGTGCTGCTCACCCTGCTGGCGCTGTGTGTCGTGGTGGCGGTGGTGCTGCTGTATCGCCGCCGCCTGCGCCGCCTCAATGCCTGGCAGCTGGCCGTGCACAAGCAGGAGCTGGCCGAGCAGGCGTCGCTGGCCAAGACACGCTTCCTGGCCACGCTCGGCCATGAGGTCCGCACGCCGATGACCGGTGTGCTGGGCATGAGCGAGCTATTGCTGAAGACCCAGCTGGACCACAAGCAGCGCAGCTATACCGAATCGATCCGGCGCGCCGGCTCGCATCTGCTGCGGCTGGTCAACGATGCGCTGGATCTGGCGCGCATCGAGTCCGGTCGCCTGGAGCTGGATCTGCAGCCGTTTTCGGTGCGCCAGCTGGTGGCCGAAGTGGAAGCGCTGATGGCGCCGCTGGCGCAGGAGCGTGGGCTGCGTTTCAGCCTGGAAGTCGGATTGCTTGGCGACATTACCGCCAGCGGCGACCCCACCCGTATTCGCCAGATCCTGCTCAACCTGCTCAGCAACGCGATCAAGTTCACCGAGCGCGGCGTGGTCGGGCTCAAGCTCAGCACGCTCGGTTCCTACCAGGGGCTGCGCTTCGAGGTGGCCGATACCGGGCCGGGCATCAATGCCGACCAGAAGGCGCGCCTGTTCCAGCGCTTCGAGCAGGGCGATGGCGCCAAGACCACCTCGCGCTACGGCGGCAGCGGCCTGGGCCTGGCCATCTGCCAGGAGCTGGCGATGGCGATGGGCGGGCATATCGAAGTGATCAGCCGCCTGGGCGCAGGTACGCGCTTTGTCGTCGACCTGCCGCTGCGCTGGGTTGCCTCCAATGCCGTGCTGGCCGGCGAGGTGGCACGCGACAGCGCAAACGTGGCGCCCTTGCGCATCCTGCTGGTGGAAGACGAACCCACCATCGCCGAGGTCATCGTGGGCCTGTTGCGTGCGCAAGGGCACTCGGTGGTGCACGCACCGCACGGGTTGGCCGCCCTCACCGAGGCCGCGGATAACGCATTCGATCTGGCACTGCTGGATCTGGATCTGCCCGGGCTGGACGGGTTCGCACTGGCGCGGCAGTTGCGCGTGTTTGGCTATGACATGCCGCTGATTGCGGTGACCGCACGCTCCGACGAAGCCGCCGAACCCACCGCGCAGCAGGCAGGCTTCGACAGTTTCCTGCGCAAACCGCTCACCGGCGACATGCTGGCCGATACGATTGCCGACGCGTTACGGCGAGTGCGTCCGCGCGAGGAGTTGTAGCGCGGGCTTGGTGCGCGATGCAGAGATTGCCCTCGGCTTCGCAGGGCATGCCATCCACGAAAAAAGCGAGAGCGTCGTTCGCTTGTCCAAGTGCTGAAGCAGCATGCCGCCTGCATCCGTTGCCGGTGCGTTTCGGCTGGGGAGCGTGGCCGGCTATGCATTAGGTGGTGAGGCGTAAGTGCACGTGTCCGCGATGCCACGCGCATCAGAACGCGCCAGCGTGACTGATAGCTGGCGGCGTGATGGCGGGATGCGCAAACGCGCCGAAATTGTGGGCGCCCACTGCAGTCACGTAGCCGCCGTAACGAGCACCGCACGCGCATGCCGCGGCAGCAATCAACTGCCATGAGCGCGGCACCACCCGCATCACCCAAGCCTGCTCACTCGGCAACTTCCTCCACTTGCTTGGGATGCGGCAGCGTTTCGGCCAGCTGCCAGAAGATCAGCGTCGACGACAAGGTGATCGCGCCGACGCACAGGAAGGTGGCGTGCAACGCCGCAGTAGCGCCGTGGCTGTCGCCAAGATGCGTGTTGAACGCCGCCAGCAAGCTACCTGCCGCTGCCGCGCCGAACCCGGTAGCCAGCATCATCACCATCGACAGCAGGCTGTTGCCAGGGCTGGCCTGGTCACGGTCCAGGTCGCGCAAGGTCACCGTGTTCATGACGGTAAATTGCAGTGAGTTCACTGCGCCGAAGCAGGCCAGCTGCAGCACCCGCAGCCACAGCGGCTGGCCCGCACTGATCAGCGCGAAGCTGGCCATCGCCAGGCCCACCAGCACGGTGTTGAGCATCAGGATGCGGCGGTAGCCGAAGCGGCCGACCAGCTTCACCGCAGCGCGCTTGGCAGCCATGCCGGCCAGCGCCACCGGCACCATCATCAGCCCGGCATTCATCGGGCTCATGCCCAGGCCCACCTGCAGCAGCAGCGGGATCAGGAACGGCATCGAGCCGCTGCCGACGCGCGCGAACAGATTGCCCAGAATGCCGATGCGGTAACTGGCCACCTTGAACAACGCCAAGGGGAACAGCGCCGCCGGCGCGCTGGCCGCATGCAGCCAATAGCCGGCCAGCGCGGCCAGCCCGCCGATCGCCAGTAACATCACGAACGCATGCCGCAGGCCAAGCTCGGCAATGCCGTCCAACGCCAGCGAGAGCGCCACCATGCCGAACGCCAGCATCAGATAGCCGACCAGATCGAAGCGCTTGCGTGCGTCGCCGTAATGGTCCGGCATGATCTTCAGTGCGGCGATGAATCCGATCACGCCGATCGGCAGATTGATCAGAAACACCCAGTGCCAGGAGGCGATCTCCACCAGCCAGCCGCCCAGCGTCGGCCCGATCAGCGGCCCGATCAGCGCCGGGATCGCGATGAAGCTCATCGCCCGCAGGAAGTCGGCGCGCGCCACGGTCTTCAGCACCGCCAGCCGGCCGACCGGCAGCAACATCGCACCGCCAATGCCTTGCACCACGCGTGCGGCCACCAGCTGCGGCAACTGCTGCGCGGCGGCGCACAGCAGCGAGCCCAGCGTGAACACGATGATCGCGGCGAGGAAGGTGCGGCGCGTGCCGAAACGGTCGGCGATCCAGCCCGAGGCCGGGATGAACATCGCCACCGCCAACGCATAGCTGAAGACCACCGACTGCATCTGCAGCGGACTCTCGCGCAAGCTGCGCGCCATCGACGGCAGCGCCGTATTGACGATGGTCGCATCCAGCATCTGCATGAAGATGGCCAGCGACACCAACCACAACAGCGGCTTGATGGTGTCATAGGCGCGCATGACGGGAACGGGCTGAGACATGGGAGCTCCGTCGAGAGGACGAAGCATTATCCCCGCCGCGCTGTGCAGGAACTCAGAAGGGTGTGCGCATTTGCGGGGCTTTATCCAGCGATGGGTTGGTTGTGCTCTCGACTGCGCCGCACCGGGGCCGGTATTCGGTGTCTATCTCCCTGTCTGGTGGGCCCAGCGGTTGCGCAAGGCTGCATTGATCGTCGACTTAACTTGCCGCCGATCACGCAGTGCCGTGTGGTAGCAAACGTTTTGGCGTCTGCGTCGTTGCCTTATGCGCTCAACGGTTGCGCAGGGCTTCATTGATCGGCGTCTTGGTTGTGCCGTCCATCGCGGCGGGCAGTCCAGGTGTTCGGCGTCTGCGCCTCAACCTTGCGTGCTCAACGTTTGTGCGGAGCGTGACCAATCGATGAGTGGGTGGTGCTGCCGATCGCGCGGTGCCGCGCCGACGTTCGGCATTTGCCAGTATCTTGGTGTTCCCAACGGTCGTGCGGGACTGCATCGATTGATGGCTTGGTTGTGCTGTTGAACGCTGCACCGAGGCCAAGCGTTCGGCGTTTACGCCGGTGCTTTTGCGCCCAGCCGTGTCCACGATGGATCTGTTGCAAGCCGCGCACGCCTGTCCGCAGGCGCGTGATCCGGTCGCACCGCACACTGGGATCACCCGTTTCGATCAAGGCTTGACCCCGGTACCCGCAGTGGCATTGTCGGGGCCCGATACTAACCAGTTGGCACGCCTGGCGGCCCTGGTAGCACACGCGTGCGGCTGGCGCTGGATTGCGGCTGGGATGGCAAACGCAGGGCGGCACGTTCGCCGCCAGCTTGGCGCATGTCAGAAGGCTTGCTTGAGCACCACGTCCATGAGGTCGATGAGTTAGGGCGTGCCTTGTCAGTCGCTGTCGCATCGCGCGGACAGCATCCCATCGCACGACATCGGTCGTCACCATGGGCCAGACCGACGTCGTGCACGATCGACAGCAGTGGCTGTCGATCGCTTGCTACCTCACCGCTTGCTCAGCGTCTGCACCGCTTCCACCAGCACGCCAACGTGATCCGGATTCATGTCCGGCGACATGCCGTGGCCGAGGTTGAAGACATGACCTTCGCGCGAGCCGCCGTTGCCGTACGCGTAGCTGTCCAGGGTCTTGCCGACTTCGCTGCGGATCGCCTCTGGCGAGCCGTACAGCGTGGCCGGGTCCAGGTTGCCTTGCAGGGCGACACGGCCGCCGGCGCGCTCGGCGGCGTCGGCCAGCGAGATCGTCCAGTCCACACCCACCGCCTCGGCACCGCTGGCGGCCAGCTCGGACACATAGGCGCCATTGCCCTTGCCGAACAGCACCAGCGGGGTGCGCTCTTCACCGCTGCCGCGCTCCAGTTCCCGGGCGATGCGCGTGAGGTAGGGCAAGGAGAATTCGCGGTACATCGCCGGCGACAACACGCCGCCCCAGGTATCGAACACCTGCAGCGCCTGCGCACCGGCCGCGCGCTGTGCGGACAGGTAGGCGATCACCGCATCGGTGACGGTGCTGAGCAGGTGGTGCAGCAGCTGCGGCGCGTTGAAGGCCATGGCCTTGATGCGCGCGTATTCCTTGCTGCCGCCGCCTTCGATCATGTAGCAGGCCAGCGTCCACGGGCTGCCGGAGAAGCCGATCAACGGTACCGCGCCATCTAGCTCGCGGCGGATCAAGCGCACCGCGTCCATCACGTAGCGCAGCTCGGTTTCCATGTCCGGCACGCCGAGGCGATGGATGGCGTCGGCATCACGCACCGGGTGGCGGAATTTGGGGCCTTCGCCTTCGACGAAATACAGCTCCAGCCCCATCGCATCGGGGATGGTCAGGATGTCGGAGAACAAGATCGCCGCATCCAGCGGAAAGCGCTCCAGCGGCTGCAGGGTGACTTCGCAGGCGATGTCCGGATTCTTGGCCATGCCCAGGAAACTGCCGGCGCGCGCGCGGGTGGCACGGTATTCCGGCAAATAGCGGCCGGCCTGGCGCATCAGCCAGACGGGGGTGCGGTCCACGGGCTGGCGGCGCAGGGCACGCAACAGACGGTCGTTCTTGAGCATGGAGGTGATTCCTCAGCGCGGCGCGTCGGCGCCGCCGGTGATGACATGGAAGCCGCGTTTGAGCTGGGTGTCGCGGGCCTTTTCGAAGGCCCGGTCCGCCTCGTCCTGCAGCAGGTATTGGTCGCGTCGCAGTTGCGTGCGCCCGCCAATCTGGCCGCTCTCGCGCAGCAGTTCCCAGCCACCGAACAGATCCGGTTGCAGGGTCAGCTGGACGTAGCGAAGCGGCTCGTTGCCGCCCGGATCGTGTTGCAGGAGGATGCGCATGGGCCAATTGTAGCCGGGCGCTGCTGAAGGCTGCGTTGGCTGGGTGCGGGGCGATTGCCGTGATCGCGAAGGCCTTGCGTGTGGGGCGCCGGGCGGCTGGAAGGGGCGGCTTGCGGATGAGCGGCGGGTTGTCAGCGACAGAGACAGGGGGACGGCGCCGCGTAATGGCAGTGCCTTTGCGAGCGCATGCAGTGAACGTGCAGCGTCTGTTGAGTTGCCTGGCAGGCCAGGCAGGGCATGACCCATCAGATCGATGGTGCTCTGTAGGAGCGCGCTTGCGCGCGAGGGGCGTTACCGGCGAAAGCCCCATCGCGCGCAAGCGCGCTCCTACAAAGACGGGATATTGGCGCTGCGATTGCGTAGTGGTGCCTGCAGATGTGTGGTGGCCTGCGTGCAGCCGGCGAGCAGATTCGTTAGGTGCCTGGGCAACGTGGTCGATCAGGGCGATGGCTACGCGTAGGAGCGCGCTTGCGCGCGATGGGCTTTACCGGGGAAGCCCTATCGCGCGCAAGCGCGCTCCTACAGGTTCGGGGTGTATGCGCTGGAGTTGTCTGGCTATTGCTGCAGATGTGTGGCGGCGGTCTGGCGGCCGGCAAAGCACCTTCGTTAGGTTCCTGGGCAACGTGGTCGACCAGGGCGATGGCCGTGTGTAGGAGCGCGCTTGCGCGCGATGGGCGTTCCCGGAAAGGCGTCGCGCGCGATGGGCGTCCCAGGGAAGGCGTCTCGCGCGCAAGCGCGCTCCTACGAGGGCGGGCATGTCGACGCGGCTACTTGCGGGCGTAACGCGGCACCCAGCATTCCGCGCCCGCTACACGTGACCACCGCAGCCGGCGCTCCACGCGGGGCGCACCGGGCCGGCGCCCGACCTCACCTGACCAGCGCCAAACCCAAGCCGGCCGGCACAAACCTCAGCCCGCCAGAATCTCCAGCACCGCAGCTTCGTCCACGTCGGGGACGACTTCGGCCTTGCCGATCCCGCGCCACAGCACCAGGCGCAGGCGGCCTGCAATGTTTTTCTTGTCCAACCGCATGCGGCCGAGCAGGGCTTCCGGTGTCAGGCCGGCCGGGATCTGGGTGGGCAGACCGAATTCGTGCAGCAGGGTGCGCAGTGCCTCGGTGTCCTGGGCGTCGGCCATGCCCAGTGTGGCCGAGAGCCGCGCCGCCAGCACCATGCCCACTGCCACCGCTTCGCCATGGTTGAGGTTGTCGTTACCCGGCGCGCCGTAGCCCTGTTCGGTCTCGATGGCGTGGCCGAAGGTGTGGCCCAGGTTGAGCAGGGCGCGCTCGCCTTTTTCCAGCGGGTCGCGCGCCACGATGTCGGCCTTGTGCTCGCAGCTGCGTGCAATCGCCTGCGCCAGCGCGGCCGGGTCGCCGTCCAGCAGCGCGCGGCGTTCGGCATGCAGCCACTGGAAGAACAGCGGGTCGCCGATGGCGCCGTACTTGATTACCTCCGCCAGGCCGGCGCGCAGCTCGCGCGTGGGCAGGGTGCGCAAGGTGTCGGTATCGGCAATCACCGCGCGTGGCGGGTGGAATGCCCCCACCAGGTTCTTCCCCTGCGGGATGTCCACCGCGGTCTTGCCACCCACCGAGGAATCCACCATCGCCAGCAGGCTGGTGGGCAGTTGCACGCAATCCACCCCGCGCATCCAGCAGGCGGCAGCAAAGCCGGCCAGATCGCCGACCACGCCGCCGCCGAGCGCGAACACGCAGGCATCGCGGGTGGCGCCCAGTTCGGCCAGTGCGGTGATCGCCAGGGAGAAGTTGTCCAGGGTCTTGGAGGCTTCGCCGGCGGCGATGACCAGTTCGCCAAGCTGCAGGTCCGGCCGCGCCTGCAACAGTGCAGCGCGCACGCCGGCGGCATAGTGCGGCGCCACCTGGGTGTCGCTGAGCAGCAGCACGTGGCGGCCGCGCACGTGGCGGGCCAGGCGCGCGCCGTCGGCCAGCAGGCCCGGCGCAATGGAGATGGTGTACGGCTGCGCGCCGTCGACTTCGACGCTGCGCAAGGAGGGGGGAAGAGTCATGCAGGGGTACTCGACATGCGCCATTGCGCGGCCAGGCGCAGCACCAGCTGCGCGGTGGCCTCGGCGGGGGAAAGGTGATCGGTTTCCAGGGTGAGGTCGGCCACTTCCTGGTACAGCGGGGTGCGCAGCGCGGCCATGCCGTGCAGCACCTGTTCGCGGTCCGGGCGCTGCAGCAGCGGGCGATTGCGGTCGCGCGCCAGCCGGGTGAGCTGGGCCGGCACGCTCACATGCAGGTACACCACGAAGCCGCGCTCGCGGATGCGCTGGCGATTGCCCGCATCCAGGATCGCGCCGCCGCCGGTGGAGACCAGTTTGTTGCTCTGCGCGAGCAGGCCGTGCAGGGCCTCGGCTTCGTGCTGGCGAAAGCGCGCTTCGCCGTGCTGTTCGAAGATCGCGGGGATGCTGCTGCCGACCTGCTCGACGATGGCCTGGTCCACATCCACGAAATCCAGCCCGAAGCGCTCGGCCAGGCGGCGGCCGATGCAGCTTTTACCGGCGCCCATCGGGCCGATCATCACGAGATTGGGAGCGGGGTTCATGCGCCCGGATCGTAACATTGGCATTGCGGCCCTGGGCCGCGTGCGGCATGCGTGATCCTCCCGGCGGCGTGGGCTGTCGCTGCAGATCCTGCGCTGCCGGCCTTGGCCGCAGCCGCCACTGCGACACTAGGGCCATAGGCGCAGCGGCGGCGATGCGCCCACAATAGGCGTCTGTTTCGCTTCCCTTGCCTGCCATGACCGATCTGTACGCAGAAGCCCTCGCCACCTTCGCCACGCTGTACGCCGAGGCGCAGAACAGTGCCGAGATCGAGGCCAGCGCCATGACCGTGGCCACCGCCAACCTGGACGGCCGGCCGAGCGCACGCACCGTGTTGCTGAAGGCGTTCGACGCACGCGGGTTCGTGTTCTACACGCATCTGGACAGCGCCAAGGGCCGCGACCTGCAGACCCACCCGCAGGCGGCGCTGCTGTTCCTGTGGCGCAGCCTGCGCGAGGCCGGCATCCAGGTGCGGATCGAAGGCGGCGTGCAACTGGTGAGCGCCGACGAATCGGACGCCTATTTTGCCTCGCGGCCGCGCATGAGCCAGATCGGTGCCTGGGCGTCGCTGCAATCGCAGACGCTGGGCTCGCGCGAGGAGTTCGATGCGGCCATTGCCAAGGTCGAAGCCACCTTCGACGGCCGCGACGTGCCGCGCCCGGATGGCTGGGGCGGATTCCGCGTGGTGCCGCAGGCGTTCGAGTTCTGGTACGGCGCCAAATTCCGCCTGCACGAGCGCTGGCGCTACGAGGCGGACGCGGCCAGCCACTGGAGCAAGCGGATGCTGTATCCGTAAGGCCACGGCCCTGCCGGGCGGTACTTGATGGCAGCGAAGTAGCCCTGAATGCCCCCTGCCTGGCGGCCGTTCTGCTGTTCACCAAGTCTCTGTAGTATGTCCGCCCATTGCTTGACCGTTGCGGCCTCACCGCCGCCGCACTCCGCCGCCGAATGACCAAAGGACAGGACATCCCATGACGC
Source organism: Xanthomonas sp. fls2-241-TYG-148 (assembly GCF_030208815.1). Lineage (NCBI taxonomy): Bacteria > Pseudomonadati > Pseudomonadota > Gammaproteobacteria > Lysobacterales > Lysobacteraceae > Xanthomonas > Xanthomonas sp. fls2-241-TYG-148. The sequence continues at coordinate 249,246 of NZ_JARVTE010000009.1, forward strand.
AGTACACCACTGTTGAACTGCACGGCCTGCTGGCCGAGCGCTACCGCGACCAGCCGATCGAGGTCGAACTGATCGACGGGCTGGAGCCGGCCATCAACCTCACCCTGGCCGATCACGGCGACATGCAGATCCAGGTGGCCGCGTCCGGTTCGCAGGTGTTTGTGTCCACGCTGCTGGCCAACGCCGACCAGGTCAGCGACCGCGCCGCGTTCAACGACGCGTGCCTGCGGCTCAACCCGCTCAATCCGCTCTCCAATCTCGGTCTGGTGCAGGTCGACGGCAAGGACGCGTACGTGGTGTTCGGCGAATTGTCGGCCTCCTCGACGCTCGACCAGATCGACGAGGAAATCCAGACCCTGGCGGCCAATACGCTGGATGCCGCCGAATCCCTCAAGCCGTTCTTTTCCTAAAGGCGTGTTGTCATGAGTATCTTTTCCAAGCTGATCACGCTGCTGCGTGGCACCGCACACGAAACCGGCCAGAAGGCCGTGGACGCCAACGCCCTGCGCATCCTGGACCAGGAAATGCGCGATGCCGGCGCCCAGCTCACGCGTTCGCGCGAAGAGCTCACCAAGCTGATGGCGCAGAGCAAGCTGGCGCAGCAGAAGATCGACGCGCGCGCCGGCAAGATGGCCGAGTACACGCGCTATATCGAAGGCGCGCTGGCCAAGAACGACGAGGCGCTGGCGCACGATGTGGCGGTGAAGCTGGCGGCGCTGGAAAGCGAGGACGCCGGCGACAAGGCCTCCAAGACCGCGCTGGATCAGTCGGTGGTGACGCTCAAGGCCACCATCCAGAAAACCGAAAACCAGCTGCGCGGGATGCGTCAGCAGATCGACACCGTCAAGGCCACCGATGCGGTGCAGAAGGCGCAGGCCGCGATTGCCGCGCGGCATTCCGGTGCGAGCAGCAAGATGGGCTCGGCACTGGAATCGCTGGAGCGCATCAAGGCGCGCCAGGCCGAAACCTCCGCACGCATCGAATCGGCCGAGGAGCTCGAATCGTCCACCGGTGATGGCGATCTGAATCGGCGTCTGGCCGCGGCCGGCCTGATGGAAGGCGAATCCAACGCCGCTGCGGTGCTGGCGCGCTTCAAGAAGCCGGCCGCTCAGCTCGGGCACGACACCGCCAGCGGCACCGCGCCGCTGATCGGCCAGGTCCGCGACGTGCAGCAGGTTCCGCGCAGCGACAGCTGACCGCCCCCCCGGCACAGGACGCGCCATGATCATCGTCGGACGGCTGTACCGGGTCTTGCGGCGCCACGTGCGCCGCGTGAGCTGGGGCATGGTGGCGCTGGCCCTGCTGGCGCACATGGGGTTGAGCTGGGTGCTGTTCGTGCTGGCCGGTGAGCACAAGCTCGTCGGCCTGGACGCGTTTCCGTATTACTACATGACCACTGCCACCACCATCGGCTACGGCGACCTGTCGCCGGGCTCGGTGGCCGGGCGCTATATCGCCGCGTGCGTGCTGATGCCGGGCGCGGTGGCGCTGTTCGCCACGGTGCTGGCCAAGACCAGCGCGGTGCTCATCACCTTCTGGAGGCGCCACCACATGGGCAAGATGGCCTACGCGCAGTTGAGCGGGCACACCATCCTGATCGGCTGGCAAGGCGCGGCCTCGGCACGCTTGCTGGAATTACTGTTGTCCGACACCGCCACCGACGACGAAGGCGTGGTGCTGGTGGCCGAGGGCGTGGCTGAAAACCCGATGCCCGATCACATGCGTTTCGTGGCTGCCGAGTCGTACACCCACACCGATGTCTACCTGCGTGCGGGCATCGCCGGTGCGGCGCGGGTGATCGTCAACCCGCCGTCCGACGACCAGACCCTGGCCGCAGTCTTCGCACTGATGGCGCATGCGCCGCGCGCGCACATCGTGGCGCATTTCGATTCGGCCAGCGCCGCGCGCCTGGTGGCCTGCCATTACCCGGCGATCGAATGCACGCGCCCGATGACTGCCGAGATCCTGGCCCGCGCCGCGCAGGATCCGGGCAGTGCGGCGATCACCGCCGAGCTGTTGTCGGTGGACGATGGCCCCACCCAATTCAGCCTGGCCGTGCCGGCACAGCTGGAGGCGCTGGACTACAGCCTGCTGGCGGCTGATTTCAGCCAGCGCGGTGCCTTGTTGCTGGGCCTGCGCGCGCCCGATGGCGCGTTGCGGTTGAACCCGCCCGCACAGACCGCTGTCCCGGCCGGTGCCATGCTGTATTACCTGGCCGAGCAGCGCGTGCCTGCGCAGTCCATCGCGTGGCAGGCCCTGCGCGCTGCGGCCGCTTCCGCTTCCACATCGCCACGAGGTGCATGACGATGAGTTTTTTCAGCAAGTTGTTCGGCCAATCCCAGCCGCCACCGCTGCCGACCGCCGGCACCGGCGCGATCGGCCATGCGCTGCCGTTGGGGCTGCGCGTGGGTGGCCAACTCGAGATCGACACCACGTTGTACCGCATGGCGCCCGAGGCGATGACCGCCGAATTGCCGGGCGGGCATCAGGGCATCCCGTGCTATGGCCACGTCAATCTGGGCGATGGCTATGCGCTGCACCGGTTCTATCTGGACGATGACGCGTTTCTGCAGGTCACCACCGTGGGTGGCGATCTGGAGGCGATGAAGGCCTTCGTGTATTGCGAGACGATGAATCCGCCGAGCAAGCAGGCCTTCCAGGAATTCGTGATGCAGCATCCGCACCTGGGTGCGGCGCAGATCGAGTACGCCGGCAAGCGCTGGGACCGTGCCACCCAATCCACCGACGATGCCGCGCGCATCCCGCCGATTGCCTACGACGAGGTGCTGTACCGCTATCAGCCGCCGCGCCGCGATGGCGACCTGACCCACTACGCGATGCTCTACAGCCGGCCGGTGCCGGAGTTGCAGCGCGAGGAATTTCTGCTGGTCACCGGCGAGGATTCCGGCCCCAACGAATTCTGCGTCACCTACGCGGTCGGCATCGACGTCACCGTCGCCGATCTGGACATCACCTGAGCGCTTACCCGTCTTCCACCACCCTGGTCCTGTCATGAACCCGATCAATCTGCAGAGTTTCCTCGCGTTTCTTTCCTACTTCGGCACCGGCCTGGGCGTGTTGATCGTCGCGGTGGTGCTGGTGACCCTGGTCACCCCGCACAAGGACTTCACCCTGCTGCGCCAGGGCAACGTGGCGGCCGCCACCGCGCTGGCCGGCAACCTGATCGGTGTGGCGCTGCCGCTGCATTCGGCCATCACCCATTCGGTGAGCCTGGTGGATGCCTTGATCTGGGGCGTGGTGGCCTGCGGTATCCAGGTGGTGGCGTATCTGCTGGCCAACCTGGTGGCCGGGCGCATCTCGCGGCAGATCACCGACAACGTCGCCGCCGCCGGCATTTTTTCGGCCGGCGTGTCGATCGCGGTTGGCCTGATCAACGCCGCGGCGATCACGCCGTAACGGAGCGCAGGCATGAAGCGATCACGCAATCTCAAGCTCACCCTGATGGCCGCGCTGCCGGCCGCCTTCGTCACCGGTTGCGGCTCGGAGCCGGAAACCGGCGTGGTGTTGCAGTCGGCCTCGGACTGCTACCAGATCAAGCAGGAACAGGGCGACATCCAGCAGTGTCTGAAGGCCTACGACGAGGCCGTGGCCAAGCACCAGCAGGCCGCGCCGCGCTTCCCTTCGCGCTACGAGTGCGATGCGCAATTTGGCAGCTGCACCGAAGTGCCTGGCCAGACCCAGGGGCAGCAGAGCTGGATCCCGCCGATGGGCGGCTTCCTGCTCGGTTACGCGCTGGGCAACATGAGCGGCGGCGGGTATCGCTATGGCGGCGCGATGCCGCTGTACCGCGATTACCGTAGTGGCGGCTACTACAAGCCCAACGGCGATCTGGCCAGCAACCGCATCGGCACCGTGCGCGGCCGCGCTGGCAGCGTGGACATGCCAACCCGCGCCATTACCGTGTCGCGCTCGGGTTTTGGCTCCAGCGCCGCGGCGCGCAGCTCGTTCGGCAGTGGCGGGCGCAGCTCCGGGTTTGGCGGCTGACATGCAGCGCATTGCCATCGCCGAGCGCCCGGATTGGCGCACCCAGGCCGAATCGCTCGGCTTCCAGTTCCACACCATCGACGGCGAACCGTATTGGGACGAAAGCGCGTACTACGCGTTTTCGTTGCGGCAGATCGAAGACGACATCGAGACGCCGACGCAGGAGCTGCACGACATGGCGATGCAGTTGGTCGACGAGGTCGTCGGCTCCGAAGCGTTGATGACGCAGCTGGCACTGCCGCCGTTCTACTGGGACTGGATCGCCACCTCTTGGAAGAACCGCGACCCGCATCTGTACGGCCGCATGGATCTGGCCTATGCCGGCAACGGCCCGGCCAAGTTGTACGAGCTCAATTACGACACGCCGACGTCGTTGTACGAGGCGGCGTATTTCCAGTGGCTGTGGCTGGAACAGCAGATCGCCAGCGGCGCGCTGCCCAAGGGTACCGACCAGTACAACCTGATACAGGATTTGCTGTGCGAAACCCTGGGTGCGCTGGCAGTGGATGGAGCGATTGGCCCGCAGATGCATTTCTCTGCAGTGCGTGATTCGTTGGAAGACCGCGCCACCGTGCGCTACCTGCGCGATTGCGCGCATCAGGTGGGCATCAGCACCGAGGAAGTGGCGATCGAAGACATCGGCCTCAGCGCCGATGGCTGGTTCACCGATGAGCAGGACCGGGTGATCCACACGCTATTCAAGCTGTACCCGCTGGAATTCATGATGGAAGAGCGCTTCGGCCCGGCGTTGATCGCCAACCGCGTACGTCTGATCGAACCGGCATGGAAGGCAGTGCTGAGCAACAAGGGCATCCTGCCGCTGCTGTGGGAGCGCCATCAGGGCCACCCCAACCTGCTCGCCGCGCGCTTTGCACAGGCCGGCGAGGCGCCCACAGCCGGGTGGGTGCGCAAGCCGTTGCTGTCGCGTGAGGGCGCCAACATTGCGCTGGTTACCGCGCAGGGCGAGATGGCGCACACCGATGGGCCGTACCTGGATGGCCCGGCCATCCTGCAGGCGCACCATCCGCTGCCGGTGTTCGACGGCCGGCACGCGCTGGTCGGCAGCTGGGTAGTAGCCGATCGCCCGGCCGGCCTGGGCATGCGCGACGACGACGGCCCGATCACCCGCGATACCTCGCGGTTCGTGCCGCACGTGATCGTGGATTAAGAGCAGCTATCAAAACTACTGCGCAGCCGTCAGGCGGGCGCGGCCGGTGCTCGGAATCCTCATGTACCCACGTACATTCCGGTTCCTCCGCGCCGTGCGCACCCACCTGACGACTGCTCGCTACGTTTTGTTAGCCGCTCTAAGACGCTGCTGTGCGTGCACCGCCACTGCGAGGTGGCGGTGTGCGCTGCATGCGCGGGTCCGGTTTCGAGCAGCTACATCAGTGGCATGCGTACTGACGCGCGGCGACGGCCGGCTCTCTGCTGAGGTGCTGCGCGCCAATCGCTTGGGCTCGATCTCGGCGTGCACTCCACGCCTTTGGAACCTGCACTAGATGGTTGCTGTCGCCATGCGCCTCCATCGCAGCGTGCAGCCCTGCATGCAGCACATCGCGTCAAACCGCCTTGCACACACCGGCAACGGCACGCAAGCCGTGCCGCCCGCACTGCGTTGATCGGGTTTTCCACACCCCCTGTGGATGAAAACTGCACAAGGCTGTGGACAAGTGGGCGCAGGCCGCGGCCCGTCACGCTGTCAAGATGGGTGGCGAAAAAATGACCACTCGGTTGCAGGTGTGTGTCCAGCGCTGTGATCGGCGCGAACCCGGCAGACTCGGCAAAGTGATCGTGCAGCTGTGGACTGGTTCGGTCGGGTGCTTATCTGACACACGCGCTGCGCCGTCCACGAATCCTGACGTGCCAACCACGCCGTCCAATTGCACCGGGCCAGCAGCCAGCCCACGCGCGCGCAGCACGCTGCGGAGTGGCTCTTGGGCCACGCGCTCGCAGCAACGCGACGCAGTGACGTTCGCCACCGCTACCCTCACACCCGGTGCGCCACCCAGAAGCTGCTCAGCGCCAGCACCCACGCCAGCGCAAAGACGCTGGCATAGGCCAGCGGCGTGGCCGAGCCCAATAGCGCGGCAAACAGCGCGCCGGCCACCGCAAGGACGCCCGCCACCGCAATCGCCTCGCTGAGCTGCAAGGCCGAGCTGTTGGCACCTTGCTCGGCGGGCGGTGACAGCGACAAGGTCAGCACCGACAGGCTCGGATACAACAGGCCCATGCCCAACCCGGTCACGGCCCAGCCGGCGATGGCGGCCGGCACCGGCATGGTCGGACAGATTGCGCCCGCACTGATCACGATGCCCGCCGACATCAGCACCGCGCCGGTCTTGAGCAGCCGTGGCCGCGACCAGCCGCCGGTACTGTGGCCCTGGTACCACGAACCGCTGAACCAGCCCAAGGCGCCCACGCTCAGCGCAATGCCGGCCAGCAGCGGCGAGAGGCCACGTTCGCGCGACAACAGCAGCGGCAGAAACGCTTCGAAGCCGAAGAACGCTGCCGCCGCGATCCCGCGCAACGCGATCACGCTGGGCAGGCCGCGTGCCAGCCGCAAGGTGCCGGCCGGCAGCAGATGCCAGGCGCACACGCCGGTGACTGCCAACGCCGGCGCCATTGCCAGCACGGCGGGCAGGCCGTGCAATTGGCCACCGACATACACGCCCAGCACACCCAGCGCCGCGCCAATCGCCCAGCCCAGCACGTCCTTGCCGGGCAGCGCGGCCTGCGTGCTCCAGTCGCGTCCACGCAGCGCCGGCAGCAGCATCAGGCCGGCCGGGATCGCCAGCAGCGGCACCGACAGGAATACCCAGCGCCAGCCGGCGTGCTGCACGATCAGGCCACTGATGCCGGGCCCGATCAATGACGGCACCACCCAGCCCGCAGAGAACGCGGCAAACACACGCGGGCGCAGGGCCTCCGGATACAGGCGGCCCACGATGACGTACAGCGCTACCGAATAAGCGCCTGCACCCAGGCCCTGCAGCAGCCGCCCAGCGATCAGCAGCGGCATGTTCGGTGCCAGCCCGGCGATGACCAGCCCCAGTACGAAGCACAGCAACCCGGCGCCCAGTGCGCCCGCCGGCCCGCGCCGGTCGCTCCAGCGCCCGGCGGCGGTCATGCCCACCACGCTGGTCGCCAAGGTGCCGCCGAAGGCCAGTGCGTACAGCGGCAGGCCATTCAATTCGCGCGCCACCGTGGGCATGGCCGCGGCCACTGCCAGCGATTCAAACGCGTTGAGCGCCACCAACGCCACCATGCCCAGCGTGGTGGCGCGATACGGCGCGGCGAGAATGGAGGTGGCTCGCGCATCGGTGGGCGATGCAGTGGGCAGAGTGGTGTGGGTCGTCATTGAACATCCAAGAAAGCAAAGCGTGAAACGGCAGCGCGGGCAGGGCTTGCATCCCGCCATGGCCGCGCAGCATCCTGCCTCAACCAAGGTTGAGGTCAAGGCAATGCAGCGTGAGTTGTCCGTGGGGGATGTGGCCAAGCGCAGTGGCGTGGCGGTGTCGGCGCTGCATTTCTACGAGCGCAAGGGGTTGATCCGTAGCCTGCGCACTGCCGGCAATCAGCGCCGGTATGCGCGTGATGTGCTGCGGCGGATCGCAGTGATCCGCATGGCGCAGCGGCTCGGCGTCCCGTTGCAGCAGGTGCTGGATGCGTTCTCAGTGCTGCCGGATCAACGCACACCCACGCGCGCGGAATGGGCGCGCATGTCGGCACGTTGGCGTGGCCAGCTGGACGCACGCATTGCCGAGCTGCAGGCGCTACGCGACCAGCTCACCGACTGCATCGGCTGCGGCTGCCTGTCGCTGCGCCGCTGCCGCCTGAGCAATCCCGGCGACACAGTGGGCGAGGGCGGCGACGGCGCGGTGCGCCTGTCGGGCACTGCCGGCGACTGAGCGCACCGGGACCAATGGCAGTGCCCGGACGAGGTGGGCCGCCGTAGGATGGTCGTTCCCCCCCGTCGCAGGACTTCGCATGTTCCCCACCGTGCGCCGCTCGCTGGTTGTTGCGCTTTCACTCGCGTGTCTCCCGTTCACTGCACTGGCGGCCCCGCCAGCGGCCACTCCCGCAGCGGCCAGCCCGTTCGATCCGCTGGCGCTGTTCGCGCCCTTGCAGCTGCCCGACGCACCCAACGCGTACCGCAGCGGCAGCGGCAAACCGGGGCCGCTGTTCTGGCAGAACCGGGCGGACTACGACCTCAGTGCGCAGATCGACCCGGCCACCCACACGCTCACCGGCGAAGCGACGATCCGCTACACCAACCACAGCCCGGACACGCTCGACGTGCTGTGGCTGCAGCTGGACCAGAACCGCTACCGTGCCGACGCGCGTGCTGCCGTCAGCCGGCCATCGCGCCGCTCCCAGACCACCGAGGGCATGCAGATCGCCAGCGTCGAGGTGGACAGCGGCGGGCGCCGACAGGCGGTGCCGTTCTTGGTGGACGACACGCGCCTGCGCGTGGACCTGCCGCAGCCCTTGGCCGGGCAGGGCAAGGCGCTCACCGTGCATCTCCGCTACCGCTACCGCATTCCCGGCACCTGGGGCGGGCGCACGGCGGTGAGCAACAGCAAGCAGGGCGAGATCTACGAGATTGCGCAGTGGTACCCGCGCATGGCCGTGTACGACGACCTGCGTGGCTGGGACACGCAGCCGTATCTGGGCTCGGAGTTCTATCTGGAATACGGCAGCTTCGACTACGCGGTGACGGTGCCCGACGGATTTCTGGTGGCCGGCTCCGGCGCGCTGACCAATCCCGATGAGGTGCTCAGCCGTACCGAACAGCAACGCCTGGCCCAGGCACGCGGCAGCGATCGTACCGTGCTGATTCGGACGCCCGCCGAGGTGGCCGCGCGTGCTGCGGCGCCGGCAAGCACGCGCACCCGCACCTGGCGGTTCCACATGGACGCCACCCGCGATGTGGCCTTCGCCGCGTCGCCGGCCTTCGTGTGGGATGCCGCGCGTATCAATCTGCCCGATGGCAAGCAGTCGCTGGCGATGTCGGTGTATCCGGTGGAGGGCGTGGGCGAGGCGAAATGGAACCGCTCCACCGAGTACGTCAAAGGTGCGATCGAACATTTTTCGCAGTGGTACCCATACCCGTGGCCGGCCGCGATCAACCTGGGCGGCTACGGCGCGGGCATGGAGTATCCGGGCATCGTGTTCGATGGGTTCGACGATGGCGGCAAGGACCTGTTCTGGATCACCGCACACGAGATCGGCCACACCTGGTTCCCGATGATTGTCGGTTCCAACGAGCGCCGGCATGCCTTCATGGACGAAGGGTTCAACACCTTTATCGACGTCTACGCATCGGATGCCTTCAACAAGGGCGAATACGCACCGAAGCGCGATTCGGAATATGCGCCCAAGGGCGGTAATCCGGTGGACGAAATCTTGCCGTTGCTGGCCGACGCCAACGCACCGACCTTGATGGACACCGCCGATGCCACCAGCGAGACCTACCGCCACCCCTTGACCTACTTCAAGGGTGCGCTGGGCCTGGTGTTGTTGCGCGAACAAATCCTGGGGCCTGCGCGCTTTGATCCGGCCTTTCGCAAATACATCGCCACCTGGGCGTTCAAGCATCCGACGCCCTCGGATTTCTTTCGTTTGATGGAAAGCGAAAGCGGCGAGGACCTGAGCTGGTGGTGGCGGGGCTGGTACTTCAACAACTGGCAGCTGGACATGGGCATCAGCGAGGCGCACTACGTGGACAAGGACCCGGCGAAGGGCCTGCAGGTCACCCTGCGCAGCCGGCAGCGGCTGGTGATGCCGGTCACGCTGCGCGCGGACCTGGCAGACGGCAGCCACCTGGACCGGCGGATACCGGTGGAAGCCTGGCTGCAGCAAACCGCACCCAAGCTCACGCTGGCGACTACGCAGAAGGTAGTGCGCGTGCGTCTGGATCCGGACCACGTACTGCCGGATGCGGCACGTGCCGACAACACGCTGGAGCTTGCCCGCTAGGCGCCAGCACCACCGCCGTCGCGCGCATTGCTGCGCGCTTTTTCCTGACGGCACGCACTGTTGAGCAAGGCCACAACGGCGCAATCGATTGCAGCGATTGCGCCGTTGTCGTGTGCGTCATGCAGCAACGCCACCGTTTGCACACAGCGCCGCGCACGCGGGTTGCGGCTTGCACCGTTGCGTGTTTCTCCGATAAGCGATCTATACACCCGGCCGCGTTGGCAGGGCGCTTGCGCAAGTGTCGGCATGGTCACGCCTGCAACGGTTATGCGGCCTGTTTTCAGCGCGTTTTGGCGGTGTGTTTTCGACGCATGCTTGGTAACGCTTACAGCCACGCCGTTGTTGAAGCTGCGCTGCGGGCTCAAGCGCAGCGCTTTTTGCAGGCCCGGTTGGGTTGTTAAAGATTTGCTGCAACGCACGGTGACAAGCGCTGTGGCCGGTGACTAGGCTGCGCCGCGTGTTAGCGCTATCACGCCAGCGGCTGTTGCAGAGCAGGGCCACTGGCGCAGTCATCAGCTGAAACGGATCAAAGAGAAAGTCGCCGTCGTACGCGACGGGCAGGACACGACTGGCTCGGGGGATCCGTCGTTGAGTTGCACCGCAGGGGATCACAGAACTTGCTGCAGGCAGTTCGCCAGACATCCGCAGGGATGCCGGCAAAGACAGTGGCGGTGTCGCATGTCGCGCGCACGGCCGTGGGCAGTTGCACACCACCCGAGGACACATCGATGCGTCGTACGTTGAAGAGCTTCAAGTCGAAGGCCATGTTCACCTTCGTTGGCGGTTTGCTGGTCATCAATCCCGCCTTTGCGCAGGACACGACGCCGCAAGCACCGCCGCCACAATCCAGCAGCGACGCTGCCACCACGCTCGACACCGTCAACGTCACCGGCATCCGCAGTAGCCTGGACCAGTCGATGGGCATCAAGCGCGACGCCGCCGGCGTGGTGGATGCGATCAGCGCTGAAGACATCGGCAAGTTTCCGGATACCAATCTGGCCGAGTCGCTGCAGCGCATCACCGGCATCTCGATCGAACGCCGCGATGGCGAGGGTGCGCAGGTCACCGCGCGTGGCTTCGGCCCGCAGTTCAATACGGTCACGCTCAACGGGCGCTTGATCCCGGGTGCGGATGCCTTTGGCGCGCCGGGGCAAACGCCAATCGGCGGCGTGGACGTGGGCACGCGCGCGTTTAACTTCGCGCAGCTGGCCTCTGAAGCGATCACCGGCATCGAGGTCTACAAGACCAGCCGCGCCACGGCGCCCAGCGGCGGCATCGGCGCCACCATCAATATCCAGACCGACAAGCCGTTCAACCATTCCGGCGTCGTGGCCAATGCCGGCGCCAAGATGGTGTCCGACCGCTCGCAGCCGTTCGGCGATTCGCTCACCCCGGAAGTGTCGGGCATCTTCAGCTACACCAACCCCGACAAGACCTTCGGTATCGGCCTGAGCGCCAGCTACCAGAAGCGCCATGGCGGCTCGGTGCAGGCCACCGAAAACACCTGGAATATCCAGCGCTGGACCGGCACCGACCCCGCGCTGCGTCCGGATGCGGTGGTGACCAACGCACCGGCGATCGGCCAGCTGTACGGCATGCCCAACGACCTCCGCTACGCATTCGCCGACTTCCAGCGCGAGCGCATGAATGGCCAGGCGGTGATGCAGTTTGCGCCGACCGACAGCCTGACCTTGACCCTGGACTACACCTATTCGTCCAATGAAATCCGCGAGGAGCGTGGCGAGCAGGGCATCTGGCTGCAGCGCGCCAACAGCTTCACCGACCTGACCTTCGATACCGGCCAGGCCGTGGCCACGCCGGTGTATCTGCGCGATGTGCCCAGTGGTGCCAAGGACTTCGGCATGGAGCAGCAGCGCAACGAGCAGAAGTACACGCTCGGCTCGCTCGGCTTCAACGCGGACTGGCAGGTGAGCGACCGCTTCCAGCTGAGTTTCGATGCGCACAACTCCAAGACCAAGAGCCTGCCCAACGACCCGGTCACCGGCGGCAGCGCCACCTATTTCAGCCTTGCCGGCACCAACAACTGCGCCAGCGGCCCGCTGTGCGGCGGGCAGTGGGGCCAGGAACTGTGGTTCAACAATTCGCTGCCGATCGGCGCACGCACCTGGTATCCCACTGCGGCCGATTCGCTGGCTGGCACCAATGGCGTGGTCAACCCGGACTTCACCGCGGGCAACCTGGGCTCGCAGGTGCTGCGCATCTACTACCAATCGCAGGTGACCGAGATCAAGGAAGGGCGTGTGGACGGCACGTTCGACTTCGACGACGGCCGCTTCCAGTTCGGCGTGAGCTCGGCCAATACCAAGATGAACCGGCTCACCAGCGACACCAACTCCACGCTCGGTGACTGGAGCGTGGCCAATGCCGGCAATGAGCCGGGCATGGTGGCGTTGCTGCAGCCGGTGAGCATCACCGGCATGTTCAAGGACTTCAATGCCAATGGCGCGGCGCCCAGCGCCTGGCGTGGCGATGCCGACCAGCTCGCGTTGTGGGGTGGCAGCCAGTACGGCGCCACCACGCGCTACAACCCGCAATACAGCGCCGACAACCAGGTGGAAGAGAAGACTCGTGCGGCGTACGTGCAGCTGGAATTGCAGGGCGACATCGCCGGCATGACCACCAATACGCGGCTGGGCCTGCGCTACGAGCGCACCGATGTGGAATCGGTGTCGCAGGTGGCCACGCCAACCGGTTTGCTGTGGCAGTCCAACAACGACTTCCAGCTGGTCCGTTCGGCAGAGCTGCAGCCCTTCAGTGAAAAGACCAGCTACAACTACATCCTGCCCAATCTCGATTTCAGCATCGACATCACCGACCAGCTGAAGGGGCGTGCCTCGTTCGGCCAGACCATTGCGCGCGCACCCTACAACAACCTGATTGCAGGGCCCACGCCCAACACGCCCAACGGTTCGATCCTGATCAACCCCTCCAACCGTGCCGGTGGCGACTCGCAGAACCCGCAGCTCGATCCGCTGGAATCGGACAACCTCGACCTGGCGCTGGAGTGGTACTTCGCCGACGCCAGCTATGTGTCGGCCACGTTCTGGAACAAGCGCGTCAGCAACTTCATCGGCAACACGGTGTCGCGCGAATCGCTGTACGGGCTGACCGATCCCACCTCCGGGCCGGACGCGCAGGCGGCCTTGGCCTTCCTGCAAAGCGGTGCCTGCGCAGCCCAGGTGGGTGCGTCCGGCAATGACGTTGCCGCGGCGTGCTCGGCCAACGACACCTCGCTGTTCGCGGCCATGGCGTTGTTGCGCAACGCCGCAGCCACCGGCGGCCTGGGTGCCTACAACGGCAGCTCCGCGCAGAGCCTGGCGCTGGAGAACGCCTACGACATCACCGGCAACAGTAGCGACCCGCTGTACCAGTTCGATGTGTCGCGGCCGATCAACCAGAACAAGGCCAATATCCATGGTTGGGAGCTGGGCGGGCAGTACTTCTTCGGCAGCAGCGGCTTTGGCATCTACGCCAACTACACCATCGTGGAAGGCGATGTCGGCTTCGACAACACCGTGATCGACCGCGACCAGTTCGCCTTGCTGGGCTTGAGCGACACCGCCAATGCCATGCTGATGTACGAAAAGTACGGCTTCAGCGCACGTCTGGCATGGAACTGGCGCGACGAGTATCTGATCGCCGCCAACCAGGACAACTCCAACCGCAACCCGTACTACGTCGAGGCGTATCAGCAGTGGGACCTCAGTGTCAGCTATGCCTTCAGCAAGCAGCTGTCGATCGGCTTTGAAGCCATCAACCTGACGGGCGAGGACGTGCGCTGGCACGGGCGATCGGACAAGCAGATCATCCGCCTGATCGACCAGCAACCGCGCTATACGCTGGGCGTGCGTTACGCGTTCTAACCGCGGATGGGGCGCAGTTGCCAGTCTACGGCAGCTGCGCACTGCGCTTGACGCACCGCTTGAGGCCGGTGCGTCAATACGCCTCGCCTGGCGAGCGTGCTGCGCGTTTCGCACGCGGATGCCTTGCGTGCTCGTCTGCAGTTGCATGGTGCTGTGCGGCTTGCCGGCGGCGCGCTTTTTCGCAATGCTCGCCCGCAGCAGACGCTTGATGCAGCGGCCGCTCCGCCGCCGCCTTGCAGCGGAGAGGGCCGGGCAGGCCACTTACCCGCCGGAGTTTCGATGACGCGATACGCAGTGCTCAACAATGTGGCGCATCACGATGTGCGCGTCATCCTGCAGTTCGGTGCGCAGTTTGGCGATGCGGTTGGCCTTGTGCCGGCCTTCGTCACCGAATTCGCCGAGTTGCAGCGCGAATACCCGCTGTTCTTTCGCAAGGATCCCGCCAGCGGCGCGTACCAGGCTGTGGCGGTGCTGGGCTTTGCGCACGACGAGAACCTCTTCCTGCAGGACCAGCGCTGGAATGCCAGCTACCTGCCGGGAATCATTGCCAAAGGGCCATTTTTGATCGGCTTCCAGGAGCAGCGCATCGATGGCGCGCTGGTGCAGGAGCCGGTGATCCATGTCGACCTGGAGCATCCGCGCCTGAGCCGCACGGACGGCGAGCCGGTGTTCTTGCCGCAGGGCGGCCATAGCCCGTATCTGCAGCACATCATCGATGTGTTGCGCGGCATCCGTGATGGCATGGATGCCGGGCAGCCGATGTGCGCGGCGTTCGATGCGCTCGGGCTGATCCAGCCGGTGCGGCTGGACATCACGCTGGACGCCAGCCACGCCGCGCATCTTGACGGGCTGTATGCCATCGACCGCGAACGCCTGGCAGCACTCGATGCGCCTGCACTGCATCAGCTGCATCAGGCCGGCTATCTGGAAGGTGCCTTCCTGATGCTGGCCTCGCAGCACAATCTGCGCCGCTTGATGGCCGAAAAACAGCGTCGTCTGCAGCAGGCCACTGCCACATCCGCCGCCGCGCACGCGTGAGCCCACGCAGATGACCACGCCGTTCGACGCCATGGCACCAATTGCCGAGCGCAGCGATTGCACGGCCGATGCGCTGCCGCTGGCCGCGCTCTGTGCCGCAGCGGAGCCGGTGGTGTTGCGCGGGGTGGCACGCGACTGGCAGCTGGTGCAGGCCGGCCAGCGTGACGATGCCGAGGCAATGGCTGTGTTGCACAGATTCGACCGTGCGCAGCCGCTGCAATATTCGTATGGCGGCCCGGAGATTGCCGGGCGCCCGTTCTACACCGACGACGGCACCGACCTCAACTTCGAAGTGCGCCGTGGCAGCTTGGGCAGCGTGCTGGAGGCGATTGAAGCGCATCGCAACGATGCGCAGCCGCCCACCTATTACCTCGCCTCGCTGCCAGTCGATGACTACCTGCCCGGGCTGCGCTCGGGCAACGACCTGGACATGCGCGCCAGCGGCAGCAACGTGCAGCCGAGCATCTGGATCGGCAACCGCGTGGTCGCCTCGTGCCATTACGACGTGCCGAATAATCTCGCCTGCTGCGCGGTGGGGCAGCGGCGCTTCACGCTGTTTCCGCCAGAGCAGATTACCAACCTGTATCCCGGGCCGTTGGAGACGACGCCGGGCGGGCAGGTGGTGAGCATGGTGGACCTGGCCGCGCCCGATCTGCAGCGCTATCCGCGCTTTGCGCAGGCGTTGCCGCATGCGCGCACCGCCGTGTTGCAGCCGGGCGATGCGGTGTTCATTCCCAGCATGTGGTGGCACCACGTGATGGCGCTGCAGCCCTTCAACGTGCTGGTCAATTACTGGTGGGGCAGCATGCCCGCGCATGTGCCCGCACCGATGCCGGCGCTGTATCACGCGCTGTGGGCCATCCGCGACCGGCCCGCCGCGGAAAAAGCCGCCTGGCGCGCAGTGTTCGATTACTACGTGTTCGGTCCGGCCGAGCAGGCTGGCGCACATCTGCCCGAGGCCGCGCGGCAGGTGCTGGGCACCATCGACCCGGCGCTTGCGCGGCAACTGCGCGCACTGCTGATCGCCCGGCTCAATCGCTGATCAGGTTTACCCTCCACCCTTCTTCGAGGAACGCGCAGTGACGCAGTCACGCATTCGCAAGGTTGTCATTGCCGGCGGTGGCACCGCCGGGTGGGTTGCCGCCGCGGCGCTGGCGCATCAGTTTCGGGGGCTGCTGGAGATCGTGCTGGTGGAATCCGAGCAGATCGGCACGATTGGCGTGGGCGAATCTACCGTGCCGCCGATTCGCGCGTTTCATCGCTTCCTGCAGATCGACGAGCAGGAATTCCTGCGTGCGGTAGCCGGCACCTTCAAGCTGGCCATCTCTTTTGAAGGCTGGCAAGGCCAGGGTGATCGCTACATCCACCCGTTTGGCAGTACCGGGCAGGGCACGCTGGTGTGCGCGTTCCACCACTTTTGGTTGGAGGCGCAGCGGCGTGGCATGCACAGCGGCTTCGACGAATACTGCCTGGAAGCGCAGGCCGCGCGTGCGGACCGCTTCGCGGTACTGCAGCAGCCGGCGGTGAACTATGCCTACCATCTGGATGCCGGCTTGTATGCGCGCTTCCTGCGCACCCACGCGCAGCGCTATGGTGCCACCCGCATCGAGGGCAAGATCCAGCAGGTGCGCCAACATGCCGACAGTGGCTTCGTCGAGGCGCTAGTGCTGGAAGACGGGCAGGTGGTCGAGGGCGACCTGTTCATCGATTGCACCGGTTTTCGCGGGCTGCTGATCGAGCAAACCCTGCACACCGGCTATGAAGACTGGAGCCATTGGCTGCCCTGCGACCGTGCAGTTGCGGTGCAGACCGAATCGGTGGAGCCGCCGGTGCCGTATACACGCGCCATTGCGCATGCGGCCGGCTGGCGCTGGCAGATTCCGCTGCAGCATCGCGTGGGCAACGGGCTGGTCTACGCACGGGCGCACCTCTCCGACGATGAAGCCAGCGCCATGCTGTTGGCAGCGGTGCAAGGCACGCCACGGCGCGACCCGATGCTGGTGCCATTCGTCACCGGCCGCCGGCTGCAGACCTGGAACAAGAACGTGGTAGCGCTGGGCCTGGCGAGCGGTTTCGTGGAGCCACTGGAATCCACCAGCATCCATCTGGCGATCGTGGCGGTGATGCGCCTGATCACGCTGTTCCCCGCCGATGGCATCGCGCAACCGCAGGTGGACCTGTTCAACCGCATCAGCCGCGCCGAAGCCGAGCACGTGCGCGATTTCGTGATCCTGCATTACCACGCCACCCAGCGCCAGGAGGCGCTGTGGCGGCAATGCCGCGCGATGGAATTGCCGGAATCGCTGCAGCTGCGCCTGCGTGCATGGCGCGAGGGCGCGCACGCCTGGCAGGATGGCGACGAACTGTTCCGTGTCGATTCCTGGACGCATGTGCTGCTCGGCCAGGGCATTGCGCCCGCGCAACATCATCCGTTGACGCGCGCCTTGCCCGACCAGCATCTGCAGCAGTTGCTGGATGGCATCCGCCAGCCACTGCAGCACGTGGTGACACAGCTGCCGACCCAGCAGGCGTTTATCGACAGCTACTGCAAGGTGGATCAAAGCACC
Organism: Xanthomonas sp. fls2-241-TYG-148; assembly: GCF_030208815.1. NCBI lineage: Bacteria > Pseudomonadati > Pseudomonadota > Gammaproteobacteria > Lysobacterales > Lysobacteraceae > Xanthomonas > Xanthomonas sp. fls2-241-TYG-148. The sequence continues at coordinate 266,722 of NZ_JARVTE010000009.1, forward strand.
TGGGGCTGACGCACAGCAGGATCGTTACGCTGTAAAGCCGTCACGCAGCGGAGCGGCCAGCCAGCGCCGCTGTCGCTGTCTCGGTTATTCGCTGAGGCAGCGTCGCAGGTCATCGCGTGCAGCGGCCAGCCGCGCAGCGATGGTGGCGCAGGTCTGGGTGCGGGCAGCGGCTGTCTGGCATGCGGCGTGGACGGTCGCCAAGCGTGCGTCCATGACGCGGTCCTGCTCATACACGCATGCACTTGCCTCGGCATCCGGGTACAGGTGCGGCGGTACTTCAATCCATCCACGGCCATACCAGGGCGAGAAGCGGGCAGACCGCCTCACCTGCGCCTGCGCCACGGTTGCCTGCAAGCGCGGGAAGGTGGTCAGCATCGATGCCGCCAGCAGGGCGGGCTCGGTGAGCCTGGGAAGCGCCAGCGCGCAGTCGCTGACCCCTTCGGTGAAGCCGGGTGGCAGCAGCTGTAGGCGCACCCGCAGTTCCGTTGCGGTGGTGTCGGTGCCGATAGGCCCCTCGCGCACCACGATGCCGGTCACGGCGTAATCGCCGCCGTGCGTGAATAGCTCCGGTGCCGCGACATGCAGCGACGCACCCGGGACGGGACGTGCCGGCACAACGCCCGCCGCACGCAGCTGATCAAGCGACTGCAACGGAACGCGCGCCTGCACAGCAAGATGGCAGCCCTCGCGTATCTCCGTTGTCGCGCCCAGCAGAGCGGCGGGCGGTGTGTGCACCAGCACGGTGCTGTGCAGCAACAGGGTGGCCGGGAGCGTCGCACCGGGCAGCCGCAACTGTGCGGGTACACGCGCAGGAATGTCGTGCAGCCGCGGGTAGCGAGCCAGAGCCTGCAGACCCTGCGACACCATGCTCAGGCGCTGCGAAGAGATCTCTCCGCCGGCGACCATCTCGAAGCGGCCGTCGACGAAACGGTAATAACTCGGCACATCGGCGGTATCGGTATGGCCGCTCCCGCCGCGGCTCCCACCGCTGCGGTAGCGGATGCGTCGCGCGCCAGCCTGCAGGAACGGGGTGAAGGTCTCCAGCATGGCCTGGCGCGATGCGGCGGTGTCCTCGCGCAGGCGGATCTGCACCCGCGTGGCCGGATACGTGAGCAGCTGGTCCACCCGCAGGCGCAGCTGCGCCGGGTCAGGAAACACCAGGACGACCCACACCGCGGTCGCACCGGCCGCACACAGGCTGATCACCACCCAGAACGGCGGCGCAATCCGCTGCTGATTGCGTAACGCTGCCAGTGCTCGGGTGCGTCGTGCGTGCTGCACCGCCTGCCGTGCCCGTTGCCGGGCAGGGGTGCGTTTGGTCTGGCCGCGTAACCGCTGGCGGGTGGAGCGGTCGGCGATCGCAACGGTGACACCGCGCCCGGCCCGGTAGTCCTTCATCAACAGGACGCCTACGGACTGGACAGCGAGCAGGCTCAGTAACGGCGCAATCACCAGGCTTGCGATGAGCAGGACAACGTGCAGCAGGAACATCATCGGTGGCGTGGCCAGGGGAAAGTCATAGGAGCGCGTGCTGACGTGTTGTCACGGCGTGGCCGTGGCCTGACCAGCACGCCGAAAACACGCCGACGCGCGCAGCCGACGCATGTGTTCAACGCGCACGCAGTGCATTCGAAAGTGCGGTAATCACGATCGCTTGACCGAGCTGTGCATCGAACGAGTGGCAGGTGGTGCAACACCGATCAAGGCTGTCGCGGTCGCGTCTACTCGGGATGCTCAACGCAGGCGTTGCACAAACTCGCTCAGCGGCGCCGACCGATAGAAGGCCATGCACTGTGCAAAGATCCGGTTGTACGGCCCCAGGCGCTGCTCATCCTTCATCGGCACCTCGGCGCGGTGGAAGTCGGCCGTCTGTTTTGCGACGAACTCGTGCAAGCGCGCAGTGGCCCCGGCCCGTGCGTTGTCGAGCGCGTAAGTGGTGGTCAGGAACGAGCGGTCGCGCAACTGGTCTTCGGCATATTTGCCTGCGCGTTGGTAATTGGCATCCAGGCACAGCTGCAGGGCATAGGCCTTGACGTCCTCGCTGTTGGCGGGCTTGGCTGCGGCCATGGCCGGCGCAGCGGTTGCGCCCAAGACCAGCACCAGCGTGGCAACGGCAGAGAAAGGGGAAGAGTGGCGCATACGCGTCCTTGGCTGAGCGGGGCCAACAGTGTGCATGATCGGCACGCGCACGTGGTGCGCGCAGGCTGCTGCATGCGTGTGCAGTCTGGCCGAAACACAACACCGCGTTAGCACGCCGCGATGGTGCCGCCCGTGTGCGGCAGCCTCGTCTACGTGCTCATGGCATCGGCTGGACGTGGGTTTAATCGGCCCGGATCAACACTACGCCTACGGTATTTCTGCCGTGTTCCACACAGTTGAGGAGTACACCAATGGCTGATCAAAACACCAGCAACCGTGGTTTCGCATCGATGGACGAAGACAAGCAACGCGAGATTGCGAGCAAGGGCGGCAAGGCCGCACACGCCAGCGGCAATGCACACGAGTTCGACTCCGAAGAAGCCAGGGAAGCCGGCCGCAAGGGCGGTGAGTCGGTGAGCCAGGACCGCGAGCACATGGCCGACATCGGCCGCAAGGGTGGCGAGAACAGCGGCGGCGGCAACCGCTGAGTCGGCACTGCTGGCGGCGGCACGGGTGGAGTTACCCCGTGCCGCCGATGGGTTAGGACGCGCTGTCTCGGCAGCGCAACCATGCGGAAAAGAAAGCGGGATGTTGTGGGGTGATGGCTGCTTCGCCAGCCGCCACAGGCCGCAGTGACGAATCGCGCCGCGCTTCAGCGCTGCACGATGACCGGTACCGCGTAACGCAGCATGCCAGGGTGATAGGTGCGCGTGCCAAGCGTGCGTAACGCCATGATTTCGCTGCAAAGCGCAGTACGTACTTCGCGTGCGGTCATGCCGCTGATCTCCAGCGTGCTGATCAAGGTGGCGAAGCCGTCCCAGAAGGCGCTTTCGTTTGCACGATGCAGCTCGCTCAAACGCCAGAGCTCGGCAAGCGCGTGTGCCAGGTCTCGACAACCCGTTGTGTCCGTCATGCCGGCTCTCGCGCGGAATGGAGCGCTGAGCCTAGCACCACCGCGGATCGGCGCCGATACCGAAGGGCGCCTGCAGGCGTGACATCACGCATTCAGATGCCAAGTGTGTGCACCGTGCTGCATGAGGTCGCTGCCCGCGCCCGCTTCACCGATGCGAAGAGACCGTCTTCTTTCGTCGCCGTTTACATGGCTCTACGCATTGCGCCAACACGGTCCACGCGATGGTGAAACCGGCACATCACTGGAGTAGCCCATGGTAGACAACGACCTGCATTCCCAGCAGCACCGCGATGTCATCGTGATCGGTGGATCGGCTGGCGCCGGCGAGGCGTTGCGGCGCTTGTTGGGTGCGCTGCCAGCGCAGACGCCTGCCGCCATCCTGGTGGTGCTGCACATGTCGGCGCATGGTCACGGCATCATGCGCACGGTCAGTGCCGGTGCCAACGGCATTACCGTGGTCGAGGCCGCCGATGGCATGCGCATCGAACCGCACACGCTCTATGTCGCGGTAGCCGACCATCACCTGATGGTGGCCGACGGGCGAATCGTGCTGGGTACCGGCCCGCGCGAGAACATGTCGCGGCCTTCGATCGACGCCTTGTTCCGCTCGGCAGCGGTGGCCTTCGGGCCTAGAACAGTGGGGGTCCTGCTGTCGGGGATGCTCAACGATGGCACCGCAGGTCTTGACGCGATTCACGCCTGCGGCGGCACGGTACTGGTGCAGGATCCTGGCGAGGCGGTGGCCAGCGACATGCCGCTGAGTGCACTGCAGCGCGTGCCCGCCGATGCCGTTCGCAGCAGCGCCGAGTTGGGCGGCCTGATTGCGGAACTGGCGCAGACAGCGGCAGGGCCGGCGCAGGTGATCACCGATGCATTGCGTCTGGAAGTGGCGATCGCACGCGGTGCATTGACCACGACTGACGACACCGCGCGGATCGCCACGCCGGTTGCGATGAGTTGCCCGGCCTGTGGCGGCGTGCTGTCGCAAATATCGGAGAGTTCTGTGCTGCGGTTCCGCTGCCAGGTCGGGCATGCCTACACAGGCGAGAGTCTGTTGTCGGCTACAGAAGGTTCGGTGGACGAGGCGCTGCGCATTGCCTTGCGCATCATCGACGAGCGGGCCACCTCGGTGGCGCGGATGGCCGATTCCAACACACGTGCGCAGCCGAATACCGCAGCGATGTACCGCCATCGCGCGGACGAATACCGCGGCTATGCGGACACCTTGCGCAAGGCGTTGCTGCGCAAAGCGCCGCTCGCTGCGGCGGTGGAACCCTCAGAGTGAGCCCGCATTAGCGGTAACATTTGGCTGTCGCGTTGCACGACATGCCTAACAACCACTTGTACATCGCTTGGCAAGATACCGAGCCACGCAAAGGTGCACGCTTCAAATAGACGCGTGCGCGACCACAAGGATCGCGCACGCAGCACTGCTACACAGTCGCTTGACTCTCCATCAGGCCTTACGGGCCCAGGAAGCTGGAGATGGTGGAATACACATCAGAGAACCGCGAGTAATAATCCGGGTCGCTCTGCGCGGTGCAGTACGAATACCCACCATATAGACCGCCCCGCAGCTGGTAGGCGCCACCACTGGCGACGGTGAACAAGGCCGAGCCTGACGAGCCGCCCTCGGTCACACCATCGTTCCAGACCACGCGGTAGAGCGGGGTCTTGCCATCGATGGAGGTGTTCAGCCCTGTGACCGAGCCCAGCGAGTACTTCTTCACGTCGCCAGAGGGGTGATGGATGCCAACGATCGACGTGCCGGTGGCCCCGATGGCTGCGCTATTCCACGCCGCGTAGAACGCGCCGCTGGGCGGTGCGGTCTTGAGCTCCAGCAATGCGGTGTCACGCGTGGTGTTGGCGTGGCGCAGGAACGCACCGCCGGTCAACGTGGTGGCCTGCGCACTGACGGTATTGCCGTTGCAACTGGCCGCATCGTAGAACCAATAGGTCTGCAGCGAATTGGCCACCGTCTGCGTGCTGATGCAGTGTGCGGCGGTCCAAAACAGATTGCGCTTGGGCGTGTTGGTGTTGTTGAGCAAGGTGCCCGTGCACAGGAACGAGCCCTGGCTGGTGGTGAACACCATGCGCGCCACGGCCTTGGACGCACTGGTGAAACCAGCGGTGGGGTTGGCGCGGCAAACGACGTCGTTCTGGCAGGAATCGCTCTCGCCAATGGCAATGGTCATCATGTCGCGCGGGCTGGCGGTGGGGCTGATGTCCAGGTGCGACAACTGCGGCACCGACAGGCTGAAGTTCTGCGGGTATTGCCCAGCCGGCAGCGACAGCTCGACCAGCAAGGTGTCGCCGTTGACCGTCGGCGACCAGCCGATGTCACTGCCACTAGTGCTGAAGCTGGTACCGGATTGCTCGAACACGCGGCCATCGTCGCCGGCAAAGCGCAGCGTCACCTTGGACGGATCACCCGGCGTTGCGCCGGCCCCCCGCAGCACCAGCGAGGCGCGCAATGCAGCGGCCTGCGCAGAGCTGAGCGTCAGCGTTGCCACGCGGCCGCCATCGCTGGTCATCTGCCAATCCAGCTTGGACAGATTGACCAGTGGTTGCGTCACCGCGCGCGAGAAACCGATCTGCAATGGCAGCCCGTGCTTGACCTGCGCAATACGACGCTCGCGCACGCGCGCCAGTTCGCTGCTGCCGGGTGCAGCCAATTGCGCAACACGGGTTGGCAGCACGCCACCACGCAGGCTGGCCGACTGCAGCTGTGCGGCGCCCAACTTGGCAGCTTGCGGCGCCGTGGTCACCGGCGCGGCGTCCATTTCGGTCGGCGGCGCTGCCAGCGCCGTGCCGGAAAGTGCGGAGAACAACGCGAGATACAACGCATTCTTGCGATTCATGGATAGTCCTTCTCGTCAGGGAACGCTGGGCAACGGCGGGGGCCGTGGTCCGCGTGCGCCATCGATGGCGCGTCACGAGACTAGCGAAAGTTCAACGCTGAATATGTGCTGAAAATCTCTTTCATGAAGTGACTTTCACGAAAATGTGCGATCTGGCGCGTTGTATCGATGGTTGCCGCTTCAAACGACAGTCCTTATCGGTGCTCTGTTGAATGCTTGAGTGCAGCGCGGCACGCGAACGCATGCAATTGCGCGACGCAACATTGAGTGGCGCCATGCTGCAGGACTGGGTAGCGGCATCTGCAGGCGCTGGCGCGCGCGCGCCGCACTGAGCAGCACGCATGGCGTCATCTATACGCATTGCGTGCAGCATCCGCATGGAGACGCATGGCGAAGTCCATGCGCTGCATTCAACGCCGAAGATGGGGCGCGACAGTGTTGTGGACTTGCGCTCACCGCGTGTACGCATGCACGCGCACGCCCCACGCGCAGGCACGCACGCGGTACTGAATTTACAACGCGTCAGTAGCGCGGAATTCGGTCGAGCGTCCGCTGAACTTGAGGAAGGCCAGTACGGCCAGTCCAACCACCATCCAGGCGCTGCCGCCCAGCTGCGCATGCAGGTCGGCATTGATCAGTACGTAGGCCAGGATCACGATGCCGATCACTGGTACCAGCCCGTGCAGTACCTTGCGGCCATGCGCGCGAAAGTGCCAAAGCACCGCCACATGCAGCAGCACGAAGGCCGTAAGCGCGCCCACATTGCATAGCGAGGACAGCAACGCGATCTGCCCGACGAACACTTCTCCCAGCACCATGCTCAGGGCCGCCACCAGCAGGATCGCCCGCTGCGGCACGCCAGTGCGCGGATGGATATAGCGCAGGAACGCGGGCAATTGGCGGTCGCGTGCCATTGCGAACAGTAGCCGCGAGGTGGCCGCCTGTGCCACCAACGAATTGGCAATCGCCGCACTGATGGCCACCGTCAGCGCAATCACAATCTGCATCCACGGCCCGGCAATCAGCCGCCCGATCTCGAAGAACGCATCGTTGGACGCTTGCGCGTTGGGGTAACGCTGCAAGTGCGGCTGCAGCAACGCCGCCAGCCAGGTCTGCAGCACGAACAGGCCGGCCACCAGCACCAACGCCAACAATGTCGCGCGTCCGACCACCCGGTTGCCGCCGCGGGTTTCCTCCGACAGCGTGGAGATCGCATCGAAGCCCAGGAACGACACCACCGCCACCGACAGCGCACTGAAGATCAACTGCGGCGAAAACGCCTGCGGGTTGTAGAACGGGCGCAGGGTCCACTGTGCGCCGTTGACGCCGCGCTGGATGGCCAATGTCGCCAGCACCACGAACAGCGCCAGCACGATGAGCTGCGCATACAGGAAGAAGCGGTTGGCACGCGCAGTGGTCTCGATGCCGCGCAGATTGACCGCCGTGTTGAGCACCACGAAGAAGGCGATCCACGCGGGCTGCGGCACCTGTGGCAGCACGTTGTGCATGGCGTTGGCGCCTACAACGTAGAGCAGGGTGGGTACCAGTAGATAGTCCAGCAGGATGGCCCAGCCGGCCAGAAATCCCATGCCGCCGCTCAAACCGCGCCCCACATACGCATACACCGAACCAGCTACCGGAAACGCCTGCGACATCTGCTGATAGCTGAGGGCAGTGAACAGCATCGCCACGAAGCCCACCAGATAGGTCAGCGGCACCATTCCCGCGCTGATGTCGAACACCCCACCGAAGATCGAGAACGGCGCGGTCGGCACCATGAACACCAGGCCATAGATCAGCAGGTCCTTCAGGCTGAGCTGCCGCTTGAGTTCCTGGGCGTAGCCGAAGCGTTCCAGCGTGGCCGCGTCGTTGCGGCCTGGGGTGTCGGTCATGCAGATATCCGCTGAGGGGAGGGCCGGGCGATGCCTGGCGGCGCTGGCGCGCGTCCAGTGCCGTGGGGGCGGGTGTTGCCCGGCATTGTGAACATAAAGCGCCCGGCGAGCCCATCCATTGGTAAAAATGCTAGGTTTTCCATGCTGGATGTCATCCAGTGGCAGTCGCCGGCACCGAAGGACATGCACCATGTTTGACACATTGGCCAGCCTGGGCCGTGATCTCCAGGCCCGCGAGACGCTCAATGCCTGCCTGGACCGGGTGTTTCGCGATGTCTGCGCGCTGGGATTCCAGTCGCTGGTGTACGACTACGCCCCGGTGCCGCTGAGCATGGAGGGCGCGTTGATCACCCCCTCGGTGTTCCTGCAGCGCAATGCGCCCGACGACATGCACAACGTCTGGTGCGAACACGGCTATTACCAGAACGACCCGGTGCAGCAGCGCGCCACCCGCCGCACCACGCCGTTCGTATGGTCGTACCGCACCGAGGGTCGCACCGAGGGCGTGGAATACGTGGGCGACCAGCACCGGCAGGTCACCCGCTACCTGTGCGACAGCGATATGGGCACCGGTGTCACCGTGCCACTGCACCTGCCCGGCGGCGCGTTTGCGACCTTCAGCGCGGCGGTCAATGCCACCCAGGCCGAGGCCCCACGTCTGGCCGAAGCCCAGCTGCCGCCATTCCTGCTGCTGGCGCACGCCTTCCAGGCACGCGCGCAGGAGTTGCTCGATCCGCAGGAACGCCGCTGCCACCACATCGCCTTGACCCGCCGCGAGCGCGAATGCCTGCAGTACTCGGCCAAGGGCATGACTGCCAAGAGCATTGCCGCCACGCTCAACCGCTCCACGGCCACCGTGAACCTGCATCTGAATTCGGCAGCCCGCAAACTGGGCGCACGCAATCGCGTGGAAGCGGTGGTGCGCGGCATGCATTACCGGCTGCTGGAATTGTAGGAAGACTCGGTTGGTCGGGTTTGTCGGCCGCGTCGTTGGCGCGGGCATGGTTGTTCATGTTCGGGGAGCGGTGGCAGACCGGTGTTCGCATGCCGGCCTCATGGCACCTCGCACACACGCCGGTGTCGCAATTCGCGCGTTTCGCGATTGCCGACCGGTGTCATCGCACTTAACGTGGATGCTGACGACACACGGTCTCCATCGCCAGTTGAAACAATCCGTGGTGAATGCGATTGGTGCAGGCAATCAGTGCAACTGACCAAGCACGCACCAACCTATTTGACCCAGGCACCAAGGGCGCGGGCATTCGCAGCGCAGACGGCGTCCGCGGATCTGTTATGCCCCTATATGCATGGCTAACCTGGCAAATTTGCCAGTTATCCCGACCCGCTGCGCTGGGTAGGCTCGCCGCTCTCATTGCCGTAAGTGGGCGCAGGTCATGCAGTGCACCGAGGGTTTCGTCGAATTTCGCGGCTATCGCACCTGGTACCGCATCACCGGCGACCTGCACAGCGATGCGTGCCCGCTGATCGTGCTGCATGGCGGCCCGGGCTGCACGCACGACTACGTCGACAGCTTTACCGATCTGGCCGGCAGCGGCCGCGCGGTCATTCACTACGACCAATTGGGCAACGGGCATTCCACCCATCTGCCCAATGCCGACCCCAGCTTCTGGACGGTGGGCCTGTTCCTGGATGAGCTGCACGCGCTGATCAGCCATCTCGGGCTGGCCCAGTACGCGCTGCTGGGCCAGTCGTGGGGCGGCATGCTGGCCGCCGAGCACGCGGTGCGCCGCCCTGCAGGACTGCGCGCACTGGTCATCGCCAACTCGCCCGCATCGATGGGCTTGTGGCGGGCCGCCGCGCTACGCCTGCGCGCGCGCCTGCCCGAGCCCGTACAGGCCGCCCTGGACGAACATGAAGCTGCCGGCACCCTGGATTCGCCCGCCTACCGCGCCGCCACGCAGGCGTTCTACGCGCAGCACGTGTGCCGGGTGCTGCCCTGGCCTGCGGAGGTGGCGCGCACCTTTGCCGCGATCGATGCCGATCCCACCGTCTACCATGCGATGAACGGCCCGACCGAATTCCATGTGGTGGGCAGCCTGCGCAACTGGAGCATCATCGAACGCCTGCACCGCATCACCGCGCCGACGCTGGTGCTGTCCGGCAAATACGATGAAGCCACACCGGAAACCGTGGAGCCTTACGCACGGTTGATTCCCGATGCGCGCTGGCATGTCTTCCCCAACTCCAGCCACATGCCGCATGTGGAAGAGCGCGAGCCCTGCATGCGCCTGGTCGGCAACTTCCTCGACGACCACAGCCCTTGGTCAGGCGGGCAACTGACCCGCACCTCGGCGCTGGCCAATCGCGCCGTCTGAGCGGGGTGTCACGCTGCAGGGCTGCGGGTTGCTGGCCTTGGTAGACATGCCGACGACCGCGCGGTTCCGCAGACTGGCGCGTTTGAGCACTTTGAGCGGCTCACAAAACGTAGCGAGCAGTCGTCAGGTGAGTGCGGACGGCGCGGAGGAACCGGAGTGTGTGGGGATACATGCCGATTTCGAACACCGGCCGCGCCCGCGTGGCGGCTCCGCAGCCGTTTTGATAGCCGCTCGTAGCCAGACGCCATCGGGTGCCGAGCCACACCAGCGTCCTGCGCGCGCGTGGCAGCGTGTTCATGGCCACGCACATGACACCGGAATGATGCGCAGCTCTGCCTTGGTTCCTCCCTGCACGTTGCGGCATCGAGCCATGCGCGCCTTCGACCCGTCTTGATCGCCGCCGCCGGTCCGGCCGGCCAAGCCCACACCGTCGTGCCGAGCATGCGTACCGCATCGTGCTGCGGCCTTGTCTGGTAGTGCTGCGCACTACGTTGCATTGCATCCCCCATAATTGTGCGCAGCATTTGCCGCGCTCGATAGCACCACCCGATGCGCGTGTTCGCGCCACTCGCGCATGCTCAGCCGTAGTTGCTTTCGCTTGGCCGACTCAGCCGATCATCGCGTGCGCAGCATTGACCCATGCGCCATCCATAAGACTCTGGGCGATCGCGCTGCTGCTGCAGTCGCGCATCTGCAGCCTGTATCGATGATCGATTTGGAAGAGCTTGCAGACACGACGCGATGGATCTCCTAGCGGTGATGCACGTGCGCGTGATTGATGCGGCAGCCACGCATTAGGCCTGAACTTCCCGCCAAACTCATCCGTTGAATCATCAACGCGAAGTTGCTGCGCGGTGATCAAGCGCGTCCGCTACGCGTCGCGTTGAAGTGTCGCTCGCTTCACTGCATTGCGGCGCAGCGCGCTGCATCGCGCAATCGCGCATGCGCAACGGCATGCCATCGCAGCATGCAGCAATCACACGCACAAGACATGTTGCAGCGCAGTGGCACGGTGTCCTGTCTCCGCTGTCCATTGCTGTCTCTTTTGCGTGTCCCTCTGCGCGAATGCCGCGGTCTGTCAAATTTCCACAACTGGATAATTGTTTTCTGTTTCAAGACGCGCGAAGAATGCACGCCCCCACGCACCGCGTTGCCGTCGTCATGCACTCGCTGACGCCATGCAGCGTTTTCGAATTTCATTGGGAGAGGCTGCATGATTAGCAAAACGCTTCAGGGCGCACTCGCGCTTGCACTGTCCGCTTGCGCTGCGGGCGCGATCGCAGGTCCGGTCGGCTACGGTGCCGCCACCACCGGCGGCGGCAACAAGGTTCCGGTGAATGTGGCCACGTTCGAGGCGATGCAGTCGGCCATCGATAGCTACTCCGGCAGCGGCGGCCTGGTGCTGAACTACACCGGCAAGTTCGACTTCGGCACCATCAAGGATGTGTGCGCGCAGTGGAAGCTGCCCGCCAAGACCGTGCAGATCAAGAACAAGAGCGATGTCACCATCAAGGGTGCCAACGGTTCGGCTGCCAACTTCGGTATTCGCGTGGTGGGCAATGCGCACAACGTGATCATCCAGAACATGACCATCGGTCTGTTGCAAGGCGGCGAAGATGCCGATTCGATTTCGCTGGAAGGCAACTCCAGTGGCGAGCCGTCCAAGATCTGGGTCGACCACAACACGGTGTTCGCCTCGCTCACCAAGTGCTCCGGCGCCGGTGATGCCTCCTTCGATGGCGGCATCGACATGAAGAAGGGCGTGCACCATGTCACCGTGTCCTACAACTACGTTTACAACTACCAGAAGGTGGCGTTGAACGGTTACAGCGACAGCGACACCAAGAACTCGGCCGCGCGTACCACCTACCACCACAACCGCTTCGAGAACGTGGAATCGCGCGTGCCGCTGCAGCGCCGTGGCTTGAGCCACATCTACAACAACTACTTCAACAACGTCACCACCTCCGGCATCAATGTACGCATGGGCGGCATTGCCAAGATCGAGTCCAATTACTTCGAGAACATCAAGAACCCGGTGACCTCGCGCGACAGCAGCGAGATCGGCTACTGGGACCTGATCAACAACTACGTCGGCAGCGGCATCACCTGGGGCACGCCCGACGGCAGCAAGCCCTACGCCAATGCCACCAACTGGATCAGCACCAAGGTGTTCCCCGAATCGCTGGGCTACATCTACACGGTCACGCCGGCCGCGCAGGTCAAGGCCAAGGTGATCGCCACCGCAGGGGCGGGCAAGAACCTGGCCGAATAAGGGCGCGGCGCCACCCTGTGTGACTGAAACCCCGGCCTTGGTCGGGGTTTCTTTTTGCAAGCGTTTGCCGAGCGATTGGCCTATTGCACCCACAGGCATCGCTGGGCCTGCGAGGCGCTAACCGCGGGCGATGCGGCGTGGGCGAGGGGGCGAGGACGACGCGCGGTGCTCACCGCATGATGCGCGGGCTGTTCCGTCGCCGCCTGCCAGGCGCGTGTTTCAGCGTGTCATTCGTGTCCGTGGCGATGTCCGCACGGCGGCAGCAAGGAGCGCACGGGCAGCGCAGGGCCTGGACGTGCGCGGCCGCCGTTGCACCGCGCGCGCCGCTAAAGTGCTCGCGACCGGAGTGCCCTGGCGGTGACGCCGTCAAGAGGCGCGGCGGAGCCCGCGACGCGGTATCGTGTCGCGTTCCCGTCATCGTCGATCCTGTCCATGCCGCTTCCGACCCATCCTGTTGCTGAGACTGCTTCGTCCGCTGCGCCTGCGCTGCGTCATGCGCTCAAACCCCGGCAATTGATGATGATGGGCCTGGGCACGGCGATCGGCGCAGGCCTGTTCCTGGGCTCGGGGGTCGGCATCCACGCGGCCGGCCCGGCCGTGCTGGTGTCCTATCTGATCGCCGGCGCGCTGGTGATCATCGTGATGAACGCGCTCGGTGAAATGGCCGCGGCCAAGCCGGCCAGCGGCGCGTTTTCGGTCTACGCGGCCGATGCCATGGGGCCCACCGCCGGCGCAACCGTCGGCTGGTTATGGTGGCTGCAGATCGTGGTGGTGATCGCCGCCGAAGCAGTGGGCGCGGCAAGCCTGCTGGCCACGGTGTGGCCGGCCTTGCCGGTGCCGATGCTGGCGTCGGTGTTCATGGCCACCTTCACCGTGATCAACCTGCTGGGCGTGCGCAATTTCGGCGAGTTCGAATTCTGGTTCGCCATCCTCAAGGTGGTGGCGATCCTGATCTTCCTGATGATTGGCGTTGCGCTGCTGGCCGGGTTGCTGCCAGGCGTGGCCTCGCCGGGTCTCTCCAATTTCACCCAGCACGGCGGGTTCGCGCCCAAGGGCCTGGCCGGCATCGGCACCGCATTGCTGGTGGTGGTGTTCGCCTTCGGCGGTACCGAGATCGTGGCGGTGGCGGCAGCGGAAACCGCCGACCCCGGGCGCAGCCTGGCGCGCACCATCCGCACGGTGGCCTGGCGCATTCTGGTGTTCTATATCGGCTCGATCAGCGTCATCGTCGCGGTGGTGCCGTGGACCAGTGATGCACTGAGTTCGCCGTTTGCCGCTGTGCTGGAAGTCGCGCGCATTCCTGGTGCGGCAACCGGCATCACGCTGGTGGCGGTGGTGGCGTTGTTGTCGGCGCTCAATGCCAATCTCTATGGTGCCTCGCGCATGATCTTCTCGCTGGCGCAGCGCGGTGAAGCGCCGCGTTGGCTGGGCAACACCAGCCGCCAGCAGGTGCCGCTGGTGGCGGTGATCGCCAGCGTGTTGTTCGGCTTTGCCGCCGCGGTGCTGGAGTTGCTGTATCCCGGCAAGGTGCTGCCGATGCTGCTGAATATCGTCGGTGCCACCTGTTTGCTGGTGTGGACGATCTCGTTGCTGTCGCAGTTGATCCTGCGTGCGCGCGCCGACCGCGCCGGCATCGCCTTGCCGTTCCGCATGCGTGGCTACCCGGTGCTGACGCTGCTGGCGTTGGCGATCCTGGCGGTGATCTTCGTGCTGCTGGCATTTTCGGCCGACACCCGCGCGCAGTTCCTGTCGATGGTGGGGCTCACCGCCGGCATCGCGCTGGTCAGCGAGCTGGCGCGGCGGATGCGCAAGCGCTAAACCGTATTGGCTGCTAGCGGCGCCCACGTGCGCCGCTAGCAGCAGCGTGGCGAACGGCGCTCACGTGGCCGTATGCGTTGGCAGTCAATGGCAGACGCGTGCTACCTGCGCAATAGCGCGATGCCGCGCGTTCGCAGTCGCGCGGTACGGCGCCGCAACGCAACCAGATGCCTTGATTCAACGCAATTGCGACGCGACACGTTGACGCAGTGCGACGCCGTGTCGCATCGGGAACGGGCGCACGCGTCCCTATCATGATCCTGTCGCACGAAGGATCTGCTCGCACACCACAGGGATTCCTCGGCGATCGATCCGCAGCCTGCGCGCTGGCGGTCATCCCCACTTTCCTGGAGCTTTCTCCATGGACGCCCTGCTGTTGTCACGGATCCAGTTCGGGTTCGTCATCGCGTTCCACGTGTTGTTTCCCGCGTTCACCATCGGCTTGTCCAGCCTGTTGGCATTTCTGGAATGGCGCTGGTTGCGCACCCGCCTGCCGGTCTGGCGCGAGCTGTATTTCTTCTGGCAGAAGATCTTCGCCGTGTCCTTCGGCATGGGCGTGGTCAGCGGCATCGTCATGGCCTTCCAGTTCGGTGCGAACTGGCCGGAGCTGAGCCGCATTGCAGGCAGCGTGATCGGCCCGTTGCTCAGCTATGAAGTGCTCACCGCGTTCTTTCTGGAAGCCAGCTTCCTGGGCGTGATGATGTTCGGCTGGGGCCGGATTTCCGAGCGCCTGCATTTCTTCGCCACCTGCATGGTGGCGCTGGGCACGCTGTTTTCCACGTTCTGGATCCTGTCGTCCAACAGCTGGCTGCAGACGCCGGCCGGCTACGAGGTGGTCAACGGCATCGTGCATCCGGTGGACTGGCTGAAGATCATTTTCAACCCGTCGTTCCCGTACCGGTTGGCGCACATGGCGCTGGGCTCGTTCATCACCACGTGCTTCGTAGTGGGCGCGGTGGGTGCGTGGTATCTGCATCGTGGCGTGCACCGCGAGGCAGGCCTGCGCATGCTCAAGCTGGCGGTGGCGTTTTCGGCGATCACCGTGCCGCTGCAGATCTTTGTTGGCGACATGCATGGCCTGAACACGCTTGAGCACCAGCCGATGAAGATCGCCGCGGTGGAAGCGCACTGGCATGACGAAGCGCCGGGGGAGGGCTTCCCGCTGGTGGTGTTCGCGGTGCCCAACGCGGCGAAAGAGCGCAACGATTACGAGATCGCCATTCCGCGGCTGGGCAGTCTGATCCTCACCCATCGCCTGGACGGCCGCATCGCGCCGCTGACCACGGTGCCGGCCGCCGATCGCCCGCCCGTGCTGCCGGTGTTCTTCGCGTTCCGCATCATGGTCGGGCTGGGCAGCCTGATGCTGCTGGTGGCCTGGGTGTCGGCGTTTGCCTGGTGGCGCGGCAAGCTGGTGCAGTGGCGCTGGTTGCTGGCCACCTGGCGCTGGATGCTGCCGAGCGGCTTCATCGCGCTGGTGTCGGGCTGGTTCGTGACCGAGATGGGCCGGCAGCCGTACGTGGTGTATGGGTTGCTGCGCACCGCCGATGCGGTGGGCCCGCAGTCGACGTTGATGACCGCCATCTCGCTGGCGGTGTATGTGGCCGGCTACGCCTTCGTGTTCGGCTGGGGCATTTGGTACCTGGTCAAGATCGGCAAGCTCGGGCCCACCCCGCACGATGCGCCGCAACTGGATCACGGCGAACACACGCCCGCACGGCCGCTGTCGGCCGCCGACGAACCGATCGATGGAGCTGCCTGATGGACATGACGACCTTCCTGCCGGTGGCGTGGTTCGCGGTGATCGGCTTTGGCGTGTTGATGTACGTGGTGCTGGATGGCTTCGTGCTCGGCATCGGCATCCTGGCGCCGTTTCGCAAGGACGAAGCGCAGCTGGACCTGATGATGAACACCGCCGCGCCGATCTGGGACGGTAACGAAACCTGGCTGGTGCTGGGCGGGGCAGGGCTGCTCGCCGCGTTTCCCAAGGCGTATGCGGTGATCCTCTCGGCGCTGTATCTGCCGGTGCTGCTGATGGTGATGGCGCTGGTGTTTCGCGGCGTGGCGTTTGAATTCCGCTTCAAGGCGCATCGCTCGCGGCGGCTGTGGAGTAACGCGTTCGCCGCCGGTTCGATCCTGGCGACCTTTGCGCAGGGCGTGATCCTGGGGGCGTTGGTACAGGGTCTGCCGATCGAGAACGACCGGTACGTCGGCGGCATCTGGGGCTGGTTCAGCCCGTTCGCGATGCTCACTGGCGCGGCGCTGGTCGCTGGTTACGCACTGCTCGGCAGCACCTGGCTGATCCTCAAGACCGACGGCCACGTGCAGCAATTGGCGCGCCAGCTATCGCGGCCGCTCGCGTTGACGGTGCTGGTGTTCATCGGCCTGGTCAGTGCGTGGCTGCCCTCGCTGCAATCGCACGTGATGGAGCGCTGGTTCGAAGGCGCGCACTACCTGTGGCTGATGCCGATCCCGGTGCTGGTGGCGGTGGTTGGCGTGGCGTTGTGGCGCGCCACCGACGCCGGCCAGCCGGACACGCCGCCGTTCCTGCTGGCGATGGCCTTGTTCGTGCTCGGCTTCCTCGGGCTGGTGCTGGGCATGTGGCCCTACCTGGTGCCGCCGGTCTACACGATCTGGCAGGCCGCCGCGCCACCGTCTTCGCAGCTGTTTGCGCTGGTCGGCCTAGTGCTGCTGCTCCCGCTGATCCTGGGCTACACGGTGTGGTCGTACCGGGTGTTCCGCGGCAAGATCACCGCCGAGACCGGCTATCACCACTGAAGGCTGCAGGCGTGCGCAGCGCAGCGCGCCGTGTGCGCGTAGCGCGCTGCGAGCACGAGCAGCGACGGCAGGGCTGCGAGCCTGCCAGGGCAGGGCGGTTGCATGCAGCGCTAAAGCGCCATACGGCCTTGCCGCTGTGGTGATCAGTGGGCCACAGCGCGAGCTGTTGCGCTACAACCGCAGCTGCAGCCAAGGCAGCAAGGCCACGCAGAAGTGCCGGCCTCGCCGCTGCGCCATCGTTCGCCAGGTCGATGTCTCCCAGCCGGCTAGCGCAGGCGCTGCTTGAACATCCAGTCCCACATCGCCGGATCGGCGTAGGTGGCGTCCCAGGCGTTGTGGTTGCCGTTGGGGTATTCGCTGTAACGCACGTTGGCGCCCACGCCCTTGGCGGCGCGGTACAGCGCGCGGTCGTCGTGCGGCGGGACCGCCTCGTCCTTGGCGCCATGGAACATCCAGATCGGCACGTGCTTCAGGCGCGTGACGGCCGCGGTATACGGGTCGGCTTCTTGCGCCACCAGGCTCACGTACAAGGTGCGGCGCTCATCGCGGGGGGCCTTGAGCGCGCCGCAGATCGGCACGATGGCGGCAAAGCGCTGCGGCTGCATCAGGCCGATTTCCCAGGCGCCATAGCCGCCCATCGAAATACCGGTGAGATAGGTGCGCTGCGGGTCGGCGGAAAACTCGGCACTGGTGGCATCCAGCGCTGCAATCGCCATGCGCGCATTGATCCCCAGCCATTCCTCGTCGTCCGGCACCTGCGGCAACACCACCAGCGCGGGAAAGTCGGCGGTGTGTTCGCTCAGGTAGGGGCCAACGCCCACCTCGGCCTGGTTACGGCCATTGTCGCCACGCTCGCCCGAGCCATGCAGGAACAGCAGGATCGGCCGCGGTTGCGGCGACGTGCCCACCGGCACGAACACCTGGTACTGGTAGTGCCGGCCTTCGATCTCCAGCGAGCGCGTCACGAAGTGACCGCGGCGGGTGTCCTGGTGCCGGTCAACCAAGCTGGAACAGCCGGCCAGCAGCAGCGCGAGCACCACCAGCAAAAGACAACGACGCATCACGCAGCACTCCCTGGCAAAGACAGGCCTGCAGTATCGCCGCCAACGCGTGTCGCGGCATGTCGCGTTGCGGCGAGGGCGCGGCGCGCGTCATTGGCTCAGCGCAACAGGATCAAGGTGGCCAGGCCGAGGAAGCTCAAAAAGCCCATCACATCGGTCAGCGTGGTCAGGATCACGCCGCCCGCCAGCGCGGGGTCGAAGCCCAGCCGCTTCAGTGTCACCGGCACCAGCACGCCACCAAACGCGGCGGTGAGCATGTTCAAGGTCAATGCGGTGCCGATCACCAGCGACAGCATCGGTTGGCGGAACCACACCAGCACAATCACGCCCAGCCCGATGCCCAGCACCATGCCGTTGATCAGCGCCACGGTCAGTTCCTTCTTGAGCAAGGTCATCACGTTGGACGAGCCGATCTGCCCCAGCGCCAGGCCGCGCACCATCAGTGCCAGCACCTGGGTGCCGGCATTGCCGCCCATGCCGGCCACGATCGGCATCAACGCCGCCAGCGCGACCAGTTTTTCGATGGTGCCTTCGAACTGGCTGACCACGCTGGAGGCCAGGAACGCGGTGCACAGGTTGATACCCAGCCAGATCAGGCGGCGGCGGAACGCGCGCCGCGCCGGGCTGAACATGTCTTCGTCCTCGTCCAGGCCGGCGGCGCTCAACGCCTGGTGCTCGGCCTGCTCGCGGATGATGTCGACCACGTCATCGATGGTGATGCGGCCGAGCAGGATGTTGTTGTCGTCCACCACCGGGGCGGAGATCCAGTCATGGTCGGAGAAGCGGCGCGCCACTTCATCCGACCCATCGCCGACATCGATCGCCGGCTGCTCGTCGTCGATCAGCCGATTGACCGGCGTGCTGTCTTCATGGGTGACCAGCGCCGCCAACGGCACCCGGCCCAGATACTGGTGGCGCCGGCTCACCACGTACAGGTGATCGGTGTGGTCAGGCAGTTCGCCGCGCAGGCGCAGGTAGCGCAGCACCACGTCCACGTTGACGTCGGCGCGTACCGTCACCACGTCCGGGTTCATCAGGCGCCCGGCGGTGTCTTCCGGATACGAAAGCACCTGCTCCAGCCGCTCGCGGTTCTCGCGGTCCATCGACTTGAGCACTTCGTCGATGACGGTATCGGGCAGGTCCTCGACCAGGTTGGCCAGGTCGTCGATGTCCAGGTCTTCGACCGCGGCGACGATTTCGTCCGGGTCCATGTCGGCGAGCAGGCTCTCGCGTACTTCATCGCCCACATGCAGCAGCACCTCGCCATCGTCTTCCGGGTCGACCAGCCCCCACACCACCTCGCGCTTGCCCGGCGGCAGTGATTCCAGCAGGTTGCCGATCTCCGCCGGCGCCAACGTATTGACCAACCGGCGCACCGGCCCGAGACGCCCGCTGTCCAGCGCGTCGGACAGCAGGCGTAGCTGGCGCGCGGTCTTGTCGTGGCGGACGGCTTCGGCCATGCGCGGCTCCCTGGTGGAGTGAACGCGTCTCTTCAGAGGCCGCGGTGCTGGATCAGCAGGGCATTATCGCTTGCGCACGGTGACGAAACATACAGTGCAGGTGCAGCGGTGCCCGCGCGCTGCGGGCGCGGGTGTGGCGCAACTCAGTGCAGCAGGCCTTGCGCCACGCTTGCCAGCCATTTTTCGATGCCCTTGCGGTCGCGCGCGCGCAGCAGTTTTTCGCCGTGCACGCGCAACTGGCCCAGATGCAGGTCGCGCACCGCGCGGCGTACTTCCAGCAAGGTGGCCGGATGCAGGCTGAACTCGGTGAGGCCCAACGCAAGCAGCATCGCCACGAAGCGCGGGTCGCCGGCGATTTCGCCACATACGGCCACCGGCTTGTTGTGCGTCCGCCCGGTGGCGATGACCTGCGCAATCAATCGCAGCACCGCCGGATGCAACGGCGAATACAGCTCGCCCAGCGCCTCGTTGTTGCGGTCCACCGCCAGCAGGTACTGCACCAGGTCGTTGGTGCCGATCGACAAAAAGTCGATGTCGTCGATGAAGCAGTCCAGCGCCAATGCCGCCGCCGGCACCTCGATCATCGCGCCGAGCGGAATGTGCTCCGCGATCTCGTGGCCTTCGTCGCGCAGCTGCGCGGTGAGCTTTTTCAGCTGTTTGCGCACCAACAGGATTTCCTCGCGCCCGCTGACCATCGGCACCAGGATGCGCACCGGGCCGTAGCCGGACGCGCGCAGGATCGCGCGCAGCTGTGCCTGGGCCACCGCAGGCCGGGCAAGCGACAGGCGCACCCCGCGCAGGCCCAGCGCCGGGTTGTCCTCATCGCTCAGGGTGAGCCCGGTGCGGTCGGCCTTGTCCGCGCCCAGATCCAGCGTACGGATGGTCACCGGCCGGCCGCTCATGCCCAGCACGGTGTCGCGGTAAGTGTGGAACTGCTCGTCTTCGTCCGGCAGCTCGTTGCGCTGCAGGAACAGGAATTCGGTGCGGTACAGCCCCAGCCCGCTCGCGCCCAGCGCATGCGCCTTGGCCACGTCTTCCAGCGACTCGGCATTGGCCAGCAGGGTGATGTCGACGTTGTCGCGCGTGCGGGTCGGCTTGGAGCGCAACCGGCCCAGTTCGCGTTGTTCCTTGGCCAGCGTGCGCAGCCGCTCGCGGTAGTCGCGTAGATGCTCGGGCGTGGGGTCGACGATGACCTGGCCGGAGCCGGCATCGACGATCAGCACGTCGCCATCGTTGACCCGCTGCACCGCGTCGGCCACGCCGACCACCAAGGGCAGGTGCAGGCTGCGCGCCAGGATCGCGCTATGCGAGAGCGCACTGCCGGCGGTGGTGACGATGCCGACCACGCCTTGCGCCTGCAGCTGCGCCAGCTCCGACGGTGCCACGTTGTCGCACACCAGGATCTCGCCGGCCACGCCCTTGAGGTCGGGCGCGCGCTTGTGCAAAAACGCATGAATGCGGCCGATCACATGGTCCAGATCGTCCATGCGGCTGCGCAGGTAGGCATCTTCCATGCCGTCGAACACGGCCGCCAGGCGATCGCGTTGCACACGCAGCGCATAGTCGGCGCTGTAGCGGTGCGTGCGGATCAAATCGTCTAGCCCCTGCAGCAGTTCCGGGTCGTCCAGTAACAGCGCGTGCAGTTCGAGGAATTCGCCCACTTCGCGGGCCAGCGCGCCATGCAGCCGGTCGCGCAGTTGCTGCATCTCGGTGCGTGCGGCGGCAATGGCCGCGTGCAGACGCTGTAGCTGGGTTTCGACCTGGTTGGCCGGCACGCGTTGCTCGGCCACCTCCAGCGTGTGGCTCTGGCGGACGCGGGCGCGCCCCAATGCGTTACCGCGCGAGGCGGCATGTCCGCGCAAGCGCAGACTCATGCGCGGCCTTGGCGCAGCCGCGCCGTGTCGGTCAGCACGGCACCGACGCAGCGCATGCTCAGCTGTCCTCGTCGAAGCGGCGCTCAAACAGGTCCACCAACGCCTGCAGCGCCTCGGCCTCGTCTTCGCCATCCAGGCGCACCATCACGCTGGTGCCCTGGCCGGCAGCCAGCAGCATCACGCCCATGATGCTCTTGGCATTCACTTCGCGGCCCTTGGCCGCCAGCGTGGCATTGGCGCGGAAGGACGACAGCGTCTGCACCAGCTTGGCGGTTGCCCGCGCATGCAGTCCCAGTCGATTGGAAACTATGAGTTCGCGTTCAAGCATCGTCGATGATCGCTCCGTTGCGGGTACCGGCCGCCGCGGTGGCGGGCAGCTCCTGCAAACCTTGTTCGGGGTAGTTCATCACCCGCAGCAGCATGGGCAGGCTGAGCGCAGACACCCGGCGAACCGGGGTGCCCAGCTTGGCCAGCCGACTGGCGAGATTGCTGGGGCTGGCGCCGTACAGGTCGGTCATGACCAACACGCCGTCGCCGCTGTCGACCCGACGCATCGCTGCCGAGGCCTGGGGCAATAACGCGTCCAGGTCTGCATCGAGCGGAACCTCGAAGGATTCGGTCTTCAACGGCAAATGCCGCAACAGCCCCGTCGCCACGTCCAAGAACGCTGCGCCGATGCCGGGATGAGTAATGAGGAGAATGCCACAGGCCATGCCGAAACGTTAACAGGTCAGCATGACCACGCGATAGCGTTTGCCGGGCACCGATGTGTTGCGAAATGAATGGGCGTTTAGCCTGCTGCAATTGGGTGTGGATTGCGGGCGATGTACGCTCCGCTGACAAGGTGACGATGTGATGTGCGTTGCGTCTGCACCGGTATCGCGGCAAGCGAGCGCTGCAGTGGGTTGCTCAGCGGCGATGCTCTTAGCGCGTGACTTGGCGACGCCTTTGCCGTGTTTCCAATTCGCAATGCGTGCCGACGCCTATCGCTTGGGTCAGCGCGGTCGACCGCGTGGAGATAGAGCAATGCAATAAGTGCGTCGGCCACGCACTGCTCAGCGACAAAGTCCAATCACATCAAGCGCGCACGGTAGCCGCATCAGACAAACGCAAGGTTCCCTCCAGCTGACCAGCCGCGCCGCAGACCACATCACACCGCTTCAACGATTCCCAAATCCCGATTCCCCAATCCCGAGATTCAATCCTGCTCGCGATGAAACGTCGCCACTTCCGGCCAGCCCTGTTCGCGTGCATGGCGCGCCATGCGCTCGGCCAGATACACCGAGCGATGCTTGCCGCCGGTGCAGCCGAAGGCGATGGTGACGTAGCTGCGGGTGTCGTTGCGCAGGCGCGGCAGCCAGGTATCGAGTAGGTCCACGATCTGCGCCGAATAGCGGATCACGTCCGGCTCCTTGTCCAGGTAATCGCGCACGCCGGCATCGCGGCCGGTGAGTGGGCGCAGCTCCGGGTCCCAATGCGGGTTGGGCAGCACACGCGCATCGAAGACGAAGTCGGCCTCGGCCGGCACGCCGCGTTTGTAGGCGAAGGATTCGAACAGCAGCGACAAGCGGTCGCTGTTGCCCAGCGCGAACTCGGTGACCACGCGCCGGCGCAGCTGGTGCACGTTGAGCGCGCTGGTATCGATGATGGCATCGGCCTGCGCACGCAACGGCGCAGTCAATTCGCGCTCGCGGGTGATCGCTTCCGGCAATGCCAGGCCGAGCTGGCTGAGCGGATGGCGGCGGCGAGTGTCGGCGTAGCGCTTGAGCAGGGCTTCGTCGCTGGCTTCGAAAAACAGCAGGCGTGCCTCGATGCCGTATTCCTGTGCGGCCTGCCGCCACTGCGCCAGCTGGGTCAGGTCGCTGCGGCTGCGCACGTCGATGCCCACTGCCAGGCGCTGGTCGCCGAGCGGGTTGCCCCGCAGCCGGCTGCGCACAAAGTCCGGGAGCAACTCGACCGGCAGATTGTCCGAGCAGTAATAGTCGAGGTCTTCGAAGGTCTTCAGCGCCACCGACTTGCCGGACCCGGACAACCCGCTGACGATCATCAAGGTGGACGCGGCAATGCTCATGGGGTGCGTCGCTCCAGCAGGTTGCTGTGGCGGGCGATGAACATCGCCGCCGGGTCGATGCCCTTGGTGCGCAGGATGTGCAGGCGGGTGGCCGCCTCGGTCAGCACGGCCAGGTTGCGGCCGGGCATCACGGGCAGGGTGATCAGCGGCACGTCCAGATCCAGCACGTGGCGGCTGCCGGAATCACCGGTCAGGCGCTCGTAGCCGGAAGGCGTGGGCTCGGTCATCGGCCGGGTCAGGTGCACGATCAGGCGCAGGTACTTGTTCTTCTTCACCGCGGTGTCGCCGAACATGTCGCGCACGTTCAACACGCCCAGGCCGCGCACTTCCAGCAGATCCTGCAACAGCTCGGGGCAGGTGCCGTCGAGCACGTCCGGCGCGATCTGGGTGAACTCGGGTGCGTCGTCTGCCACCAGGCGGTGCCCGCGGCTGAGCAGTTCCAGCGCCAGCTCGCTCTTGCCCGAGCCGGCCTCGCCGGTGATCAGCACGCCGATCGAATAGATCTCCATGAACACGCCATGCAGCGTGACCCGCGGCGCCAGCGTGCGCGCCAGGTGGTAGGACAGATGATTGAGCAGTTCATGGCCGCGCTTGGGCGAGATCCACAGCGGCGTATTGGATTCATCCGCAGCCGCGCGCAAGTCTTCCGGGCAGGACTGGTTCTTGCTGATCGCCAGTGCCAGCGGCTGCACCTGGATGATCTTTTCGATCGTCTCCCAGCGTTGCCGCGCATCCAGCGAATCCAGCCAGGCCAGCTCCTCGGTGCCCAGGATCTGCACCTTGTTTGGGTAGATCACATTGAGGTAGCCGGCCAGCGAGGGGCGGCGCGCATTATTGCTGCCGGCTTCGATTTCGCGGTGCTCGCCCTTTTGCCCGGCAACCCAGCGCAGCGCCAGCTTGTCGCGCTGCTGGTCGAACAGCTCACGTGCGGTGATGCTGGTATTCATGCGGCACTCGCGTGTGGGGGCGGTACCTCGGTCAGCAGCGCCATCAGGGCCTGAGCATCGGGCGCGGCGCGCAGCTGCTGGCGAAAATGGCTGTCCGAAAAACGCTCGGCCAGTTCCGACAACAGCATCAGGTGCTGATGCGTGTAGTGCGCCGGCACCGCCATCGCAAACACCAGGTCCACGGCCTCTTCGGCGCCGAACTCCACCGGCGTCTGCAGCCGCAGCAAGGCGCCGCGTGGTTCGGTGAGGTTGGGGCAGCGCCCGTGCGGAATGGCAATGCCGTGGCCGATGGCGGTGCTGCCAAGGGCTTCGCGCTCGCACAGGTTGGCAAATAGTTCGTCGGTACCGGCCTGGCGGCAGGACAGCAGCTCGGCGGCGGTATGCAGGACGGTGTCGCGATCGGCGGCCGGCGACACCATGGTGCGCACGGCCGCCATCAGATCGGTTAAAGGCATGAGGGCATCAAGCGAGAAGCGTCATGCGGGATTGTCGCGCACCTCGCGGGCGTGGTGGTTACATTTCTTCTCTTTGTGCTTGAGCACCAGGCGGTCGAGCTTGTCGACCAGCAGGTCGATGGCGGCATACATGGTGGACCCGCTGGCATCGGCATGCAGGGTGCGGCCGGGGAGGTTGACGGTGGCGACCACATGGTGGTCTGGCTTGCGGACGGCCAGCTGGGTTCGGACTTCACAGTGCTGGTCGAAGTGGCGCTGCAGGCGCTGCAGCTTGCTTGCCACGTAGTCCCGCAGGGCGGGGGTCACTTCAAGCTGGTGGCCATACGTCTCGATGCGCATCGGATACCTCCATTGGTCGGTGGGCCAATGAACCTTTCCGGTGGTCCGGCGAACCCGGCACAGGCCGGCGTTGCGGTGGTTGCAACGTCAGGCGATGCGCACGCGTTCGTGGGAGGCGGAAATGTTCATGGCCTCACGATACTTCGCAACGGTGCGGCGCGCTACTGGCACGCCGGAAGTTTTCAACAGATCTGCCAACTTGGCGTCAGACAGCGGCTTGCGCGGGTTTTCCGCATCGATCAGGCGCCGGATCATCGCCTGGATCGCCGTGCTGGAGGCCTCGCCGCCGCTGTCGGTGTCGATGCCGGAGGCAAAAAACGAGCGCAGCGGGATGGTGCCGCGCGGCGTGCGCACGTACTTGCGGGCAATGGCACGCGAAATCGTCGATTCGTGCAGGCCCAGCTCGCCGGCGATCTCGCGCAGGGTCAGCGGGCGCAGCGCCTGCGCGCCGAACTCCAGGAACCCGGCCTGGTGCTGCAGCAGGCAGCGCACCACCCGCAGCAGGGTCTCGCCGCGCGCTTCCAGGCTCTTGAGCAGCCAGCGCGCTTCCTGTAGCTGGCCGCGCAGGTAGCCGGCGTCGGATTCACCGCAGCTGCGGATCAGTTGCTCGTAGCCGCGGTGGATGGTCACCTTGGGTTGCGCGCGGCCGGCCAGGGCGGCGCGCCAGACGCCACGCTGGCGCCAGATCACACAGTCCGGCACCACGTAGGTGTCCTGCGACAGCGCGCTGATCTGCTTGCCCGGGCGCGGGTCCAGCGATCGCACCAGCTGCACGGCCTGCTCGACATCGGCGGCGGAGCGCTTGAGTTCGTGGGCCAGGCCGGCAATGCCGCTGCGCGGCAGCCGTTCCAGCGGCCCGGCCACGATCTGCAGCGCCAGCTCGCGTGCCGGCGTCGCCGGATCGAGCACCTGCAGCTGCAGCGCCAGACATTCGCCCAGCGAGCGCGCACCGATGCCCACCGGGTCGAAGCGCTGGATCTGGTGCAGCACGGTCAGCACTTCGGCCTCGTCCACGTTGCCGAGGTTGAGCGTCTCCAGAATCGCGCTGAGCGGCTCGCGCAGGTAGCCGTCTTCGTCCAGGGCATCGATCAGAATCGCGCCGATCTGGCGGTCCCTTGGCGACAGCGGTGACAGGTGCAACTGCCACAACAGGTGGTCGGCCAGCGTTTCGGACTCGGCCACGCGCTCGGCGGCGTCGCCGTTGTCGTCATCGTCGAAGCTGCCGCCACTGCCAGTGCCGGTCCATTGCAGCTCGTCCTGCGACCAGTCGTCGTCGCGCTCGGCAGGCGCCGGCTCGTCGCGTTGGCGTTCTTCGTTGGAGGCGGAGGGCGACGGTTCGACCGGCGCCTCGCTGGCCGCATGTGCGGCTTCGTCGGCCCACTCCAGCAGTGGATTGGTCTCCACCGCTTCGGCGATTTCCACTTCCAGCTCGGTGGTGGACATCTGCAATAGTTTGATCGCCTGACGCAATTGCGGCGTCATGACCAACTGCTGTCCTAACGATGTCTGGAGCCGGGCTTTCATGCGGACACTAGCTGGATGACCTATGGCGCGGCGACGCGCTCAAAGGCGGAAGGTGTCCCCCAGATAGACGCGCCGCACGTCGGGATTGTTGAGCAAAGCGTCCGGTGCCCCCTGCGCCAGCACGCCCCCCTCGGCGAGGATATACGCGCGGTCGCAGATTCCCAAGGTCTCGCGCACGTTGTGATCGGTGATCAACACGCCGATGCCGCGTTCCTTGAGGTGAATGACGATGCGCTGGATCTCGCCGACCGAAATCGGGTCCACGCCGGCGAACGGTTCATCGAGCAGCATCATGCGCGGTTTGGCGGCCAGCGCGCGGGCAATCTCGCAACGGCGCCGCTCGCCACCGGACAGGCTGGCGCCCAGCTGGTCGGCCACATGGGTGATCTGCAGCTCTTCTAGCAGCGAGGCCAGTTCTTTCTCCTGGCCTGGCCCATCGAGGTCGTCGCGCAGTTCCAGCACCAGGCGGATGTTGTCGGCCACGCTGAGCTTGCGGAACACCGACGGCTCCTGCGGCAGGTAGCCCACGCCGAGCTTGGCGCGCGCGTACATCGGCTCGGCGGTGAGGTCGCGGCCGTCCAGTTCGATACGCCCGGCATCGGCCTCGACCAGCCCGACGATCATATAGAAGCACGTGGTCTTGCCGGCACCGTTGGGGCCCAGCAGGCCGACCACTTCGCCGGCCTCCAGGGTCAGGCCGAACTCCTTGACCACTTCGCGCTGCTTGTATTTCTTGCGCAGACCGGTGGCGACCAGCATTACTTCTTCCCCTGCGGCTTGGCCGGTGCGGGCGCCGCGGCGGGCGCGGCAGTCTTGGGCTGGATGATGGTGCGCACGCGGCTGCCGTCGCCGCCGCTCTGCATGTTGCCGGTCTTGGTGTTGTAGACCATGCGCTGACCAGCGTTGGTGCCCTTGGGCGAATCCACCTTGTAATTGCCGGTGAGGATGATGATTTCGTCGGCGACCTTGTATTCGATGTTGTCGGCCTGGCCATTCATCATCGCGCCGTCGTCCATCTCCTGCTTCAGCGTGGCCTGCTTGCCGTTGAGCACCACGCGGTCGGTCTGGCCGTTCTTCTGAAAGATGTCGGCGGTGTCGGCGTGGATTTCCAGCGTGCCCTGGGTGATCACCACCTTGCCGCTGAAGCGGCACTTGCCGCTGTCATCGAGCATGTTGCAATCGTTGCTGTTGGAGTCGATCGTCATCGGCTGATTGCGATCGCTGGTCTTGGCCATCGCCAATGCGGGCAGCAGCAGTGCGGCAAACGCCAGTTTAGCGGGCAGCATTCGGTTCATAGCGGGTCTTGACCTGGGAAAGGAGCTTGTACTGGCGTGTCTTGAGATCAGCCTCGAAGCCGACCCCGCTTTGCATGATACCCGGCCGGCGCATGGTGACCGGCGCGGCGGTCTTGGCCAGGTTCTGCTGCGGAAATACGTCCAGGCTCTCGGTGCGGAAAGTGGTGGGCGGGGTGTTGCCGGTGGTGGGGCTGTCGCCGGCGACGTCACCACGCAGGCGCATTTCATCGCCCTTGGGGCTGATCCAGCCGGTCTTGGAGCGCAGCGTCCACGGGTTGTTGGCGTTGTCGGGCAGCAGGAACACCGGCGTGGTGATCTCCGAGGTCTGGTCAGCGCGGTTGCGGTGCATCTCCGGCGCGCGCAGCGTCATCGATTCCTTGCCGCTTTCCTTGTCCAGGGCAATCAGCTCGAAGTCGCGCAGCACGTAGTCGGCCTTGGAATCGTCCAACGCCGCAGCAACCGGACGCGCGCGCTGCTGCCAGGCCGACCAGCCGCTGATGATCGCCGCGGCCAGCAGCACGGCGCCGAGCGTGGTGCGCCAATTCCAGGTCATGCCGAGAACCTCGCGATGATGCTGTCGACCTGGCCCTGCGCGGCCAGCACCACATCGCAGACCTCGCGCGCGGCGCCTTCGCCGCCACGTGCGCGGGTGTGCCACTGCACACGTTCGGCAATCCACGGGTGCGCGTTGGCGGGCGCGACCGGCAAGCCGACTGCCAACAACGCCGGCAGGTCGGGCAGGTCATCGCCCATGAACAACACTTCGTCCAGCGAGAGCCCGTGCTCCTGGCACAGCGCCAGCACTGCCAGGCGCTTGTTCTTGACCCCGATCTGCACATGCAAGCCCAGATCCTGGCCACGTTTTTCCGCCGACAGGCTGGCGCGTGCGGTGATCAGCGCCACGTGGATGCCGGCATGCTCCAGCTGCTTCAGGCCCTGGCCGTCGAGCACATTGAAGGCCTTGCTCTCGTTGCCGGCGTGGTCGTAATACAGGCGGCCGTCGGTCAGGGTGCCGTCGACATCGAAACACGCCAGGCGCACGCGGGCGGCGCGGTCGATAAGGTCGGCAGGAAGGTCTTGCAGGGGGGAATAGGGCATCGGCACGAATCGGTGAGAACGGGGTCCGGCGGTTGAAAACTGAACCTGTTAAACCACCTTGGCGCGCAACAGGTCGTGAATGTTCAATGCGCCGACCGCGCGCTGCTGTGCATCGACCACGATCAGGCCATTGATCTTGTAGTCCTCCATCAGGCGCGCGGCCTCGGCAGCCAGCTGGTCGGCACCGATGGTCTTGGGGTTGCGGGTCATCACCTCGGCAATCCCGGCACTGCGCACGTCGATGTCGCTGTCCAGCGCGCGGCGCAGATCGCCGTCGGTGAACAGGCCGATCAGCCGCTCTTGCGCGTCCACCACGGCGGTCATGCCCAGGCGCTTGCGGCTCATCTCCATCAGCGCCTCGCTCAGGCTGGCGTCCTCGCGCACGCGCGGCAGCTCGTCGCCGCCATGCATCACGTCGGTGATGTGCAGCAGCAGGCGGCGCCCCAGGCTACCGGCCGGATGCGAGCGGGCGAAGTCGTCGGCGGTGAAGCCGCGCGCGTCCAGCAGGGCCACCGCCAGTGCATCGCCCATCGCCAATGAGGCGGTGGTGCTGGAGGTCGGCGCCAGGTGCAGCGGGCAGGCTTCGGCAGACACGCTGACATCCAGGTGCACGTCGGCGGCCTGCGCCAGGGTGGAGGCCGGGCGGCCGGTCATGGCGATGATCGGGTTGCCCTGGCGCTTGAGCACCGGCAGCAGCATGCGCACTTCGTCCGATTCGCCCGAATACGACAGCGCCAGCACGATGTCGGCCTCGGTGATCATGCCCAGGTCGCCATGCCCGGCCTCGCCCGGGTGCACGAAGAACGCCGGGGTGCCGGTGGAGGCCAGGGTGGCGGCGATCTTGCGCGCGATATGCCCGGATTTGCCCATGCCGGTGGCGACCACCCGCCCGCGCGAGGCCAGCACCAGCCGGCAGGCGGCGGCAAACGGCGCACCGATGCGCGCGCCTAGCGCGGCCAGGGCCGCCTGCTCGATCTCGAGCACGCGCTGCCCGCTGGCGACCAGGCTGGCGTCGCTGACGGTGGCGGAGGGCAGGTGCGAGACGGCCATGCAGGGCTCGGGTGAAGAGTAGAATGTGCGCTCATTTTATGAGGAAACGCCCTTTGGACGCCGAAACCATCCGTAAACTCATCGAATCCGGCTTGCCTGAAGCCCGCGTCGACGTGCAGGGCGAGGATGGCGTGCATTTCGAGGCGACCGTGGTCAGCCCGGCCTTTGTCGGGAAAGCGCCGCTGGCCCGCCACCGCATGGTCTACGCCACCCTGGGCGAGCTGATGGGCGGGGCGATCCACGCGCTGCAGCTCAAGACGCTGACCCCCGACGAGGCCTGAGCCTTTGGTAACACCTGGCTGGACGGGCGCCCCTGCGCGTTGACCGCCAGCCTCCAGCGCGCGCCTGACCGCCTCCGCATTCCCCTGACTTCATTTCGGATTCCCTGAGTTCCCATGGCAAAAATCGTAGTGACCGGCGGCCAAGCGCTGCACGGTGAGGTCCATATTTCCGGCGCCAAGAATGCGGTGCTACCGATCCTGTGCGCGACCCTGCTGGCCGATGCGCCGGTGGAGATCAGCAACGTGCCGCACCTGCACGATGTGATCACCACGGTGAAGCTGCTCAGCGAGCTGGGCGCCGAGGTCACCATCGACGAAGGCACGCTGGCAAAGGGGCGCTCGATCCTGGTCGACCCGCGCTCGGTCACCCACCAGATCGCGCCATATGAGCTGGTCAAGACCATGCGCGCCTCGATCCTGGTGCTGGGCCCGCTGCTGGCGCGCTACGGCACCGCCGAAGTGTCGCTGCCCGGCGGTTGCGCGATCGGCTCGCGGCCGGTGGACCAGCACATCAAGGGCCTGCAGGCGCTGGGTGCGGACATCAGCGTGGAGAACGGCTACATCAAGGCCACCAGCAACGGCCGGCTCAAGGGCGGACGTTACGTGTTCGACATGGTCAGCGTCACCGGCACCGAGAACGTGCTGATGGCCGCCGTGCTGGCCGAAGGCACCACCGTGCTGGAAAACGCGGCGATGGAACCGGAAGTCACCGACCTGGCCGACTGCCTGATTGCGCTGGGTGCACAGATCGAAGGCGCCGGCACGCCGCGCATCACGGTGCAGGGCGTCGAGCGCCTGGGCGGCGGTCACCATGCGGTGTTGCCGGACCGCATCGAGACCGGCACCTTCCTGGTGGCCGCAGCGATGACCGGCGGCAGCGTCACCGTGCGCCGCGCGCGCCCGGACACCCTGGACGCGGTGCTGGACAAGCTCACCGAAGCCGGCGCGACGATCACCACCACTGCCGACAGCGTCACCCTGGACATGCACGGCAAGCGCCCGCGCGCGGTCAACCTGACCACTGCGCCGTACCCGGCGTTTCCCACCGATATGCAGGCGCAATTCATGGCGCTCAACTGCGTGGCCGACGGCGTGGGCGTGATCAACGAGACGATCTTCGAAAACCGCTTCATGCACGTCAACGAGCTGCTGCGCCTGGGTGCGGATATCCAGGTGGAAGGGCATACCGCGATCGTGCGCGGCGCCGAACGCCTCAGCGGCGCGCCGGTGATGGCCACCGATCTGCGTGCGTCGGCCTCGCTGATCCTGGCTGGGCTGGTTGCCGACGGCGACACCACCATCGATCGCATCTACCACTTGGACCGTGGTTACGAAAACATCGAGGAGAAGCTGGGGGCGCTGGGCGCGACCATCCGGCGCATCGCATGATCCTGCGCGGCCAATTCACCACCCGCCGCAAGGTGCTGCTGGGCGTGATCGTGCTGATCCTGGCGTGGCTGGTCTACGCCTGGTCGGTCGGCATGGCCATCACGCAGGGCGTCGAGTTCAAGGACATGGACTGGAACGGCGACGGCACGGCCAGCCGCGAGGAAATCGCGCAATCGTTCTACGCGGTGGCGGTCAAGAAGACCGTCGAAGGCAAGCGCCACTGCGACCTGTTTTATTGGCGCTCAACCGAAGCGCAGATTCGCGTGGATTGCCGCACGGTGTTCAGTACCGGCGATGACAAGGCTGCGGCCAAGCCGTGAGTTGAGTGCGTAAGGGCGTTGAGAGCCTTGCGCGTCTTGCATATGCCTTGATGTGCGAGATGAGTCGTGCCAGGTGCGAGCTGTGGCGAGACACATGCAGACACAAAAAAGCCCGGCACGCTGCCGGGCTTTTTGATGGTCGATGCGCAGCGCAATGAACGCGCAGATGCACCATCTTCGTTCGTAGGAGCGCGCTCGCGCGCGATGGGGCTTTATCGATAACGCCTCATCGCGCGCAAGCGCGCTCCTACGTCCGGCCGCACACCCGAGATCGGGCGGCGGCCTGGCGAGTCGTCAGCGCAGTGCCTTGATGGTCAGATCCAGCGCGTCCTGGCCTTTTTCCTTTTGCAGTAAGCGCGCCGGCACCGGCAGGTCCTTGACCACCCATGCGATCAATTCCTTGTCGCCGTCCACACGCGACACCTTGGTGGCCTGTTCCTGCTTGCCGTTGACGGTGATGGTTTCCTTGCCCACCACCTTGTAGCTCATCGGCTTGATGCGGCCTTCGTCCACCATGCGGTAGTTCAGCGGCTTGCCAGCGGCCAGGTCGCGGGTGATGGCCAGGTTGATCAGCAGCGCATCCATATCACCCGGCTGCAGCTTGACCGGGCCGCGGCGGTCCGGCTTGATGTCGCCGCTCCAGGTGGCCTGGCTGGTCTTCCAGTCGTAGTTGGCGGTGACGTTGCGCCGCTTGACCATCATCGAAGAGGTGTCGTTGCTGCTGACCGGGCGCAACTGGCCATTGGCTTCTTCGAACACCGTGCTCTGGGTCAGGTTGGCCAGCTGGTTCTGGATGGTGAGCGTGTAGCGCCACTGGTTGGCGCCGGCCGCGGCCAGGGTCATGGTGCCGTTGGCTTGCATGCCCATGTAATTGGCCGAGTAATCGGCCTGGAACGGCTGCACGGCCAGCGCGGGCAGGCTGGCAACCGCCAGGGCCGCTGCGGCAATCAACGAACTGGTACGGGAGAACGTCTTCATGGGTCAGGCTCCTTGGTATTCGACCAGGCGCAGATCGACCTGATCCTCACCTTTGTCACGTTGCAGGATGCGGACCGGCGTAGGCACGCCGTTGGCAATCCAGAGGATGGTTTCGTTGTCGCCGCTGTTGACACGGTACACGCGCAACGCGTCGTAGCTGAGGTCGCCCACCTGCACCACTTCGGTGGCATCGGCGGCGCGGTAATCGTATTGGCGCACCCGGCCGACATCGACGTAGCGATAGCTCAGGCTGCGGCCGGGTTGTGCGTCGCGCATCAGCGACAGATTGAGCGACAGCGCGCTCTGGTCGCCGCGCTGCAGCGGAATCGGCTGCTGACGCTCT
Organism: Xanthomonas sp. fls2-241-TYG-148; assembly: GCF_030208815.1. NCBI lineage: Bacteria > Pseudomonadati > Pseudomonadota > Gammaproteobacteria > Lysobacterales > Lysobacteraceae > Xanthomonas > Xanthomonas sp. fls2-241-TYG-148. The sequence goes on from NZ_JARVTE010000009.1 coordinate 300,216, forward strand.
TTCTTCAGGTCGCCGTCCCATTGCGCGGTGCCGGCCTGCCAGTTGTAGACGCCGGTGACCTTCTTGCCGAAGAACATCGCCTTGCGCACCGTGCTCTGGGTCAGCGGCACGTAGGTGTCGCCATCGACCCGGAACACGGTGCTCTGCTCCAGGTTCAGGCCCAGGATGCTGGCAAAGCCCTTGCGCCCGCGCACGGCCATGTCGATACGCCATTGGCTGCCGTCGCCGTGACTGACCTGCATGGTGGCGTCGCCGGCTTCCTTGCCGCGGTAGAACGCCTGGTAGGTCGCCACGAATGGCTCCAGCGCCGGCGGCGTCCAGCTACTGGCCGGCAAGGCCGGAGCGGCAGGTTGCGCGGGCACGGGCGCGGCGGCCGGCGCTTGTTGCGCACGGCCGATGCCGGCCTGGCAAAGCAGGGCCGTGGTGAACAACGCGACAGCGAAGGGGAGGACTTTCATGCGCGGGAGCGAGGCACGGGGCCGCAAGGATGTCCGAGAGGGAATGAGGGGCGCGTGTCCGCGCTAAACGAGCGCGATGCCAGCGGACTCTAGTCGCAGTGGTGTAAACAGGCACTGACCGTCGATATGCACGCGCCCGTCGGGCGTGGTGACCCGGCCGCTGGCCAGTAACCGCAGCGTGGCCAGCAGTAGCGGGTGTTCGCGGTCCAGCACCCGCGCCGCCAGTGACTCGGCGGTGTCGTCCGGCGACACCGGCACATGGGCTTGGGCGATCACCGGGCCAGCATCTAGTTCCGGCACCACCAGATGCACGCTGGCACCGTGCTCGGCATCGCCGGCCTCCAGCGCCCGCGCATGCGTGTGCAAGCCGCGGTATTTGGGCAGCAGCGAGGGATGGATGTTGAGCATGCGCCCGGTGAAGCGGCGCACCAGGGGCTCGCCCAGGATGCGCATGTAGCCAGCGCAGATCACCCAATCCGGCTGGACTGCGGCGATGGCATCGCCCAATGCACTGTCGAACGCCGCGCGTTCGGCGAACGCGCGTGGGCTGGCGCTCCAGCGTCGCGACGCGTCCACTTTCTGCAAGGCCGGCGCCTGTTCCCGGTCGGAAAACACACCGACCACCTCGGCCGCCAACTGCCCGTCGGCAATCGCATCGAGGATGGCCTGCAGATTGCTGCCGCGCCCGGAGGCCAGGACGGCCAAGCGCAGGGGGGCGTCAGTCGCGTGCATTGCGCAGTGTTCTCACAACAGGGTAGGCGGCCAGGCTGCCGATGGTGGCCAGCAGCATGTCGGTATGTGCATCCCACATGTCGCCCTGCTGCCCGTTGTAGGCTTCCGCGGCCTGTGGCGACAGCAGCAGCGCAATACCCCACTCGAACCATTCGTACACCAGGCTGACGCACATGACGGTCATCACCGTCAGCCCAAAGGCCTGGCGCAGCGTCAGGCGTGGCCAGCGCCGTATCGCCAGTTGCGCGACGGCCGGCGTGAAGCACACCCCGAACAACAAGTCGATCAGCCGGTCGAAATGGTTGCGCGTCCAGCCGAATGTGGCGCCAGGCGACCAGTGCAGCAGCTGTTGGCTCCATCGCTCGTAAGGCACATTGGAATAAAGCCAGCGCGCGCCGATGCAATGCATGCAGATAAACGCACAAATGGCGACGAACGCACCCGTGCCGAGCGGCCAGCGGCGGTCTGCCCAGACCAGTGCGATCAATCCGAGCACCGTCAGCGAACTATGCAATGCCTGCTCGACCGGCCACAGCGGTGCGATCCAGCTCGCCCCGAACACCACAACAGTAACGATCAATGCGGCCAGCTTGAGGCCGCGCAATGTGCGTGTGCTCACGGTGGATATCAGGTGCCAGTTGTCGCAGTGACAAACAACGCCTTGACCTGCGGTCGCAGCAGAACCACCAGCGTAAACACGCCGACCACGGTGCCGAACGGCATGAATGAGCAGGAAATGCCGGCGACGATCAGGCACAGCAGATGCCGTCTGCGCTGGGCGATGCAACGACCGGCATACGCCATGAAGCCGGCCAATGTCAGGCCGCAGGCGATGAAGCCTGCCGCGAACACCACGAAGAACCAGCCGAACCAGCGGGGATCCATCTCTGGCGCGTCGGCATTGGTCGTGGTCATCGGCAGGTGGCCGGTGACGATCGCCAGCCCCATGAACAAGTGGATCAACGGGAATAACGAAAACAGCCCGGTGATGCCGGCCAGCACGTAATGGAAGATCGACAGCAACTTCAGCTGCTGCAGATCCTCGGCGGTGGCAGTTGTAGAGACGTAAACGGGCGCGGCTTCCATGCGGGTGCTCCTTGGGTCAACCAATCCGGACGCGTTCGTCGCCCTGTGCCGTCACCACCTGGCCAATGCGCCAATGCGCCAGCGAGTGCGCGTCCAGCGCCTGTTCCAGCGCGGCGGCCTGCGCCGGGGCGGCGACCAGCACGAAGCCGATGCCGCAATTGAAGGTGCGCCACATTTCGGCATTGGCCACGGCGCCTTCGCGCTGCAGCCAGGTAAACACCGGCGGCAAGGTCCATGCCGTGGCGTCGATGTCCAGGCCCAGGCCGTCCGGGATCACCCGGATGATGTTCTCGGTGAGCCCGCCGCCGGTGACATGCGCCATGGCGTGGATCGCCTCGCCGTGCGACTTGAGCAGCGCCAGGATCGGCTTGACGTACAGCGCGGTCGGCGCCATCAGCGCATCGATCAGCGCCACGCCGTCTTCCAGCACCAGATCGGCCGGCGAGCCGGCACGCTCGTAGATCTTGCGGATCAGCGAATACCCATTGGAATGCGGTCCGGAGGAGGCGATGCCGATCAGCACGTCACCCTCGCGCACCTGCGCGCCGTCCAGCAGCTGCGATTTTTCCACCGCGCCAACGGTGAAGCCGGCCAGGTCGTATTCGCCTGGCGGGTACATGTCGGGCATCTCGGCGGTTTCGCCGCCGATCAGCGCGCAGCCGGAGAGCTCGCAGCCGCGCGCGATGCCGCCGACCACCGCGGTGGCGGTGTCGATATCCAGCTTGCCGGTGGCGAAGTAGTCCAGAAAGAACAGCGGTTCGGCACCTTGCACCAGCACGTCGTTGACGCACATGCCGACCAGGTCGATGCCGATGGTGTCGTGGCGGCCGAGTTGCTGGGCGAGTTTGAGCTTGGTGCCCACCCCGTCGGTGCCGGAGACCAGCACCGGCTCCTTGTACTTGCCGGACAGGTCGAACAAGGCACCGAAGCCGCCCAGGCCGCCCATCACCTCCGGTCGAAAGCTGCGCTTGACCAGGGGTTTGATGCGTTCGACCAACGCATTGCCGGCATCGATGTCGACGCCCGCGTCACGGTAGGTCATGGGCGAGGGATTGGAAGGCGTTGGGCTGGTCACGGGTGGGGTGGCTCGGCGGTAAAGGCGGCGATTTTAACAGCCACGTTGGCGCTAGCGTCCCATTCGGGCAACAATTCACCCGGATACGCTTACGTCATGGAACCGTCGATGCGCCGCAGTCTCGCTTTCTTTCTCGCCCTCGTGGTCGCCATGCCCGTGTTGCCGGCCTACGCCCAGGCCGATCTGCGCACCGAAGGCGACGTCGCCAAGGCGCAGGGCGCCTACGATGCCGAAGTGCCGGTCAACAGCCAGAGCGAGTCGGATCGCCCCGGCGCGTTGGCGCGTGCTCTGGGGGCGGTGCTGGGCAAGGTGTCCGGCGACCGCAGCGTCATGAGCCGCCCCGGCGTGCCGCAGGCGCTGCGCAATGCGCCCAACTACGTCGATCACTACGACTACCGCCAGGATCAGGGCACCTCGCGCAGTGGCGCGCCGACCTTCCGCACCGTGCTGGTGGCGCGTTTCCGGCAATCCGACGTCGACGGCCTGATCGCCGCGCTGGGCCTGCCGGTGTGGCCGCAGCCGCGCCCGAAACCCGTGCTGTGGCTGGCCATCGACGACGGCAGCGGCCCGCGCCTGGTCGGCGTGGCGCAGGCCAACGCCGCGCGCAGCGTGCTCGACCGCGCAATCGAGCGTGGGTACCGGCTCGGCCTGCCCGGTGGCGCGGCCGCCGAACAGGCCCTGGCCGGCGCCATTTGGCGCAAGGACACCGCCGCCGTTGCGCGCGCGTCGGCCAAGTACAGCCCGCCGATGCAGTTGATCGGCAAGCTCTACCGCACCGATAGCGGCTGGACCGCCGATTGGGTGTTCGTGGACAACGGCAACGTGCTCTCCAGCTGGACCAGCAGCGACGGCGATGCCCGCCGCGCGATGGCCGCCGGTGCCGACGGTGCCGCCGATGCACTGGTCAAGCGCTACTCCAAGCGGGTGGACTCGGGCGTGCCCGGGGTCTACCGCGTGGTGATCACCGGCATCAGTAGCGCCGACGACTACCTGCGTGTTTCCGCCGCGCTGCAGGGCGTGTCGGTGGTACGTAGCATCCGCCCGGTGAGCGCAAATGGCGATCGCATGGAGCTGGACCTGGAGCTGCTCACGGGCATTTCCGGGCTCAACCGTATGCTCGGCGACAACAGCCCGCTGATCTCGGTTTCCGTGCCGACCGAAGGCCCCATCATTCTCGAAAACGAGCACGCCGAGTACCGCCTCAAATGATCCTGACCCCCGAGGCGGAAATCGCCCAGTTCCTGCGCCGCCTCAAATGGGCGGCGGTGATCGTCGGCGTGCTGTGGGTGGTATCGCTGCTGTCGCCGATCCTCACCCCGTTCGTGCTGGCGCTGCTGCTGGCCTGGCTGGGCGACCCGCTGGTAGACCGCATCGAACGTGCCGGGCGCTCGCGCAACATGGCGGTCACCCTGGTCTTCATTCTCATGGTGCTGCTGGTGGTGCTGGCGCTGATGATCCTGGTGCCGATGATGGAGCGCCAGATCATGACCTTGATCGATGCGCTGCCGCAGATGCGCGACTGGGCGATCGGCACCGCCATTCCCTGGCTGGAGCGCCGCACCGGCGTGGAGTTGATGGGCTGGCTGGACCCGGAACGCCTGATCGAGTGGATCCGCAGCCACTGGGAGCAGGCGGGCGGCGTTGCCAAGACCTTCTTCGGCTATGTCTCACGCTCGGGCTTTGCGATGGTCACCTGGGTGATCAACCTGGCCTTGTTGCCCATCCTGGCGTTCTATTTCCTGCGCGACTGGGACCGCATGGTGGAGCGCGTGGCGGCGGTGATTCCGCGTGCCTACATCGGCACCGTGAGCCGGCTCGCGCTGGAGTCCAACGACGTGCTGGGTGGCTTCATTCGCGGCCAGTTCCTGGTGATGCTGGCGCTGGGCGCCATCTATGCCACCGGCCTGTCCATCATCGGGCTCAACCTGGGCTTGCTGATCGGCATCATTGCCGGCTTCATCAGCTTCATTCCTTACCTGGGCGCCACTACCGGCATCGTGTTGGCGCTGCTGGCAGCGATCGTGCAGGCGCAGGGGTTCGACCTGAAATTGCTGATCGGCGTGGGCGTGGTGTTCACCGTCGGCCAGCTGCTGGAAAGTTACGTGCTGACCCCGCGCATTGTGGGCGACAAGATCGGCCTGCACCCGGTGGCAGTGATCTTTGCGGTGATGGCCGGCGGCCAGCTGTTCGGCTTCCTTGGCATGCTGCTGGCGCTGCCGGTGGCGGCGGTGGCCAACGTGCTGCTGCGCTATGCGCATGAGCGCTACACCCAGAGCGATCTGTATGCCGGCGAGCGTGCTGGCATCGTGTTGCAATCCGGGCCCGAGCGCAGCGTGATCATCGACGCCAGCAAGGACGCGGATCGGTCGTGAGCGTGCCGCAATTGCCGTTGGCGTTGCGTGCGCCTTCCGACCAGCGACTGGACAGCTATATCGCCGCACCGGACGGTTTGATCGCGCAACTGCAGGCGTTCGCCGCCGGCCAGCTGAGCGACTGGCTGTATCTGGCCGGCCCAAGCGGCACCGGCAAGACCCATCTGGCCTTGTCGGTCTGCGCGGCGGCCGAGCAGGCCGGGCGCAGCTCGGCCTACCTGCCGTTGCAGGCGGCTGCTGGCCGCTTGCGCGATGCGCTCGAAGCATTGGAAGGGCGCAGCGTGGTGGCGCTGGATGGCGTGGACAGCATTGCCGGCCAGCGCGAGGACGAAGTGGCGCTGTTCGATTTCCACAACCGTGCGCGCGCTGCCGGGATCACGCTGCTGTACACCGCCCGCCAGATGCCAGACGGCCTGGCGCTGGTGTTGCCCGACCTGCGCTCACGCCTGTCGCAATGCGTCCGCATCAGTTTGCCGGTGCTGGACGACCTTGCACGCGCGGCGGTCTTACGCGACCGCGCGCAGCGACGCGGGCTGGCGCTGGACGAGGCAGCGATCGATTGGCTGCTGACCCACAGCGAGCGTGAGCTGGCCGGGTTGGTGGCCTTGCTGGACCGGTTGGACCGCGAATCCCTGGCTGCGCAGCGGCGGGTGACGGTGCCGTTCCTGCGCCGCGTGCTCGGCGACCGCACGTCCTGACGACGGCGCTGCCGCGCTCAGTCGCGGCGCTGAGTCAATTGTGCATCCAACTCGGCCAGCCGCTGTGGTGTGCCTACATCGGTCCAGCGACCACGGTGGTGCACGCCATCGATCCGGCCAGCGGCCATCTGCGCGCGCAGGATCGGTGCCAACGGGAAGCGCGGCGGCGCCTCACCGGCGCTGGAAAGCGGCCCGATCACGCGCTCCCACGCGTGCAATAAGGCAGGGCGATACAGGCCGATGCCGGCATAGGTGAGTGTCGGCATTGCCGTGCTGCTCACCTTGCCCTCGTCAGTCAACGCAAAATCCGCGCGTGCCGCATAGGCTGGCGGGTCGACCAGCACCAGCGTTGCCAGGCTGTCGGGTGCGATGTCGAGCGTGGCGAAGTCGATGTCGCTCCAGATGTCGCCATTGACCAGCAGGAAGGGCGCATCGCCGAGCAACGGCAGCGCGTGCAGCATGCCGCCGCCGGTTTCCAGCGGGGTGCTGCCTTCGTAGGAATAGGTCAGACGCAGCCCGAAGCCGCTTCCATCGCCCAGCACTTGCGGAAACTGCGCAGCCAGCCACGACGTATTGATGACCACCTCGTCCACGCCCAGTGCAGCCAACTTGCGCAGATGCCAGACGATCAACGGCGTGCCGCCCACCGACAGCAGCGGCTTGGGCGTGTGTTCGGTCAACGGACGCATGCGCTCACCGAATCCGGCAGCGAAAATCAACGCCTTCATGCGGCGGTTCCATTGGCGTTGCCGTGTGCCATGCGTGCGGCCAGTGCGGGTTTGATCTGCTGGTCGAGCAAGTCGATCAAGGGTGCCAATTCGGCATGGCGCGGCAACACTTCGTCCAGGTAGGTGATGAAGCGCGGCACGTTGTCCAGGTACCAGTGCTTGCCATCGCGGTAACTCAATCGCGAAAAAATACCGAGGTTTTTCAGATGCCGCTGCACGCCCATCCAGTCCGCATCGCGCAGGAACTGCGGCCACGCCGGCACCGGCAAACCGGCCGCCTGCGCACGTGCGTGGTATTGCGCCAGCCACGCGTCCACGCGCGCCAGCGGCCAGCTCACCGAGGTGTCCTTGAACAGGCTGATCGGGTCGTAGGCGATCGGGCCGATCACGCAGTCCTGGAAGTCCAGCACCGCTGGGCCGTCCGCGACCGGCATCAGGTTGCGCGGCATGAAGTCGCGATGGGTGAACACGCGGGCTTGCGCCAGCGCGTTATCCATCAGACGGCGTTGCACCAGCTGCAATTGTTCCGCGTGCGCGCAGTCCAGCTGCAGGCCAAGGTGGCGGCCAAGAAACCATTCCTCGAACAGGCCGGCGTCGCGTTGCAGCAGCGCTTCGCCAAACACGCCGCTGCCCTCGGGCGGCGGGATGCGTTGCAGCAACAGCAGTTGGCTGATCGCCGCCTCAAGCAGAGCATCAGCCGTGGAATCGGTGAGCACCTGTGCCAACGTCGGCACCCCCAGGTCTTCGAGCAACAGCAAGCCTGCATCCAGGTCGCGCGCCAACACCTGCGGCACGCGCACGCCGTGCTGCTCGAGCAGGTCGCGCATGCGCAGCCATGGCGCGACATTTTCCAGATCCGGCGGCGAATCCATCACGATGCGATCCGGCCCGGCGCCCTGGCTGCGCCAGTAACTGCGAAAACCGGCATCCACTGACGCACGCTGCAGCGTGGCCTGTGGATCGCCCAGTGCCTGCCGCGCCCACTGCAGGCGCTGGCTGTCACGCGAGGTATCGGAAGAAAGCGATGAAGTCATGGCATGGCGCACAGTGAAACGGCGCGCAACGCACGCCGCAGAAAGGAGGGATGTCTTAACGTTTGCTGCCGCTGAACAGGCGCAGCAGGGCCAGGATGGCGATGGCGCCGAGCAACGCGCCCAGGAAACCTGCCGGTTCGCCGGCGTGGTACCAGCCCATGTAGCGGCCAAACCAGCTGGCCAGCAAGGCACCGGCGATGCCCAGCACGATGGTCAGCAGGCAGCCCAGCCGTTGCGTGCCGGGCGTGATGAAACGTGCCAGCAGACCGACCACGAAGCCGACCAGGATGATGTACAGCCAACTGTCGCTACCAAACAGGTTGTTCATTGCAGCACCAGCGGGAAGAAGAGCGGCAGACTAGCATTGCGCGTCACCGACGCCATGTGCAGATCGACGCGGGGTGATTGCACGGAGCGCTTGCAGCCGTGCGGTCAAGACAGCCAGCCGGCCCGCAGTGCGCCAGGCCGGCCGATCGTCGCAGTGCGCTGCCTCAGCAGCAGCCGTGTCCACCATGCCGGGTGCCGCTGTCCGCTGCCACCGGCGAGCCGCTGGTCTCGCCACGCAGGCAGGCGGCGTGGTGCTCGGCGATCACCTTCGAGACGCAGGCGGTGACGCGCTTGCCCATCGGGATGTGCAGGAATTCGTTCGGGCCATGCGCATTGGAATGCGGGCCGAGCACGCCGGTGATCATGAACTGCGCACCGGGGAATTTCTCGCCCAGCATGCCCATGAACGGGATCGAGCCGCCTTCGCCCATGTACATCGCCGGCTTGTCGAAGAAGGCGCGGCTGGCGTCGTCGATGGCTTTCTCCAGCCAAGGCGCCATGCCTGGCGCGTTCCAGCCGGAGGAGGCCTTTTCCAGTTCCAGCGTGACCTGCGCGCCGTTCGGTGGGTCGCGCAGTAAGGCCTGCTTGAGCAGCTCGCCGCAGGCCTTGCCGTCAGCAGTGGGCGGCAGGCGCAGCGACAGCTTCACCGCGGTCTGCGGACGCAGCACGTTGCCGGCCGAGGCCAGCGGCGGCATGCCATCCACACCCGTGACCGACAAGGCCGGGCGCCAGGTTCGGTTCAACACCAGCTCGGTGAGGTCCTCGTGCATCGGCACCAGCCCGTCCACCATCGGAAACTTGTCGAAGATGGCCGTGTCCAGCGTTGCCGCCGCACTGCGGGCCTGTGCCAGTCGCTCGGCGGGCACGTCCACGTGCAGGCCATCGAGCAGGATGCGTCCGCTGGTTTCGTCCTCGATCCGCGACAGCAGCTGGCGCAGCAGGCGGAAGCTGGACGGCACCACGCCGGACGCGTCGCCCGAGTGCACGCCTTCCTCCAGCACCTTCACGGTCAGGTTGCCGCCGGTCAGCCCGCGCAGCGAGGTCGTGCACAACAGCTGCTCGTAGTTGCCGCAACCCGAATCCAGGCACACCACCAGCGACGGCTTGCCAATGCGCTCGGCCAGATGGTCCACATAGGCGGGCAGGTCGTAGCTACCGGATTCCTCGCAGGCTTCGATCAGCACCACGCAGCGCGTATGCGGCAAGCCTTGCGCACGCAGCGCCATCACCGCAGCCAGCGAGCCGAAGATCGCGTAGCCATCGTCCGCGCCGCCGCGCCCATACAGTTTGTCGTCGCGTAGCACCGGCTCCCAGGGGCCGAGATCGGCATCCCAGCCGGTCATTTCCGGCTGCTTGTCCAGGTGGCCGTACAGCAGCACGGTGTCCTCGCCCGACTCCGACCCGGTGGCCGGGATCTCGATGAAGATCAACGGTGTGCGGCCTTCCAGACGCACCACCTCGACCTGCATGCCGTCGATGGCCTGGGCGCGTGCCCAGGTTTCCATCAGGGTGACGGCCTGTTCCATATAGCCATGCGCGACCCAGTCGGCATCGAACATCGGCGACTTGTTGGGGATGCGGATGTAATCGACCAGTTGCGGGACGATCTCGCGCTCCCACGTGTCGCTGACGAATTGGTCGATTTTGGCGCTATCCATACGGGCTCCGAATGCGTGACGTAATGGCACATTCTACGCCGCAGTCAGGGGGTAGGGATTTCCCTACAAGGCACCGCGCAGTTCACCGGCTGTGTGAAAAGTTCGTTGGCGATAGGATTGCTGCATGTGGCGCGGGACACTGGCTCCGCCGGCAGGAATGCTGGCTAGGACCATCACCCAAGCCACAAGGAGCGTTGCAATGAAGTCATTTACCGTAGTCCTGAAGTCCCTGCTACTGGCGTTGTTGTTGTCCTCGAATGCGTATGCACTCGACAAGGTCGATATCAACACCGCGTCTGCTGAGGAATTGGACAAGGTGCTGATGAATGTCGGGCGATCAAAAGCCGAGGCAATCGTCGAGCACCGTCAGGCAAACGGTCCCTTCAAAAGTGCCGAGGAACTGGCACTGGTCAAGGGCATCGGACTCAAGACGGTCGAACGGAATCGAGACCTGATCGAAGTGGGCGCCACGATGGCTCCCGCCAAGAAGGCTGCCAAGGGGGCGGCGGTGAAACCGGTGGGACGGCGTTAAGGGGAAGGGATCCGAGATACGGTTCGACGCGAGGATGCGTGGCCGCAACCTAACTGGACAGGATGTCTGGGGGATGGCTGGAAGCCGACAAGGACGTGAAATCGCCCGGTGTTGCACTTGGATGTGCAGCCGGGCGTTTTTCGTTTGGGTGGATCTGAGCGGCCTTCACCATGATGCTGCCGTAGTGAAAGGCACTGCACGGAACACAGCGGAGGCAGGCGCATCCTACGTAGTCTAGGCGTCGAAGTGCTGCGAAGCCTCGGCCTCAATGAAGCATGCCGATATGTTGGAGTGAAGTGCTCCAGGCGGCCTAACTAGGCTAAGAACCTGTTCACGATCTTCTGAGTAATAGGGCCAAGAAGGCCAAATGGATGAACTGCAGGCTGGTGTTGAGTTTGCGCTCGCAGT
>NZ_JARVTE010000018.1:0-293737 GCF_030208815.1 Xanthomonas sp. fls2-241-TYG-148
GCTTTACCCGAAACCCTCAGTCCGAAAGGATTGGGGGTTTCTTTTTGCCTGCAATTTGACCAAAGACATATCCATCGGCGAGAAGATGGCCATACGTGGACGCGCTCGGTCCTAGCGCTTTAATGCTGGCTGGGCTTGGACACGCTTGCTTTGGTGTTGGTATTGGTGTTGGTGTTGGTGTTGGTGCGCAGCGCCCAGCGACAGAATGCATGTGGTGAGGCTGCGTGGATCGACCGTTTCTTAGTCCGCTTTACTGATCAGCCTGGCGTTATGCGCAAGCGCTCTGCGTGAAACATTGGCCTCTTCGGCACCGGGCAATAGGCATTTGCTGACACGCTGCGGCAGAGATGAGTGGTGTGCTTAGCAACTGCGATGTCTGAGCACGTTCCTGTAGAGCCGCGATGTGTCTAGATCACTTGGTAAGTCCGGTAGACGGCTAGAATCTGCGGCTGCACGCGGGGATCTAGGTCCGCTCATACCGCCATAGCATTTGTGTTTGCCTGCCTGCACCACCATGTGGTGTGCTCCGGTCTGTTGCCGTGTGTCGAGTCGATCTGCATGCCTGAGCTTCCCGAAGTCGAAACCACCTTACGTGGGCTGGCCCCGCATCTGGTGGGGCAACGCATCCATGGCGTGATCCTGCGGCGGCCTGACCTGCGGTGGCCGATTGCAGAGCAGATCGAACAGTTGCTGCCAGGCGCCACGATTACCGATGTGCGTCGGCGGGCCAAGTATCTGTTGATGGATACCGATGCAGGCGGCAGTGCCGTGCTGCATTTGGGCATGTCGGGCAGCCTGCGGGTTTTGCCGGGCGATACGCCACCACGCGCGCACGACCATGTGGATATCAGCCTGCAGAACGGGCGTGTCCTGCGATTCAATGACCCACGCCGCTTTGGTTGCCTGTTATGGCAGCGCGATAGCGAAACGCATGAGCTGCTGGCCAGCCTTGGGCCCGAACCATTATCTGCCGCATTTACGGGCGATTATCTGCACGCATTGGCACGCGGTCGCCGCGCGGCGGTCAAGACGTTCCTGATGGACCAGGCAGTGGTGGTCGGCGTTGGCAATATTTATGCGGCAGAGAGCCTGCATCGCGCAGGAATCAGCCCGCTGCGGGAAGCTGGCAAGGTGTCGCTGGAGCGCTATCGACGGCTGGCGGATGCGGTGAAGGAAATCCTGGCCTATGCAATTCAGCGCGGTGGAACCACGCTGCGCGATTTCATCAGCCCGGACGGCGCGCCCGGTTATTTCGAGCAGGAACTGATGGTGTATGGCCGCGAAGGCGAAGCCTGCAAGCACTGCGGCCGCGAGTTGAAGCACGCCACAATCGGCCAACGTGCCACGGTGTGGTGTGCGGCTTGCCAGCGCTAGCTGCCGCTCAAACACATGCAGTAACGCGACGGAAACAAGCGCCACTTGGTAAGCGGCTACTCGCTGCCAAACGTCGCCGCTTAGACTCCTCCTGAAATCTGTCGAATCATCGATTACATCCACGATGTCACTTTTTAAGCCGCTACCTGCGGCATAGACAGAGCAGCATGGCTTCCAGCTAACGCCTGTCTGTATCACGCGACTAAGAGCGGCTGACAAAACGTAGCGAGCAGTCGTCAGGTGGTGCGGACGGCGCGGAGGAACCGGAATGTACGTGGGTACACGAGGATTCCGAGCACCGGCCGCGCCCGTCTGACGGCTGCGCAATAGTTTTGATAGCTGCTCTAAGTTCACCACTGCCACGTTGTAAGTCGCGAGCCGCAGCGTAGATACAGCAGCTTCCAGCTGAGGCTTGTTGGCATTCGCCAAACGCATTCCACCGCATCACTTTGTAAAACCGCCAGTCTCTGCATAGATGTGCAGCGGCGCTTCCATCTGCTGCGTGTCGGCATCGCGTCTACGTTTCGCATTATTTGGTGCTTTGCCAGTTGCACCTGCAGACATCGGCAGCGCTCGCTCCCGCAGCGCACTTGCTGGTGTGCTGCGCACCAGCGCGCCACAATTGGCTGATCGATGGATGCGGAGTTGGGCATGGCGAAGGTGGAGCGCTTTCCTGTGGTGGCGGTCATGGTGGGACTGCTCGTATTGCCCTCGGCGGGCAACTGCGCAGACACTGCAGCGCGTAAGACGCCCCCCGCCATCGAACGCCTCACGCTCGGTAACGAGGTGATCGAAGTGACGACCACGCCGTCGTTTGGTGGGCGGATCCTGGCGTTTCAGCTGCAGGGCCAGCCGAGCGTGCTCAAGCTCGGGACGACGGTGGAACAGCAGCCGGCACCGCAGGTGTCCGCCACTGCAGGCGATATCGCTTACCTGGGGCATGACGTCTGGGTTGGCCCGCAAAGCCAATGGTGGCTGCATCAACAGGTCAATCCGCAACGCAAGGCAGCAGGCGCGGTGTGGCCGCCGGACCCGTATCTCTCGCTGGCGACGACGCGGGCTACAACACACGACGCGACGCAGCTGGTGATGGACGGCGTGCCCAGCCCGGTGACGGGCGTGCAACTGCGCAAGCGTGTGGCCCTGTCGCCATCGCGCCCGGACACCATCGACGTGCAGGCCAGTGCACGCAACATCCGCACCGAGCCGCTCAGCTGGGATCTGTGGTTCAACACACGTGTGGCTGCAAATACGCGGGTGTTCGTGCCGGTGGCGGAGGCGGCCGATCTACGCCTGCAGCCACCCAGCGATCCCGGTACCGTTGCGCCGCGTTATCGGCTTGAGGGTGGCCTGTTCGTCTTGAGTGCCGACAGGCGCGCGGACACGTTGGTCCAGCGCGGCAAGCTGCTGCTACAGCCGTCCGCTGGCTGGATGGCTGGTTTTGCCGGCACGCAGGTGTTGGTGATTCGCTTTGCGCACCAGCCGAAGGCGCGTATCCATCCCGAACAAGGACAGGTGGAACTGTATCTGGATGCACCCCCGCAGCATCCCGAACACGGTCTGCTGGAAATGGAGGTCCATGCGCCGTATCGCACGCTCGCGCCCGGTGCCGACATGCAGGCGCAGGAGCAATGGACGTTGCTGCGCTATACCGGGCCCGACGAGCCGCAGGCGCAGCGGCAATTCCTGTGCAGCAAGGCGCAGGAGCTTGCGTTGAGCAATGCCTGCGCCGGTTCGCCTGCGGTGCCCTGAGTAGCGCAGAACGTCTGTGCCGGGCGTTGGTGTGGCTATGATGTAGCCCACACCACCGATCAGATCCAGCGCATGCAACGACGCCACTTCCTGAAGAATGCCGCCGCCGCCCTGGCTGCGCTCGGTTTGCCGGCGCTGCCGCAGTGGGCGCTGGCGGCCAAGGCAGTGGGGCTGCGTCGCCTGGGCCAGCCGCAGCCGTTCGATTATGCGTGGCTCAAGGGCCAGGCGCGTGCATTGGCCAAGGCGCCCTACAAAAGCCACAAGCAGGTGTTGCCTGGCCCGCTGGAATCCTTGAACTGGGATCAGTACCAGTCGATCCGCTACCGCCAGGATCACGCGTTGTGGGCCGACGGCAACGGCAAGTTCCAGGCGAAGTTCTTCCATCTGGGCCTGTACTTCCACACGCCGGTGCACATCTACGACATCGTCGATGGCAAGGCGCAGCAGTTGGCGTACGACCCGGCGGCGTTCGATTACGGCCGCAGTGGCCTGGGTGGCAAACAGTTGCCCAAGGACCTGGGGTTTGCCGGCTTCCGGCTCAACACGCGCAAGGATACCGACCGCGATTTCTCCGCGTTTCTGGGGGCGAGCTACTTCCGTGCGGTGGGCAAGGAAGGCCAGTACGGGCAATCGGCACGCGGGTTGGCGATCGATACCGGCACCGGTGGGCCGGAAGAATTTCCCGATTTCATCGCCTATTACCTGGAACAACCGGCCGACGATTCGGACACGGTGGTGGTCTACGGCTTGCTGGATTCGCCCAGCGTGTCCGGCGCGTACCGCTTTGCCATCACCAATGGCGAGGTACTGGTGATGGATATCGACAGTGCGTTGTATCCGCGCAAGGCGATCGAGCGGCTGGGCATCGGCCCGTGCACGAGCATGTACCAGACCGGCGAGAACGACCGCCGCATGGACTGGGACTGGCGCCCAGAAATCCACGATACCGATGGCCTGGCGATGTGGACCGGCGGCGGCGAGTGGATCTGGCGGCCGCTATGCAATCCGCCGCACCTGCGTTTCAACATGTTCGTGGACGAGAACCCGCGCGGCTTTGGCTTGCTGCAGCGCGATCGCAATTTCGATCATTACCAGGACGACGGCGTGTTCTATGAGAAGCGCCCGTGCCTGTGGGTGGAGCCCAAGAGCGGCTGGGGCAAGGGCTCGGTGCAGTTGGTGGAGATCCCCACCGTGGACGAGACCTTCGACAACATCGTGGCGTTCTGGAACCCGCAGGCCAAGCCGCAGCCGGGGCAGGAGCTATTGATGGGGTACCGCTTGTACTGGGGTGCGCACCCGCCGGCCAGTTCGCCGCTGGCGCAGTGCGTGGCCACGCGCACCGGGCTGGGCGGCATCGTGGGCCAGAAACGCAGCCATTTCTCCTGGCGCTTTGCGGTGGATTTTGCCGGCGGTGAACTGGCTGCGCTTGCCAAGGACCCCAAGGCCAAGGTCGACGCGGTGCTGCAGGTGTCGCGCGGCACCACCGAGATCGTCTCGGCGCGGCCGCTGCATGAGCTCAAGGGCTACCGGGCGATGTTCGACCTGGTGCCGCCGGATGAGGGCACCCAGCAGATCGACATCCGTCTGTTCCTGCGCGCCAACGGTAAGCCGTTGACCGAAACCTGGCTGTACCAGTGGACGCCGCCGCCGGCGAACGAACGCAAGATCTACTGACCTGCGTTGCCCGGACCTGGCCGCGCTTAGGCCGGGGTCGAGCGGTTGTCGACCAGCTGCATCCGCGCACGTGGGCGCTGGCAGGCCAGCTCCACGTGGAAGCAGGTGCCGTCCTTGCCACTGGTGATGCGCAGCTCGCCCTGATGGGCCTGTGCGATCTGTGCGGCCATGTGCAGGCCCAGGTCGACCTCGGGTAGGGCACGCCCGGCGGTATGCACATGCGTGGAGGCGTGCAGGACGTCCAGCCGGCGTGGTTCGATGCCGTCCAGGTTGCAGACTTCGATGCGCAGCCGGCCCTGTTCGGTAACTGCGATGGCCTTGATCAGCGAACTCTGCTGGCCTTGCACCACTGCGTTGATCATCAGGCTACCGAACATCTGCGCTAGCCGGATGGCATCGCCATGCACCGGTTCGTCGATGGCCACATGCGCGGAAAGCACCTGGTTGGGATAGGCGGCGCGGGTTTCGTCCACCACCTGCGAGAGCGCATCGAGCAGGTCGCTGCCGTTGCCGTAGTCCAGCTGCAGCCAGTCGCGTTCGATGCCGCGGGCGAAATCGCTGGCGAAGTCGATCAATTCTTCCATGCGCCGCAGGCTGCGCTGCAGCGAGCGGATGGCCCCGCCCTGGCGCTGGCTGAGTTGGTCGATGGACAGCATGTCCACCACCGCATGCATCGATTGCAGCGGGTTACGCAGGTCGTGGCCGAGGATGCCGATGAACTCTTCGCGCAGCCGCGCCGAAGCGCCGACGCGTCCGAGTTCGCTGCGGGCTTGCCGCGATTCCAGCGCGCTCTGTTCGGCGCGGAGTTCGGCCTGGATCTGCGCGCCCAGCAATTGCGCGAGCAGTTCGATCTTCTCCACCAGCGGCGCATCCATCACGCGCGGCTCCGGGTCCAGTGCGCACAAGGTGCCGAACACGCTGCCGTCGTCGAGACGGATCGGCACCGACACATAGCTCTCGAAGCCATACAACTTGGGCGAGGGATGGTCGCGGTAGACCGGGTGCTGCGAGGCATGGCCAAACGACACCGCCTGGTTACGCAGGCGCACGCCATCGCAGAACGTGGTGGCTAGCGGCAGTTCGTCGCCGGGCTGCAGACCGAAGGCGAGCGTGTCCTGCACCTGGCAGGTGACCCAGCGCGCATCGGTGACGCGGGCAACCGCGGCAAAACGCATGCCGGTGAGGCGGGTGAGGATGGTCAGCACATCGGGGACCGACGACAGCCGGCCGACACGCGCGACATCGGCGTGCAATTCGGGAGGAAGCTGACCCATGCGTTTCTTCCCGGACCGTGATGGGCGCAGTTTACAGGAGCCCGGTTGCGTCCGGTTGTGAGAGCGCGGCGTTGCCGGCGCAATCGCGTGTGGTGGTCTGACGATTGGTATAACGCGCTGATACAGCAGTATGTCGCCTGCTGATGGCTGACCCCGCTGGCAGCTGCCGATGCTGTTGTGTGGTGTGGTGTGGAGCCTGCACGCGCGCCACCTGGCACGCGCGCCTGCATCGGGCAGCGGCAGCGCGGAAAGGCGATCGCCGCCAGCAAGGTTGCAGACCTCGTGTCCTTGTCCAACGCACCACGGTTCCCGGCACCCCGGCGTGCGCGTCGTGGCGAAGCGCGACTTACGCCGGCGGCAACGGCAACGCGATCTGCAGCGGGTCGATCCGGCCTTCGCCACGCATGATCTTCTTGAACTCGGCGCGGCTGACCGAGACATAGCGCTCGTTGCCGCCGATCTCCACCTGCGGGCCGTCCTGCACCGCGTGCCCCTGTGCATCCACGCGCACGGTCATGGTGGCCTTGCTGCCGCTGTGGCAGATGGTCTTGATCTCTTCCAGCTCATCGGCCCAGGCCAGCAGGAACTGGCTGCCTTCGAACAGCTCGCCGCGGAAATCGGTCCGCAGCCCGTAGCAGAGCACCGGGATGCGCAGGCGGTCGACCACCTCGCTCAGCTGCCAGACCTGCGCGCGGCTGAGGAACTGCGCCTCATCGACCAGCACGCAGTGCAGCGGGCCGTGCGCGGCAATGTCGCGCTCGATCAACTGCAGCAACTCGGTCTGGCGGTCGAAGGTCTGCCCCTCGGCACGCAAGCCGATGCGCGAGGCGACCACGCCGCTGCCGGCGCGGTGATCGAGCTTGGGCGTGAGGATGGACGTGCGCATACCCCGCTCGCGGTAGTTGTGCGCCGACTGCAGCAAGGTGGTGGTCTTCCCGGCATTCATTGCCGAGTAGTAGAAATAGAGCTTGGCCATCGGGGGATTTTACCGGGCCAAGCCAGCGGCTGCCGGGTCAGGTCCGCGGCGCCGTGTAGCTGCATGAACCGGCCGCGGCGGACCGCCCGCAGCCGCGCCGGTACAATGGCCCGCTCTGTTGGAAGTCCCTATGCACGGTCTCAATCCCCCGCAAAGCGCTGCCGTCCTGCACTGCGAAGGTCCCCTGTTGGTGCTGGCGGGTGCCGGCAGCGGCAAGACGCGCGTGATCGTGGAGAAGATCGCGCATCTGATCGCCATCGGCCGCTATCCGGCCAAGCGCATCGCCGCGATCACCTTCACCAACAAGTCGGCCAAGGAAATGCGCGAGCGTGTGGCCAAGCGTATCCGTGGCGACGGGGCCGACGGGCTGACCATCTGCACCTTCCACGCGCTGGGGTTGAAGTTCCTGCAGATCGAGCATGCCGCGGCCGGGTTGAAGCGCGGGTTTTCGATCTTCGATTCCGACGATGCGGCCGCGCAGATCAAGGACCTGATGCATGGCGCCAAGCCCGATGCGATCGAAGACGCCAAGAACCTGATTTCGCGGGCCAAGAACGCCGGCATGTCGCCCGAGCAGGCGATGGCCGCAGCGCGCAGCAACCGCGAGAAGGAAGCGGCCAGCCTGTATGAGCGCTACCAGGCGCGGCTGACCACCTTCAACGCGGTGGACTTCGACGACCTGATCCGTCTGCCGGTGCAGATCCTGGAGGCCAACGAAGAGATCGTGATGGGCTGGCGCGAACGCATCGGCTATCTGCTGGTCGACGAGTGCCAGGACACCAACGATGCGCAGTACCGGTTGCTGAAGATGCTGGCCGGGCCGCGCGGCAACTTCACCTGCGTGGGCGACGACGACCAGAGCATCTACGCCTGGCGTGGCGCCAACCCGGAAAACCTGCAGCAGATGGGGCGCGACTACCCGGCGCTGGAAATCATCAAGCTGGAGCAGAACTACCGCTGCTCCAACCGCGTGCTGCGTGCGGCCAATGCCTTGATCGCGCACAACCCGCACGAGCACTTGAAGACCCTATGGAGCGACCAGGCCGACGGTGAGCGCATTCGCGTGTGGGAGTGCCGCGACAGCGAGCACGAAGCGGAAAAAGTGGCCGCCGAGATTTCGTTCCTGGGCACGGCCAAACAGGTGCCGTGGAGCGACTTCTGCATCCTGTTCCGTGGCAACTTCCAGTCGCGGCCACTGGAAAAGGCGCTGCAGCTGCTGCGCGTGCCGTACCACCTCACCGGCGGCACCGCGTTCTTGGAGCGGCAGGAGGTCAAGGACCTGCTGTCGTGGCTGCGGTTGATCGTCAACCCGGACGATGACGCGGCATTCCTGCGTGCGGTGCAGTCGCCCAAGCGCGAAGTGGGGGCGACCTCGCTCGCGCGCCTGGCAGAACTTGCCAGCGGCAAGTCGGTGCCGATGTCGCGTGCGGCCGAATCGATGGGCGCTTTGCAGCATCTGCCGCCACGTGCGGCCAACGGCCTGAGCGCGTTCACCGACATCCTGCGCGAGTTGCGCCAGCACGCCACCAGCATGCCGGCAGGCGAGTTGGTGCGCTTGCTGGCCGACAAGTCCGGCCTGCTCAACGACCTGCGCAACCAATCCAAGGACGAAGCCGGGTTCCAGCGCCGCAAGCGCAACCTCGATGAGCTGGCCGAATGGTTCGAAGGCGGCCCGCGTGGCGCCAGCGCCAGCGATCTGGCGGCGCAGTTGGCGTTGCTGTCGCGCAACGACAAGGACGACGGCGGCAATCAGGTGCGCATGATGACCATGCATGCGTCCAAGGGCCTGGAATTCCGCTACGTGTTCATCGTTGGCTGCGAGGATGGCGTGCTGCCGCACGAGGTCAGCCTGGAAGAAGGCAACCTGCAGGAAGAGCGGCGCCTGTTGTACGTGGGCATCACCCGCGCCAAGCAGCAGTTGTGGATGAGCTACAGCAAGTTGACGCGCAAGTTCGGCGAGCATGTGCGACTGAAGCCGAGCCGGTTCTTCGACGAGATTCCGGCGGCCGAACTGCAACGCGACGGCGCCGACCCGGTGGCCGATGCCGAACGCAAGAAGGAACGCGCCAATGCGGGACTGGCGGCGATCCAGGCGTTGTTCGACTAACGCACGCTGACAACACGTACGTGTGAGAGGCGGTAAGTCGCTGGTCGACGTCGATGCGCATCGCTTGCACGATGAGTCCCTGGGGTTTCAATCAGCGAGTTGATGCGCTGTGTTTGCGCGTGCTGCACGCGTCTGGAATCCCGCAGCATGTGGTCGCATGCGTGCTGCGGCGGACGCCTTCTCAACCATGGCAACGATGCAGGCACTCTCGGTCGTGCGCATAGCACGCGATCACGGCGCGCAGCGTGCCAACTGCACGAGTAGAGCGAGGTGTGCAGCAATTGTCGTGTGGCATTTGTTGATGCTTATCGCCAGGCGGTTTTGCCTTGCAAGTAAACGCCTGCCACCCCACGACGCTGCGCCCGCACAGGCTTGCCAGTGAGGCATCTGCACGGCAGGCTGGGTGTTCCTGATGTCGGAGCACACCGTGACCGTGGTGATCGAAACCCCGCGCCTGCGCTTGCGGACGCTTGATGCGGAGCGCGACGCCGACGCAATGCTGGCGTTGGTCAACGACCCCGCCTTCATCGCCGGCATCAACGATCGTGGCGTACGGACCCGCGAGCAGGCGCGCGCGCACCTGCGCGAGTGGGCGCAGGCGCATCAGGAGCGCCACGGGTTCGCGCACTGGGCGGTTGAAACGCGTGACGAAGGCGCCTTCGCAGGCACCCTGGGGTTGTTGTGCCGCGACACCTTGCCGGTACCGCATATCGGCTTTGCGCTGCTGCCGGATTATCGCGGCAAGGGCTATGTGCGCGAGGCCGGGCATGCCGTGCTGCGGTATGCGCGCGATGTGCTGCAGCTGCCGCAGCTGTGCGCGATCGTGTCGCCCGACAACAGCGATTCGATCCGTGCGCTGGAACAACTCGGGCTGCAGCGGCAGGGGCTGCGGGTGCTGAGTCCGGGCACCGAGGAGGTGCTGTATTACGTGATTGATCTTGGCCCTGGCGTGGACAGCTGAGCTGGCCTGCGGCACGCTGCCGGCCTGTCTTGCCGCCAAAAGGACGCGTCATGCCGTTGCTGGTCAATGCCTATTCCACGCTGCGCGATCCCGTGTGGCCGGATTTTCTGCCGCAGGCTGCGGTGCAGCACCGCGACCACACCGACCCGGAGTTGACCAACCATCTGCACGGGTTTGTCGGCTATGTGAGCCAGGCCGGCGATGGCCAGATGACGCAGGCGCGCTACCACCTGATGCGCCACGTGCAGCGGGTGCGCCAGCAGTTCACCTTCGAGGTGGACGATGCCGCCTTCGGTGCGTTGGCCGCGTGGGCCGAGCAGGCCAACGCGGTGTGCTTCCTGGCCGATGGCAGCGTGCGCGACCCGCACGGGCAGGTGCTGCTGAGCCAGGGCGAGCCGCCGCTCGATGGCGATGCGCAGGTGCCGTATCCGCCGGACGCGCTGGAGCGCCGCGCGCGGCAGCAGGATCAGTTGGCCGTGCTGGGGATCCGCGTGCCGCCCAGCCTGCCACCGGTGCCCGGCGAGGCCGAAGCCCGGGTGCGCGATGCCACAGCCGTGGCCGAGCGCATGCGCGCGCTGTTTGCGGTGGCGCTGCGTGCAGAGATCCTGGCCGCAGGCGATCCACCGCCGTCGCTTGCCGAAATGGGCGCGCGGCTGCCGGGCCTGGCGGCCGCGCTGTCACCGCAGGAACTGGAATTTTTCGAGCAGGCGCAGCCGGATCCGCAGCAGCTGGCCAACTTCGGCTGGCGCTACGAAAGCCTGGCGACGCTGCAATGGGCGGCGGGCATGACCGACACGCTGCCGCTGCCAACCGATCTGTGCGATGTGCCGGGCGTGGCCCGGCGCGCGCTGGAGCACGCCGAGGCGCACACGCCGCCGGTGCTGGCGTTGCGCCCGCTGCCGGAGCTGCTGGATGCGCTGGACCGGCACCTGCGCCTGCACTGGGCAGTGCGCCAGGCCGGGCAGTCCAAGCAGCCGGTACCCGCCGGCGTCGTGCCTGGCGTGGTCTACGAGCGGCACTACGCGCTCAACTGGCTGCTGCATTTCGAAGATGCAGCCTGGGACGAGGTGGATACGCCGACCTGAGGGCGTGTTCTGCGGGTAGCGGTTTGTGACGGCGCTGCCATAGCGCCCCGCTGGTACTCCATCGCGCGTGCCGGCTGGAGTGCGGCAAGCAGTTGGGCTGCCCTGCTGCGGGCTGGTGCGCATGTGCCCAAAGCCGCCAGTTACCCTCAGGTGGCAGGCGGGCCTGCAAACGGCCAGGGCTGCACTTCAGCCGATCTGTCGCCGGCTAAGCGGCGTCTCGCTCCGAGGCCGCCACAAAACCGGCCACGCGCGACCTGCACTCTCCTCAGGCGCCAGCCGCATCCAGGCGTGCCTGTAGCGCGCTCAGCGCGTCCTGCAGCTCGGCCACGGTGGTTTCCAGGCTGAGCACGCGGGCTTCCAGCTCGCTGCTGTCGGCGCCGCTGCGGGCGCTCGGCGCCGCACGTGCGGCGGCGGCCTGCAGCGCCTCAAGGTCCAGCTCGCCGCTGAGCAGATGCGCGTAGCGGTCTTCGCGCTGGCCACTGGCGCGCGGCAGCTGCACCGCCAGGCCCCGCTGGATCAGCCGTTCCAGGTGATGACGCACATCGTCGCTGTCATTGAAACGGGCCAGCCGCTCGCTACGCGCAAACAGCTCGCCCAGCGTCTGCGGGCCACGCAACAGCAGCAGGCCGATCACCGCGACCTGTTGCCGGGTCAGGTCCAGTGCGCTGCCCAGCCTGTGTTCGTAACGCTCGGCCCGCGAGGAAAACTGCTGGCGCACCAGGCCCAGGGTTTCCAGCTGGCGCAGCGCGTGATGCACCACGCCGGTCTGCAGGGTGAGCACCGGCTCGCGCGCGGTCTTCTGGTTGGCAGCCACCTGGGCGGCATTGACGGTGAGCGGGTAGGCGTCCGGCGTGGTCGCTTCCTTCTCGATCAGGCAGCCGAGCACGCGGGCCTGGGCGGTATCGAGAACGGGCGTGGGCAATGTCTCTGTCATGCGGCGACTCCTGGGCGATCAGCCCGCAAGGATATGCCGATCCCGTGCCGGCGTTTTGCGCATCGTTCGCCGCGACGCTGCCGCCTTGCATGGCTGTACGGTGCGTCGTGGTTGCGTCAGCCGCCGCTGTCCGTGCGGCCCGCAGCGTCTACGTGCAGATGGATGGCGGGAGACGGCAGAAGGCCTGCGCACGCTGCGGGCCGCATGCAAACCAGGCGCACCGTGGTTGGAAGCGAGAAACCGCCTCGCCGCGTGCACGCCGCAAGACCCACCAGACATGAGGGGCGGCGCGCACGCGGCAGCCGCGGAGCAGGGCGCCACCACGCGAACCGGCTAAAATTGCGCGCTTCATTGCCGTTCCTGTCCTGGTGGATGCCATGCGCCCCTCGCTTCACGCACCGATGTCCCTGCTTGCCTGCGCTGTGCTGGCGCTGTCGGCCTGCAAGCCCACTCATGAAGAGACGGCGCAGCGCGCGCAAGCCGCTGCCGTGTCTGCCAATGCCGCCGCCAGCGCTGCTGCGGCCAAGCCGGCGGCAACAGCCGGCGCGCTCGCCGGCGATGACAACCTCAATGCGGTGCTGTGGATGCAGCGTTCGGAGGAATACCGCGCCGTGGCCGAGCAGACCTACCGCGCCGCAGCCGAGACCCTCGACGCCGCGCTCAAGCAGCCCAACTGGGACGCGCTGGTGCCCGAAGAACGCGGCAATGCCGCCACCGGCCTGAAGCCGGCGGTGGTGCTGGATGTGGACGAGACCGTGCTGGACAACTCGCCGTACCAGGCGCGCCTGGTGCGCGATGGCAAGGAGTACGACGAACTGAGCTGGGACCAGTGGGTGGCCGAAAAGAAGGCCAAGCCGATCCCGGGTGTGGTCGATTTCGCCAAGGCCGCCAACGCCCGCGGCATCACCCTGATCTACATCTCCAACCGCGCCGTGCACCTCAAGGACGCCACCCTGGCCAATCTGCGCAGCGCCGGGCTGCCCGTGGCCGATGACAGCGTGTTCCTGGGCCTGGGCACGGTGGTGCCCGGCTGCGAGCAGAACGGCAGCGAGAAGAATTGCCGCCGCCGCCTGGCCGGCGAGAAGTACCGCGTGCTGATGCAGTTTGGCGACCAGCTCGGCGACTTCGTGCAGGTCACCGCCAATACCGGCACTGCCCGCGGCGCGCTGTTGCAGCAGTACCACGACTGGTTCGGCGAGCGCTGGTGGATGCTGCCCAACCCCAGCTACGGTGGCTGGGAGCCGGCCCAGTTCAACAACGATTATTCGCAACCCTGGCAGACCCGCCACGACGCCAAGCGCGCCGCACTGGAGCTCGCACGATGAACCGTCCCCCGTTACCGCTGGCCGCGCACGAGCGGCTGATCTTTGCGCTGGATGTGCCCGGCCATGACGAGGCCATCGCCTGGGTGGACCGTTTGGGCGAGTCGGTGGCGTTCTACAAGATCGGCATGGAATTGCTGGCGTCGGGCGAGTACTTCCACGTGCTCGATGCGCTGGCCAAGCGCAACAAGCGCGTGTTCGTCGACCTGAAGTTCTTCGACATTCCCGCCACTGTCGCCGGCACCATTCGCCGCCTGTCGCAATGGCCGGTGAGCTATTGCACCCTGCACGGCTGGCACGCCGGCATGCTCGAAGCCGCCGCTGCGGCCAACCAGGGCGACATGCGCCTGCTCGCAGTGACCGTGCTGACCTCGATGGGCCGGCCGGACCTGGCCGCGATGGGCATCGACCGCGAGCCGGTGGACGTGGTGGTGGAGCGCGCGCTGGCCGCCCAGGCCGCCGGCATCGACGGGGTCATCGCCTCCGGCCAGGAAGCCGGCCCGATCCGACGCGCCACCGGCCCGGCCTTTTCGATCGTCTGCCCCGGTATCCGCCCCGGCGGCCCGGTCGGCGACGACCAGCAGCGCACCGTGGGCGTGGCGCAGGCCTTTGCCGATGGCGCCGATGCCATCGTGGTCGGCCGCCCGATCCGCCTGGCCAACGACCCCGCCGCCGCCGCCGCCGCCATCCAGGCCGAAATCCGCGCAGCCGTGGTGCAGCACCGGGATTGAGGCATGCTCTGAGTCAGGCAGTCACGACGCTGCAACGCGCGACGGTGGGTAAATCACCTACAGGGCGTGGGAGAGGACCTGCTGGTGAATCCAAGGTCCAACCGCGAAGCTTGAGCCGCGGGCGACCTTGACGGTGACCATCGCCTGCAAGGATTCAGGCAGCGTGCGCGAGCGCCTCGCCGACCAGGGATGGCATTGACGCGTCGCTTAGCGTCGAGCACTTCCGATGTGGACACCGACTTTGGATGAGTACGTCATGCGTGTCCTTCTGCGTCGATATGTTGCTGCTGCGTTTGTGTGCGCCACGCTTGGTGGCTGTTCTCTGGTCGCCAATGTCCCGGAATTGTTTCGCTATGACGAGCCCACCGACGGTGCGAGGACACGTCTGCGTATTGTTGGCGACGACGGCAACACGGTGATCTACCCGGGCACGACTTGCGACCGCACAAACGTGCCTGGTTTCGGTCGGGCTGCCCGAGCGCTGGTGTTTGGCGGGCAGGATCTGGGCATGCCACGCTTGAGCGATACCCCTCAGCATCCATTGGAACTGGCTGTGCGTGCAGGGCAACCGATGGTGGTTGGCTTCAAGGCGGGCGCTGTCACCAATCCGCCCTGCCCCAAGGCGCCGCCGGGCTATCGCTCGGTATGTTCAGCGCCTGTCGGCCACGGCCCCACTTGCATCACCACGCGTAGCTTCGTGCCGGAATCAGGCGTTGATTACGAGGCGCATCTGGACTTCGGTCCTGGACGCTGTCGCCTGGATGTGTATGCGTTGACCCCGGGCGAGAAGGGCATGATTGAGCGTCGGCTGATAGATGCGCCGCCACCAAGCTGCCCGGTCTCAAAAGAATGATTACGGCGTCATGTGTTCATCTGTCTGGCTTGAGCCTGCGTCGCCTCACTGACCCAGTGCCTGACCAAGCCCAAACGAATGCAGTGACACGTGCTAGTCCTCGTCAGCCTTAGCAGGGCGCTATCGAGGAGCCCGTCACCTGCCGGGAACCGCCTCATTAAAATCAATGGGTTACGTGCACATCTTTAAAGTGTTGCTTTAACGTTAAAGTCGACGTACGATGCCGGCGTCCGATGTCAGTCGGAAGTTGTGCCACGCATTGTCCACCGGGCTTGTCCCGGTTTTTTAAAGGGATCGGGCCTTGTGCCCGATCCTTTTTTTTGACCGGTGGCCGGGCGGCCGCCAGCGATCAAGCCAGGCCACGTGGGAACTGCAGCCCAAATCATCGCGCCTCGGGTACGCCCACGCCGCGCTGCTCGCTGGCGGCAAGCCATGCAGGGCGCGGGCAGCTTCGGGATGATCTCAAGCCCGCACGGACCGGAGCTGCTGTGGGTGCACCACGCCGTGTCGTCGACATCGGCGGCGCGCGTAACGGCATCGCAACCCGGAAGGCACGCACTGACCCACCGCCTGCCGCCCGTCACGGCGCGCCGTTGCGCGGCAACGCCCAGCCCCATGCAGGTTGGCCGCACCACACGGTGATCCCCATTGCCTTGTGCCACGCCGCGGCGGGCGCAGCGTGAGCCCCTGACGGCGGCAACGCTGGCTTTGTCTGGGCCAGGTTTGCCACCGCGCACTCACCGCATTGGATCAGCGCGGCAATAGCGGTCGATGAATTGCTGGTGGGTCGGCATGACGTCCACGCAATGGCTGATGGTCTGCGCCACGCTGGCCAGAAAGCCTTCGGCGTCGGTGTCCGGCACCTGGTCCACCAGCGGGTGATAGCCCTGCGGCAGGATGCCCTGGCCCACCATCACCTGCACCCAGCTGATTTCGGCAAACATCTCTTCGGCATTGCGGTAGAAGCGCCCGCTGTCGCGGAACAGGTCCAGCGTGGTCTGCAGCTCCGGGGTGATCGGCTGCGTACGGCAGTGGCGCCAGAACGCGCTGTCGTCGCGTTCGGTGGCGTGGTAGTGCAGCACCAGGAAATCGCGGATGCGGTCGAACTCGAAGGCCAGCCGGTCGTTGTAGCGCTGCACCAGCACCGGGCTGATGCCCTCGCGTGGGAACAGCTCCAGCAGCTTTGAAATGCCGGACTGGATCAGATGGATGCTGGTCGATTCCAGCGGCTCCAGAAAGCCGCTGGCCAACCCCAACGCCACGACGTTGCGGTTCCAGAACTGCTTGCGTCGCCCGGTGGTGAAACGCAGCGGGCGCGGGTCGGCCAGCGGTGTGCCATCCAGATTGGCCAGCAGCGTGGCGGCGGCTTCGTCGTCGCTGATGTGTGCACTCGAATACACGTAGCCATTGCCGGTGCGGTGCTGCAGCGGAATGCGCCATTGCCAGCCGGCGGCGCGCGCCGTGGAGCGCGTATAGGGTGTGGGCGGGCCGACTTTTTCGCAGGGCACGGCCAATGCGCGGTCACACGGCAGCCAATGGGTGAAGTCGTGATAGCCGGTGTGCAGCGCCTCTTCGATCAACAGGCCGCGGAAGCCGGAGCAGTCGATAAACAAGTCGCCACTGACCACCTGCCCGGAGGCCAGTTGCACCGATTGCACGTGGCCGGTGTGCGCATCCAGCTGCACCTGTTCGATCAAGCCCTCGAGACGCGTGACCCCGCGCTGCTCGGCGTAGCCGCGCAGAAAGCGCGCGTACTGGCTGGCATCGAAGTGATACGCGTAGGCGATGTTGGCCAGCGGCGAATTGGCTGGCACATCGCCGGCGGAGGTCATGAACTTGCCGCGCGTGGCGGCAACGGTATTGAGCGTGTAGGCGCCCAACGGTTGCGCCTTGCCGCGCAGCTGTTGCTTGATCCAGTACTGATGAAACGGCAGCAGCCCGAGCGGATGGCCGATCTGGGTGCCGAAGCCGTGGATATACGAGGTGCCTGGCCGTTGCCAGTCGACGAACTCGATGCCGAGCTTGAAGCTGCCCTGGGTCTGGCGCACGAACTCGGCTTCATCGATGCCGAGCAGATTGTTGAAGGCCTTGATGTGCGGCACGGTGGCTTCGCCGACGCCAATGGTGCCGAGCTGCTCGGATTCGATCAGCTGCACGTTGAAGCTGGGGCCAAGCACGCGGGCAAACGCGGCGGCCGCCATCCAGCCGGCGGTTCCGCCGCCGACGATGACGATGTTGCGGAGTGGAGCGGGGATCATGATGCGTTCGATCCTGCACGAAAGAGGAAACCGCGGATAGGCAAACGGGGCCAAGCGGCCCCGTTCGGATCATGCACACGCCGACAGCGTGCACATGGATGTGCACTGCATCAGAACTTTGCACCCACTTCCAGGACGACACTGCGCGGCACATAGCTGATCTCGCCGTTGTCGACCACGGTGATATCAGGCTGCAAGCGTCCGTCGCTACCGAAGCTGTTGTACTGGTATTGGGTGAAGTTTTTGAAGTTGAAGGCATTCAGCACGTTGATACGTGCGTTGAGCTTGAAGTCGCCCACGACGGTGAACTCCTTGTTCGCCTGCAGATCGACGGTGCGATATCCCCAGATCTTGCCACCCAGCAGGAACTTGCCATTGCCCGGCGGGGTCACGCCCACGGCCTGGCAGGTGCCGCCATCCGGATCGGTAAAGCCGTAGCAGGCGATCGTGTTGATCGGCTCCGGCGTGGCCAGCACCAGCTTTGCACCGAAGGTGACGCCCCACGGGCCATCGATCGAGCCGGACGCAACGAAACGATGCGCCGACACGGCATCCGACTTCACGAACGGGTAGTCGCGAATGGTCGCCTTGTCGAAAGCAAATGGCTCGTCGATCGTGCGGTTCTGGCGCGCGCTGGTATGGGTGTAGGACAGGTTCAAGCCCCAACCCGATTCCTTGGTGTAGGGCTTCTCGGCCGACAGCAACACCTGGCTGCTACGCTGCTCCAAGCCGTTGTAGCCCAGGATCGTATTGCGGTAGCCCGGCACCGGCTCGCCCCAGGGCACGCTGCCGGTGGCGTCGAAGTACGCACCATTCGGGTAGCGGTTGACCAGGCTCATCACCAGGCCGTCATAGGCCAGCACGCGCTGGAAGGTTACGTCGGTCAACCAGTCGCCGACCTGGTTGCTGATACCGATGCTGTACTGATCGCTGTACGGAGTCTTGAGCTTGTTCTTGAACATGAAAAGCTCGGAGCTGTCACTGGTGCCATCGATCGTATTGAGCTGATCAATACCGGTGAAATATGCCGGATTCCATGCCGTGCACGCACGGTCGTCGCGGAAGCAGCCCTGTCCGCTGGCAGCATCGCTGAAGTACACCACCACCGGCGACAGCGCAGCCTTGACCGATTCCAGTGCGAGCTGCTCGAACAGGTTGCGATCGTAAGAGCGACCGGCGCCGCCATGCAGCACCGCGCTCTCATCGCCGAAGAAGTCATACGAGAAGCCGAAGCGCGGTGCCCAGGCGTCCTTGAAGTTCTTGCGGTTGTTGCCGGTGCTGATGTAATCGGCCACGTTGATGCCGCTGGGCAGCAGGCGGTTGGCCCACGGCTGACCCGGGTTGTCGGGGTCGTCCGAATACAGCGCATTGATGAACGGCTGCGAGGTCACGAAGTCGGTGTAAGCCGGGGTGTCTTCATAGTCGTAACGCACGCCGATGTTGAGCATCAGCTTGTCGTTCACCGCCCAGTCGTCCTGCAGGTAGATGCCGTACTGCTTGGACGGCGACTCGACCACCGGCACCTGACCGGGATTGTCGAATGCACGGATATAGCGCACCTGGAAGGGAACCGGCGCAACACCGTTCTGGCCGACTTCATAGCTGAACTGCGGGTTGAGCGAACTGGACTCGCGCGAGGTCAGCTTGATGTCGCGATAGGTCACGCCGGTCTTGATGGTGTGCTCGCCATGCCACTCCAGCGCATTGAAGGTTAGGTCGTTCTGGAACGACCAGCCCTTCTGGCTACGCAGCTTGAAGTCTTCGCCACTGGCAGCACCGGTATTGAGGAATACCCACTGACGCGGATCGGCCTGCGTGCGATCAATGTAGGTGTAGATCGAGCCGTTGCCGACACCGCGCGGCGTCGGCACATTGCGCGAATCCTCGGTGGTGAGGATGGCTTCGTTGAACCAGCTGTCGGCACTGTGCTGCCAGCGCAGGCTGGTGCGCTTGTCCTTGTTGATCTTGTCCACCGCGCGGTCCGGCGCGTTCTGGCCGCCGACATTACTGACCTGGGTTTCGTCACGGTACTGCGTTGCCAGTTCGATGCGATCGTTATCGGTCGGCTCGAAGTCGATCTTGCCGAAGTACAGGTCTTCGGTGAACGGCATGTTGGACGCGCCGTACTGATCGCGAAGATTGGACGGCAGCAGGCCAATGAACGGCGAGGCCTCGGCACTCGGCTGCACGCTCTTGGGCGCCACGTTGTCCTTGCCTTCATAGGCAAAGAAGAAATGCATCCGGTCCTGGATCAACGGGCCGCCGATGGCAAAGCCGTATTCCTTGGTCTGTGAATCGACCTTGGCGTCTTCTTCGTCCGGGCGTCTCTCACGTAGATCCTGATTGGTAAAGCGATAGAACGCCTCGCCATGGAACTCATTGGTGCCGGACTTGGTGGCTGCGGTGATGGCCGCGCCACTGATCTGGCCGTACTCGGCCTTGTAGTTCGACGTGATCACCTTGTACTCGCCGATGGCGAGCTGCGGGAACGGATTGCCCTGGGTCTCGTCCTGGCCGGCAATACCGCCACCGGAGACGTAGCTCTTCTGGCTCACACCGTCGATATACAAATTGCTGGAACTGGCGTTGGAAGCACCGCCGCGCAACTTGGTGTTGCCGTCCTGGTCGATGGTGAACACCATGCCCGGCACAGTGTCGGCGAACTCCAGGAAGTTGCGCGTGGCCTGCGGCAACTGCTGAATCTGCCGCAGCGAAACCGTATTACCCACTTCCGAGGTCTTGACGTCACGAATCATTGGCGCGCTGACGGTCACCGTGTCCAGTGTGGTCGCATCGCCGGCCGGCGCAGCCGCCGTCTCGTTACCCAGATCGACGGTGGCACTGGAGGCCACCGACAAGGTCACCGTACGGCTGATGCCGTTGGATTCCACCTTGTAGGTGCCCGGTTGCAAACCGACGATGGTGTAGTTGCCGTTCGCATTGACCGGCGCGCGTCGCACCGAGCCGGTGGCGACATTGGTGACGACGACTTCGCTGCCGCTCTGCGCGGAGGCGACCTGGCCGCGCAACGTGGCGTTGCTGGACTGGGCCATGGCCGGGGTGGTGGCAAACAACGAGGCGGCCAGGGCGCAGCACAACAGGCTGCGCGCGGGCAGGGTGGAGACGGTACGGTGCTTCTTCATGACTTTCCCCCTCCCAGGGGTAAAGCGCGAACCAGTGGAGTGACTGGCGCGTCGAGGTTGGTGCTTTGATGTGAGTGACACGGGAACAGCGGGCAACAGCAACAAACAACAGGCATTGCAAACAAAAGACTGCAAAAACACTTCAAAACGGGCTGTGCACGCAGCGCCGGAATCAAGGCGTGCTGCACAGCGAGCGCGTCGGTGCACCGTCAGCGATGGACCAGTAACCGTTACCAGTCCGGAACGAAGCGGTGACCATGCACGGGACTAAAAAACCGAACTCCGGTAGCGATAGCAGCAGCCGTTCGACAGCGTGGTCGAACGGCTGCTCAAACAGTTACCAGATGATGCGGGCGCTCATGAACAAGGTGCGGGGCGGGGTGGTCATCGCGCCGTACTGGTTGATGCTCGCGCGCGGGTTGTACACACCGTTGTTTCCCCAATCGATGCTGTACTGATCGTAGTTGCGGAAGTTCAGCGCATTGATCAGATCGCCGCGCACCTGCACCGTCACCGTATCGGTGATGTGCATGTCCTTGGACAGCGACAGGTCCAGCTGGCGGGTGCCGAAGATGTCGCCGCCGGCCAGGAACTTGCCGCCGGGTGCGTCCACCGACACGATGCGGATGTTGTCCGAGGGCGGGCCGCCGTAGAGATCGTACGACACCGCCTCGTTGCGCGGCGGCACCGTGGCCAGGGTCAACTTGGCCGAGGCACTGATGCCCCAGAACAAGTCGTAGATGCCGGTGACCACCAGGCGGTGGCGCGGCACCGAATTCAGATCCAGGAACGGGTAGTTGGCGATCGTGGCGGCATCGAAGCCGTACTGATCGTCATTGCCGCGGTTGCCGCGCGCGCGCGAGAACGTGTAGGCCGCCGTCAGGCCCCAGCCGCTTTCCTTGGTGTAGGCCTTGTCGGTGGACAGCAGCAACTGTGCGGTCTTGGTCTCCACACCGTTGTTGCCGATGATCAGGTTGCCGAATCCCGGCGGCGGCTGGGTCCACGGCTGTGCACCGGCCTGGAAGAAAT
The DNA here is from genome assembly GCF_030208815.1 of Xanthomonas sp. fls2-241-TYG-148. Classification (NCBI taxonomy): domain Bacteria; kingdom Pseudomonadati; phylum Pseudomonadota; class Gammaproteobacteria; order Lysobacterales; family Lysobacteraceae; genus Xanthomonas; species Xanthomonas sp. fls2-241-TYG-148. The sequence continues at coordinate 21,474 of NZ_JARVTE010000018.1, forward strand.
CGCCATTGGGATAGCGATTACCCAACGTGAGGATCAAACCATCCTTGCTGTGGATGTAGGACACGGTGGCCGAGTTGCTCCAGTCGCCCACGCGGGTGCGCAGGCCGATCGAATACTGGTCCGAATACGGCGTTTTCAGATCGTTGTTGAGCAGGTCGATCTCGCCGTTGCGCACGCGCGCATCGACCAGCCCGCCCAGGCTGTCCGGGTTGCTGAGAAAGGCCGGATTGAAGTTGGTGCAGGTGCCGGCCGCCGGTGTGCAGCCGGAGGATTCGACAAAGCGGATGGTGTACTGCGACAGCGCCGACTTGACCTGTTCCAGGCCCATGATGTCGAACAGGTTGCGGTCGTAGCTGCGCCCGGCACCGCCGAACAGCACCAGCGATTCGTCACCACGGAAGTCGTAGGAGAAGCCCAGGCGCGGCGCGAAGTTGTTGTTGTCCTGTTTGCGGTTACGGCCGTTGCTGATGTAGTCGTTGATGTTCACCCCACCCTTGGCCAGTTGTTCGGCATAGGTGGCGCTGACGGCCGGGTCGGTGCCGGGGCCGTTCAATGCGGCGATCACTTCCGGCGGGGTCACGTTGTCCAGGTAGGACGGAATCTTTTCGCCGTCCCAGCGCACGCCGATATTCAACTGCAACTTGTCGTTGACGTCCCAATCGTCCTGCAGGTACAGGCCCAGCTGCTTGCTGGTGGTGGTCACCGACGGCGCGGCGCCGGCAAACGGCAGATTGAAGCGCACCTGGTAGGGAATGGGCGCGGTGCCTGCGCCATCGTTGACGGCGTAGTAGAACGATGGGTTGGCCGCGGAGTTTTCGCTCTGGGTCAGCTCCACTTCCTTGTACTTCACGCCCATCTTGATCACGTGGTTGCCGTGCCACTCGATGTTGTTGAGGGTGAGGTCGTTCTGGAAGCTCGGGCCTTTTTGTCCCTTGCGCTGGATCGCCAGGCCGCTGGTGGCGTCGTCGTTGATCAGCACGTCGTCTTCGGCAATGGCGCGGGTGTACACGCTCTGGCTGCCGATGGTGTAGGCCGTCGGGTTGAACAGCACGTCTTCGTACGACACGCGTGCTTCGTTGACGTAGTTCTCGCCGAAATGCTGCCAACGCAGGTCGTAGCGTTCTTCGGTGTTGAGGTTGATCTTGGCGGCGATGGCGGTGTTGCGATCGCCCACGCTGTCGCGGCTTTCTTCATCGCGGTACTTGGCGGTGAGTTCCAGGCGATCGTTGGCGCCGATGTCCCAGTCGATCTTGCCGAAGTACAGGTCTTCGTTGAACGGACGGGTGACCGAGCCCAGGCGGCTCTGCACGCCGGCCGGCAAGTCGTCGCGCAGGCTGTTGAAGTTGTCGGGCACCGACACCGGATTGGCCGAGACCTCGAAGCCCTTGCCCTCGTAGCTGAGGAAGAAGTGCGCCTTGTCCTTGACGATCGGCCCGCTGAAGGCCATGCCGTACTCGTCTTGGTGGGTCTGGCGCTTGTTGCCATCGGCATTGGGCGCACCGGCACGTTCGTCGGCCTGGCGCGCGCGGAAATCGGTGTTGGTGGTGCGCCCGAAGATCTCGCCGTGGAATTCGTTGCCACCGGACTTGGTCGACGCCACGATCGCCGCCGACCCCACCTGGTCGAACTCGGCCTTGTAGTTGGAGGTAATGACCTTGTATTCGCCGATGGCCAGCTGCGGGAACGGGTTGCCGGCACTCTGCTGCTGACCGGACACGCCGCCAAACAGATAGCTCTTCTGGCCAACGCCGTCGATATAGACGTTGACCGCCGAGCTGGCCTGCGCGCCGCCGCGGATACGGCTGTTGCCGTTGGCATCGGTCTCGAACTGCATGCCCGGCACGGTGTCGGCAAACTCCAGGAAGTTGCGCGTCAGCTGCGGCACGGTGTTGATCTGCTTCAGCGAGATGTTGGTGCCCACCTCGGAGGTCTTGACCTCCTGCAGCGTGGTGGCGGTGACCTGCACCGCATCCAGCGTGGTGGCATCGCCGGCGGGCGCCGCGGCACCGGCGCCACTGCCGCCCAGATCCAGGCTCACCGACGAGGCCACCGACAAGGTGACGGTCTGTTCAGTGCCGGGGCCGGCGTCGACCTTGTAGGTGCCCGGCGGCAGACCCACCAGCGCGTAGCTGCCATCGGCACCGGTGGTCGCGCGCCGCACTGCACCGCTGGCGACGTTGGTGGCGGTGACCGTGGTTCCGGCCTGACCTGCCGACACCTGCCCACGCAACGTGGCATTGCTGGACTGCGCCATGGCCGGGGTGGTGGCCAGCAGCGAAACGGCGAGCGCGCAGCCCAGCAGGCTGCGCGCCGGCAAGGTCGAGACAGTACGGTAGGTCTTCATGGCGTCCCCCTCCCAGGGGTCAGGCGCCTACCGGCAGTCGCTGGCGTGGCGCGTGTAATGCGTTGTTTCAAGAACAGCGGCAACCAAATCAAGCAAACGGCGTAAGTTAAAAAACCATAAGAAACTGCAAAGATCGCGTGAAGATGCGACGCAGCGCACGCGCCTCAGCCACCGGATGCGCTCCGCGGCGCGCTGGATGCGCGCACGATCAGCTCCGGGACCATCTCCGACAACGCCGGCGGTGCGGCATCGGCCGGTGGCGCCGGAGCGTCCACCAGCTGCTGGCCCAGCAACAGCCGCAGCGCGCGTGCGCCCAGGCCGGCGATGTCCACGCGCATGGTGGTCAGCGCCGGCAGCACGTAGCGGGCCATTGGCACGTCGTCGAAACCGGCCAGTGCGATGTCGTGCGGCACCTTCAGCCCGGCGTGGCCCAGCGCGAACAGGCAGCCCAGCGCCATCATGTCGTTGGCGGCGAAGACCGCGTCCGGGCGGTCGTGCTGCGCCAGCGTCTGCCCGGCGCGGTAGCCGGATTCTTCGTCGAAGTTGCCCGGCAGCACCCACGGCTGCGCCTGCGCATCCAGCGCCAGTTCGTCGCGGTAGCCGCGCAGGCGTTCGTGCGCGTCGAAGTTGTCGTCCGGGCCGGCGATGAAGGCGATGCGGCGGTGGCCGCTGTCGCGCAGGTGGCGGGTCATCACCCGCGCACCGCCGTAGTTGTCCACGTTGAGCACCGGGCGCTGGCTGGCGGTGCCGGCGCAATTGAGCAGCACCGCCGGCAGCCCGCCGGGTAGCGCGTCTTCGTGCACGCCCGAATCGCCCAGCGACGGCGACATCACCACCACGCCGTCGACGCGGCCGGGCAGGCGTTCCAGCGCCTTGCGCTGCGCCTGCGGGTCGCCGTGCGAGCTGGAGACCAGCAGGTGATAGCCCTGGTCGCGCGCCACCTGGTCGATGCCGCGGATCAATTCGGAAAAGAATTCGCCGTGCAGGTCCGGCAACACCACACCGATGGTGTGGGTGCGGCGGCTGCTCAGGCTGCGTGCGGCGTGATGCGGGATGTAGTGCAGCGCGCGCGCCACCTGCAGCACGCGCTCGCGCACCGACTCGGCCACATGCTGATGCCCGTTCATGGTGCGCGACACCGTGGCCACCGATACCTGTGCCTCGCGCGCGACATCCTTGATGGTGACGCTGCCGCTGTCCGAACGTGGCCGGCTCATGGCGTGTTTCCCCAAAGCATGCGCCAGGCGACGCGCGCCAGGGGCTGGCGGACGGTCCATACGGGCAGAGCGTTCGTGGCGAACTTGCGCATGAATGACATCGGCCCCATCCGATGGCGACCTCAGAGCGAGATGGCGCGCACGCTAACAGGAACTGCAAGCGCTTACATGATGCATTGCAGCATCGGGGGAATCCTTACTCCGGCAAGGACTCCGGGCGCGGGCATGGACAACTTTGTCCGAGAAGACAATACCGGTCAGCGCCTGACATCCGGCGCCATCGTACAGCGCGCCGCGCGTCACCGCGCCGCGCACCGTACGCGCCCGCACGGAAGGCCAGCGCCTTGCCGCGGCTGCATTCAGACAGCAAGATGCGCCGATCGATCAGGGGAACATCGTGCGCATGTCGCTATCCACCGTCCGCCCAGGTCGGTTCCAGTCCGCCGGGTGGTTGCTGCTTGCGCTGTTGTGCATGGGCGGCTGCAAGCGCAGCGACCACGCCACCGCGCTGCCAGGTGCCAATGCCGAACCGGCGGCGGCGATGCAGGCCATGACCACGCCGTTGCGCCGCAACGACCTGGTCGCCTATGCACGCATCCGCGTCACGCCCACGCAATACACCGCACTGGAAGCGGCCTGGCGCAGTGGTGCCAGCCGCTGGCCATTGACCGAGCTGCCGCTGCCCAATGAGGTAGGCAGCTTGCTGGGCAACCTGTCGGCCCCGGATGCCGAACGCCGCCTGCAGCAGGCCTTCGACCAGCAACTGGCCGGGCAGGCGCAGGGCATCCGCCAGGCCGCGCAGTCGCTGGGCCAGTTCGGCGTGCAGTACCTGCGCAGCCGCACCGACTACCAACCCGAGCAGCGCGCCCACTACGTGCAGCTGGTCGATGCGCTGAGCGCCTGGGCCGCCACTGCGCCGCTGGCCGACCGCCCGCGTGCCAAGGCCAGCATCGCCGAGCTGGTGGCCGCCGCGCGTGCTACCGGAATCCAGTCCGATGCCGACCTGCAGCAACTGGGCATGGAAGAGAGCCTGCGCCGGCTCGGGCCGTTCTGGGCGGCCTGCAAGAAGGTGCTGGAGCGTTACGACCTGTCGCTGGACAGCAGCCTGGATGCGCTGCGCACCGGCCTGGTCAAGCAGCAGGGCGACAGCGCCCAGGTACGCCTGCGCTACCCGCTGGCCGCGCGCGACATCGATCTCAGCGTCAGCCTGATCAAGCGCGAGGGCCACTGGTATCAGCAGCAGACCCAGGACGACGTGCAGGCCGTGCTGCGCGCAGTGCCGGCGGCGTCCCCACCCGCTGCTGCGGCGGCGCCCGACACGCCGGCGGCCACGCCCGCCCCGCCTGCCAGCACCGGCAAAGGCCCGGGTGGGCGATAATGACGGCGATGCCAGAACAGAATCCCCTGCCGTTCCCGGACGGCCAATCCGCCCCGCCCAGCCCTGCCGGCGCCGAGACCGTCGCAACGGCCGCTGCGCTGCCGCCTGCCGCGCCCGTGGCGCTGGACGCACCGGCGCCCGCCGCGCCAGTGCTCGCCCCGGCACGCGTGGCCAAACGCCCGTGGTGGGCGCGCCTGCTCGGCCGGCTGGCCGACCCGTGGCTGAGCCTGACCATCGAACCCGAACAACCCGGGCGCTACGACGACGGCAAGCCGGTGGTCTATGTGCTCGAGGATTACGGCCTCTCTAATGCCCTGATCCTGGACAAGGCCTGCCGCGAAGCCGGCTTGCCGTCGCCGCTGGTGCCGCTGCCGGGCGACCCGCTGGAGCGCAAGCGCGCCTATCTGGCGTTGTCGCGGCGGAGCAGCAGCAATTCGCTGATTCCCGAACAACGCGGCGGCAAGACCCATTCCGATTCGCTGGCCAAGTTGCTGCAGGCGCACCGCGTGCGCGCCGACCTGGACGTGCATCTGGTGCCGGTGTCGATCTTCGTCGGCCGTGCGCCGGACAAGCAAAGCGGCTGGTTTGCGGTGCTGTTCTCGGAAAACTGGGCGCTGGTCGGCCGCTTCCGCCGCCTGCTCTCGGTACTGCTCAATGGCCGCACCACCATCGTGCGTTTCGCGCCGCCCATCTCGCTGCGCCAGACCATGGCCGAAGGCCTGCCGCCCGAGCGCACGCTGCGCAAGTTGCAGCGCGTGCTGCGCACGCATTTCCGGCGCATCCGCGAGGCGGTGATCGGCCCGGATCTGTCCACCCGCCGTCTGCTGGTGGACCAGGTGCTGGCCGCCGATTCGGTGCGCGAAGCCATCGCCACCCAGGCCAAGCGCGACAACTCCAAGCCGGTCGATGCCTGGCGCAAGGCGCACGCCTATGCCTGGGAAATCGCCGCGGACTATTCCAGCCCGGTGGTGCGTTCGGCCAGCTTCTTGCTCACCCACGTGTGGAACCGCATCTACGCCGGCGTGCTGGTGCATCACCTGGACAAGCTCAAGCAGGCCGCGCCCGGGCATGAAGTGGTGTACGTGCCCAGCCACCGCAGCCACATGGATTACCTGCTGCTGAGCTACCTGTTGTATGAGCGCGGCATCGTGCCGCCGCACATCGTGGCGGGCATCAATCTCAACCTGCCGGTGGTGGGCACGCTGCTGCGCAAGGGCGGTGCGTTCTTCATCCGCCGCAGCATCCGTGGCAATGCGCTGTATTCGGCGGTGCTCAGCGAATACGTGGCGCAGCTGGTGGCTGGCGGTTATTCGATCGAGTACTTCGTCGAAGGCGGGCGCTCGCGCACCGGCCGCTTGTTACAGCCCAAGGGCGGCATGATCGCGATGACGCTACGCGCGTATCTGCGCCAGCCGCGCAAGCCAGTGCTGTTCCAGCCGGTGTACATCGGCTACGAGAAGCTGATGGAAGGCAACAGCTATCTCGACGAACTCACCGGCCGCCCGAAGGAAAAGGAATCGATCTGGGGCCTGCTGTGGTCCATCCCCAAGGTGCTCAAGCAAAATTACGGCCAGGTGGTGGTGAACTTCGGCGAGCCGATCGCACTCAATGACGTGCTGGCCAAGCACGCGCCGGAGTGGAATGGCGAACCACTGCCCGACGATGAAAAGCCGACCTGGCTTGCACCGGCGGTGGACACCTTGGCCACGCAGATCCAGACCCGCATCAACTGCGCCGCCGACGTCAATCCAATCAACCTGCTCGCGCTGGCGCTGCTGTCCACGCCCAAGCATGCGATGGGCGAAGCCGATTTGATCGCGCAGATCGAACTGTGCAAGAAGCTGCTGGCCGAAATGCCGTATTCGGACCGCGTCACTGTCACCCCGCACACGCCGGCGCGCATCATCACCCACGCCGAAGAGATCAACGTGCTCACTCGCGTCTCGCACCCGCTGGGCGATGTGCTGAGCGTCAGTGGCGATACCGCGGTGTTGCTGAGCTACTTCCGCAACAACGTGCTGCATCTGTTCACCGCCTCCTCGTGGGTGGCGTGCTGCTTCCAGAACAACCGCCGCATGAGCCGCGCCGGATTGTTGCGGCTGGGCCGCACGGTGTACCCGTTCCTGCAGGCCGAGTTGTTCCTGCCGTGGAGCGAGGACCGCTTTGCCGAACGCATCGAGCAGACCATCGACATGTTCGTGCGCGAGGGCTTGCTGCTCAACGTCACCGATGACGATGGCGGCATCCTGGCGCGCAACACCGGGCAGACCGACGAGGTGTTCCGCCTGCGTGCGATCGGCCATTCGCTGCAGCAGGCGTTCGAGCGCTATTACATCGCCATTTCGGTGCTGGTGAAGAACGGCCCCGGCGTGCTCGGTGCCGGCGAGCTGGAAAGCCTGTGCCAGCAGGCCGCGCAGCGCCTGAGCCTGCTGTACGCACCGGCCGCGCCGGAGTTCTTCGACAAGACCCTGTTCCGCAGCTTCATCCAGAAACTGCGCGAACTGCGCCTGGTGTGGCCGGACGAGAACAGCAAGCTGATGTTCGACGAGCGCCTGGACGCGTGGGCCAAGGACGCCAAGTTCATCCTCGGTCGCGAGCTGCGCCACACCATCGAACGCGTCAGCCCGGAAGCGGCAAAGCCGGATGTGGTGTCACCGCCGGCTGAGTAAGACGGCGGTACAAACGCCATCGTCTCCTGCAGTACGTGAGGGTGGGCCAATGGCAGGGCACGTGTAGGTAGGCGCAGACGCGCAAGGCGCTTCCCTTCTCCCCCCCGGAGAAGGTGCCCGAAGGGCGAATGAGGGGCGGCCAGCACGCAGTCCTCCGGCGCTGCAGCAGAGCATCGTCATTACGCGCGCATGCCAACAACTTCACGCAGCAGTTCCGTTCGCTTCATCCCTTCCTTGCAGCCCTGCCGATAGCATCGCGCCACCTTTCACAACGATCGGGCGCGTCGCAGCAAGAGCGTGCCCGGCAGGAGACCTCCATGCGCGCAGCCATCCATACCCAATTCGGCGATCCGGCCAAGGTGCTCGAGCTGGGCGAGCGCCCCACGCCGCAGCCAGGCAAGGGCCAGGTGCGCGTTGCGATGCGGCGCGCGCCGATCCATAACCATGACCTGTGGACCGTGCGCGGCAATTACGGCTACAAGCCGGAACTGCCAGCCATCGGCGGCAGCGAAGCAGCAGGTGTCATCGATGCGCTGGGTGAGGGTGTCGAGGGCCTGCAGGTCGGCCAGCGCGTGGTCGCCGCCGGTGTGCATGCGGCCTGGGCCGAGTACTTCCTTGCCGACGCCTCCGGCGTGGTGCCGTTGCCGGATGGTCTGGACGACGAGCGCGGTTGCCAGTTGATCGCCATGCCGCTGAGCGCGCTGATGCTGATCGAATTCCTGCAGGTGAAACAGGGCGACTGGATCGTGCAGAACACCGCCAACGGTGCGGTCGGCAAGACGGTGGCGATGCTGGCCGCAGCGCGCGGCATCGACGTGATCAATCTGGTGCGTCGCGACGCGGGTGTGGAGGAACTGGCATCGCTGGGCATCGGCAATGCGGTGTCTACTGCGCAGGACGGCTGGCAGGCGCAGGTGCGCGCGCTGGCCGGCGATGCGCCCATCGTGCGCGCCATCGATTCGGTGGCCGGCAGTGCAGCGGGTGAGCTGATGGCCTTGCTGGCCGAAGGCGGCGAACTGATTTCCTTCGGCGCGATGACCGGCGAGCCGCTGCAGATCTCCAGTGGCGATGTGATCTTCAAGCAGACCACCGTGCGCGGCTTCTGGGGCAGCAAGGTGATGCAGGCCACCAAGGCCGAGGACAAGCGCCGCATGATCGGCGAACTGCTCAAGGCCGCGCTCGATGGCAGCCTGGCGCTGCCGGTGGAAGCGGTGTTCGACCTGCACGATGCCGCCAAGGCCGCCGCGGCCAGCGACAAGCCCGGACGCAGCGGCAAGATCCTGCTGCGCGCCGGCTAGGACAAGGGCGCGACTCGCCAGCAGGCCGCATTTAGCGCCAAAAACAAGGACACAAAGCCCCTCTCCCCCCGGGAGAGGGGTTGGGGTGAGGGTACGGCCCAAGCGACCAACGCGACGAGCCTCAGCTAAAGCCCGCGGTGGCCATCAGACAAACGCTGCCTGCATCACTTAGTGACCCAACTGCCTATCCCCGCGCTGCCGATACCAACAACCGCAAAGCAAACCCAAGCGGCCGCACGCACCAACCTCACGCCGGCTCGTCAGGCACCAGCTCCATTTCCAGCCGGGTGATGCAGTCCTTGAGGTGCAACTTGCGCTTTTTCAGGCGCTTCATCTGCAGCTCGTCGTCCACATTGGCAGGCACGCGCTGGATCTCCTCGTCCAACGCGCGGTGTGCGCGTCGCAACTCGGCGATCTGCTCGGCAATCTCGGCGGGTGAGAGCGTCTCCACCCCCCGAGCATACACAACCCCCGGCGACCTGCGTCACCCGGCTTGCCAACCCGGCGGAGGCTGCGACAATGCGGGCGCGCCGTTGGGGAAACGGCGGCGCGCCTCACCCCATCATTGCCGCGCGGCCACGGCCGTCGAGAAAGGAGTCTGTACGATGCGTTTGCGTTCTTCCCTGCTGGCCCTGAGCCTGCTCACCGCCTCCGGCCTGACCACGGCCGCCGACGTCACCAAGTACGACGGCTTCCTGTGCTGCAACCTGCGCACCGACGGCAGCTGGATCAGCGACAGCAACTACGCCGAAGACGGCAAGCGCGTGCTTGCCGTGGGCACCCCGGTCAGCGTCACCGGCTTTGGCCGCAACCGCGTCAACCTCAAGATCGCCGGCGAGAAGCAGTCCATCGGTAACGACTACAGCCGCGACCTGGACAACACCGCCTTCGCCGCACGCTACGTGGTCACCGCCGACCCCAAGCTCAAGCTGGCCACCTTCCCGCCCAAGATTCGCCAGGCCATCACCGAAGGCAAGCTCACCGGCGGCATGACCCGCGAACAGGTGTTGATGGCGGTCGGCTACCCGATCAGCAGCGAGAACCCCAACCTGGACGCCTCGCTGTGGCGCTACTGGCGCACCAGCTTCGCCGAATACCAGGTGCAGTTCGGCCCCAGCGGCAAGCTGGTAAAGGTCACCGCCGACCCGCAGTTGATGAATCTGGTCTGGATTCCGTAACGTCATCAAGGTGGTCGCGCCTGGCGCGGCCACCTGCGTTGCACTCACTACCGCGGCAAGCGGTTGGTAAAACGGAAAGCGGCTGGTTGCACGATCCAACGCCCGGCGCTTTGCGGCACTGGCTCAGACCGCACACCAGCCAGGCGCTACGATGCGCGTTCGGCAACCGGCCTCACAGACTGAAGCAACCATGCAGCGAAACCCTGACCTGTATCCCAACGACGATAACGGCGACACCCTCTGGCACATCGCCCAGCAAGGGGTGGATCTTTCCAAGCCGCGGGAGATTGCGTTTTCCGTGGTCTTCCCGACGAAAGAGTCGGCGTTGGAATTTTCCGTGACGCTGCTGCGCTTCGAGCAGAAGGTGCGCTGCTGCCACTACGCAGAAAACACGGCATTTCCCATGGATGTCACGGTGTATCCAACCATGGTGCCGTCGTACAAGGCGATTTCGGCGTTCGAGGAAGAGCTGGCCACCGAGGCCAAGCCCTTGGGCGGCTTGAACGATGGATGGGAATTTTCTGTGGACACGAAAGACGCCTGACGCATTCGGCCGGTTCGGAGGACTGCACAGCGTGCAGACCCCTCCATCGCGCGGCTGGGTGTCAGCGCACTGATTGCGGCACGCGTCGTAGCTGGCTCACGTCATAGCCCATGGCCGCGATGCGCCCAACGGCCTGCTGGTAGTCGGCATCGGAGACCTGCGGCGTGCGCGCCATGTACCAGACGTAATCGCGCTTGCTGCGCGCCACGATGGTCTGGGTGTAGTTCGCATCGCGCCAGGCAATCACGTACTCGGCCTTGAACGGCCACAGGAACTGCATGCTCCAGAGCGCGCCGTTACCTTCCTTTGCGACCTGGCCGACCGGGTGCATGGACTTGAGCGGCGCCTGGAAGCTGCCCTTGCGGAAGGTGAAGGTGGTCTGGATGCGGCCATCCGGTCGCAGCGCGTACCGCTCCACCGCGTCAAAGGCCTTGCGTTCCGGCCGGGTGGGAATGTGCGCGATGACGTACCAGTCGCCCATGAAGCGCGGCACGTCAACGCTGTCTGCGCGGGGCAATGCGGGACGCGGCTCGCTGCCGCTTGCACTCCCACAGACTGCGAGTGTCAGTAAGAACAGCATCGAACCCTGCCGCATGGCAACCTCACCCAAAAGAAATACGTGCCTAGGCCTACGTAGCAACGATGCGTCTGGATGCATAGCGGTGCAAGGTTTCGCTTATGAAGGGCTGGATGCCCATCCATGCTGGGAGTCGCGTTCGAACAGGTGATGTTTCAATGCGACCCCGAATGGCACTGGCTCCAGTAACGCGCAGGCATTGCTGCCGCCCCGCTGACACCGGCGGTGGCCTTGGCGCGTCACCAGCGTTGCCCAAGCTGCAGCGCGATGGTTTACTTGCTTTGGGGAATGGGTAAGTACGCCATGCGTTATGCGGGCCAGATCTGACCTGTGCAGGCTTTTTTCATTAGCTGCGCTCCGCATATGGCCGGAACACCAGGATATCTACAGTGGAGAACGATCCGTGAGAAAAATAATGCAACTAGCGCTTGTATTAGCGCTGGCATCGGCTGGTGCCGCGCAGAGCGCAGCGCCAGATGACTTCGCCTCTCGCGTTGGCAAGGTGGCTGAAAAGTACGAGAGTCTGGCCGAATCGCCTGAAGCAGATCAACTGATAGAACAGGGCAAAAAGAGTCAGGTCAATGCGCGCTTGAAGACGCTAGTGCCGGACAACGAAAAAAACGTAGTGGATTACTTCGTCCTGTCGAACCTGCTTTATAGGTCGGACATCCCTGCAAGCGATGCGTATATGAAGATTGCAGAGAAAGGGGCGCCAGACAATCCGCTCATTTTATTCGAGCGTGCGATGCATGAGCATCGTGCCGGACAATGTGCCGCAGCACTTCCTCTCTATGAGAAAGCTGGCGCATTGTTAGAGGGGCGCCGTCGCCCGGTTGCGCTGTGGGCATATGTCACGCATTGCCGCCTCGTGCTTGGCGATGCGACCGGTGCGATCAAGGCGTGGGAAAAGGTGGACTTCCGGGAAAAGCACACAGCCATCGAAAAAGCGATGTACGAGATCTTCTCCAAGACCGACCCGGATGCTGACCGAGAGCAGCTGATTCAATCCATTCATGCCGGTGACGCCGGTGCGGTCTGTAAGCTCGTCAAGCTGGACAAGAACTGGGAAATCGACTGGTGGAATACGAAGGAACAGCCCGATTTTCTGAGGCACGACCTTGCGTTGATAAACGGCTTGGCTAAAAACAACAAGTCAATGCAACTCGCTGCAGGGCTATGTGTCGAGGCAGTCAAGCTTGAGGACGCGGCTTTCAAAGACTACGTGTCTTCGGCGGGCTATTGGGGCAATGGCTACGCACTTCCGCAAGATCCGGCTGCAACATACACATTGATCAGTCAACTTAGCCAACGCAAATTAGCGACAGCTGCGCAACTCCTGGAGCATTACGGCGCCCAGCCGGAAGCGCGACATCAGCAGAGCCCTGGCGATCGCTGGACACTGGATGTGCTCGCTTACCTGTACAGCGCGAATGACCACAAGGCCAAGTTGAAGGCCCTGGATCTGTACGGCTGGAAGACGCTCCACATTGAGAACTATGCGTTGAGCTATGTCAGGGGGCTTGCCGAAACGGATCCCGGCTATAAGACAGTGGTGGCTGACGCTGCACGCGACTTCCCGCACAGTACCGAGCTGCAACTGCTCAACCTTCGCCTGCACAGTGAGTCCAGTGACAAGCTGGACTATCTGATGCGTTATGTGGCATCGCAGTTCCCCAACGTCAGAGAGCATTTGACTGGACCCTACCGGCTCAACGACTTCATGTCTGCGTTGAAGAACGAGAGTGCGCATTGATCGTAACGTTGGGGGCGCACTGAACTTGCGTTCGTGCGCCTTCGATCAGTTGCCAGCGCCAAGGCGATTTCGCGCTGCATACATGCACAAACGCGCGTGCGTTTGTGTGCTTCGGCGATCGTGCACGATGGGGTCCTGAACATCCTCACAAGCAACACCCCAGCATGTCACCAAGGCGACACGGCCGTTTCTCCATACGGATAAATGCGCGCGATCTTCCCATCTGCAGTGTGCTCGAGCGGCGCCATCTTGATGCTGCGCAGATGGGTCTGGCCGCCCGACAACACGGCGTCGTGATAGAACAGATACCACTGGTCTTCGAAGGCGCAGATGGAGTGGTGCGTGGTCCAGCCGACCACCGGGTCGAGCAGCACGCCCTGGTAGACGAACGGGCCGTAGGGTGAGTCGCTGGTGGCGTAGCAGATCAGATGGGTGTCGCCGGTGGAATACGACAGGTAATAGCGGCCGGCGTGGTGGTGAACCCAGGGGCCTTCGAAGAAACGGCGGGCGTGATCGCCGGCGCGTAGCGGGGTGCCGTGTTCGTCGAGGATGACGATCTCGCGGGTGGGTTCTGCCAGTTGCGTCATGTCCTCGCGCAGGCGTGCGACGCGCGGGCCGAGTGCGGGCGCATCGTCGGCCGGTTCCTGATGGGTCTGCGCGTAGACATTGTCGCGGTAGTGCTGCAGCTGGCCGCCCCAGATGCCGCCAAAGTACAGGTAGTGCGCGCCGTCGTCGTCGGCGAAGACGGCCGGGTCAATCGAGTAGGTGCCGGCGATGGGCTCGGGTTCGGCCACGAACGGGCCCTGTGGTCCATCGCCGACCGCCACGCCGATCTGGAAGATGCCGTCGGCCCGTTTTGCCGGGAAATACAGGTAGGTCTTGCCATCGCGTTGCGCGGCGTCCGGCGCCCACATCTGACGCTGTGCCCACGGCACATCGCGCACGTGCAGCACCTGGCCCAGGTCTTCCACCGCCGCATCAGGATGCGCCATGCGGAACACGTGGTAGTCCGCCATGTCGAAGTGCGAGCCATCGTCGCTGAAGGCGACACCAGCATCGATATCGTGCGAGGGATAGATGTACAGGGCGCCGTCGAACACATGCGCGGACGGGTCGGCGGTGTAGACGTGGGTGACCAGCGGTGTGGAAATGGCGGTGCGCGCCAGGGCCTGCAGTGCGGCGGCTTCCAGTTCATTGGACATGCGCGTACCTGTGCATGAGAGGGAGGGGAGGGGTGTCAGCCAGCAGCCAGCGGCGCGGCCTGGCGGCGCGTGCCCAGCTCGTGTTCGATGCGGGTTTCCAGCGCCTTGTCGATCTCGTACAGCGCCAGCAGCGCGGTGCCGAGCAGGAACGGAATGGACGCATACACGCTGATGGCCAGGCGGATGCCACCGGTGACTGCGGCGCTCTGTTGCGGGATTGCCGCGTCATAGCCGTAGAACGCCAGGATGCCGGCGACCAGGGCGCCGCCCACGCTCAGCCCGATCTTCAGGCCGCACAACATGGCCGAGAAGATGATGGCGGTGGCACGCCGGTGGTTCTTCCATTCCGAGTAGTCGGCCACGTCGGCGATCATCGCCCACAGCAACGGGATGGTGATGCCGTAGAAAAAGCCGTGCAGCACGTAGGAGGCGAACACCCAGCCGATCGCCGTGGGCGAGTAAACGTAGAACGCCAGCAGAAACAGGGTGGACATCAGCAGCGCGCCACCGAACACATTGCGCTTGCCGTAGCGGTCCGCCAGGCGCTTGGAAAAACCAATCCCCACGATCATCGCCAGGATGCCGCCGGCGCTGAACACGCTGAAGGCCGAGGTGGGCGCGTCCTGCGGCCACTGCAGTGCGCTCATGCCGGCACCGGTGAGCACGCTGTTGATGGCGCCGATGAAGCGGTTGAAGCCGGCGTTATCCAGAAACTGCGCCAAGGCGCCGGCGTCCAGGTAGTACTTGAAGTAGTAGATGTACATCCCGCCTTTCATGGCGAGATTGATGAACACCAGGATGGTCAGCGCCAGCATCACCAACCAGGGCTTGTTGCGTACCAGGTCGGTGAGGTCCTGGCGCACGCTGGTGCGCTGCTCGGTGATCGGCAGCACGCGCTCGCGCGTGGTGAAAAAGGTAATCAAAAAGCACAGCGTGCCGATCGCGGCGAACAACGCCATGGTGTTGCGAAACCCCTGCGCCTTGTCGCCATTGCCCAGGATCAGCACCAGCGGCAGCAACAGCACCTGGATGATGAACTGCGCGAAGGTCACTGCCAGAAAGCGATACGCCGACAAACTATTGCGTTGCTCCATGCTGCCGGTGAGCACGCCACTCAAGGCCGAATACGGCAGGTTGTTGGCCACGTACACCAGCATCAACAGCGTGTAGGTGGCGAAGGCGTAGATGAGCTTGCCGTGCTCGCCCAGTGCCGGGGTATTGAACGCGGCCAACGAGAGCGCGCCGAACGGCAGTGCCGTCCACAGGATCCACGGGCGGAACTTGCCCCAGCGCGTGCGTGTGCGATCGGCCAGGATGCCGATGATGGGCGTGAACACGAATGCGCCCAGCAGGCCGACCACGAAGATCAGCGTGGCGGCCGCGCTTGCCGGGATACGGAAGACATCGGTGTAGAAAAACGCGAGGAAAGTGACCAGGGTCTGGAAGATCAGATTGGCCGCCAGGTCGCCCAGGCTGTAGCCGATCTTTTCGCGCAAGGACAGCTGCTGTGACCGATCATTCATGAGGTGGGGCAGGCTCGAGGAGTGCTGCGGAAACGCCGCGGCGCGCAGTGCGCCACCGGTCGCGGTTGGGAGGACCCGCGACCGGTGACGGCAACACTCAGAAGGTACCGCGGATGCCGAGCATCACCGTGCGCCCCGGCTGGTACAGGTCATAGGTGGCGTTGGGCCAGGCGTAGGTGGTGCGCAGCGGTTCGTCGGTGAGGTTGGTCACGTTGAGCGTGATCTGCGGCTTGGATGGCAGCCAATCCAGTGCGTAGCTCGCCGACAGATCCAGCTGGCCGCGTGCGTCTGCGTTGAGGCGTGCATACGGGATGCCGTTCTGGTTGGCGCCGGAGATCACCATGTCGTCGTTCCAGGTGTAGGACAGGCGCACCGAGGCGGCGTTCTTTTCCCAGTACACGGTGCCGTTCCACAGGTTGGGCGCCACGCCCACGGCCACCGCCGGCACGCCTTCGCCTTCGGAAGACTGGGTGACGTGGGTGTAGTTCACGCTGAAGCCCAGGCCGTCGACCAGCTTGTCCAGCGGCTGCACCCAGATCGCTTCGGTGCCGCGGATGTTGAGCACGCCATCGGCGTTGACCTGGGTCTGCACGTCCACGGTGGCTGCATTCGGGCCGCCGCGCTGGTCCAGGCCGGCCTGCTGGATCGGCAGCAGGCTGTCGTACGGCACGCCCAGATCATTGAACGGGATGCGCCGCACGCCGTTGACGGTGAAGCCGCTGATGCGCTTGTTGAACAGGGTCAGGCCTACATAGCCTTCTCCGCCGGTGTACCACTCGCCGCCGAAGTCGACGTTGGTGGACAGGTACGGTGCCAGGTTGGGATTGCCTTGCGTCGCGGTCTGCGCGGAGGGGTCGCTGAAGTTGGTGTTGGGCAACATCGCGCTGGGGTCGGGACGGGTGAGCGTGCGCGAGCTGGACAGGCGCATGACCACGTTGTCGGCCACATCCCAGGCCACGTTGAACGAAGGCAGGGTTTCCTTGTAGTCAGAATCCAGCACCTGCACCTGGCGGATGCCGTTGATGGTGACCGGGCCGGTGATGGTCTGGTCGGTGGTCACGTAGCGCACGCCGGCATTCAGGCGCAGCGTGCGGTTCCACACTTCGGTTTCGGCGTTGGTTTCGATGTAGAAACCCAGGTTCTTTTCGCGGATGCCGCCGGCCGAGGCGCCGGTGTTGGCGGAGTTGGTTTCCGGTGCGGAATCACGCAACGCGTAGTAGTTGGTATCGCCGAGGAAGCGGTTGAAGTCGGCGGTGATGAACCCGCCCGGGCCGGGCCGCAAATAGCTGGACAACGCCGCATTGGGAATCGCCGAACCCGGCCCGCCATTGCACACGTTGCCACCGCCGCCGCGGCAGATCACCTGCTCCCACGCGGTGCTGTTGTCGAAGCCGCGGATGGTGCGCTCGGCCTGGTCGTAGGACGTGCCGATCTTGATGTTGCGCTTGTCTTCGCCGAACTGCAGGTCGGCACGTGCGCCGCGTGTGTGGGTGACGCGCTTTTCGTTCTGGATGTTGACGCGGCCACCGGCCCAGCCCCAACCCAGGTTGGGGTCGTTGAGGTCCAGCGGGCTGCTGATCGACGGGCGGTCGCCGCCTTCGTTGCGGTAGTCCACGGTGGTGAACGGCGAGGTGACCAGGATGCTGGGCGACTCGCGCGCCAGCCAGCTGCGCGTGGCATTGGCCTGCACATTGAGCTTGATGTCCTGGTTCTCACCGAACAGCAACTCTGCGCCCGGATTGACGCTCCAGAACTTGACCTCTTCGCGGTATGGGCGCGCTTCCAGGAAGTACTGCGCGTTGGCAAAGGTGGCGCTGGTGACCACGTTGTTCTGATCCAGCTGCATGCCGAGCGGGATCATGTTGCCGTTGCGGCCGATCAGATTCATGCTGATCCGCTCGGTGGTGCGCTTGGCTTCGGAATACAGCGTGTCCAGGTAGAAATGCATGCTGTCCGACGGCCGCCATTCCAGCGACATCACCGAGGCATCGCGGTCGCGATCGCCCGTCATGTAGACGCTGCGGCCCAGGCGCGGAATCAACGCGTCGCTGATCTGGTCGATGCTCAGGCCCGGATTGCGCGCCAGCAGCCAGGCCGCGTCGATGGTTTCGCCCGTGGTGAGGCCACTGCCGGCGGTGGCCGGTACGCGATCGGGAATGCGCCAGTTGCCGCCGCCGTTGACGTTGCAGGCGGTGGGTTGGTTGGTTGCCGGCGTGCCGGCCGGTGGGGTGAGCCCGCACTGGGTGTAGGTGAGGCCGGGATTGGTCCAGCCCACGCTCTCAAAGCCTTCCACGCCCAGTTTGCTGCGCACCGAGGCCACGCCGAACAGCGCGCCGAAGGTGCCTTGCTCGTTGGTCCAGCTGCCCATCACCGCGCCGCGCGGGGTGGTCTTTTCGCTGGTGCTGTTCCAGTCTGCCTGCGCCTGGTAGGTGACGTGCACGCCGGGGCGATCGAATGGGCGCGCGCTGCGCATGTCCACCACGCCGGAGACGCCGCCCTCGAGCATGCTGGCGGTGGGCGTCTTGCTCACGGTGAGCTGGGTAAAGAACTCGGTGGGAAACAGGTTGAGGTCGACCTCGCGGTTCTGGTTCTGCGCGTTCAGGCCGATCGAGGCGGTGGCGATACTGGCGCCGTTGAGCGTGGTCTTGGTGAAGCTGGTGCCCAGGCCGCGGATGGCGATGTTGAGGCCTTCCCCATTGACGTCGCGCGAGAGCTGCACGCCGGGGATGCGGTTGAGCGACTCGGCGATATTCATGTCCGGGAACTTGCCGATGTCTTCGGCAAACACGGTGTCGGCAAAGCCGACCGAATCGCGCTTGGCATCGGTGGAAAACTGGATGCTGCGCCGGTAACCGGAGACGGTGACGGTATCGAGCTGGGTGACGGCATCGCCGCTGCCGGCGGTAGTGGGCGGCGTCTGTGCGGTCGTGGCCGCAGCGCTTGCATCGGTGGATTGCGCAAAGGCGCAGGTGCTGGCCATGCCCAGCAAGGCGGTACTCAATGCGCAGGACAACGTGGTACGTGCATAACTGTTCTTCACCGTAATCCCTTCCCTATCAGGTGAGCAGATGTCCCACGCATCGCCCCTGCGCAGGGAGTGCCGGCACCGGCGGATGCGGGGCGGCGATGAAGCGGCGGAGCAACAGGCGACTGGTGGCGCCGGATGTTAGCGCTACCAAATCGCAGACATCACGCTGCAGGGCAGCATAGATTGGCAGGCATAGCGGAGGCGGCTGTATGGCAGGCAGGTGCGTGGTGTCGCATCACGGCAGTGCGCATTGGCGTGCTGCACTGCGTAATGGATTCTGCCGATGCGCATGGTAATGGTAGCGCTATCACCCGTGGCGCAATGCCACCCTCGTGCAGGTGCAGTGGTCGATGAATCGAACCGAAGAACACACGGCCACCGCGCCACGTTCACCGCGTTGCCGCGTTGCGCACAGGGGCAACGCGTACAGGGCATTGGCGGATTGCCGTTGCGCGCTGCCGCCGCGGTGCACGTTGTGAGCGAGTTGCCGGTGAACGCTGCAGCGACCGGGCCGCTGGCGCGGCTGGGCCGGATGCGCTGGCGTGTGTGTGCGCTGTTGCTGGCGGCCACCACCATCAATTATGTCGACCGCCAGGTGCTGGGCGTGCTGGCGCCGTTCCTGCAGACGCAGATCGGCTGGAACGAAATCCAGTACGGCTACATTGTCACCGCCTTCCAGGCCGCGTATGCCCTTGGCTTGCTGTGCAGCGGCGCGGTGATCGACCGCTTCGGCACGCGCGCCGGCTATGCCTTGGCCATCGGCATCTGGAGCCTGGCTGCGATGGGGCATGCGCTGGCCACCACCGTGGTGGGCTTTGCAATTGCGCGGTTTTTTCTGGGGCTGGGCGAATCGGGCAATTTCCCGGCGGCGATCAAGACCGTGGCCGAATGGTTTCCGCGCCGCGAGCGCGCGCTGGCCACCGGCATCTTCAATTCCGGCTCCAATATCGGCGCCATTGTTGCGCCCTTGCTGGTGCCGGTGATCGCCACCGCCTGGGGCTGGCAGGCCGCGTTCTTGTTCACCGGTGTGCTCAGTGCCACCTGGCTGGTGGTGTGGTGGTGCAGCTACCACCCACCCGAGCAGCAGCCGGGGCTGACGGCGGCCGAGCTTGCGCATATCCGCAGCGATGCGCACGAGCCGGTGCAGCGCCGGTTGTCGTGGCTGCAGGTGATGCGGCACCGGCAGGCCTGGGCATTTGTGCTGGGCAAGTTCATCACCGACCCGATCTGGTGGTTCTTTTTGTTCTGGCTGCCCAAATTCCTGCACGCCGAATATGGCCTGAGCCTGCTGCAACTGGGCGCGCCGTTGATTGTGATCTTCGTGCTGGCCGATATCGGCAGCATCGCCGGCGGCTGGGTAGCCGGGCGCTTCATCGCGCGGGGCTGGAGCGTCAACCGCGCGCGCAAGACCGCGATGCTGATCTGCGCGTTGTCGGTGGTGCCCATCGTGTTTGCCGCGCGTGCCGACAATCTCTGGGTGGCAGTCGGTTTGATCGGCCTGGCCACTGCCGCGCATCAGGGTTGGTCTGCCAATTTGTTTACCCTGCCGTCGGACATGTTTCCGCGCCATGCGGTGGCCACGGTGGTGGGCATCGGCGGCTTTGCCGGCGCGGTGGGCGGCATGTTGATCGCCACCTTCATCGGGTTTTTGCTGCAAGCCACCGGCAGTTACGTGCCGGTGTTCCTGATGGCGGGCTCGGCCTACCTGCTGGCGCTGGCCATCGTGCACCATCTGGTGCCGCGGCTGGAGCCGGCGCAGCTGCCCGCCGATGCACCCGCACCTCCCGCCACGCACCCCTGAGGGCCCACCATGTCCACGCATGCATGCGCACTGTTGTTGATGCTCACCGCTGGCCTGGCGCCAGCCGCGCAGGCCGCGCCGCTGGCGGCGGGTGCGTCCAAGTTCCTGGGCAGTGCCTACGGCCCGCAACAGGCGCCGGGGTTTACCCAGTACTGGAACAAGCTCACGCCGGAAAACGCCGGCAAGTGGGGCAGTGTGGAGGCGGTGCGCGACCAGATGGACTGGAGCGGCCTGGATACCGCCTACAACTTCGCCAAGGCCAACGGCATGCCGTTCCAGATGCATGTGCTGGTGTGGGGCAACCAGCAGCCGGAATGGATCAAGCACCTGCCGCCGGCCGAGCAGCGCCGCGAGATCGAGCAATGGTTTGCCGCGGTGGCGCAGCGTTACCCGGATATCGACCTGCTGGAAGTGGTCAACGAGCCGCTGAACGACCCGCCCAGCAAAGACGATAACGGCGGCGGCAATTATCTGCAGGCGCTCGGCGGCAACGGTGCCAGCGGCTGGGAGTGGGTGCTGCAATCGTTCCGGCTGGCGCGCCAGCAGTTTCCGCGCGCACGGTTGATGATCAACGACTACAGCATCACCAATAGCCCGCAGGCCACGCAGCGTTATCTGCAGATCGTGCAGCTGTTGCAGCGCGAGCAGCTGGTGGATGCGATCGGCGTGCAGGGGCACGCGTTCGAAACCACACCCAACGTAGCGATGTCGGTGCACCGCGCCAATCTCGACACGCTGGCCAGCACCGGCCTGCCGATCTACATCACCGAATTCGATCTGGATGGCCCAAGCGATGCGCAGCAGCTGGCCAGCTACCAGCGTGTGTTTCCGGTGTTCTGGGAGCACCCGGCGGTGGCCGGCATCACGCTGTGGGGCTATCGCCCCGGCTTGTGGCGCGACAAGGAAGCGGCTTATCTCATCCGCGCCGATGGCAGCGAGCGGCCGGCGCTGACCTGGTTGCGCGACTACGTGGCCCAGCATCCTGGCGTGCGCGCACCGTGATGCGCTGCCGTGGCTGTACCGTTCTCCCCTGCTGTCTGGTGACCTGAGTCCATGCCCACACCCTTGATCCTGCACGACGACCGCCTGCTGCCGGCAGACCCCGCCACGCGTGCCATCGCGCGCCGCCTGTATGCGCAGACCGCGGCGTTGCCGATCATCAGCCCGCACGGCCATACCGACCCGGCCTGGTTTGCCACAGATGCCCCGTTCGCCAACGCGACCGAGCTGCTGCTGGTGCCCGATCACTACGTGTTCCGCATGCTGTACAGCCAGGGCATCGACCTGGATCAACTCGGCATTCCGCATGCCGATGGATCGCGTGCGCCGGTGGACCCGCGTGAGGCCTGGCGCATGTTCGCCAGCCAGTTCGCGCTGTTGCGTGGCACGCCCTCGGCGTTGTGGCTCAACCACGTCTTCCATCAGGTGTTCGATCTGCGCATCCGCCTGGATGCCGGCAGCGCCGACCACTACTACGACCACATTACCGCCGCGCTGCAGACGCCGGCGTTCCGGCCGCGCGCGCTGTTCGAGCGCTTCAATATTGAGGTGATCGCCACCACCGAGTCGCCGCTGGACACACTGGAGCACCACGCCACCATTCGCGACAGCGGTTGGAGCGGGCGCGTGCTCACCGCCTACCGCCCGGATGCGGTGGTGGACCCGGAGCATGAGCAATTCGCCAGCGCGCTGCAGCAGTTTGGCGCGCTGACCGGCGAGGATGTCATGCAGTGGCCCGGCTATCTGCGTGCGCATCGGCAGCGCCGCGCGTTCTTCGCTGCGGCCGGTGCCACCTCCACCGATCACGGCCATCCCAGTGCGGCCACCGCAGACCTTTCGCCCGCCGAGGCACAGCGCCTGTTCGACACGGTGGTGCGTGGCCAGGCTACGCCGGCGCAGGCCGAATTGTTTCGCGCGCAGGTGCTTACCGAAATGGCGGCGATGAGCGTGGATGACGGCCTGGTGATGCAGCTGCATCCGGGCTGTTTCCGCAATCACAATCGGCAGTTGTTTGAGCGGTACGGGCGCGACAAGGGCGCCGACATCCCGATGCGCACCGATTACGTGCATGCGCTCAAGCCGCTGCTGGACCGGTTCGGCAACGACGCGCGATTTCGCCTGATCGTGTTCACGCTGGACGAAACCAGCTACAGCCGGGAACTGGCGCCGCTGGCCGGGCATTACCCGGCGCTGCTGCTGGGCCCGGCGTGGTGGTTCCACGATGCGCCCGAAGGCATGTGGCGGTTTCGCGAGCAGACGCTGGCCAGCGCCGGCTTCTACAACACGGTGGGCTTCAACGACGATACCCGCGCGTTTCTGTCGATTCCCGCACGCCACGATGTGGCGCGGCGCGTGGACAGTGCATTCCTTGCGAAGCTGGTGGCCGAACATCGGCTGGACGAAGACGAGGCCATGGAGGTCGCGATCGATCTGGCGTACCGCCTGCCCAAGCAGGCCTATAAGTTATGAGCGCGGGCAGCCGCGCTGTGCGCGCCCCTGCGAGGACTGGCGCACTGCAGGCGGCATGTACCTGAGGGGAGTGAGGGAGTGAGGGGATGACACCAGCTGTTATGCAGCAGCAGGCAACCACGACCGCACAGCGCGTGAGCGAGCGCGGTGTAAGCGTGGCGATGACCTGCGCCATCCATCACCTACGGGGTGTGCTGCATCGCCTCTGCAGGCGTGCACGCGATGGGCGTCCAGACCCTACGCAGCGACCGCTGCAGCGCAGCCTGCGCGCGGGCTGCATGGCGCTGGTCTGCCTCTGCAGTACAGCAGGTGTGGTCACAGCGGCGGAGCCAACCAACGCGCCGCGCGAACGGCTCTCGCTCAACGCCGACTGGCGCTTCCAGCGCGGCGATCCGCCCGGCACTACCGTGCGGCTGGAGTACGACGTACGCCCGGAGGTGGTTCGCAGCGAAGACGGCAAGGTGGCCGATGCGCGGCCCGAGCAGGCGCAACGCATCGATGCCGACGCGCGCGACGTCCTCAAACCGTGGATCCTGCCGACTGCCAACAACCTGATCGCCGACCCCACGCAGCGCCATGTGCGCCCGCCCGGGCACCCGGGCAGTGCGGTGGCCTACGTGCAGCCCACGTTCGACGACAGCGCATGGCAGCGCGTGGACCTGCCACACGATTGGGCAATTGCAGGGCCGTTCCTGGCCGATGGCCCGCATGGCGGCATGGGGCGATTGCCGAGCTGGGGCGTTGGCTGGTATCGCAAGGCGTTGCAGATTCCGGTCAGCGACCGCGGTCGCTCGCTGTTTCTCGATCTCGATGGCGCGATGTCCTACGCCACCGTCTGGCTCAACGGCAAGCTGGTGGGCGGCTGGCCGTACGGCTACACCAGCTGGCGCGTGGATCTCACGCCGTACGTGGTGCCGGGCGGGCACAACCAGCTCGCGATCCGGCTGGACAACCCGCCTGATTCGGCGCGTTGGTATCCCGGCGGTGGCCTGTATCGCAATGTCTGGTTGACCAAGACCGGCCCGCTCCGCGTTGCCCAGTGGGGCACGCAGCTGAGCACGCCGCAGGTGTCGGCCGAGCGCGCGCAGGTGCAGCTGGCGGTGCAGCTGGACAATGCCGGTGCCGCCCCCGTGCAGGCGCAGGTGAGCACCGCGCTGTACGCGCTGGATGACGCCAGCGGCCTGCGCCGTGGCCCGGCGGTGGCGCAGATCGCCGCGGTGCAGGTACAGGTGGCGGCGGGTGGCAGTGCACGCGTGCAGGGCAGTACGCAGATCGAGGCGCCACGGCGTTGGGGCCCGCCACCGACACAGCAACCGCATCGCTATGTCGCGGTGACCGAGGTCAGCCAGGGTGGCCGCGTGGTCGATCGTGTCGAAACGCCGTTCGGGGTGCGCAGCGTGGTCTTCGACCCGGACAAGGGCTTGGTCATCAACGGCGAACACGTGCCCATCCGCGGGGTCAACAACCATCACGATCTGGGCGCGCTGGGGGCCGCGTTCAATGTGCGCGCCGCCGAGCGGCAGCTGCAGTTACTGCAACAGATGGGCGCCAATGCCATCCGCATGAGCCACAACCCGCCCGCGCCGGAATTGCTGGAGCTCACCGACCGCATGGGTCTGCTGGTGGTGGATGAGGTGTTCGACAGCTGGGAGATGAAAAAGACCCCGCTGGATTTCCACCTGATCTTTCCGCAATGGCACGAGCCGGATCTGCGCGCCATGCTGCGCCGCGACCGCAACCATCCCTCTATCATTTTGTGGAGCGTGGGCAACGAAGTGGGCGAGCAATACACCGGCGAAGCGGGCGCCGCGATCGCGCGCAGGCTGCACGCCATCGTGCACGCCGAAGACCCTACGCGCCCGGCGACGGCGGCAATGAACTACGCCTCGCCCGAGATGCCGCTGCCGGCGGCGCTGGATGTGATCAGCCTCAACTACCAGGGCGAAGGCATCCGCGATACGCCCGAGTTCGAAGGTACCGAGCGCATCCGCAAGCTGCCGCAATACCCGGCCTTCCATGCCAAATTCCCGCGCAAGGCCATCCTCAGCAGCGAGACGGCCTCGGCGCTGAGCAGCCGCGGCGTGTACCTGTTTCCGGTGAGTGCGCAGAGCAGCGCGCCGGTGCGTGATGGCCGCGGCGGCGATTCGGTGGCCCACCAGGTCAGCGCGTATGAACTACACGCGGTGGATTTCGGCTCAAGTGCCGACAAGGTCTTTGCCGCGTTGGATCGGCATCCGTTCGTGGCCGGCGAGTTTGTGTGGACCGGCTTCGACTATCTCGGCGAGCCCACGCCGTACTACAGCTCACGCAGTTCCTATTCCGGCATCCTGGATCTGGCTGGCTTCCCCAAGGACCGCTACTGGCTGTACCAGGCGCGCTGGCGGCCGGAGCTGCCGATGGCGCACCTGCTGCCGCACTGGAGCTGGCCGGGGCGCGAGGGCCAAGTGACGCCGGTGCACGTGTTCACCTCCGGCGACGAGGCCGAGCTCTTCGTCAACGGCGTCTCGCAAGGCCGCAAGCGCAAGGCGCCGTTGCAGTACCGGCTGCGCTGGGATGCGGTGGTCTACCAACCGGGCGAGCTGCGCGTGCAGGCCTACAAACATGGCAAGCCGTGGGCCAGCGACCGTGTGCAGACCGCCGGCCGTGCCATGCGCATGCAGCTCAACGCCGACCGCAGCCAGATCCGTGGCGATGGCAAGGACCTGAGTTTCATCACCGTGCGCCTGCTCGATGCTGATGGGCGCCCTGCACCGACTGCAGGCGACCGCTTGCGGTTTCGTGTGGAAGGCGCGGGCGAACTGGTCGCCACCGACAACGGTGACCCGACCAACCTGGAGGCCTTCGGCCTGCCCGAGCGCAACGCCTTCAACGGTCTGTGCCTGGTGATCGTGCGCGCCAAACCGGGCGCGCAGGGGCCGATCACCGTGCACGTGCAATCCGACACGCTGCAGCCTGCCAGCATGCAGGTGCTGGCGGAATGAGCGGGGTGTTGCCCGTGGTCGCTCGCTCAGTTACAGAGGCGTCCATCACCCAACGCGCGCGCAACTGCACCCGCTGTGACAGCATCCCTTCCAGGAACCACTGCATGCACCTGTTTCGCCCGATTACCTTTCGATGTGCCGTGTTGCTTTGCGTGCTCGGCACAGCGGTTTCGCCCATCGCCTCGGCGGCCTGCACACCGGGCACCACGGCGCTCAAGGACGCGTATGCAGGCGGCTTTCTGATCGGCACCGCGGTCAATACGGACATCGTCTCTGGCAAGGATGCGGCCTCCGCTGCGCTGGTTGGCTGCCACTTCAACGCGGTGACCGCCGAGAACGTGATGAAGGCCGAAGTGGTGGCGCCGCAGCCGGGCGTGTTCGATTTCACCGCGGCCGATGCCTTTGTCGCCGACGGGCAGCGGCGTGGCATGTTCATCGTTGGCCATACGCTGGTCTGGCATAACCAGACGCCGGAGTGGTTCTTTGTCGATGCAAGCGGCAAACCGAATACGTCGCAGGCCCAACTGGAACGCATGCGCGCGCACATCGCGCGCGTGGCCGGCCGCTACGTGGGCAAGGTGCAGGCCTGGGACGTGGTCAACGAGATCATCGACGAGGACGGCAGCTACCGCTCCACCAACTGGGTGCAGCGCGTCGGCGATGGCGACACCGTGGTGCGCAATGCGTTCGCCTTCGCGCAGCGCTATGCGCCCGACGCACAGCTCTACTACAACGACTTCAACGCCTGGCGGCCGGCCAAGCGCGACGGCATCGTGCGCATGGTCAGGATGCTGCAGCAGGCCGGCATCCGCATCGACGGCGTGGGCATGCAAGGGCATTGGGGCCTGAACTACCCGAGCGTGCAGGACATCGAAGCCGCCATCGATGCCTACGCTGCGCTCGGGGTCAAGGTCATGATCACCGAGCTGGACATCGACGTGCTGCCGGTCACCAAGGAAGGCCAGGTGATCGGCACGGGTTTTGCGCACAAGCAGTTCCAGTTACCCGAATTCAAGCACTTCCTCGACCCGTACCCGGATGGCCTGCCACCACAGGTGCAGACGCAGCTACGCGACCGCTATGCGGAACTGTTCGCGCTGTTCTGGCGCAAGCGCGACAAGCTGGCGCGCGTCAGCGTCTGGGGCGTCAGCGATGGCATGTCCTGGAAGAACGATTACCCCGTGCCCGGCCGCACCAACTACCCGTTGCTGTTCGACCGCAACCACCAGCCCAAGCCGGCCCTGGATGCGGTGCTGGCGGTGCCGGCAGCGGCGCCGCCCGCACCGCGACAGCAGCCCTAGCGTTTCGGGTCCGCTGCCGGGGGCATGCACGCGCCAGTGTGGCTCAGCGCGTCAACACCTGCGGTGATGGTGTCTGCGCCTGCGCGTGGTCCGGCTGTTCCGCCTGCACCGTGCGCTGGGTGTGCGCGTGTTGCGCGTTCTGCTCCTGCAACTGCTGGTAGGTGTCCTGCGCCGGCCGCGCAATCGCCTCCTGCGTCGTCATGTGCGCACGGTTGGCATGGGGATCGGGCGACGCCGTGGGGCCGTCACGGTAAACGAACGCCAGCTCGCCACTTGGATGCGTCGCGGTCGCACGGTTGAAGCTCACCGACAGCTGGTCGCGGTCAGTGAAGCCATTCTGCTTGGCCAGCAAGGTCAGGCTGGCGGTCATGCGCTCGCTGTTGTCGTCCCAGTCCTTGCCCAGCGCCTGCTCGGCCTCGGCCACACCACGACGAAGCTTGCCGTGCAAGGCACGGTTCGCCTCGCTCGGCTCGGCGGCCCGCTTGGCGTCCGGCGGCGTTGCGCTGGTGTCGCGAAAGCCGCTGCCGAACAGTGACGCCGCGGCGTCCTTTTCCAGGATGCCAATTGCTTTCAGGTCCACATGCACGTCCGGCTGCGCGCGCGTGGGGTCAGCCCGCTGCGCGGCTGCTTCGGCCTCGGCCGCCGCAACCAGGTCGCGTGCGCCGTATTGTTGTGGGTAGCCGCGCGCGTCATAGAACAACTTGCCCATGGCCTCGACATTGCTCGGCACAGCCGGATCGATCTTCAGATCGTTACCAAAGCGCAGCCCCTCCTTGGCTGTGTAGATAGCGTGGGGAGCCACGCCCTGTTTGTCGATGTAGCTGGCCATCTCCCTGCTGGCTTCATACAGATCCCCCAGCGTTGCATTGGGGGTGCTGCGCTTGATGTGGCCGGCCAGCGTATTGATGCCGGCGATCTCGTCCTTGGCTTCACGTGTGCGATCTTCCGCGACGTGCGCTTTGATCAGGGCGGTGTAGTCGTGCGGCGAGGGCGATCGGGCAACCTCGGCGATCTTGTTCTCGAATGTCCGGTCGGACGTCTGGATGGCGGCCTTGTTGATCGCATGTCCGATCTCATGGCCAAGAACCATCCGCGCGGTATTGGCCGAGTCATCGCGCGGTACATCCATCCTCGCGCTGCGCAGCACGTCCATGGGCAACGCGATTTGGCCGGTCCTCGGATTGAAGTAACCGTTTCCCTCCTTTTCGGACGGCGCAAAGCCGGACAGCTGCTTCTGATCAATTGCCTGCTGTACTTGCGCCTTGAGTTCCGGCGTGTTGTCCAGCATCTGCCGCAGCGCCCGGCCTTCTGTGGCGTGCGCTGCTTCGAACGTATCCAGCATCTGTTTCAGGTCTGCCATTCCCATCTCCTTATGCGGTGGCCAGGATCTGCACGGTAGACACGCATGCCCGTGCATCGTCCTGCGCAGCGTCCTTACCGACAAAGGCATACACGACGATGTCGCCGCGCTCGAAGTGCCAACGCCCAAGGCTGCCCAGACGCGGCGGCGCGATCCACTGCGCGACGAAACCTGCGTCGACCAGTGCCTGCCGGTAAGGCCCGATGGGTTGTGCACAATCCACAGCCGCTGCGCGCCCGGGCGCCTGCGAAAACGTGATGTCCAACCGCGAGGGTGGCAGGCCGTCTGCATCGGCAACTGAACTCAAGGCATAGCTACTGCCATCGGCCAGCTGACCGGATGCGCCGAAACTCTGCGTGTTGTCTTGCGCCGCAATGTGCAGGCCCGTGTGTGCGGCAACCTGCGTGGGCGTGAGATCGCGTTTGCCGCCGATCGCAAGGATCAGCCGTACGACTGCGTGTGACAGTTGCTCTGACGTCATCTCCGACATGGCCCGCTCCTGTGTATGGGGATTCGATGGGATAGAGGGTTGCGCACCCGCGCAGGCCGCCAGCAATGCGGTCGCCAGTAACAGCGCGCCGCACTGCACGCGACGGCCTGCGCGGGTGACGCGCAGCGTTGGCGGGTCAATCCCGCCGGCGAAATGAGTGTCCATGCTGCAGCTCTCCTTTGGCTCGCCACCGCGCAACGCGCGTACGGCATCACCACTGCGCGTAGTGTAGCTGTCGTGTGCGCTTGGCGCAGGCCAACCGACTGCAGCGCGCTGAGCAGCGTTGCTCGGCAAGCGTTGAGGTGAAGCGTGCTGGCGCGCCGGATGGCATCATTGCGCAGCCCTCCAACAGGAATTGCCGATGCGCTTCCCGACCCGCGTACTGCTGGCTGTCTCGGTGATCACGTTGCTTACGTGCTGCGTGAAGCGCGAGCCACCTGCGCCGCGCTTCACCGCCGTGGGCCGCATCACCACGTTCGATCCGGCGTTTCGCGAGGTGGTGGCGCCGCAGGCGCGCATCGAAAAACTCACCGAGGGCTTCACCTGGTCCGAGGGCCCCACCTGGGTGCGGCAGGGCGGCTATCTGCTGTTTACCGATGTGCCCGAAAACAAGCTGTATCGCTGGTCCGAAGAGGCGGGGTTATCGGTGTTCCTGTCGCCTTCCGGTTACGCCGGCACGGATGTCGCCGCGCTGCGCGAAGCCGGTGCCAATGGCCTGTTTGCCGAACCGGGCGGCACCGTGTTGCTGGCCGATTCCGGTACCCGCATCGTGGCGCGGCTGAACCCTGCCACGCGCACGAAAACTCCGCTGGCCACCAGTTTCGGTGGCAAGCGCTTCAACAGCCCCAACGATGTGGTGCGGCGCAAGGATGGCGTGGTGTTCTTCACCGACCCACCGTATGGCTTGAAAGGCATGAACGATTCGCCAGTCAAGGAACTGCGCTTCAACGGCGTCTATCGCCTGGACACCGATGGCAGCGTGCACCTGCTCGACGACAGCCTGAGTTTTCCCAACGGCATTGCGCTGTCACCGGATCAGCGCACGCTCTACGTGGCCAACTCCGATCCGGCGCGCC
This sequence comes from Xanthomonas sp. fls2-241-TYG-148, assembly GCF_030208815.1. Taxonomy (NCBI): domain Bacteria; kingdom Pseudomonadati; phylum Pseudomonadota; class Gammaproteobacteria; order Lysobacterales; family Lysobacteraceae; genus Xanthomonas; species Xanthomonas sp. fls2-241-TYG-148. The sequence goes on from NZ_JARVTE010000018.1 coordinate 51,663, forward strand.
CGATCTGGATGGCGTATGCGCTGGATGCGCAGGGCGCGGTGACCGGCAAGCGTGTGTTCGCCGATGCCACCGACCTGGTCAATAAAGACACACCCGGCTTGCCTGACGGCATGGCGGTCTCGGCAGATGGCCGCCTGTTCGCCACCGGCCCCGGCGGCGTCATCGTGTTCGATCCGGACGGCCGCAGACTCGGCCGCATCGAAACCGGTGCCGCCATTTCCAACTGCGCGTTCGGCAATGATGGCCACACGCTGTACATGACCTCGCACGCACTGCTGGCGCGGGTGCAGGTGACCTCGCTTGGGTTGGAGTTTGCACGCTGACAAGCGCACCACGCACCGAAGGCTCGCGATAGCCGCTCCACCGTAGGAGCGGCCTTGGCCGCGACAGGGCAGTGCCGATGCACGGCATGTGCAGGCGCTTGATGCAGGCACACCCGCAGCGCACTGGCTAGTCCAGTGACTGCGTCCCCTGAGCCTTCGCCAACACCAGCACATCCTCCAGCTCCGGCCCACCGCCTCGATTGGCGCTACCCGCAGCGAGATAGACATCGCCCTTCACCGCGGCTGCCTGCGTGCCGTGGCGCCCCTGCGGCAACGTTGGCAGTGTCGTCCAGCGCGCCGTACGCGGGTCGTAGGCCTCCACCTCCTCGTGCGCCTTCACCTGACGCGTGCTCTCGCCGCCCATGACGAGCAGCCGGCCATCGCGTGCGATCGCGGCGGTGCCCGCACGTGGCGTCGGCAGTGCGGCCGGTGCAACCGTCCAGGTGCGCTGTGCAATGTCGTACACATCGACTTCGCTGATTGTCTGCGCCAGGGTATTGCCGCTTTCATGCGCGGAACGACGCCCGCCGGCGGCATACAGCTTGCCGTCGAGCACCACCGCATGGAAGTGATCGCGCGCATGCGGTGCGTCGGGCAGCTGCGTCCATTGTTGTGTCCGGGTGTCGAAAGCATCCAGCCAGGGCACGTAGCCGCTCATGTGGCCACGCGTATTGCCGCCGACCAGATACAACACACCGGCATGCTCCACCGTGCCGGCGGCACCGCGACGGCGCTGCGTAGGAATCTCCGGCCCGACCTGCCAATGGTCGGTCTTCGGGTCGTAGATCAGCATGTTGGTGAGCGAGGCTTCTTCGGGATAGTTGCCTGTAAAGCCACCCACCACGTAGAGCTTGCCGGACGACACCACGGCCTGGGCATGATTGACCATCAGCGGCGGCGTCGCGCCCTGCGACCACCGCTGCGTGGTGGTATCGAAGATCTCCAGCGGCCGGTCGTCGCGCCCACCCAGCAGGTACAGACGATCATCGATCGCGACCATGCTGTTCTCATGGCGCGCGTGCGGCGTGTTGTGCGTGGCCACCGTGCGCCACTGCGCGGGCTGCACCGCCTGTGCGGCTTCAGCCGATGCGCGGTTGCCATCGGGTGTGGCGTATACATGCGCAGGAATACATGTGACCCCGGCAGCGAACACGGCTGCGCGGAGCGAAGTCGCCAAAGAGCTCATGGACGTCTCTGCCTGATTGCGATGACTGGCCAGTGTATCGGCACGCGCGTGCGCCGTGACCCTGCAAAAGCAGGCTGATCCGCGCGGTGCAGTGACTCCATACAAAATAATTGCAACGTCACGCCAGGCTGTTTGCATCAAGTCGATGGAGCGCGGTGGACGCGTCTATCGACTGCCGCACGGCGTGACCAACGCAGCACGCCAGAGAGCGGATCACAAACAACGCACTGGCAGCGCTGCATGCTCCCGGGCGCACGCTCTTCACGTCCAACAGTACCCCGCAATGCGAACACTACGGCAACGCACTGACAGGAGAGCCGCGTGGCACGCACCTCGACAACAAAGACCCTCAACACCACGCCGCCCAAGACCGTCGCCAACGCAGCAGCCCGCGGATTGCGCTTGCGTGAGCAACACAGGCGCGGCGGCACGGCGATTGGTGTGGCACGTGCAAGGGACCTGTCCGCCCAGAAGCAGCTCTCGGCCCAGACCATTCGGCGGATGCACGCGTACTTCGCTCGCCACAGCGTGGACAAGACCGGCAAGGGATGGGCGGATCGCACCAAGCCATCCGCCGGCTACATCGCCTGGCTGCTGTGGGGCGGCGATGCCGGGCAGCGGTGGGCCGAGCGACTGCATGCACGCCTGCAGGAGGCTGATAGCAAACAGACCGGAGCGGCTACAAAGAAAGCCGCCAGTACGAAGTCGTCCGCCAAAAAAAGCGTGGCGAAAGCAGGTGCGAGCGCCGCCACGTCGAACAGCGGAGCACGTACAGCCGCGAAGAAGCGCGCGACGCCCCGCAAGGGCACGGCAAAGAAAGCCACGAGCAAACGCGCGACACAGCAGAGCAGCGTGCGAAAGAGCGCCACCAAGAAGGTGGCTGCCAAAAAAGCAACAAGCAACAAGACGGCTGCCAAGAAAAGTGCCAGCAAGAAGAGTGCGCCCTGGAAAAAGCCCAACCCGGCCAAGACATCCAGGCCACTGTCGGCTGCGCAGAAAACCCAAGCCAAGGCCCGCGCCAAGGCTGCAGGCCGCTCCTACCCGAACCTGGTCGACAATATGGCCGTCGCGAAGCAGTCGAAAATCAGGAAAGCCGCGGAGTAGGAGCGGCCAACACAACGTAGTGAGCGTCGGGTGGGTGCGGAGGACCCGGAGTGCACGGCGCTGCATAAGGATCCCGTGCACCGGCCGCGTGCGGCTGCGTTGTCGTGTTGATGGCTGCTCCAACTCGCCAGTACGCAGCATCCAGCCAGCACGTCTGCACCGCAGCTGGCCACCAGGCAGTGCCGGTGCTCCGGGCTAACCGACGCGGCTTGCCAAGCCGGCGCCCTCGCTCGCTACAACGCGGTACGTTGAAAAGGGACGCCGCGCGAACTCAATGGACATCAGCTGCCCGGCTGAGCCTTACGCGCATGACGGCAGCGATCGGAACAGTACTTCACCTCGTCCCAGACACGCTCCCACTTCTTGCGCCAACGGAATGGTCGTCCGCAGTGAACGCAAACCTTCTCTGGCAAGTGTTGTTTCTTGGGCGCTGCCATGTGGGTGCTGACTCAAGAGGCATGGCGATGAGGGCTCAAGCATGTCATAGCCATGTACCGTAGCCATGCCTCGGGAATGAAGCGCTCACGAGGTGACATGGCCAGTCATCTGGCAGGCCACAACTTCGGGCCCATTGTCTATAGTAGGGGGCCGCTGGCAGGCGCCTGCTCTGTGGACCCACCCCAAGCGATGAAGCGCAGGCTTCGTCTCAGACAAGGACGGTCGTGAAAGTATCTCTCCTCGTGTTATCTGCACTGCTCTATGGCATTGCGCTCTGTCTTCCCGCATTGCATGGAGGCAACGATCAACTTGGCGGTTTCGTCATTTTGCTGCTTGGCTGGATCCAGCTGGTCGATGGCCAATGTATCGCCTGGTTAAGCAACCCACTGTTCTTCCTGGCGTGGCTTTGTTACTTCCTCAAACTGGACAAGTTGGCTGCAGCCTTGCTGGTATCAGCCTGCCTAATCGGACTGGATACCTTTCGCGCAACCAGGTTCGACAAGAACGAGGCCGGTCATCAGGTCACGATCGATCACGTGGGCGCCGCGTTCTACGTGTGGGAGTTGAGCTTTCTGATCCTGCTTGCAGTGGTGCTGATGCGTCTTTTGCAGAAGAACGTAGCCATGCGAAGTGATCAGGCGGTCTGAGGGAGCGGGCGGCACTATCTGCAAGCGACAATGTGACAATGAAGTCTGGGCCGCCGGCAGGTCTGAGCTGCGTGGTGAATCAGGTAAATCGCAGGGCGGTGGCGTGCACACCGCTTGGGCTGTTACGCCGCCAATGATCGCCGTAATGTGTTCAGCACTGATCCCTTCGACAGAGGAGACAAGAATGAATGCCAGCGCCAATGTCGGTGACCAGACCATCCCGATCCTTCCCAGCCGCTCGATTGCGCAGACGCTGACGTTCTATCGCGCGCTTGGCTTTGCCGGCGATGCGCACCCGCATGATGCGGGCTACGCGATCCTGCAGCGCGGCGATGTGGAGCTGCACTTCTTTGCGCATCCGGATCTGGACCCGGCGGCCTGTTATGCGGGCTGCTATCTGCGCGTGACTGATGTGGATGGTGTCTATGCCGCAATGCGGGCAGCAGCGCTGCCGGCACAAGGCATCCCACGGATCGATCCAGTCGGCGACAAGCCCTGGGGCATGCGCGAATTTGCGATTGTGGATGAGAGCGGCAACTTGCTTCGGATCGGCCAACAGCTCGAGCCGTGACACGCCGGGAGATTATGACGCCCGGCGCATGGAGTGCTGAGGCCGACTAAGCACAGTCTTCCTGTGGCAAATACGCTGCGACAGTGGCGCGAATCTTTTCTGCGAAATTATAAATATCGTCGATCGAACCGAGATCGATCTGCTCCTCTTCCTTGGCCGCATTGAAAAGCCCAAGCCGGAGCTTTTGAGGGTTGTTGAACCGGAGTCTGCAGATCGGCTTCCGATTGTTGTCGTCCAGGAGGATGGCGCAATAGCTTTGAGCATCCCTCATAAAGACGCGTCTTCCAGGAATGGCTTCGCGTACGATCGCTCTGACAACGTGAAAGCCTTCGATCTCTTCCGGCGTTGTGACGATCAGTGGATCAGGAGCAAGTGAGGCTGCCGCCGTAGGCTGATCTGCGGGGACATGCGAGATGTGATCACCGATCAAGGCAGTTTCAGGTGCCATGGCACCTTTAAGCCGTTCATTGATTCGCTCACTGACCAGCTGATCGAACGCGCGGCGCGTGATCGCTGTGAATTGATCGCGGATCGCCGGCGTAAAGCGTCTTGTTCCGACCAGATCAGCCGAGACCAGCTTGACGAATTCTTCGGTAGGCTGATGCATCCATTCTGCCAGACGTGTCTGGATAGCGCGTGTGTACTTCAATTCATTCGCGGTCGTCAGGATCGTGTCTAGGTCAAACGCCGACTTGGCAAACTTTTTGAGTTCTTCGACATCGCGTTCTTTGAAATCAAGGACGTTGAATTCGAAGAACGGCTTTTCATCCATCTTGTTCGGCTGTTCTAGGTCAGTGAAAAACCTGTAGACCAAGCCGTTCGTCAAAACGCCAAAGCGTGCCGCAGTGACGTGGAAGTAGCGAAATAGCTGGCCTGCATGATTGATGCTTAGCTCGGCACCCGCTTTCTTACACTCGAAAAGAATAATGGGTTTGCCATCGCGAAGAATCGCATAGTCGACTTTCTCGCCTTTCTTCGTGCCGACATCGGCAACGATTTCCGGCGTGACTTCGAGTGGATCGAAAACATTGTATCCAAGGATTTGGATGAGGGGCATCACCATTGCATTCTTGGTGGCCTCTTCTGTCTGAATTAACGCGCGTGTCGTACTGATGCGTGTCGCAAGCACACGCAACTGATCAATAAAATCCATCTAACCCGCTCCCTTCCCCTGTTGTGTAATTTTTACCACAGCAAAGCGACGAGAACGCAATAGGCACAAGTTTTGTGGTTGACGCATGGATCAGTTCGCTAGGACTCGTCGGGGGAGAGCGAATTGTTTGCATGAGGCCGGATGTGTCAGGACTAACGTTGTCCTGCAATGCATTTTGGGTGTGACCGAGGTAAGCGCTTGACCTACGCAGTTGCCAGAAGCTGTTGTACATCTGCCGGCCGCGCAGTTTGGAAGAGGGCATACGCCTGCTGTAGCGCTTCTACAAAACGCTCGTCAGCAGACATCGGCGCAAACGCTGCGTCAACTGTGAGAAATGCAGCGATATCCCGGTGTGCGTCGCCGGTCGCGATACGGCCGATCGCACTTAGCTGTTCGCCCAGCGGATCAACCAACGCAACACCCGCGTGCGCCTGCCTGCGCACAAAGTGCAGCCAGGCTGCGACCGGCAGGCAGAGGCGATCGATGCGGCGGCCGGCGGTGAGTGCATCGGCAATAGTGCCGAGCAGGCGCACCGGAATCTTCTGCGAGCCGTCCCAGGCGATCTGGGCCAGCAGGTGGCGGATGGCGGGGTTGCGGAAGCGGGCCAGGATGGCCTCGCTGTAGCGGTGCGGGTCGAAGCCGGGCATCGGCGCCAGGCTGGGGGCGATGTCCTCGCGCATCAGCGTTTCGACGAAGCCGGCCAGCGGCGTGTGCTGCATGGCATCGGCCACGGTCTCCAGCTGCAGCAGGCTGCCGAGGTAGGCGAGCGCCGAGTGCGGGCCGTTGAGCAGGCGCAGCTTGGCGCGCGCGTAGCCGGCGATATCGTCGCTGAGCGTGACGCCTGCGCGTTCGAACGCCGGGCGGCCGTTGCAGAAGCGGTCTTCGATCACCCACTGGGTGTAGCGCTCCCGCTGGATCGGCCAGGCGTCGTGCAGGCCGGTCTGTGCGTGCACTTGCGCGCGTAGCGCCTCGTCGGTGGCAGGGGTGATGCTGTCCACCATCGAGCGCGGAAAGCTGACGTGCTGTTCGATCCAGGCGGCCAGCGCGGGATCGCGTTGCTGCGCAAGCAGCACGGTGGCGTGGCGCAGCAGGCTGCCGTTGTCGGCCAGGTTGTCGCAGCTGAGCACGGTGAACGGTGCGCGGCCGTGCTGCCTGCGTGCATGCAGGCCGGCGACCAGGTAGCCGATCGCGCTGCGCGGTGTCTGCGGATGCGCAAGGTCATGCACGATATCGGGGTGGCTGAGGTCCAACGTGTCGCCTGCCAGGCAATAGCCTTTTTCGGTGACGGTGAGGGTGACCAGGCGCACTGCCGGATCGGCGAGGCGGGCGAGCACGGCAGGTTGCTCATCGCTGGCGCAGAGCACTTCGGCGATGGCACCGATCACGCGCAGCTGTGGCTGTGCATCGAGCAGGGCGAGCGTGTACAGGCCGTCCTGCGGGCGCAGCGCATCGCGCACCTGCGGGTTGTGCAGCGACACCGCGCAGATGGCCCAGGCGGGGTCGTCTGCGAGCAGATCATCGATGTAGACGGCCTGGTGCGCGCGATGGAAGGCGCCGGCGCCCAGGTGGACGATGCCGATGGTGGTGTGTTGGGGGTTGTAGGTGGGAGTGAGGACGGTGGCAGGTAGGTGGGCGAGTGTTGCGATGGAGAGCGTTGGAATTGGCATGGGTGTTTGTTTGAAATCGTGGGGTGCTGCAAGTTCGCTTGGTGGCCGTACCCTCACCCCAACCCCTCTCCCGACGGGAGAGGGGCTTTGATTCCGCGGCGTGCGGTGGAATCAGTTTGCGGTGACGGTGATGCGTTGTTTGCTGCGGATGTCTGCGCTGGAGGCGCCGATCTGCAGCTCGTAGGCGCCTGGGTCCACGGCGTACGCTTTGCGCTGTTCGTCGTAAATACGCAGCGCCTCGCGCGGGGTGATGGTGAAGCTCACCTCGCGGTGTTCGCCTGGTTGCAGGGTGATGCGCTGGAAGCCACGCAGCTCCTTGCGTGCGCGTTCGCGCTGCGGGTTGCGCGGGTGCAGATACAGCTGCACCACTTCATCGCCGGCACGCTGGCCGGTGTTCTTCACCGACACGGTGGCGCGCAGCGTGCCATCGGCGGCGACGGTGGTGCGGTCCAGCCGCAGGTTCGAATACGCAAACTGCGTGTAGGCCAGGCCATGGCCGAACGGGTACAGCGGCTTACCGTCGAAATAGCGGTAGGTGCGCCCGCGCATGGCGTAATCGTCGAAGGCCGGCAGGCGTTCGTCTTCCTTGTAGAAGGTGATCGGCAGGCGTCCGCCCGGGCTGGCCTGGCCGAACAGCACATCGCCCACCGCGGTGCCGCCACGCTGGCCGGGGTACCAGGCCAGCAGGATGGCGGGCACGTGTTGCTGTGCCCAGTCGATGGCCAATGCGGAGCCGGTGGTGAGCACCGCGACCACTGGCGTGCCGGTGGCCTGCAGTGCCTGCAACAGCTCGCGTTGGGGTTTGGGCAGGCGCGTGTCGGTGCGGTCGCCGCCGGCAAAGCCGGGGTAATTGACGTCCATCTCCTCGCCTTCGACATCACCGGTGAGGCCGCCGACAAACACCACCACCTCGGCATTGCGCGCGGCATCCACGGCTTCCTGCAACGGCGGTTTGGCGCCGGGCATGCGCCAGGCCAGGCGTACGCCGGCATCGCGGGTGGCTTCGTAATATTCCACGCGCAGGTCGTAGGCCTTGCCGGCTTGCAGCGCCACGGTGGCGGTGCCGCTCCGCATGCGCGGCGCATCGCTCCACTGGTCGATGAGCGGCTTGCCATCCAGATACAGGCGCACGCCGTCGTCGGCGGCAATCTGCAGCTCGTAGTTTCCCGACACCGGCGGCAGCAACTGGCCGTGCCAGCGCACGCTGAAGTCGTCCTTGCCGAGCGCCTGGCCGGGCTGCAGTTCGCCGCGGCCGACCGCATCGTCGGTGGGCGCATTGCGGTCCCAGCGGAAGGCGATGCGCGGGTCGATGCGGGTGAGCACCGGCTGGCCTGCCAGTGCACGGCCACGGAAGTACTCACCGGTGAGGCCGTTCTGGCTGGCACCGGCGGCTGGGCGCAAATAACGCGCGTCGATCGGTGCGGCGGCGTTGGGGTCTTCGCGGCCTTCCACCAGGTCGCTGCCGCGTGCATAGACCACCTCGGCCTGCGGGGCGGCGTCGCGGATGCCTTGCAGGATGGTGACCGGCGCGGCCGGTGTGCCGTAGTAGTTGCCCAGCAGCGACATCGGGTCGTCGGCGGTGGGGCCGACCACGGCAATGCGCTTGAGCGTGGGCTTGAGCGGCAGCAGGCCGTCGTTTTTCAGCAGTACCAGCGATTCGCGCGCAGTGCGCCGGGCCAGTGCATCGTGCTGCGGCGATTGATTGGCCGATGCCGGGATCTGCGCCCACGGCACCTTGGCCGGCGGGTCGAACATGCCCAGCCGCAGGCGCGCGGCCATCAGCCGTGTCAGCGACCGATCGATGGTGGCTTCATCGATCAGGCCGGCACGCACGGCGGCAGGCAACGCGGCATAGGTGTCGCCGCAATCCAGGTCGGTGCCGTGCTTGACGCCGAGTGCGGCGGCGGCTTCGGGCGTGGGCACGATCTTGTGGTTCTGCCAGATGTCGCGGATGGCCGCGCAGTCGCTGACGATGTAGCCATCGAACCCCCAATCACGGCGCAGGATGCCTTCCAGCCGCGTGCTGGCCGATGCGGACTCGCCGTTGACGCGGTTGTAGGCGCCCATCACCGCGGCGACGTGGCCTTCCTGCACCAGCGCCTGAAAGGCGGGCAGATAGGTCTCGTAGAGATCGCGCTCGCTGGGATGCACGTCGAAATGATGACGATCCGCCTCCGGGCCACTGTGCACCGCGTAATGCTTGGCGGTGGCATCGAGCTTGCGATACGGCCCCTGCTGCGCCTGCAGGCCCTGCACGAAGGTGACGCCCATGCGTGCGGTGAGGAACGGATCCTCGCCATAGGTTTCCTGGCCACGGCCCCAGCGCGGGTCACGGAAGATGTTGATGTTGGGCGACCAGAACGTGAGCCCCTGGTAACGCTTGTGCTCGCCGCGCGCCAGGAAGGCATGGTGCTTGGCGCGTGCTTCGTCGCTGATGGCGGTGGCCACCTCGGCCATCAACGGGGTATCGAACGTGGCCGCCAGGCCGATTGCCTGCGGAAACACCGTGGCACCGCCGGCGCGGGCCACGCCGTGCAGGGCTTCGTTCCACCAATCGTATTCGGGCACCTGCAGGCGCGGGATGGCGGGCGCGGCGTTCTGCATCTGCGCGGCCTTTTCCTCCAGCGTCATGCGCGATACCAGATCGGCGGCGCGCGCCTGCAGCGGTTGCGTGGGGTCCAGATATGGCGGGGGTGGCGTCGCGGCGTGCGTGCTGCCGGCGGCCACGCCGAGCGCCAGCAACAGGCCGCGCGCCAGGGCACGGTGCGGCACGCGGGCGTGCGGGGCAGGGTGGGAATGCATGCTCAATCCTCCTTGGTGCGGTCTGGGTCCAGCTGGGCGAAGGGCCCGATCGTGCTGCCGACAAAGCCGCCGGCCTGTGCAGTGCTCAGCATGCTGGCGTCGTCGTGACGCTGCAGCCATTGCCAGCCGTGCCCGGTTGCATCGAAGGCAAAGCTGTAGCGCCCGCCATCGCCGCTGATCTGCAGCCGCAATGGGGCGGTGGTGACCGGGATGCGCGCACGCGCCAGGGTGGTGGTGCGCGTGCCGTCGCGCTTGTCCACGAAGACCTCCGCGCCATCGCCATCGCGGCGTACGCCCAGCGCGTACCACGCGTTGGAATTCTGCACCGCGGCCAGGCCGGCGCTGATGCCCGCATGGGCTGGCAACTCCAGCGCGGTGCTGGCGGTGAAGTGCGTGTGCTGCTGGCGTCGCGCCAGAAACGCCGGGTTGCCGGTGCTGGCCAGTCCTTGCGGTGTGGCGTGCAGGGTGAGCCAGCCCGGACGTGCACGCAGGTCGGCCCAGTCGCGTTTGGGCACGCGCAACGACAGCCATTCGCGCTGTGGCGTGCTGGTATCGAACCCGTCGCGCCAGGTGAAGTTGCCGGACAGCGGCGTTTGGTCGGTGCGCGCCGGCGTGCCGTGCGGTGCCTTGGCGATGTAGGGAATCGGTGCGCCCGGCGGCAGGATCGACGGCCAGCCATCGCGCCACTGCACCGGCAGCAGGAAGGTTTCGCGCCCGGTGTTGTAGCGGTCGTCCGCATACGGCCGGCTGGCCAGGAACACCGCCCACCACTGCCCGTCGGGCGTGTCCACCAGGTCGACATGGCCGGCATTGCTGATCGGCTGCGCGCGCCCGGCAGGCAGGTCGCGCTGGGTGAGGATGGGGTTGTGCGGCGCGGGCGCGTACGGGCCCCACACGTTGCGACTACGCAGCACCACTTGTGAATGCTGCGGCCCGGTGCCGCCTTCGGCGCACGACAGGTAGTACCAGCCATCGCGTTGGTAGAGGTGCGGGCCTTCGATCCAGATCGGCTTGCTGGTCAGGTCCACGCCGCCGTTGAGCAGCACCTTGCGTGGGCCCACCGGCTGGTGGGTGGCCAGATCAAACCGTTGCATCCAGATCGCGCGGTGGCCTTCGTACAACGGCGTGCCTTCCGGCGGGCCGTTGTTGAGCAGGTACGCGCTGCCATCGGTATCGAAGAACAACGACGGGTCGATGCCGTCCACGCTGGGCAGCCAGCTGAGCCTGGACCACGGCCCGGCCGCACTGGTCGCGCTGGCAATGAAATTGCCGCCGCTGTCCACCGCGGTGCCCACCACATAGAACCGCCCGGCATGGTGGCGGATGCTGGCGGCAAACATGCCGCGCGACACGCCCAGGCCATCGTAATCGAGCTGCTCACGCCGCTCGACCACATTGCCGACCTGCGTCCAATGCACCAGATCTGTGCTCTCGAACACAGGAATCGCCGGGAAATACGCGAAGGTGGAATTGACCAGGTAATAGCGCTCGCCCACGCGCGTGATGCTGGGGTCGGGATAGAACCCGGCCAGGATCGGATTGCGGTAATGCCCGGCGGGCAGTGGCGTGGCGAACACCGGGTCATCGCCGCGGTACTCGAACCAGTCGAACGCCACGGCCTGCTTCGGCGCCGCTGGCTGCGCATACGCCGCCAGCGGTGCGGCCAACGCCACGCTCACAGCCAGCAGTAAGGCACGCATGCGCCTCACCAGTCCCACATCGCGCCGTCTTCCAGACGCGCGATCGGCAACTGCTTGGGCACGTAGGGGTACTTCGCGGCCAGGGTTTCATCGATGTCCACGCCATGCCCGGGCGTTTCGCCGCAATGCAGGCGCCCGTCGCGGAACACGTAGTCGTGCGGGAACACCGCATTGGCCTCGTCGGAATGGAACATGTATTCCTGGATGCCGAAATTGGGCACCCAGGTGTCGAAGTGCAGGGCCGCGCCCATGCACACCGGCGACAGATCGGTGGCACCGTGGAAGCCGGTACGCACCTGATGCAGCGCGGCGAAATCGGCCAGCCTGCGCACGTGCGTGATGCCGCCGGCATGGACAATGGTGGTGCGGATGTAGTCGATCAGCTGTTGCTCGATCAGGTGCTTGCAGTCCCAGAGCGAATTGAACACCTCGCCCACCGCCAGCGGCGTCACCGTGTGCTGGCGAATCACTTCGAACGCGCGCTGGTTCTCCGCCGGGGTGGCGTCTTCCAGCCAGAACAGGCGGTACGGCTCCAGGTCGCGACCCAGGCGCGCGGCTTCGATCGGCGTGAGGCGGTGGTGCGCATCGTGCAGCAATTCGATCTCATCGCCGTGGTCGGCGCGCAGCTGCTCGAACAACTTCGGCACCACCCCCAGGTAGCGCGGCGTGGACCACACGGTTTCGGTGGGTAGTTCGCTCTCGGCCGGCTCGTACGGCTTGCCACCGCTGGAGATGCCGTAGGTCTTCTTGATGCCGGGCACGCCGCATTGCGCGCGGATGGCGATAAAGCCCATCTCGCGGAAGCGGCCCACCTCGTCGCTGGTTTCGGCGATGTCGCGGCCGTTGGCGTGGCCGTAAACCAGCGCACCTTCGCGCGAGCGCCCGCCCAGCAACTGGTACAGCGGCAGGCCGGCCATCTTGCCCAGGATGTCCCACAACGCCACGTCCACCGCGGCAATCGCGCTCATTGTCACCGGCCCGCGCCGCCAGTACGCACCACGGTAGAAGAACTGCCAGATGTCCTCGATACGCCCGGCATCGCGGCCAATCAGGTTCGGCACCAGGTGTTCCTGCAGGTACGCTGCCACCGCCAGTTCGCGGCCGTTGAGCGTGGCATCGCCCAGCCCGGTGATGCCCGAGCGGGTGCGGATCTTCAAGGTGACGAAGTTGCGCCCCGGGCAGGTGACGATGACGCGCGCCTCGACGATCTCGCGATCGCGGGCCGAGCCTTGCAGCGGGGAGGGGGAGTCGACGGTCTGTGACATCGGGGTCTCGCTCATCGGGAAGTGGCGGCAGTGATGGGAAGTTCGAACGGGCCTGCAGGCAGGCCGCTGCGGTCGTACAAGGTGCACACCGGGCTGTCGGCCCAGCAGTAGCGCACGCGCGTGGCCTGCAGGTCGGCCGGCACGCGCAGCGTCACGGTGTCACCGTGCACGCTTGCCGGCGCGTAGTGGCAACTGCCGCTGGCCGCGCCGCAGACCTCAAAGCCGATCGGCGCGCTGGCGCTGTAGCTTTGCAAGGCGGTGTCCACGGCATCGAAGCGCACGCGCAGTGCCTCGCCATCGCGTTGCACATCGCGCGGTACCGGGCCGGAAGCGGCAATCGCCTCGCCATACACCACCTTGCGCGCCGCACGTGCCAGGCGCCGCCCAAGTTCTTGCTTGTTGGCCGGATGAATGTCGTAGCGGTCGCCGATATCGATGGCCACCGCCAGCCCGGCATGCGCATCGCCGGCCACGAAGCGGCGCTGCGCTTCGCGGAGTTGCGCCCAGCCGCTTTCCACCGGTTGGGTAGGCGGCATGCCGTAGTTGGCCAGCTGCACCACCAGCAGCGGCAGCTGCGCTCCGAAGCGCTGCCGCCAGTCGCGCCGCCAGGCGTCGAGCAAGGCCGGGTAGTGCACTGCATCGCCGGCATTGGACTCGCCCTGGTACCAGAGTACGCCGCGCAGACCCAGCTGGCCGAGCGGGGCGATCATGCCGTTGTACAAGGTGGTCAGCCCGGCCGCCGACGACCAGGGCGCACGGGGCGGCATGCCCACTGCGGCCGGCACGATCTGGTACTGCCAGGGGCGATCCAGCGGCACGCGGCTGCCGTCGGCAAGCTGCAGCGCACGCGAGGACGCATCGCCCAGTAACCCCCCACGGCGATAGGTGTTGAGCACGTTGAGCACAATGCTGTTGCGCCCGGCCTGCAGCTGCCCGCGTGGCACGCTGTAGCGGCGCGGCTGGTCGGCGCCGTAGCTGCTGCCCACCGCATGGCCGTTGACCCAGGTCTGGTCCAGTTCGTCCACCGGCCCGAGGAGCAGCGTGGCCTCCTGCGCGGCCTGCGCCGCGGTCAGCTCGACAGTGCTGCGGTACCAGACCATGCCGTTGAAACCGACCAGCTGCGGCACGCCCCACTCGTCCCAGGCACCGAGCGTGGCCGGCGCGGGTTGCCATGCGCCCGGCGCATCCGGCTGCCACGGCGCGCCGTCGCCATGCGCACGCCACCAGGTTTCCCACAACCTGCCCCAGCGTGGCGCGGCATCGGTCGGGCTGGTGGCGTAACGCGCCAGCACGTCCAGCGCGGGGCCATCATCGCCGGCCGCGCGCAGTGCGGCGTCACCGATCCACGCCTGCAGTTGCGAGCCGCCCCACGAAGCATTGATCAAGCCCATCGGCACCGCCACGGTCTTCTGCAGTTCGCGTGCGAAGTAATAGCAAGCCGCAGAAAAATCTTTCACCGTCTCAGGCGTGGTGGGTTGCCAGACGGCAGCGCCCCCGAAGCTGCGTTGCGGGGTTGGGCTGGACTGCGCCGGCACCTTGAACATGCGGATGGTGGGGTGATCGGCGTCGGCGATTTCGCTGCGCGAATCCAGCGTGCGATGCACCTGCAGCTCCATGTTGGACTGGCCCGAGCACAGCCAGACATCGCCCACCAGCACATCGTCCAGCTGCTGGGTCACGCCGCCTGCACTGCGCGCACTCAGCGTGTACGGGCCACCGGCGGCGCGCGCCGGCAGGCGTGCCTGCCAATGTCCCTGGCGGTCGGCACGCACCTGCACCTGCTGCTCGCCCAGGCGCAGCGTCACCTGTTCGCCGGCCGGCGCATCGCCCCACAGGCGGATCGGCGCATCACGTTGCAGCACCATGTGCGGCTGGAATAACGCATGCAGCAATGGCGCATCGGCCGCCGCTGCATGGGAAGGTGCGAGCAACACGCTCAGCGCCGCGATCAATGCCACCCGTGTCCGTGCACTCATTTCGGGTTCCCCGGTGCGTATGGAAACTTCAGCGCCTGGTAGTACGCCAGCGGATGCGCCGGTGGCGCCGTGCCAGCCGGCAACGCACGGCCGGACACCTGCTGGAAATACGCAATGCTGGCATCGCGCCACCACTGCGCTTCGTCCTGCTGGATCGCCAGGAACGCTGCGATCTGCTGGTAACGCTGCGCATCGATGCGGCCGTGCAGCTGCTGCCACGTCGCACGCATCTGCTGCACTTCATCCACGCCGTGGTCGTAATGCCACACCAGCTCGTCCCACAGCGGCCGCCCCGAGGCCATGCGGTGATCCCATGACACGTGGTGGAACCACAGCAGGTAACGCTCGGGCACGCGTTGCAGGTTGCCGAACACGCGCGCCACCGGGCCGGCATATTGCGCAGCCGCATTGCTGCCACTGGCACTGCGATCAAATCCAATCCCGTTGCGATCGGCGCGGTGGTAATACACCGGGTCCCAGTCCGGGCGCTCGCTGCCGGCATCCCACGGCGCCGGGCCGTAATGATGGCCACGCCCCATCAGATGATGCAGGCCGAGCGGGGTCATGTAATCCACCACCGCCTCGCGCGAGCGCAACAACAGGTCCACCACCGGCGTGACCACCGCGCTGTCGTTGGAAAAGCTCATGCGCACCCATTCCTGCGCGATCGCTTCCGGGCGCAGATCCGGATCCCAGGCCAGCCTCCCGAACGCATACCAGTTGGCCTGGTCGAAGATCGAGCCACTCCAGTTGCGATCTGCCCCGATGTTGGCCACCCCGGCAATCCCGGTCAGCGGCGAGCGCGTGGTGGCCTTGAACAGGCTGCCATCGACCGTCCTTGCCACGGTCGAGCCCTTGCCGCGCGCATAGGTATCGGCCTGCAGCGTTTCGGAGAACAGGCTGCCCAGGTAAGCCACATGCGTGGAAAAGCCTAGATATTCCTTGGTGATCTGGAACTCCGGCATCAGTGGCGTCTTGCGCATTGCACCGAACAACGGGTGGAACGGCTCGCGCGGCTGGAAATCGATCGCACCGTTCTTCACCTGCACGATCACGTTGTCGCGGAACGTGCCATCCAGCGGCAGGAATTCGCTATACGCCTGCTTGGCGCGGTCGTCCGGCTGCTCATGCGAATAGACGAACGCACGCCACATCACCACGCCGCCGTGCGGCGCCAGTGCATCGGCAAGCAGGTTGGCACCGTCGGCGTGGCTGCGGCCGTAATCCTGCGGGCCCGGCTGGCCTTCGGAGTTAGCCTTGACCAAGAACCCGCCAAAATCAGGGATGCGCGCATAGATCGCATCGGCCGTTTCACGCCACCAACGCTGCACCTGCGGGTCCAGTGGGTCGGCGGTCTTCAAACCGCCAATCTCGATCGGTGCACTGAAGCGCGCGCTGAGAAACACGCGGATGCCATAGGGGCGAAACACCGTGGCCAGCGCCGCGGCCTTGTCCAGATACTGCGGCGTCAAGCTCCACGCTTTGGCGTTGACGTTGTTGAGCACCGTGCCGTTGATGCCGAGCGAGGCGTTGGCGCGTGCATAGTCGGTGTAGCGCGGGTCCAGGTAGCCGGGCAGGGTCTGCCAGTTCCACAAGGAGGCGCCGGCATAGCCACGCTCCACCACGCCATCCAGGTTGTCCCAGTGATTGAGCAGGCGCAGCTGCAGCCGTGGCGTCTGCCGGAGATTCAGCGCGCTCAGCGACTGCCCGGTCTGCACCAGCCGCAGCAGATGGAACGCGCCGTACAACACGCCCACATCGCTGCCGCCAACAATCACGGTCGCCTGGTGCCCATCCACGCGCGTGCTGCGGATCAGGTAACCCTCGCGCCCCAATGCTTGGGTTGCCAGGCCCAACGCGGCAATCTGCGGTGTCTGCGCGGTCCCCAGCACGATCACGCCATCGCGCGTGGCGGCTTGCGTCAGCGCCGGCGCCACACCGAGCAGACCGTGCAGGCCGCGCTGCAGCTCGTCACCGGCTGCCTGCAGCGTGGGCGTTGCGCCCAGCACGACCAATTCGCGCGCGCTGCCTTGCTTCTGTGCCGCATCGGGCAATAAATGGTAGCGCAACCATAAATCGTAGCCGTCCTCGGCATGCGCGGTCATCGCCGGCAACACCGCGCTGCACACCAGCAACGCCAGCAGCAGCCAATGCGCGCAGGCGGCCTGCGTGCGCCGCACAAATTTCCTGGTCATGCGTGCGCTCATACCTTGCATCCGGTTGCCTGATCGTGATGTGCGTGCCTGTCGCCGCTCTGCCTGCTTCCCGGTACCATGCGACGCACAGCCAGGCGCGTTGCTCGCCGCTGCACCAGCGCCGCGGTGCGCTTGCATACCGCATGTTCGTCAGCCATTTGAAGAGGCCACGCTTGGAGAAGGTCAGGAAATCGGTCCGCCGCACCAGCCGTGCGATCACTATCAACGAGGTGGCAGCGCTGGCCAAGGTCTCGCCGATGACGGTATCGCGCGTGGTCAACAGCAACGGCAATGTGCGTGACGCCACGCGCGCGCGCGTCATGCGCGCAGTCGACAAACTGGGTTACACCCCCAACCTCGCTGCCAGCGCGTTGGCCGCCGCACAGAGCACGCGCATCGCGTTGATCTACAGCGACCCCAGCGGTGCGTATCTGCGCGAATTGCTGCTCGGTGTGTTGCGTGTGGCATCGCGCACCTCGATCCAGCTGGTCATCGACTGCTGGGACGATCTGGACGCCGATGCCGAGCGCAAGGCCGCACGCAAGCTCGCCAAGGGCGTGGCTGGTGTGATCCTGCCGCCGCCGCTGTGCGAATCCAAGGCGGCGGTGCTGGAGCTGGTGCGTGCGAAGGTGCCGGTGGTGGCAATCGCCTCCAACCATTTCAGCCCGGATGTGGCCTGTGTGCGCATCGACGAATTCGCCGCCGCCAAGGAAATCACCGAGCATCTGATCGCGCAGGGCCACACGCGCATCGGCTATATCGCCGGCCATCCGAACCTGTCGGCCAGCACGCGGCGTTTTGAGGGATTCCAGGCCGCGCTGTCCGATGCCGGCCTGCGCCTGGATCGTCACCTGGTGCAACCTGGCGACTACACCTACCGCTCGGGTCTGCTTGCGGCCGAAAAGTTGCTCGCACGCAAGCGGCGCCCCAGCGCGATCTTCGCCAGCAACGACGACATGGCCGCCGCTGCCATTTCGGTCGCGCACCGGCGTGGGCTGGATGTGCCGCGTGATCTGTCGGTGGTCGGCTTCGACGATACCTCTGCCGCCACCGCGGTGTGGCCGGAACTCACCACCGTGCAGCAGCCGATCGCGGCCATGGCCGATGCCGCATTGGACATCTTGTTGAAGACGATTCGCGCCAAGGAGCGGCCCGCGCGGACGATGGTCGATCATGTGGTCGCACACCTGCTGGTCAAGCGGGATTCGGTGGCTGCACCGGCAGCCGACGCGGCAGAGCAGCCCTCCGCCGGGCCGTAAACGCTGTCGCCAGCGTCACGGCATTGCACGCTCGCCCGATGCACTGGGCGAGCAGCAGCGAGACATCAACGCGTCAGGTACTGATTGATCAGGTTCTCGTAGGCTTCCTGGCGGCCGCTGAGTTGCGTCGGCTCGCCCTTGCCGGCGGCGTACGTGGCCAGATCCGCCAGCGTGCTGGTGCCGTTGGCAAAGTCTGCGCCCGCGCCGCTGTCGAAGCTGGCGTAACGCTGCGCGCGCCAGGTTTCCAGCGGTGAGGAGGTCAGCAGCGCGTCGGCCACTTCCAGCCCGCGTGCGAACGCGTCCATGCCGCCGATGTGGGCCAGGAACAGGTCCTGCGGGTCGGACGATTCACGCCGCACCTTGGCGTCGAAGTTCAGCCCTCCCGGTGCCAGCCCGCCCTGACGCAGCACCACCAGCATCGCGCCGACGGTGTCGTACAGGTCGGTCGGGAACTGGTCGGTATCCCAGCCGTTTTGCGGGTTGCCACGGTTGGCATCGATGCTGCCGAGCAAGCCGGCATCGCTGGCCACTTGCAGATCGTGCTCGAAGCTGTGGCCCGACAGCGTGGCGTGGTTGGCTTCGATATTGAGCTTGAAATCCTGGTCCAGGCCATGCTGGCGCAGGAAGCCGATCACCGTGGCGCTGTCGAAGTCGTACTGGTGCTTCATCGGCTCCATCGGCTTGGGCTCGATCAGGAAATTGCCGGTGAAGCCGATCGCGCGGCCGTAGTCGCGTGCCAGGGTGAGGAAGCGCGCCATGTTGTCCTGCTCGCGCTTCATCTGCGTGTTGTGCAGGCAGGCGTAGCCTTCGCGGCCGCCCCAGAACACGTAGTTCTCGCCGCCCAGCTCCACCGTGGCATCGATCGCAGCCTTGACCTGCACTGCGGCGCGCGCCACGACGTTGAAGTCCGGATTGGTGGAGGCACCATTCATGTAGCGCGGGTGCGAGAACAGATTGGCGGTGCCCCACAGCAGCTTGACGCCGGTATCGGCCTGGCGCTGCTTGGCAATGCCCACCATGTGCTTGAGGTTGTTTTCGTACTCGCCGATGTCGTCCGCATCCGGCGCCAGATCGATGTCGTGGAAGCAGTAGTACGGCACACCGAGCTTGGTGAAGAATTCGAACGCGGCATCGGACTTGGCTTCGGCACGCGCCAGCGCGGTGTTGCCGACATCCCACGGATACGCACGCGTGCCCGGGCCGAACGGATCGGCGCCATTGCCGCAGAAGCTGTGCCAGTAGGCCACTGCAAAGCGCAGGTGCTCGGCCATGGTCTTGCCGGCGACCTGCTTGTTGGCGTCGTACACCTTGAACGCAAGCGGGTTGTCCGAATCACGGCCTTCGAAGCCGATCTTGCCGATGCCGGGGAAATATTCTTTCGCGCCGATGAAAACGGTGTTGCTCATGGGGTCAAGCTCCTGCAGAGGGAGAGGGCAATGGGGCTGCGCGCAACGCCGTGACGGTGCTGCGCGCGGAGCAGGGTTGCATGCAGCGCACGCTCGGGGGTTGCACAATGTTAGCGCTACCAAAACTGCGACTGAAAAAAGCCGCGCCATGCAGCGAAGCCGAGTGGGTCATGCCGATCCTGCGTCGAACGGTCCGGGCGACTTTACCCAGCCCGCGCCAGAAAGGCTTGCTGCGCTGCGAGATGCGCAGCGCGGCCGCGTGCGCTGTCACACAATCGCCGCAGGGGGCGGGGCTGCCAGTGGCCGGCCGCCGCCAAGGCAGGCGCGACGGCCATCGCCGGCATCGGCGCGGTCACGCCGCGCCAGCGGGCCGGCGCTCAGGCAGCGGCGGTCCGGCCAGCTACAATGGCCGGCTTATGACCGCTGTCCTGCCGCTGCCGCTTCCCTTGGCCGATCCCGCGCCGCGCACCCCGCGGCTGCAGCGCGAGCCGCTGCGCCTGGCCAAGCGGCTGCGCCACGCGGTGGGCCAGGCGATTGCCGATTTCGGCATGATCGCCCCCGGTGACAAGGTGATGGTCTGCCTGTCCGGCGGCAAGGACAGCTACACCTTGCTGGACATGCTGCTGCAGCTGCAGCGCAAGGCCCCGGTGCCGTTCACGCTGGTGGCGGTGAACCTGGACCAGAAGCAGCCGGACTTTCCCGCCGACGTGCTGCCCACCTACCTGCGCGCCCAGCAGGTGCCGTTCGACATCATCGAACAGGACACCTATTCGGTGGTCAGCCGGGTGATCCCGCAGGGCAAGACGATGTGTTCGCTGTGCTCGCGGCTGCGCCGTGGCGCGCTCTACGCTTACGCGCAGGCGCACGGGGTGACCAAGATTGCGCTGGGCCATCACCGCGACGACATCGTGGCGACCTTTTTCATGAACCTGTTTCATCACGCCCGGCTCGCGGCGATGGCGCCCAAGCTGCGCAGCGACGACGGCGCGCATGTGGTGATCCGCCCGCTGGCCTATGTGCGCGAGGCCGACATCGCCGCCTACGCGCAGGCCCGCCAGTTCCCGATCATTCCCTGCAACCTGTGCGGCAGCCAGGAAAACCTGCAGCGCCAGCAGGTCGGGCGCATGCTGCAGCAGTGGGACCGCGAGCAGCCCGGCCGCGTGGACCAGATCGCCCGCGCGCTGGGCGATGTGCGTCCGGAGCAGCTGGCCGACCGCACGTTATTTGATTTTCTGGGATTGGGCGGCGGCGCCGATGCACCGCTGCCCGATGCCGCTGGCTGGTTGGCCGGCAGCGCTGCCGAGCACGCGCGCGACTAGCGCAGACGCCGTTACCGACCACCTCACTCCCGCGCCACCTTCTTTCCTCCTCTTCGGTCTTTCGCATGTTCTTTCGCAATCTCACGCTGTTCCGCTTCCCGACCACCCTGGATTTTTCCGAAATCGAAACGCTGCTGCCGCAGGTGCAGCTCAAGCCGGTTGGCCCGCTGGAAATGACCTCGCGCGGATTCATCTCCCCGTTCGGCCGCGACGAGCACGAATTACTCTCGCACCGGCTTGAGGATTTCCTGTGGCTCACCGTTGGCGGCGAAGACAAGATCCTGCCCGGCGCGGTGGTGAACGATCTGCTCGAGCGCAAGGTGGCCGAGATCGAAGAGAAGGAAGGCCGCCGCCCCGGTGGCAAAGCGCGCAAGCGTCTGAAGGACGACCTGATCCACGAGCTGCTGCCGCGTGCCTTCGTCAAGAGCTCGCGCACCGACGCCATCCTGGACCTGCAGCACGGCTACATCGCGGTCAACACCTCCAGCCGCAAGAGCGGCGAGAACGTGATGAGCGAGATCCGCGGCGCACTCGGCAGCTTCCCGGCGCTGCCGTTGAATGCCGAAGTCGCCCCGCGCGCCATCCTCACCGGCTGGATCGCCGGCGAGCCGTTGCCCGAAGGCCTGAGCCTGGGCGAAGAGTGCGAGATGAAGGACCCGATCGAAGGCGGTGCGGTGGTTAAGTGCCAGCACCAGGAATTGCGCGGCGACGAGATCGACAAGCACCTGGAAGCGGGCAAGCAGGTCACCAAGCTGGCGCTGGTGATGGACGACAACCTGTCCTTCGTGCTCGGCGACGATCTGGTGATCCGCAAGCTCAAGTTCCTTGATGGCGCACTGGACCAGCTCGAGCACAGCGAAGGCGACGGCGCACGTGCCGAACTCGACGCGCGCTTTGCGCTGATGAGCGCCGAAGTGCGACGCCTGTTCCTGTTGCTGGAAGACGCCTTGAAGCTGAGCAAGGCCGAGGCCTGATCGGTCTCACCGGCTGACACATCGCAGCGCTATCCTGTGGCCATGTTCAAGCCTGTCCGCCGCCTCATCGCACCCGCACCGCAGGTCGTCGAACGCGACTGCGTGCGCCTGCAGCTGGAAGGGCGCGAGATCGTCGTGCTGCGCGTGCGCGACCCGCGCGCGCGGCGCATCAAGCTCCGTGTGGATGAACGCGGCGCGCGGCTGACCCTGCCGCTGCGTGCAAGCCTGGTGGCCGGCGAGCGTTTTTTGCACGCGCATCTGGACTGGCTGAGCACGCAGCTGTCGCGCTACCAGCAGGTGGATGCGCTACCGCCGCTGGAGCGTGGCGTGCCCGGCCTGCTGCCGTTGCGCGGCGCGTTGCTGCCGTTGAGCTGGCACGACGGGCGCTATGCCCGCATCGACATCACCGATGACGGCGCCCAGTTCCACGTCCCGGCGCGCCTGGGGGATGCCGGGCTGCGGCGCACCTTGAAGGAATTCTACGAAGCGCAGGCGCGCGCCGATATCGGCCGCTGGCTGCCCACCTACCTGCCGGGATTGCCGCGCGCGCCTGCCCGTCTGCGGTTGAAGGTGATGTCCTCGCAGTGGGGCTCGCTGGCACCGGACGGCTCGCTGGCGCTGGACCTGGCGCTGGTGCTCGGCCGCCCCTCGGCGTTCGAATACGTGCTGGTGCACGAGCTCTGCCATCTGGTGCAGGCCAACCATTCGCCGGCGTTCTGGGCCGAGGTGGAACAGCGCTTTCCCGCCTGGCGCGACGAGCGCAGCTATTTCCACGAACACGGCCGCCAGCTCAAGGCGCAACTGCGGCGGTTGCTGCAGGCGGAGTGATCGGCGGCGCGCAAGCGCGCGTGCTGGACACTCTGGGCGAACGCAACCTCACTGGCGCCAGAGAAGGGACGCGTGGTGCGCTGACGCCGCACCGAGATCTCCCATCTGTCCAGCCGTCTTGATTTGCCGACGCCTGACAGTGCTGTAAAAACCGGCAGGGCCGGGCTGGACAACGCAGACCTCACGGCAGTGCGTGCGGCGCCACGTGCATCGCGCTACCGCCACGCATACGCCGCTGCGCGCGCCAGCTGCCCACACGCAGGCAACGACAGCCACGGATAACGGGTCGCCAATGCGGTCTGCACGGCATCAATCATCACAGCAAGCGGCTCATTGCCGCGCCACAGCTGCGGGTCGCAGGCTGCAGCCCAGACCTGCTGCAGAAGAGGGCGGTCCTGCGCTTGCAGTGACGCGCACACGCTGTCGAAGAATGTCCACGGCGTGTGCCACGCCTGGAACGCTTCGATCGCGGTGACAACGTGGACAGGCGTGTTCAACGCGAGACCTCGATGGTGATGTGCAGTGATCCGCCGTGCAAACAACTACACACGATGCGTTTTTCAGTGCACGCGTTTGTCGAATGCCGTTGTCAGCGGAGCGTGTGTTCTTACGCGCGCGGCGTCGGCAGCCCAGCCAGGAACGCATTGATCACCGCCGCCACCGCCTCGGGTGCCACCATGTGCACATGGTGCGTGCCGGGCAGCAGGTGCAGGCGCGCGTCGGCCACCATCGCCACACGATGGTCGCGCAGGTCGTCGGGGAAATACGGCTGCGCCGGCGTGGCGAAAATGGCCTGGGTGGGGCAAACGATACTGCTCAACAGCGCATCGATCTGCACTTCGGTCATGCGGATGGCGGTGGGCAGGGTGAGCCGCGGGTCCGAGCACCAGCTGTAGCCCCCTTCCACCACGCGTACGCCGCGCTCCACCAGTAGGCGGGCCGCCGGCTCGGTGAGCTGGTTGGCCATCATGCGCGCACGCACCGGCATCTCCATCGACGGGAACACCCGCAGCGGCCGCTGCGCCAGCGTGCGCGTGGAACTGACAGCCTCGCGCAGACGGCTGGCGGTGCTCTCCACCGGCTCGGCCAGCGCGCCCAGCGCCTCGATCGCGATCAAAGCCTCGACCCGTTCCGGGGCAGCCGCGGCCATCAGGCTGGCCACACCGCCGCCGAGCGAGTGGCCCAGCACGGTGAAGCGTTCCCAGCCCAGCGCATCGGCCACCAGCAGCAAATTGTGGATGGCGCTGCTGAGCGTGTATTCGGCGCCCACCGGCAGCCACGCGCTGTGGCCGTGGCCGGGCAGGTCGAGCAACACCAGATCCAGCGCATCGGCCGGCAGGTGCGCGCTCAGCGGCAGGAAGCTGGCTGCGTTGTCCAGCCAGCCATGCAGCGCCAACACCCGGCGTGGCCCGCGCTCGGCAGTGCGCAGCCCGGTGATGCGGCCAATCGGCAAGTCGCAGTGAAACGGCTGCAACCTCACGCGCGGCGGGCCACTGCGGCCAACGCCTGCGCATGCGTGGTGCTGTCATTGAGGCAGGGGATGTAGCTCAGCGTGGCGCCGCGTTCGGCCAGCGTTTCGGCAAAGCCCAGCGCCACTTCTTCCAGCGTTTCCAGGCAGTCGGTGGCAAAGCCCGGGCACACCAGGTCGAAGCTGCGCACGCCGCCTTCGGCCAGTGCCCACAGCGTGGGTTCGGCATACGGCTGCAACCAGCGTTCTGCACCGAAGCGCGACTGGTAGCCCATCTGCCACGCATCCGGGCCCAGGCCCAGCGCGGTGACGATCGCCTGCGCGCTGCGTTCGCACTGCTGCGGATACGGGTCGCCGGCGTTGGCCACGCGTTGCGGCAGGCCATGGAAGGAGAACATCAGCTTCTCGCTGCGCCCATGCACCTGCCAGTGCGCACGGATGGAATCGGCGATCGCCGCCACCCAGCCGGCGTCTTCGCAATAGTCCTGGATCACCTCCACCGCGATCTCCGGCGCGCTCGGGCGCCAAGCATCCACCACGTCCTGGATCGAGGCGGTGGTGGTGGTCGAATACTGCGGATACAGCGGCAGCACTACGATGCGCTTGATGCCGCGTGCACGCAGGCCATCCATCGCTTTGCGCAGGGCCGGCGCGCCGTAGCGCATGGCCCAGGTGACGTGCCAGTCGGGCATGACCTGCTGCAGGCCTTCGGTCAGGCGCCGCGTGTACACCGCCAGTGGCGAGCCGTCCGGCAGCCACACCTTGGCGTATTTTTCTGCCGACTTGGGGCCGCGGATGGGCAGGATCACGCCATATAGCAGCGGCTTCCAGAACAGCGGCGGGATGGCGACCACGCGGCGGTCGCTGAGAAACTCGGCCAGGTAGCGGCGCACGGCCGGGGCAGTGGGCGACTCGGGGGTGCCGAGGTTGACCACCAGCAGAGCGGTGTCGGAAGTGGTGTTCATGGCGACCATTCTGGCAGAGCTTGGCGAGCCTGCCGAATGCACCGATCCGATCACTGCGATCGGGCCCGTCTGCGCCCCGGGTGCGCTCACCACCGATTCATTGCCCCGCGACTAACGTCGCGCCATTGATTTATCTTTGACGGATTGCCCTTTGGAGCTTGTCATGCCTCGTTTGTCGCGCCTGGCCCTGTTGTTGTCGCTGACCTTCGCTGCCGGCCATGCCGTGGCGGGCCCGGAAGAGGATCAGCGCGCGCGTAATGCGGTGCGGGTGCTCAACGAGATCATGAACATCCCCGAGCAGGCCATCCCCGACAAGCTGCTCGACGAAGCGCGCGCGATCGTGGTCATCCCCGACACGCTCAAGGCCGGCCTGGTGATTGGCGGCCGTCGCGGCCACGGCCTGATGTCGATGAAGAACGCTGACGGCAGCTGGTCGCAGCCGGTGTTCGTCAAGCTCACCGGCGGCAGCATCGGCTTCCAGGCCGGCGTGCAGTCTTCCGATGTGGTGCTGGTGTTCCGCAACGACCGCAGCCTGGACAACATCGTCAACGGCAAGTTCACCCTGGGCGCCGATGCCGGCGTGGCCGCAGGCCCGGTGGGCCGCAACGCCGCCGCCGCCACCGACGGCCAGCTCAAGGCCGAAATCTGGTCCTGGTCGCGCGCCCGTGGCCTGTTTGCTGGCGTGGCGCTGGACGGCGCGGTGCTGCAGATCGACGATGCCGCCGACCTCAACGCCTACGGCGGCGGCGCCACCCCGCGCATGATCTTCGAAGGCCGCACCAACGAGCGCCCGTCCACCGACGTGATCGCCTTCCGCGACCGTCTGGAAGAGGTCACCTACACCGCGCGCACCAACCGCAGCAGCGATGGCGACACGCCGCCGCCCGCGCCGCGCCCGGTCAGCCAGTCGCCCGCGCAGGCCCCGGCGACGCCACCGCCGCCGGGCAACGAGGCCAGCACCATGCCGATCCAGCCCTCGGCCACGCCGCCCCAGCAGCAAGGCTTTCAGCCGGTCTCCGATGGTGAAATCCGCACCGAATCACTAGACGGCAACCGCTGACCGGCTGTCATCCCCCTGCGCGGTGCGGTGGGGTATCCTGAGTCTCCTATTCTTCAAGCGAGCGAGCGGATCATGGGCAGTTTCAGCATTTGGCACTGGCTGATCGTGCTGGTGATCGTGCTGCTGGTGTTTGGCACCAAGCGGCTCACCAGTGGTGCCAAGGATCTCGGCAGCGCAGTCAAGGAATTCAAGAAGGGCATGCACGACGACGACAAGCCGGCTGGCAAGCTCGGCGACGACTCGCGTAGCGCCGAGCAGGCCCGCGAGGCGCAGGCCGAGCGCGACCGCGACGCGCGCTGATCCGGAACAGCGTCCGTGTTCGATATTGGGTTTAGCGAGCTGGCGCTGATCGCGGTGGTTGCCCTGGTGGTGCTCGGTCCCGAGCGCCTGCCCAAGGCCGCGCGATTTGCCGGGTTGTGGGTGCGCCGCGCGCGCATGCAGTGGGATTCGGTCAAGCAGGAACTCGAACGCGAGCTCGAAGCCGAAGAGCTTAAGCGCAGCCTGCAGGATGTACAGGCGTCGCTGCGCGAAGCCGAAGGCCAGCTGCGCAACACGCAGCAACAGGTCGAAGACGGCGCACGCGGCCTGCATGACCAAGCACGCGAACTCCACGACGAGGTCGGCCGCGATATCGACATCCGCACCAGCGCCACGCCGCTTGCCGCACCGCTCGAGCTGCCGGCCGATGCGCCGGTGGTGCTGGAGCCGGGCAGCGCGCAGCCGCACGCGCCTGTTCCAGCGCCTGCGCCGGTGGTCGCCCAGGCACAACCGATGGCGCCGGCGCCCAAGCAGACCTTGGTGCCGGCACCGCACGGCAGCCTGACCTCCACCCCGGTCACGACGCATGCTCCCAGCGCGTCGGTGACCGCCAGCAGCACCAGTCCCCAGGAGAAGGCGCCTTGAGCCTGTTCGACGACGCACAGGCCGAAAGCAGTCTGATCGAGCATCTGGTCGAATTGCGCAGCCGGCTGGTCCGCGCGCTGATCGGCCTGGGTGTGGTGCTGATCGCGTTGCTGCCGTTCTCGCGCACCATTTACTCGTGGCTCGCCGCCCCGCTGATCTCGCAGCTGCCGCTGGGGCAGACGATGATCGCGATGAACCCGGCCGGCGCATTCTTCGCCCCGCTCAAGCTGACCTTCTTCGTGGCGGTGTTTTTCAGCGTGCCGTGGCTGTTGTACCAGGCATGGGCGTTCGTGGCGCCGGGCCTGTACCAGCGCGAAAAGAAGCTGGCCTTCCCGTTGCTGGCCTCGGCGGTGGCGCTGTTCTACATCGGCTGTGCGTTTGCGTACTTTCTGGTGCTGCCGGCGGTGTTCCACTTCCTGACGACCTTCAAGCCGGACGTCATCGCCATTACGCCGGACGCCAATTCCTACCTGGACTTCGTGCTGGCGATCTTCTTCGCCTTCGGCGCGAGTTTCGAGTTGCCGGTGGCGCTGGTGATCCTGGTGCTGATGGGCTGGGTCAGCCCCAAGCAGCTGAGCGAAGGCCGCGGCTACGCCATCGTCGGCATCTTCGTCCTGGCCGCCGTGCTCACTCCCCCGGACGTGGTCTCGCAGCTGATGCTCGCCATCCCGATGTGCCTGCTCTACGAACTGGGCATCATCGCCTCACGTGCCGTGGCGCCGAAGGCGAGTTAGTGCGCGCAGCAGCGCAAGCGCGCTCTTACGGATGCCGTGGCACGGGTACAAACACGCTCCCGGACACGAAGGTGCTGACAGACGCGTAGGCTGCATCCAGCCACCAGGTTGGATCGAAAATGCCGAAAACCGCTTCGGAGCAGCTATTCGAGATTTTCTGCGCCCACCATCGGTTGGACTGTCAGCGGATTGCCGAGACGTCTGCCAGTACACCCGACTATCACGTCCGGCTGGGCAGCACGGCGGTGGCCGTCGAAATCAAGCAGATCGAAAGTAGACGCGGAGTCGATCCAGACGGTGGATGGTCACGAACCATTGGCTGGCACGTCCGTCAGAAGATTGCCGAGGCGCGTGCCCAGCTGCGCGTCGCCGCCAGTGCGGGCATGCCGGCCATCTTGTTGATTCACAACACGGTTGATCCGATGCAGCTGTTCGGTACCGAACAGCATGACTTTCTCAGCGCCATGTATGGCGAGCTGACGGTCCGAATCGATGCGTCTGGCCGTGCGGCAAGCGGTCTTTTCCACGGGCGCAATGCGCGCTTGCGGGAGACTGCGAACACGTCTTTCAGCGGCGTGGGGCATCTGCACGCAACGCGCTCAGGTGCGGAGGTGATCATTTACGAAAACGTGTTTGCAGCGCATCCATTGCCATTTGGCGCCATACCCGACTGCATCACGACCGTTCGGGTGGAACTCGACCATACGGTCTGACGCTGCGGAACCGGATCGAATTTCGTAGGAGCGCACCCGGGCGCGATGGGCTTTTCCGGGAAATCTCCGGCGTCGAGAGAAGCTAGCCTCCGCGCTCGCCAGAATGGCTTCTGGTAGGAGCGCACTTGTGCGCGACGAGGCCTTACCGGTAGAGCCGCATCGCGCGCAAGCGCGCTCTTACGGATGCTGCGGTATCAGGCAGCAAATACGTCCGGGCGCGAGGGCGGCGGCGGGCGGGCGACGGCGCCTTCGTGGGTGAACATCTGCTTCCAGGCCGCGTATACCGAGCCGGCGAAGACCGGCATCAGCACGGCCATCAGCAGCAGCTGGGCAAGCCACATCGCCACGGTCTGGCCGGCCACCAGGCCGACGATCAGCGCCACAATCATCACCGCGAAATAGATCGCGAAGATGGCGATGAAGGCCAGTACGAAGAACACCAGCATCGCCGGCAGGTTGTGCAGGCTGGCGCGCAGGCTTTCGCGCAACGCATGGCCGCCGGTGCTGCGGTCGAACATCACCTGCGGCGGCATCACGAACAGGGCCAGCGTCAGCGCGGCGAAGGTCGCCACCATCAGCAGCAACCACAGCAGGATACGGCCGGCCGGCAAGCTGGCGGCCAGTTGCTCGATCTGCACCGGGTCCGGCTGCGCGCCGGACTGGCTGATCTCGTTGATCTTGACCATCACCTCGGACAGCTGCTGCAGCCCGCTCGGGCCGATCATCACCAGCAGCAGCACGCCCAGCACCAGGCCGGCCAGCAACTGCGGCAACAGCGAGACCAGCAGATGCGGCGCGCGGCCGTCCTGCAGGCCGTGCAGCAGGTGCCCGGGCCGGGCAACGCGGCCTTCGTCCACTTCGCGCACCGCCCACAGCAGGCCGCCCATGAACAACGGGCCGGCCAGCACCATCAGGAATTGCAGCGCCGGGCCCAGCAACGGCACCAGCACCGACAGCGACACCACCAGGGTGGCGGCCACACTCCAGATCACCCCCAGCGTGCCCAGCGCCAGCGGCGCCCGCTTCAGCAGGGAGAACCCGGTCAACAGCCATTCTGCGCCGGCAGATGCCGGCACCTTGCGGATTTCGCTCATTCCCATTCCGGATCGATACGCACCGGACCACCCGGCGAATGGGGATTATCGCTGCTTTTGCGTGTGCGCGGCGGGATGGCCGGCCACAGTTTGCAAGCCACGTGCGTGGTGGACGAAGCGCCGCAGCAGCTTGCGCGCCATCGGTGCGGCGCTGACCTCGCTGGCCACGGTGCGGGCGCAGCGGCCGTGGCGGGCGATGCAGTCCGCCCGCGCGCGCACATAGCCGCGCATATGGTGGGTGGCGAACTCGGGGTGGAACTGCACGCCCCAGGTGGACTGGCCCCAGCGGAACGCGTGGCACTGATCCTGCGGCGAGCGCGCCAGCACCACCGCGCCGTCGGGCGCACGCAGCACGGTCTGCAAATGGGTGGCATGCGCCGGGAACTGCGGCGGAAGCCCGCCGAACAAGGGGTCTTCGTGCGCGGGCGGGTGCAGTTCCAGGGCGATGGTGCCGGATTCGCGCCCGGCCGGGTTGTAGTCGACCTGCCCGCCGAGCGCGTGTGCGATCAACTGGTGGCCGTAGCAGATGCCCAGCAAGGGCATGCCGGCGTGCGCCGCATCGCGCAGCCACTCCGCACTGCGCTCGCTCCAGTCGGCGCGATCGGTGACGAACGCGGCCGAGCCGCTGATCAAGGTGCCGGCAAAGCCGCGGCGGTCGGGTAGGCGGTCGCCGTTGGCGACATCGATGACCACCGTCTCACGCTCGGCCAGCCCGGCCGCCACGCGGATCCAGTGCGGAAATCGCCCGTACCGTTTCATCCCCGACACAGGGTGGCCGGTTTCGATGATCAGGAACGGCAAGGCGGACATGCGGACGAAACACCCGGCAGCGATGGATGGGTCCGATTGTAGGCAGCAGCGGCCGGGTTTTTTCAACTGGCGTGCCAACGCATGTAGCTAAGGTTATGCCGGATGGCTATGTATGAGGTTTGGAGACCGGGCTAGGCGGGGGGGGGGGGCTGGCTACGCGCGCTGTGCAGGGAAGAGCAGTGATGGCTGGGATGGTTTGTGGTCACGTTGGTCCCCGACTTGAGTGTGCAGTGATCGCCGCGCCACTGATTCGGCCGTCCTCGGCCGTGCCGTGGACTTGGTCAATGGTGAGAATTCCCCGCCGATTGCGACTTGCAACATGTGCGTGCTGACGTACCCTCATCCGCCCTTCGGGCACCTTCTCCCGCTGGGAGAAGGGAGCAACGGTGTGAGAACGGAGCGAGCCCCTCTACCGCCCGGGCGAGAGGGCACGGCTTGCGCGCCACTGGCGCGCGTGCCTTTGGGCGTCCACGTCGCAAACGCGGGCCGGGGCGCGATCGAGGCCCCTCTCCCGCCGGGAGAGGGGTTGGGGTGAGGGGTGCCTGCGCCGTTAACGGTGCAAACCCCAGCAATCCGCTATTCCCGAGGTGGCAACACCGACAGCACCTCTTCCACCGTGGTCAGACCAGCGGCGACCTTTTCCAGGCCGGTGCGGCGCAGGGTGCGTAGCCCGTCGCCGCGGGCGGCCTGGCTGAAACTGGCCAGGTCGGTGTCGGCGCGGATCAGGCTACGCAAGCGTGGGGTCACCGGCAGCAGTTCGTACAGGCCCACGCGGCCCAGGTAACCGGTGCGGCGGCATTCCAGGCAGCCGACCGGGGCGTGCACGGTGAGCACCTCCGGCAAGGCTTCGCCCGGTTCCTGGATGGCCGCCCAATCCGCCTCGCTGAGCGTGTGCGGGCGCTTGCAATGCACGCACAACGTGCGCACCAGGCGCTGGGCAAGCACGCCGTTGAGCGTGGAGGCGACCAGGTAGTGCGGCACGCCCAGATCGAGCAGGCGGGTGATCGCCGAAGCGGCATCGTTGGTGTGCAGGGTGGACAGCACCAGGTGCCCGGTGAGCGAGGCCTGCACCGCCATCTGCGCGGTTTCCAGGTCGCGGATTTCGCCGATCATGATGATGTCCGGGTCCTGCCGCAGCAGCGTGCGCACGCCGCTGGCGAAATCCAGATCGATGTTTTGCTGGACCTGCATCTGGTTGAATTCGGGGGCGATCATTTCGATCGGGTCTTCCACGCTGCAGACATTCACATCCGGCGTGGCCAGGCGCTTGAGCGTGGAATAGAGCGTGGTGGTCTTGCCCGAGCCGGTCGGGCCGGTGACCAGCACGATGCCATGCGGGCGCTCCACCAGCGCGCTCCAGCCGGCGGCTTCTTCGGCGCTGAAGCCGAGTTGTTCGATGCTCTTGAATGCCGAATCCGGGTCGAAGATACGCATCACGCACTTCTCGCCGAACGCGGTGGGCATCGTGGACAGACGCATTTCCACTTCGCGCCCGCCCGGCGACCGGGTCTTGATGCGGCCGTCCTGTGGGCGGCGGCGTTCGGCCAGGTCCATGCGCCCGAGCACCTTGATCCGGCTGACCACCGCGGTCATCACCGTGGGCGGCACTTCCAGCACCTTGTGCAGCACACCGTCGATGCGAAAACGCATACGCCCGGCTTCGCGGCGCGGTTCCAGATGGATGTCGCTAGCGCGTTGTTCGTAGGCGTACTGCAGCAGCCAGTCGACGATATGCACGATGTGGTGGTCGTCGGCGTTGACGTCGCCGGCGCGGCCCAATTCCACCAGCTGTTCGAAGCTGGGCAGGCCTGAGCCGGGTTCGACACTGCGCGCATCGCCACGCGCGCCACGCACCGATTGGGTGACGCCGAAGAACTCCATCGTGTAGCGGTGCAGATCCAGCGGGTTGATCAGCGCCAGCTCGATGCGCCGGCGGCTGAGGTGCTGCACGTCGGCCAGCCAGTCCAGCGCCAGCGGCTCGCTGGTGGCCACCAGCACGCGCTCGGCGTCCAGTGCCAGCGGCAGGATGCGGTGGCGGCGTGCATACGCATGCGAGACCACGCCGGTGACCGCGGCCACGTCGATGCGGGTGGGGTCGATGCGCAGGTAGCGCAGCCCGGTGCGGGTGGCCAGCCATTCGGTCAGCCGCTCCAGGCCGAGCTCACCGGCTGGCGGCTGCGCGGCGTGCAGCTTGAGGTTGGCCAGCAGCACCAGCGGATGCACTTCGCTGGCGTTGCGCACGCCGGCGGCGGAGAACTGCACGCGCTCGTGTTCGTGCGGCACCACCATGCCATCGGCCAGCAGCGCGGCGGCCACCGGATCGAACATCAGGCGTCCGCGCGGCAGCGGTGCGGAGGTGCTGGGATCGGCCGGGCGCCGCTGTTCCATCTGCTGTAGTCCCCTGCGGCGGTGCTCCCGCGGCAAAGCGCTGCGGGTCGGCCGGTATACTAGCGCACCCCTTCCGCACGGCCTTTGCTGCATGTCCGATTCCCGGCGCGTTCCAATCACTTTCCAGGGCCTGATCCAGACCCTCAACCAGTACTGGGCCGAACAGGGCTGTGTGCTGATCCAGCCACTGGACCTGGAAGTGGGCGCGGGCACGTTCCATCCGGCCACCTTCCTGCGCGCGCTGGGACCGGAGCCGTGGAATGCGGCCTACGTGCAGCCCTCGCGCCGTCCCACCGATGGCCGCTACGGCGAAAACCCCAACCGGCTGCAGCGTTACTACCAGTACCAGGTGGCGATGAAGCCCAACCCGGACAACATCCAGGACCTGTATCTGGGCTCGTTGCAGGCGCTGGGCATCGACCCGCTGGTGCATGACCTGCGCTTTGTCGAAGACAACTGGGAATCGCCCACGCTGGGCGCCTGGGGGCTGGGCTGGGAAGTCTGGCTCAACGGCATGGAGGTGACCCAGTTCACCTACTTCCAGCAGGCTGGCGGGCTGGAGTGCAAGCCGGTGCTCGGCGAGATCACCTACGGGCTGGAACGGCTGTGCATGTATCTGCAGAGCTGCGACAACGTCTACGACCTGGTGTGGACCTATGGCCCGGATGGCACGCCGGTGAGCTACGGCGATGTGTACCACCAGAACGAAGTGGAGCAGAGCGCCTACAACTTCGAGCATGCCAATGTGGAAGAGCTGTTCCACCGCTTCGACGCCTGCGAGGCCGAAGCCAAGCATCTGGTGGAGGTGGGCCTGCCGCTGCCGGCGTACGAACAGGTCACCAAGGCCAGCCACGCCTTCAATCTGCTGGATGCGCGCCGTGCGATCAGCGTGACCGAGCGCCAGCGCTACATCCTGCGAGTGCGTGCATTGGCGCAGGGCGTGGCGCAGGCCTACTACGCGCAGCGCGAGAAGCTGGGCTTTCCCGGCGTGAAGCGCTGAGTCGAGACCGGTGCGACCGAACAGCGAAATGATCTGGGTGATTGGCGCGCTATGGTCGGCGCCGCTGGCGTTCGGCTACTTCTGCGCCTGGTGGGCGCAGCAGCGCGGCCGCAACGCACTGGGCTGGTTCCTGTTTGGCTGCTTTCTGCTGCCGGTGGCCGGACTCTGGCTGCTGGCGATCAATGGCGACGACCGCGATGCCCGCGGCAAGTCGAAAGACAAAACGATTGGGCGCGGCGACCTGCTGGCGACCCGGAAGGACGTGATATGAGCATGCAACCCCTGCTGATCGAACTGGGCACCGAGGAGCTGCCGGTCAAGGCGCTGCCGGGCCTGGCGCAGGCCTTCTTCGACGGCGTGCGGGCCGGGCTGGAAAAGCGCGGCGTCGCCGTCACCCGCGGTGATGCCAAGCCGCTGTCCACCCCGCGGCGCCTGGCGGTGCTGCTGCCGGGCGTGGCCACCGAGCAGCCCGAGCAACGCTCCGAAGTGCTGGGCCCGTATCTCAACATCGCGCTCGATGCCGAAGGCAAGCCGACCAAGGCGCTGGCCGGTTTTGCGGCCAAGGCCGGGATCGACTGGACCGCGCTGGAGCGCACCAGTGACGCCAAGGGCGAGCGCTTCGTGCACCGTGCGGTGACGCCGGGCGCACAGACCGCCGCACTGCTGCCGGAGATCCTGCGCGAGGCGATTGCCGCCATGCCGATCCCCAAGCCGATGCGCTGGGGCGCGCATGAATACGCGTTTGCGCGGCCGGTGCAATGGCTGGTGCTGTTGTTCGGCGATACGGTGATCCCGGCCGAGCTGCTGGGCGTGCGTGGCGACCGCATCACCCGCGGCCATCGGTTCATGCATGACGGCGACATCGCGCTGGCGGCGCCGGGCGATTACATCGACGCGCTGCGCGCCGCGCACGTGCTGGTGGATGCCGATGCACGCCGTGCGCGCATTGTCGAAGAAGTCGATGCGGCCGCCAGGCAGGCCGGTGGCAGCGCACGCATCAGCGACGACAATCTGGAGCAGGTGGTCAACCTGGTCGAATGGCCGTCGGCGGTGCTGTGCAGTTTCGAGCGCGCGTTCCTGGCGGTACCGCAGGAAGCGCTGATCGAGACGATGGAGATCAACCAGAAATTCTTCCCGGTGCTGGACGACGGCGGCAAGTTGACCGAGCAGTTCATCGGGATTGCCAATATCGTCTCCAAGGATGTCGCCGAAGTCGCCAAGGGCTACGAGCGCGTGATCCGTCCGCGGTTTGCCGATGCCAAGTTCTTCTTCGACGAAGACCTTAAGCAGGGGCTGGAGGCGATGGGCGCGGGCCTGGCCAGCGTCACGTATCAGGCCAAGCTGGGCACGGTGGCCGACAAGGTTGCGCGTGTAGCGGCGCTGGCGGAAGCAATTGCGCCGCAAGTAGGTGCCGATCCGGTGCAGGCGCGTCGCGCTGCGCAATTGGCCAAGAACGACCTGCAGTCGCGCATGGTCAACGAGTTCCCGGAACTGCAGGGCATCGCCGGCCGGCATTACGCCAAGGCTGCCGGTGAGCCGAGCGAAATTTCGCTGGCGATCGACGAGGCCTACCAGCCACGCTTTGCCGGCGACGACATCGCGCTCTCGCCGCTGGGCAAGGTGCTGGCGATTGCCGAGCGGCTGGATACGTTGGCGGGTGGCTTTGCGGCTGGATTGAAGCCGACGGGTAACAAGGATCCGTTTGCGTTGCGGCGCAATGCGTTGGGGTTGGCGCGGACGGTCATTGAGTCTGGATTTGATTTGGATCTGCCGAAGCTGATTGATGTGGGCCTGGCGTCGTTGCCGGATGCAGTGAAACCGCATGCCGACCGCAACACAGAGACGGTACGGGCGGATCTCTACGACTTCATCCTCGACCGCCTGAAGGGCTACTACGCCGAC
Source organism: Xanthomonas sp. fls2-241-TYG-148 (assembly GCF_030208815.1). NCBI lineage: Bacteria > Pseudomonadati > Pseudomonadota > Gammaproteobacteria > Lysobacterales > Lysobacteraceae > Xanthomonas > Xanthomonas sp. fls2-241-TYG-148. Next base: position 87,513 of record NZ_JARVTE010000018.1, read on the forward strand.
AAGGGCGTCGCGGCCACGCACTTCAATGCTGTTGCCGAGTTGACGCCTGCATCGCTTTACGACTTCGACCGCCGCATCGACGCCATTGGCATCTTCGCCACCTTGCCTGAGGCCGAAGCCCTGGCTGCAGCCAACAAGCGCATCCGCAACATCCTGCGCAAGGTCGAAGGCGAAATCCCCGGCGACATCGACACCACGCTGCTGCGCGAACCGGCCGAAGAAGCCCTGGCCGAAGCAGTGGAAGCGGCCATCGGCGACACCGGCGATGCGCTGCACCGCCACGACTACGTCGCCGTGCTCGCCCGCCTGGCGCGCCTGCGCCCGCAGGTGGATGCCTTCTTCGACGGCGTGATGGTCAATGCCGAAGACCCGCAGCTGCGCGCCAACCGGCTCGCCCTGCTGAAGAAGCTCGGCGACCGCCTGGGCAGCGTTGCCGCCATCGAGCATCTGTCCAGCTGATGGCGACCTCCGCCGGCGCGGTTCACTGGCAACACGCCCAGGCCGCGCTGGCACGTCGCGACATGGGCGTGGCGGCCGCCGCGTTGCAGGCATTGCTGGCCGAAGAGCCTACGCATGTTGCGGCACGGGTGCTGCTGGCCGGCACCGTGCTCGCCAGCGGCAGGATGCGCGAAGCGGTCGCGCAGTTGCGGCTGGCCGCCCAGGACCTGGGCGATGATGTGGCCTTGCGTTGCCGGGTGGCGCAGGCGCTGCTGCGTGTTGGCGAGCACCGCGCATTGCATGCACTGTTGCGGCATCCTTCGGTCACCGACTGTCACGATGGCGCGACCTTGGCGCTGCTGGCGCATGTGCATCAATCCCTGGGCGAACACCCCGAAGCGCTGGCGATGATGCAACGCGCGCAGGCCGCTGGCTTCGATGGCGCTGACTTTCGGTTTTTCCTGGCCGTGCAGCTGCAATTCAACGGGCACCTCGATGCGGCCGCGCAGGCGCTGGAGCATGTGTTAGCGCAGTCGCCCGGCTATGGGCGGGCGTCGTTGACGCGTGCGCGCTTGCGCCGCCAGACCCACGCCAGCAATCATGTCGACCACTTGCAGCACCAGCTGCGTCAGGCCGCGCCGCAAAGTGAAGATCGCGCTGCGATCGCCTTCGCGTTGTACAAGGAACTGGAAGATCTGGGCGATACCGAGGGCGCCTGGCAGGCGCTTGCGCACGGCAATGCGGTGATGCATGCCCGCCTGCGCCATGACGCCGCCGCCGAGGTCGGGTTGTATGCGCAGTTGGGTGCCTTGGCCGAGCAGGGCGTGTTCTCAACGCCCGGTGCGCAACAGATGCAGGGGCCGCAACCGATCTTCGTGCTGGGCCTGCCACGTTCGGGCACCACGGTGCTGGAGCGCATGCTCGGCAATCATTCGCAGATCGTGTCGGCTGGCGAATTGAACGACTTTGGTCATCAGTTGCGCTGGGGCGCCGACCAGGCGGGCCGCAGCCTGCTGGACGCGCGCCTGCTGCAGGCGTTTCCCACACTGGACTATGCGCAGATCGGCCAGCGTTATCTGGAACAGACCCAATGGCGTGCCGGTGGCGCGCGCTGGTTCATCGACAAACTGCCGGCCAATGCGGTTGCGATCGGCGCGATTGCTCGCGCCCTACCCAATGCGGTGATCGTGCATCTGGTGCGCGACCCCATGGCGGTGTGTTTCTCCAACTACCGTGCGCTGTTCGGTGACTCTTATGCGTACAGCTACGATCTGACCACGCTGGCGCGTCACTACCAGGCGTACCACGCATTGATGGCGCAGTGGCGCGCGGCCTTGCCCGGGCGGGTGATCGATGTGGACTATGCGCAGATGGTGCGCGCGCCATCTGCGATCCTCGAGCAGTTGATGGCGCGCTGCGGCTTGCAGATCGAGCCGGAGCAGGTCGACATCACCCGCAATGCGGCGGCCTCTGCCACCTTGAGCAGCGCACAGGTGCGCGAAGGCGTGCATGCACGCAACGTCGAAGAATGGCGCCGCTATGCCACGCAGCTGGAGCCGCTGCGGCAGTCCTTGTTGCAGGCCGGGCTGATCTGAGCCACTTGCCGGGGCACTGGGTCATTGCCCGACGCGCCGATGCAGCCCATCCCTTTGAGGTATCGCCCCGCCCGCGTGGCCCTCTGATGGACAAACACGGCTGCACCAGCCAATCCCTGAAACACCAACGGCAGCCAGTGGCTGCCGTTGGTCGAAGACGGCCTGACGGTAACGTCAGTGCGCGCCGAAACGCCAGTTCAATTCCAGCATGTAGGAACGGCCATAGCCGGTGTAGTTGAAGATGTTGTAGTACGGGTAGTCGGTGTAGGTACGATCACGCGGTGGGCGCGTGTCGGCGAGATTGTTGACGGTGGCCGTCAGCGAGATGTCGTCGTTGATCGCATAGTCCAGTGTTGCATTGAGCGTGGTCCAGGCGCCGACCTTGCGTGCGCCTTCCACCGCATAGCCATCGGTGCTCTGCTGCGCGGTGAGGTTGGGGGTGCGGCCGTAGCGCTGGCCGAACAAGGTGGTGGTCCACGCATCTTTCTGCCAGGTGATCGAGGCATTGGTGATGCTGCGGAACTCGGATGAGAAGAACGGCTCGCTCAGCAGGTCGCGCACCGGGTCTTGCGGGAACTGCTGGCTTTCGTGCTTGAGTGTCAGGTTGTATTGCGCGTCGAACACAAACAGGCCCCAGGATTCGGTGGCCAGGTTGTAGGTCGCCTTGGTCAGCACGCCGGAGATTTCCTCGTTGGAAATATTGACCGGATTGATGCGGATGTTGCTCAGGCGATTGGGTACCGGCGCATCGGCGGCCGTGCGGTCGATGCGCGACAGCGCGTCGACGCAGGTCGGCGAGTTGATGTCCAGGGCACCGAGCCGGCAGGCCGATTCGTTCTGCAGCAATGCATCGGTGCTCAGGTCGCTGACCTTGTCATCGATCTTGATGTTGTAGTAATCAGCATTGACGCTGAAGCGTGCGCTCGGCGACCACACCACGCCGGCGCCCCAGGATTTTGCGGTGATCGACTTCAGATCCGCATTGCCGGACCGACGGCCCTGGATGCTGGTGCCGGCATAGGTGCAGTCGGAAATCGGCACACCGGGTTCTTCAACCGCGCAGCGGTAATAGTCATTGACGCCCTGGAAGAAGCCGCTGTCGCCAGCGAACGAGAACGCCATGTCCGGTGCCTTGAATGCGGTGGCGTAGTTGCCGCGGAACAGCAGCGAATCGATCGGGCGGAACTCCAGCGCAGCCTTGTAGGTGAACTTGGAGTCGCCACCGCCGCCCTGGTTCTTATAGTCATCGTAGCGGCCGGACAGGTTGGCCGTGAGGGTGCTCAGGATCGGCACCCGCATTTCGAAGGCGGCCGCCCAGTTCTCGCGCTTGCCGCTGCCCTGGGTGCCGGTCAGCTGGTAGAAGTCGCCGGCGATCACGCGTTGGTCGGTCGGGTTGGTCCAGTACTGATTACCGGCCTGCAACACACCGGCAATGCCGACCGCACCGGCCGGCATGTTGAACAACTCGGTGTTGGTCAGCTGCAGGTTGACGTTCTGGGTCCAGGTCCTGGACTTGGTGCGGATTTCATCGTTGAAGCTGCGGTACTGCGCCGGCGTCAACGCGCGATAGAAATTGGCATCGTTGGGCGAATAGATCGGGTAGCCGTAGTACTCGCCCTGCTGAGCGCCAAGGAACTGTTCGCGGAAGAAATCCTCGATGCGGTCGGCCAGCGGCCACTGCTGACGGCTTTCGATGCGATATTCCGAGCGTGCGTAGTACGCATCGTAGGTCCAGTTGCTGGCACCCAGGCCGCCTTTCAGGCCGAGTGCGATGTTGTAGGAGTCGGCAGTCTGGCGGTCGTTGTTGAAATTCTGATTGCCGGTTTCTTCAGGCGCAAAAATACGTTGATAGCTTTCGAGCTGCTGGCTGTTCTGGTTGTAGAAAAAGCCACCGGTGTCTGACGAGGTCTGCCAGAAGCGCGAGCCACCGTTGACTTCCACCTTGGTGCGATTGAGCAGCAAGGTGGAATAGAGCTCGGCATTGTCGTTGAACGCATAACTCAGGTTGGCATAGCCGCTGGCGCTACGTTCCTTGTTGAGGATGCTGGCGTACCCCGGCACTGCGCGGCTGCTACAGAAGTTGCCGCGGTTGGCGCGATTGTCGTACTGCACCGAACCATTGAACAGCGGTCCCAATGCAGCGCAATTTTCGGCACCGGGATCGATATAGGTGGTTGGCAGGTTATGCAAGGCAATACGCGAGCCATAGCGCAGCGTCGGGTCCGGATTGTCGTTGGTGGAATCGAAATCGCGGCGCTGATAGCCGTAGATCGGGTCCTGATTGTTGAGCTGCAGGCCCCACACGATATTGGCGCCGCCGATCTCGTTGCCGCCGGTGAGCTGAAAACGCTGGTTGTTGCCGCCACCGCCATCATAGGTGCCCATGCGGTAATTCATCTGCACGCCGTCCATGCGCTTTTTCAGGATGATGTTGACCACACCGGCAATCGCGCTGGAGCCGTAGATCGAGGACTGGTTGCCGGGCGCCACGTCGATGCGCTCGACCATACCCACCGGCACGCTGGCCAGATCGACGAAGTTGCTCTGGCCGTTGTAGAGCAACGGGTAGTCGGCCATCGGCCGGCCATCGATCAGCACCAGGGTGAAGCCGGGATCCAGGCCGAGCAGGCTCAGCGACTTCGCGCCCGCGGTGAAGCCGTTGCTGAACTGGCCATCCTGGACCGCACCAGTCGCCATCGGCTGCGAGCGCAGTACGTCGTAGACGTCCTTGAAGCCGCGCCGCTGGATGTCCTGGGCGGTAATCGAAAAGACCGGGGTTGCGGTTTCGACCTGGGAACGGGGAATCAATGACCCTGTCACCGTCACCTTGTCCAGTTGAGTCACTTCGCCTTGCGCCTGCGCCATTGCAAGCGATGGCATGGTCAGGGCGGTGCACACGGCGGTAACCAGCAAATGACGCTTCATGTAACGAACCTCTCTCTCCAAAGGTCTAACGGGCGTGCGGAAATCGGGATGCCGCACGCAATGGGTGTCAACAAAACGTTAACGCGTACCGACTGTACCCAGTTCAGTCCGGTACCGTATAGGCATGTTTCTTCAGATTTTTTGTCCCTTCACGCATAGGCTGGGTATCCTTTGCCGATGCTTAAAGTCGCGTTTGCTCTTTCCCTGCTGTGTACTCTGCTGATTCCGCTGCAAGCGGCTGCCCGCGGAACCATCGACAAGATCGAGATCAAGGGGTTGGACGGCGACGACGACGCCGAGATGATCGAGAACATCGAGGTGTCCTTGTCGCTGTATGAGGCTGTCGGCAAGGAGCAGGGTGAGTCGCGGCTTGAGTACCTGCTGGCGCAGGCGGAGCGGCAGACGCGCGAGGCACTGGAGCCGTTTGGCTATTACTCGCCCACCATCGACATTGCCGCGCCGCGCGATGGCGAGCGCCTGACCGTGGTGATCACCGTGAACCGTGGCGAGCCGGTGCGGGTGCGGCAGTCGCATATTTCGATCACCGGCTGGGCCGAGCAAGACCGCTACCTGGGCCAGGACCTCAAGCAGTTCGAGCCGCGCGAAGGGCAGGTCTTCAGCCATCCACAGTACGAAGCCAGCAAGGTGCGCATCACCCGCCGCCTAGCCGAACGCGGCTATTTCGATGCCGACTTCACCCAGCGCCGGGTGGCGGTGACGCGTGCCGAGCATGCCGCCGACATCGATCTGAACTGGGACAGCGGCCGCCGCTACGACATGGGCACCGTGCGCTTTGACTACGATTATTTCCGCCCGGGGCTGTTCGAGCCGCTGGTGTATTGGGACGAGGGCAGCTACTACCACGAAGGCAAGCTGGATCGGCTGCGCGAGTCGCTGACCAAGCTCGATTACTTCAGCACCATCGACATCCAGCCCAAGCCGGAAGAAGCCGATGACCAAGGCCGGGTGCCGGTGGACGTCAAGCTCACCCGCGCCAAGCGCACCGTGTACACCTCCGGTCTGAGCTATGGCAGCGAGAGCGGCGCCGGTGTGCGCGGGGGCGTGGAGCGGCGCTATGTGAATTCGCGCGGCCACAAGATGGACACGCAGCTGGACTACGCGCAGAACCGCAAGAGCCTGACCACCAGCTACCGGGTGCCGGCGTTCCGCTGGCTGGATGGCTGGTACACCGCCTCGGCGCGGCTGTACGACGAGCAGACCGAATACATCGACCTGCGCAACGTCAAACTCACCGGCAGCCGCAGTGGCCAGATCAACGAGCGCTGGAGTGCGATCGCCTCGATCAACGCCTTGCGCGAGCGTTGGCGTTTCAGCAGCGGCAGCGATTTCACCGATGCCGTGTACGAGACCTCCACGCTCATCTATCCGCAGCTGCAGGCCAACTACGTCAACGTCGATGACCGGCTGTTCCCACGCAGCGGCGTGTCCGGGCAGATGTTCATCCGCGGCGGCGCCGAGGGTGCCGGGTCGGACACCAATTTCGGTCAGCTCTACGGCCAGCTGCGGTGGTTCCTGGGCGCTGGCGAAAACGGCCGGGTGATTCTGCGTGGCGAAGGTGGCACCACCTGGACCAGCGATCTGGTGGCGATGCCGCCGAGCCTGCGGTTCTTTGCCGGTGGCCCCAACAGCATCCGCGGCTATGCATTCCGCGAAGTGGGCCCGCGCACGCCCAAGCCGGACGAATTTGCGCTGGGTGCCAAGAACGTGGTCACCGCCAGCGCCGAATACGAGCATTACCTCAAGGGCGGGCCGTGGGGCGGGGCGGTGTTCGTCGATAGTGGCAGTGCCTTCGATGACACCCCGGACTGGCGCACCGGCATTGGCTTCGGCCTGCGTTGGCGCTCGCCGGTGGGGCCGGTGCGGGTGGATATTGCGCACGGCTTGAACGACCCCGATTCGCAGTTTCAGCTCTACATCGACATCGGGGCGAACCTGTGAATACACCAACGCCCCCCACCAGCCCCGCGCCGCGCCCGCGCTTCTACCGGCGCCGCCGGTTCTGGGTGGGCTCCGGCCTGACCGTGCTCGGCCTGGGCCTGCTGGCATTGATTGCGTTGTACTGGTTGCTGCAGACCGTGGCCGGGCGCGATGTGTTGCTGGCCCAGGTCACCGCGCGCCTGCCGGTGGGTGCCAGCTTCACCTATGGCAGCGTCGAAGGCCCGGTGGCCGGCCCGCTGACCCTGCGCAATGTCGACTTCAGGTATCAGGACATCCACTTCACCGCCGAGCGCGTGTACCTGGAGCCCGACCTGCGCCCGCTGCTGGGCCGCAAGCTGCAACTGGACGCGGTGCAGGTCAGCAATGCCACGTTGAACCTGGGCAAGAGCGACGAGCCCTTCACCCTGCCGAGCTGGCCGGAGTCGTTGCCGCAGATCAACGTGCCGCTGGCGATCCAGGCCGACCACATTGGCGTGGACAACCTGCGCATCACCCAGCTGCAACAGCCAATGATCACCCTGCACCGCGTGCAGGGCGGCCTGGAAGTGGCCACCGGCGAATTGCGCACGCGCAATCTGGTGGTCGATACCGACATGGGCGACTTCCGCCTCAACGGCGATTACGTGCCCAGTGACGATTACCGCGCCGACCTCACCGCCACCGCGGTGTTGCCGGCCGCACGTGGGCGCACGCCGGCCAGCCTGGGCCTGGTGGCACGCGGTGACCTGGACAAGATGGAAGTGGCGATCGCCGGGCGCGCGCCGGCGCCGCTGCGCGCCAGCCTGGTGTTCACCGGCCGCGACGACCCGACCTGGGCCTTCAAGGCGGTGACCGAGGCTCTGGATACCTCACTGCTGATACCGGCGCCCGCCGGGCAGGAGACCCCGCCGGCCACGCCGATCGCGCTGGACCTGCAGGCCTCGGGCAAGGGCGGCAAGGCCGACTTGCGTGGCAGCGTCAAACAAGGCGAGTTGAGTGCCACCTTGCAGCCCTCGCACGTGAGCCTGCAAGACCAGGTGCTCACGGTGGAGCCGTTGATCATCGATGCGTTCGAAGGCCGCACCCAGCTACGCGGCAGCGCCGATTTCCGCGATGCCGACAACGCCAGCTTCCGGTTTTCGGTCAATGCCAGCGGCCTGCGCTTTACGCCTGCGGCGGACCCTGCCACTCCGGATGCGCCGGCGGTGCCAGTGGAACTCACCGACGCACGCCTGGGCCTGGCCGGGACGCTCAAGGCCTGGGCCGCCATCGGGCGGGCCACCGTGCAGCGCGATGGTCAGCAGGCCGAACTGGTGTTCGACAGCCGCGGCAACGACCAGCGTGCCCAGCTCAAGCAGGTGCAGGCCAAGACCCCGGGCGGCTCGCTGGATCTCACCGGCGAGGTGGCCTGGGCACCCGCACTGCAGTGGGACCTCACCGCGCAGCTGGCCAAGTTCGACCCGGGCTATTTCGTGCCGGGCTGGAACGGCAATCTGTCCGGCCAGGTCGCCTCCAAGGGCCGCCAGTTGCCGGCACCGGCCGGGGGCGTCTCGCCGGGCTACGAGGCCACCGCCGACATCCCGACCTTGACCGGCCAGTTGCGCCAACGGGCGCTGTCGGCCAATGGCAAGTTCGCCTTGCGCGGCACGCAGGGCGAAGGCCAGCTGCAGCTGGCACTGGGCAGCAGCCGCATCGACGCCAAGGGCACGGTGGGCGACCAGCTCGACATCGCGGCGCAATTGCAGCCGCTGCAGCTGGACGACCTGTTGCCTGGCGCCACCGGCACCGTGCGTGGGCAGCTGCAGGTCAACGGCCGCCGCGATGCGCCGACTGTCACTGCCGACCTGGCCGGCACTGGGCTGCGCTGGGACGACTACAGCGCGCAGAGCGTGAGCCTGCGCGGGCGCCTGCCATGGAGCGGCAGCGACGGGCAGCTGGCCTTGCAGGGCACCGCCATCGAAGCGGGCGTGGTGTTGGACAGCGTGCGCGTGCAGGCACGCGGTGCGGTGGAAGCGCTGCGGCTGGATGCGGACATCGCCAACAGCATGGCCAGCGTCGCGCTGCAGGGCGATGTGCGCCGCAACGGCGCGCGCTGGCAGGGGCAGGTGAGCACGCTGCGCATCGTGCCGGCCAAGGGCGATGCCTGGGCACTGCGCCAGCCGGCGCAGTTCAGCACCGAGGGCGCTGCATTCACTCTGTCGGATACCTGCCTCGGCGCCGCCACCGGCGGTGCGCTATGCGCCAGCGCCAACTGGCCGCGCGAGGGCATGGTGGTGCATGGCGACGCGTTGCCATTGTCGCTGGTGCAGCCGTGGCTGCCCAAGCAGGAAGGCCGGCAGATCTATCTGCGCGGTGACCTCACCCTGGACGGCAGCTTCAAGCCACGCGGCAATGCCTGGGAAGGCTCGTTCCGCATCGCCTCGCCGGAAGGCGGCGTGCGCTTGGGCGAGAACCGCTACGCGGCGGTGGCCGGCAATCCCAATCGTGGCGAGTTGCTGCGCTACGACCAGTTCAGCGTGCAGGCCGATTTCACCCCGCAACAGATCCAGGGCAAGCTCGGCGTGGGCTTCCAGGGCAATGGCTTTGTGGATGCCAAGTTCAACACCGGCTGGGATGCGTACGCGCCGCTCAACGGCGAGCTGTATCTCAACATGTCGCGGCTGTATTGGCTGGAGCTGGTGGTGGCCGATGTGGTGCGGCCCAAGGGGCTGGTCGAAGGCCACGTGAGCCTGCGCGGCACGCGCGACAAACCGCTGCTCGGCGGCGATGCGACCTTGAGCGATTTCACCGCTGAATACCCGTCGATGGGCCTGACCCTGAGCGAAGGCAAGGGCCGCTTCGACGCGCTGCCGGATGGCTCGGCCAAGATCACCGCCTCGGCCAAGTCCGGCGACGGCACGCTCAACATCGATGGCGGGCTGTCGTGGTTCGGCACCAGCACGCCGCTGCTGCTCAATATCCGCGGTGAAAACGTGCTGGCCTACAACACCAGCGAGTTGCGCATCGTCGCCAACCCGGACATGCAGTTCGGTATCGTCGACACCACCATGCAGCTGCGTGGCAAGGTCACCGTGCCCGAGGCCGACATCGATCTGGAACGGCTCGACCGCGGCACCTCGGTGTCCGAAGACGTGGTGGTGCTGGACCCGGTGGACCCGGAAGCCGCACCCGCTTCGCCGCTGGATATGGACCTGGCCATCGTGCTCGGCGACAAGGTCAACATGAGCGGTTTCGGCCTGAAAGGCGGGCTAAGCGGCCAGATGCAGATCCGCGCGCGCCCGGGCCGCGAAATGACCGCCAATGGCGGGCTGGACGTGCGCGGCCGCTACAAGGCTTATGGCCAGGATCTGACCATCAGCCGCGGCCAGCTGACTTGGAACAACAACATCGTCTCCGACCCGCGCGTGAGCCTGCGCGCCGAACGCAAGATCGGCGACGTCACCGCCGGTATCGACGTCAGCGGACGCGCCGAATCGCCGCGTGCGGATGTGTGGTCGGAGCCGGCAATGTCGCAATCCGAAGCGCTGTCGTACCTGGTGCTCGGCCGCGGCTTGTCCACCGCCAGCAGCGACGAAACCCAGCAGGTCAGCGCCGCCTCGGCCGCGCTCTCCGCCGGCAGCAGCCTGATCGCCTCGCAGATCGGCGCCAAGCTCGGCCTCGACGAAGCCGGGGTGAGCGAATCCAGCACCGTCGGCTCGGTGGTGGGCTTCGGCAAGTACCTCTCGCCCAAACTCTACGTCGGCTACGGCGTCTCGATGGTCGGCAGCGGCTCGGTGCTGACGCTCAAATACCTGCTCAGCCGCGGCTTCGATGTGGAAGCCGAATCGAGCACGGTGGAGACCAAGGGATCGATCAATTGGCGGAGGGAGAAGTAGGGGTCAACAGTTCGCTGGCGGAAACTGCTGGTCCATCTGCGAAGTCTGCCGCCGGTGGCTTGCAGATCTTTGTTGCGTTGATAGAAGGTTATATCAGTTGCGTCGGCATGTAGCTTCCGAGTGGTGGTGAGAAATGACTCCAGCCGGACTGATCTACGATTGACCCGGAAGTGGTGTTGCACAATGATTTCCAGGTAATTCAGGCAAGCGAGCACAGCATGAGGGGTGCCAGAAGAAGATGGCTTCGGACGGTTGTCGTTTATCAGGTCGGTTACATCATCTTGTTTTCCGTGTTCTTTCTGATACTCCAGTGGTCTGGAGTCGATTTGGCATTGGCCAAAACCGTGAAGCTGTTTTTCTTCTCGGAATTGTTGCTAATGGTAGCGCTGGCAATCGACTACAAAAAAATGCTTAGGCGGTAATTGAACGCCCTGCGGGACAGTGTTCTCACGGCATAAACGCGTTTCAGCCCTGTGCGCGTTGAGCATTGTCATCACTTGCATGTCGCGCCGTTTCGACTGGTGACGGCAAGCCGTTACGTACTCTTTATGCCCGCGAAGTGTAGCGGGCATAGCCTCTTTACGCCGTGCAGACCTACCTTGGCACTCCCGCACTGTGGTGCGTTGAGTCGAAGACGATGTGTATCCTGATTTTGCGTGGCCCGCAGTCCGATGCAATGCTGGTGGCGCCGCTGCCGCTGTGTGCCGGGCGTGACCTGCGCATGCTGGCGTGTGCTGACCTTGCGAGCTTGATCGCCGGGCTGCAGGCAGCCGGTGGCGATGCCGAGGTGGAATTGGTGCTGCTGGATTCCGGCGATCTGCCGCTGTCCGAGCGGACGTATGCGACGGCCTTGCGTGCGGCAGTAGATGCCTTGCCCACGCCGTATATCGAGCTGCATGCCGACGCCGGACAGGAGCTGGAGCCGTGGCTGCATCCGCAGCATGCGCCGCTGGCGGTGGTGATTACGCCACACGATGCGCCGCGTGCGTATGCGATGTCACTCGGCATTGCGGCGCGGTGTTTGCCGGCGCTGCATGCGCCGATGCGCGTGGCTGCCTGAGGCCGCCGACATGTCGATCATGATTCTGCGTGGGCCGGAAGCGGCGTCGTCGCTGGTGCGTGGGCCGCAGGCATTGCCGCGTGCGGTGATCACCCAGTTGGTGCGCTGCGCCGGGGATGCGGGCAAGACGGTGGCGCTGCGCGCCTGTGGGTCGGAGCAGGAGTTGCTGGATGCCTTACGCGTTGCCGGGCAGGCGCGCATGGAGATCGCGCTGATCGATCCGGGCAGCTGCGTAGACAACGTGCGGCTGCACTGCGTGCTCGCCGGGCTGGCGTATCCGTATGTGGAAGCCCACGACGATAGCGCGGACCGGCCGGAGTGTTGTTTGCCCGCCGGGCTGGGCCAGCGTGTGGCCATCGTGCGTGGCTATTGCGCGCAGAGTTATTTGCTTGGGCTGGAGATCGCGCTGGAACATCTGGGCTGCACGGAGATTCAGGGCGATGTCCACGTTGGCACCTGAGCGGCAGCTGCTGCATTACTTCGCCGACTACGAAGGCTATTGCGATGGTCGGCCGGTGCTGTGGGGGCAACTGGCCCACAGCGTGGCGGTGCCTGCCGATGGTGTGCTGGATGCCGCAGAACTAGTGTGCGCGTTGCGCCGTCGCGCGGCCGAAGCGCATGGGTTGGAGGCGGGGCAGATCCGCTTATGCCAGGTCACGCGGCTGTAGGGCGTACTCGCGCTCGAAGCAAGGCCGGTGTGGGACGTGCAGCAATGAGGGCGCCGATCATGTGCACACGCGCATCGGATGCGGCCCGTCTCTCGGCGCCACACACAACGACGCCACCCGAAGGTGGCGTCGCTGTTTTGCTGTCACTGCGCGTCATTCAACGCAGCGCACGTACTTGCCGATTACTTGGCCGCGCCGCTATCCGGCACGAACTTGATCAGCTGGTTGCTGGTGGCGGCGGTGCCGAAGTTGAAGCGGCCATAGCCCGCGCCCCAATACAGCGCGCCGTCGACCACTGCCGGCGAACTGATCACCGAACCGGTGGCGTTGTAGTTCCACAACGTGGCGCCGGTGTCGGTATCCAGGGCGACCATGTTGCCGGCCATCGAACCGGCGTACAGCAGGTTCGGCGACACGGTCAGCGAGCCCTGACCACCGGCCGGCACGTTCGGGTTGACGCTGTTCACGCCGGGCACCTTGACCTGCCACTTGATCTTGCCGGTGGCCGCATCCAGGGCTGTCCACGAGCCGCCGTTGTGGCTGACGGTGTTGTCCGGCCCCAGGGTGTAGGTAGCGTTGGAGCTGTTATTGATGGCCACATAGACCTGCGACTTGTACGGGTCGAACGCGGTGCCCCACTCGACGCCGCCGGTGGTGCCGCCCGGGCCTACCTGCGTGGACCACACCTTGGCGCCAGTCCTGGCGTCGAAGGCCCAGTAAATGCCGCTCTTCTGGCCGGCGCCGACCAGCTGCTGCGGCTTGCCGTCGCGCCAGACGGTGAACAGTTGCACGCCGGCGCCGCCGAAGTCGTAGTCAGGACCGGTCAGGTTGGTGGCCTGCGTGTTCGGGCACAGCCCATTGGTGGGCGCCACGATGCAGGACAGGTTCCAGGCGTCGTAGCCCTGCGCGCGGTCGGCCCAGGCCAGCTTGCCGGTGTCCAGGCTCAAGGCGACCACCGAGTCGACGTAGTTGTCCGGCGCCATGCAGTTCAACTCATCCTGCACGGTGAGTTCGCTGCCGCGGTAGGAGCGCGCATTGGAGACGCAGTTGCCCACGCCAGCGGGGATGTTGTAGTTGTTGCCGGTGCCGAAATACAGGCGGCGGCTGATCGGATCGATTGCCACCTGGCCCCACACCGATGCGCCGGTATAGCCCTCGGGCACGTTGTAGAACTGCCACACCTTCTTGCCGGTGTTCAGATCCAGGGCCACCACGCTGCCGCGGAAGCTGAAGGTGTGGTTGGCGGCCAGGTTGCCCCAGTCACCCGAGGAAATACCTACGTAGATACGGTTGCCGTAGATCACCGGCGAAGAAGTGATGCGTGCCTGCGGGTTGGATTCGGCCACGCTGCTCCACAGCAACTTGCCGGTCTTCTTGTCGATTGCCATCACCGTACCGGAGGCCTGGTCGCCAACGATGATGCTCCTGCCGCTGATCGCCGGCGTATTGCGCGTCACCGAGTTGGCGTTGCCGGTGTAGTCGGACAGCTTGGCCTGCCAGTTCGGCTTGCCGCTCTGCGTGTCCACGCTATACAGCGTGCCGCCCCAGTCGGGCACGTACAGCGTGCCGCCTTCTACGCTCGGCGTCGCCGAGATGTCGCCAGTGGTGGTCAAGGTCCACGCCGGCTTGAGGGTCGGGGCGGTAGTGCGATTGATCTTCCATTCGCCAGGCGCGAAGCGGCTGTTGAAATAACCGCCACCGGCGGTAGGCCAATTATTGGGGCTGGCAAACGGAAGATTGCTGCCAAAGGAACGCCAGACCTGGCCGGACGCTGCAAAGGCGCGGGTATCCAGGGAGGACACCGACGGTGGGGCGGTTGTGCCGGACTGGGCGAAAGCCACTGCGCTGGCGAGCAGGCAGGGGATGAGCGTCAAACTGCGAAACCGCAAGCGGCGAAGAGAATTGGTCATCACGGCGTGTCCATTGGTGAAGGAAATCGCTGAATCCCCCCGGATCTGCGTGGTGAAGATCGCCGATTGCGATGACCGTGCAACCCATCGGTGGCGCCGTGTTCATGTCGCGGTCGGGTCTGGTTGTGTCTGGTAGTACCAGCTTGGAAAAATTCTGTTCAGCGCGTTCGTTATTCGCACAAATACTGATGATGCATCACGATCTGCGCGGGCTGCGATAGACAAAATGATTCAATCGGACGATCACGCAAATCCCTGTAAAACAGCGGTCTACTGAAAGTAACCTGGCCACGTTGCGCATCCTGTGTGACGCCCGGCACACGCGTGAGCTGCCTTGTATCGCGGCATTTGCAGACCACCAAAACGTCGCGCTCCAAGCGGCCCGATGCGTTCGATCCTGTAGCGGTGCAGCACGCTGCGTGTGTACGCGCATGCGGATCACGGTGAGGGTTCGATGCATGTACCGATACCGATTACGTGTTGGTGCATGCCGTGGATATGCGAAGCCGCTTTGAGTTGGATGCTGTGGATGCAGCCAGCTGCGCATCGTCGCCGAATGCGAACGCGATGGTGCCGTTTGCTGCAACGTGCCGTGCGCCGCAGCGTCAGCGGCACGTGCTGCGGCAGCAATTTTTTCGCATCCGTAAGCTGGAGCTGCGCGACCTGCAGCTGGCCCATGCGCTGCCACGTCGCGCAGTCACCGCAATCGGGCGGCGCTGCAGCGGCGCTATCGCACGCCGCCACGCACGCATGCGACCCATCGATCCCACTGTCACTACCACTGCAACGCGTTTGCGTTACGCCAATGCCAGCTGCGCGATCGCGTCCTGCACCACCTCCGGCACGGTGGCATCCACGTCCACCGACACCACGTCGGCTTCGTCCAGCGGCAGTTCCAGCGTCTGCAGCTGGCTGTCGAGCAGGCTCGGCGGCATGAAATGGCCCGCGCGTGCGCTCAGGCGTGCGGCGATCACGTGCGGCGCGGCATGCAGGAACACAAAGCGCATCGGAACCCCGCTGCGGCGCAGCAATTGGCGGTGCGTGCTGCGCAATCCGGAGAACGCCAGCACCACCGATTCACCGCTCTGCACGCAGTCGCGCAAGGTCGCCGACAGCAGCTCTACCCAGGGCAGCCGCATCGCATCGGTAAGCGGTTGCCCGGATGCCATCTGCGCGCGCGCGGCCACGCTGTGATAGTCGTCGGCATCGAGAAAACGGAAGCCGTAGTGCGTGGCCAGGGCCTGCGCAATGGTGGTCTTGCCGCTGCCCGAAACGCCCATCACCACGATGGCCAGGGGCGAAGCGGGCGCGGGCGTGGCAGCTGCTGCAGTCTCCATCACGTCAGGTTATATCTCCGGATCGATTCGGCATGTTGCCGGATTTCACGTTGGCGGCAGGCCGATGCGTGGTGTAGCGTCGGCGCTCCTTGCCAGGTGAGCGGTCCAGCAGCGTAACGGTGCGCTCCGCCGGGTTCAACGCATCCGAAGGTCTGTCGATGACGTCATCGCCTGCAACGCCTCCGCCGTTGGCGCCACTGCGCCTGCGCGAAAAACTCGGTTACGGTGCCGGCGATCTGGGCCTGAATCTTTACTGGGCCAACATTTCCGCGTTCCTGCTGATCTTCTACACCGACACCATGCACCTACCGGCCGCGGCCGTGGGCACGATGATCCTGCTTACCAAGATCGCCGATGCGATCGCCGACCCGGCGATGGGCGCGCTGGCCGACCGCACGCGCAGCCGCTGGGGCAAGTTCCGCCCGTATCTGTTGTGGGGCGCCGTTCCGATGGCGGTGACCGGCGTGCTCGCCTACACCACGCCGGCGCTGGATCAGAACGGGCGCATGTGGTGGGCCACGATCAGCTTCCTGGTGATGATGCTGGCCTACACGGTGGTGAGCATTCCGTACTCGGCGTTGTCGGGCGTGATCACTGCCGACAGCAACCAGCGCACCAGTCTGATCAGCCTGCGCTTCATCGCTGCCTTTGCCGGCACCACGCTGGTCAATTACTGCACGATGGATCTGGTGAAGTGGTTCGGCGGCGGTAACGATGCGCTGGGCTGGCAACGCACGATGATGCTGTATGGCGCAGTGGCGGTGGCGTTGTTCGTCACCGTGGCGCTGACCACGCGCGAACGTGTGCAGCCACCGCCGCAGCAGCGCTCGCCGATCCGCCAGGACATCGCCGACCTGCTGCACAACCGCCCGTGGTGCGTGCTGTTTGTGCTGTCGCTGATCATCATGATCACCATCGTGATGCGCGGCGGCGCGGGCGTGTACTACCTCAAGTATTACGTGCAGCGCCCGGAGCTCACCGGGTTGTTTCTGGGTGGCTATTCGGTGTCGCTGGCGGTGGGTGCGGCAATCACGCCGCTGCTGACGCGTCACTGGGACAAGCGAACGCTGATGACTGCGCTGATGGCCAGCGTGGGCCTGCTCAGCTGCCTGATGTTCTTCATCCCCGCCGATATGGTGTGGGCGATTTTCGCCTTGAACATGCTGATCGGCGTGGCGCTGGGGCCGAAATCCCCATTGGCGTTTTCGATGTATGCCGACAGCGCCGACTACACCGAATGGAGCACCGGGCGGCGTGCCACCGCGATGACCTTTGCCGCGGCCACGTTCTCGCAAAAGCTTGGCGGCGCACTGGCCTCGGCCGGTATCGCCTGGGTGCTGGCCGGCATGGGCTATGTCGCCAACAGCGCGCAGTCGCAAGCGTCGTTGACCGGCATCGTGCTGCTGTTGACGGTGATCCCCGGCGTGGTGGCCTTGCTGGCCGCCTGGACCATGCGTTTTTACCCGCTGGACGACGGCCTGCTACGCCGCATCCAGCTTGAACTGGCCGCGCGCAAGCGCGACGAACCGGAGCACTCCTGACAGTGTCTGCAGCCTCCCCCGCACCCGACGATCTCGCCACGTTGATGGCGCCCAGCGCCGACGGCATGCGCTATGCGCTCTACAGCCCCACTGCCATGCCCACGGCCGGCGGCTTCCTGTGGAACCGCCGCATGATGGTGCAGCTGACCTGCCGCGGTTACGCCACCGCGCAATTCATGCAGCCGGAGCCGGCCAAGTACGCGCATGCGCCGCTGCTGGAAGCGCGCAATTTCATGATGCCGGAGCAGCCGTACTACGCGCATCACCCCGGGCGCTTCTTCTACCTCAAGGACGAAGACACCGGCGCGCTGTATTCGGTGCCGCATGAGCCGGTGCGTGCGCCGGCGGAAGCGTTCGAGTTTTCCGCCGGCAAGCACGATGTGCGCTGGCGGGTGCGCCACGACGGCATCGTGGTGGAGCTGTGCGTGTCGCTGCCCACCGACGATGCGGTGGAGTTGTGGGAATGCCGCGTGCACAACCAGTCCGGACGCGCGCGGCGGCTCAGCCTGTATCCGTATTTCCCGATCGGCTACATGTCGTGGATGCACCAGAGCGGCGGCTACTCGCCGGAGCTCGGTGGCATTGTCTGCCGCAGCGTGACGCCGTATCAAAAGGTGGATGACTACTTCCGCCAGCGCGATTTCAAGGACTGCACCTTCTTGCTGCATGAGCAGCCGCCGGTGGCCTGGGACGCGCAGCAGATGGCGTTCGAAGGCGAGGGCGGGTTGCATGCACCGTCGGCGGTGCAGGCCGAGCAGTTAGGCAACCACGACGCGCATTACGAAAACCCCGCCGCCGCGCTGCAGTACCGGCTCAGCCTGGAGCCGGATGCGGCAACGGTGTATCGCTTCGCGTTCGGCCCGGCCAAGGACGATGCGGAGATTGCGGCCCTGCGTGCGCGGTACCTGTCGGCCGAAGGTTTCGCCGCTGCCGCACAGGACTACGCGCAGTATCTGCAGGCCGGGCGCGGCTGCGTGCAGATCGCCACGCCCGATGCGGCGCTGGACAACCTGGTCAATCACTGGCTGCCGCGCCAGGTGTTCTATCACGGCGACGTCAATCGCCTGACCACCGATCCGCAGACGCGCAACTATCTGCAGGACCACATGGGCATGGCCTATCTGCAGCCGGCCACCGCGCGCGCGGCGTTGCTGCATGCGTTGTCGCAACAGGAGCCCAGCGGTGCGATGCCCGACGGCATCCTGCTGGTGGAAGGCGCCGAGCTCAAATACATCAACCAGGTGCCGCATACCGACCACTGCGTGTGGCTGCCGATCTTCCTGGACGCGTATCTGGCCGAAACCGGCGATGTGGCGGTGTTGGATGCGGTGGTGCGCACGCACGACGGGCAGGCGCTCAGCGTGGCCGAGCGGCTGGACGCAGCGATGCAATGGCTACTGGATGCGCGCGACGCACGCGGGCTGAGCTTCATCGCGCAAGGCGACTGGAACGACCCGATGAACATGGTGGGCTGGCGCGGCGTGGGTGTGTCCGGCTGGCTGACCGTGGCCACGGCCTATGCGCTGCGGCTGTGGTCCGGGATCTGCGCCGCTAACGGGCGCAGCGCGCAGGCAACGCAGTTCGGCCAGGCGGTGGAGGAGGTCAACGCTGCCGCCAACCGCGAGCTGTGGGACGGCCACTGGTATGCGCGCGGCATCACCGATGATGGCGTGCGCTTCGGCATCGCCGACGATGAAGAAGGCCGTATCTATCTCAATCCACAGAGCTGGGCGCTGCTGGCAGGGACCGCCGATGCCGAACAACGCACGGCGCTGCTGGCCGCGGTGCGCGAGCAACTGCACACGCCGTACGGGCCGGTGATGCTGGCGCCGGCATACACGCACATGCGCGACGACGTGGGCCGCCTGACCCAGAAATGGCCAGGCGCCGCGGAGAACGGTGCGGTCTACAACCACGCGGTGGCGTTCTATCTCTACAGCCTGTACCAGATCGGCGACGCCGACCGCGCCTGGGAGATCCTGCGCGCCATGCTGCCGGGCCCGGACATGGCCGACGCGCTGCAACGCGGGCATCTGCCGGTGTCGCTGCCCAATTACTACCGCGGTGCCTGGCACCAGTATCCGCGCACCGCCGGGCGTTCCAGCCAGCTGTTCAACACCGGCACGGTGGCCTGGGTGTACCGCTGCGTGCTCGAGGGCCTGTTCGGGCTGGTGGGTGAAGGCGATGCACTGGCGGTGCGCCCGCAGCTGCCCTCGCACTGGCCGCAGGCGCAGGTGACCCGGCAGTTCCGCGGCGCGCAGTTCGAGGTGGCCCTGACCCGCGAGCCGGGCCGCACGCAGCTGGAAGTGCTGGTGGATGGCGTGGTCAGCCCGGACCAGCGCGTGCACGGCATCGTCGCCGGACGCACCTACCAGCTCCAGGTACGGCTGCCGGGCTAAGCGCCCGGTGACGGTGGAGCGTTTGACGGCGCAGTGTTGAGGATTGAGGTGCGCGATGGGGTTCCTGGTGACGCCCATCGCTGGTAGAGCCCATCGCGCGCGAGCGCGCTCCTACGGGAGCGGGGCAGCGGACGTTGGCCAGATCGTTCCTGTGCGGATGGGCGCCATCGGCCGCGCTGTCACGTTAAACGCCAACGGATAGGCCACGCGCGTTTCGATACGACAGCACATGCGGTTCTCGATGCCCCCCGCAGGCCGCCACCAGCCAGTCGCCACGAACACAACGCCCTGTAGGAGCGCGCTTGCGCGCGATGAAGCCGTCCCGATACGCCGAACGCATAGCGCCGTCTCACCGCGGCTGTTTAGTCCCCAACGGCACGCACGTCCGGCAAGGCGCCTCACCTAGCAGCTGTAGCTACGGCCCAGCTGCAGCTGCTTGCCCGGCCTAATTGCACCGGTAACGGCGCAGCGTGGGCGCGAGGAGCACGATGGGCGTCCCGGTAAAGCGCATCGCGCGCAAGCGCGCTCCTACGAGAGCCGCCCAGCGGACGCCTGCCAGTACCCTCCGCGCATGACCGGCATCCACCGCCATAGCCAACACCCTCCACCGCGCCCCAGCCAACCGCTCTTGCGATTCCCGATTCCCGATTCCCGACCCCACTGCGTAAACTCCCCCCTCGCATTCCCGCCTAGGAAGCCCGTTGGTCTCGAGCTGGATACTGCTGCTGGTCTCGCTGGGATATGCCGCGCTGCTGTTCGGGGTGGCGTGGTGGGGCGATCACCGCCCGCTGTACCCGGAGCGGCCGTGGCTGCGGCCGGCGGTGTACAGCCTGGCGTTGGCGGTGTACTGCTCGTCGTGGACCTTCTATGGCGCCGTGGGCTCGGCGGTGCGCAACGGCATCGGCTACCTGCCGATCTACCTGGGCCCGCTGCTGTTGCTGCTGTTTGGCTGGCGCATCATCGAACGTTTGGCGCTGATCGCGCGCGCCGAAAACACCGTCTCCATCGCCGACTTCATTTCCTCGCGTTATGGCCGCTCGCGGCGGCTGGCGGCGCTGGTGGCGGTAATCGCGCTGGTCGGCATCGTTCCCTACCTGGCCCTGCAGTACAAAGCGGTGGCGATGAGCCTGGAAGTGCTCACCGGCCACAGCAGTGCCGGGCGCGGCATCTTTGCCGATCCGGCGCTATACGTGGCGCTGCTGATGGCGTTGTTCGCCACCTTGTTCGGCACCCGCCAGGTGGATGCCACCGAGCATCACCACGGCATGATGCTGGCGATTGCGCTGGAGTCGGTGATCAAGCTGGTGGCGATCGTGGCGGTGGGCGTGTTCGCCTGGCTGTGGCTGGGTGACCACCAGCTGCACATCGCCGATTCGGCGCGCACGCTGTTCCAGCACACGCCATCGGTGGGCTTCATCTCGCAGACCTTGCTCAGCTTCCTGGCCGTGGTGTGCCTGCCGCGGCAGTTCCATGTGGCGGTGGTGGAATGCAGCGATGTCGGCGACATCCGCCGCGCGCGCTGGTTGTTTGGCGCCTACCTGGTGATCATCTCGGCGATGGTGGTGCCCATCGCCTCGGCCGGTGTGGCCTTGTTCGGCCAGGACAGCTCGGTGGTGGACGACGCGGTGGTGCTGGCGCTGCCGCTGAGCCAGGGCAACACCGTGCTGGCACTGGTGGCCTACGTGGGCGGGTTCTCCGCGGCCACCGGCATGGTGATCGTGGCCAGCATCGCGTTGGCCACCATGGTCAGCAACGACCTGGTGATGCCGGTGCTGCTGCGCCGGCGCAGCAGTGCCGACGCGCGCGCCACCGTGGCCTCGCGGGTGTTGTGGATCCGCCGGGTGGCGATCCTGTTGCTGGCGTTGATCGCCTACGGCTACCACCGCAGCGTGGCCAACGACACCACGCTGGCCGCCTACGGGTTGATGGCCTTTGCGGCGGTGGCGCAATTCGCGCCGGGCGTGATCGGCGGCCTGTACTGGCGCGGCGCCAGCCGCAAGGGCGTGGAGACCGGCATGGTGCTGGGCTTCATGACCTGGATCTACACGCTGCTGCTGCCAGCGGCCACGCGCGCCGGCTGGCTGCAGCCGGAGTGGCTGGTGGATGGCCCGTTCGGCATCGGCTGGCTTCAGCCGCAGCAACTGTTCGGCATGAGCGGCTGGGACCCGCTGGCGCATGGCACGTTCTGGTCGCTGCTGATCAACACCGGCACCATGATGGTGGTGTCGGCGCGCTGGCGTCCCGGTGTGGACGAGCGCCTGCGCGCAGCGCCGTTCCTGGACCCGTATTCGCAGCGGCCGGCGGTGGCCGGCGAATGGCCTGGCCACGTGCATGTGGCCGACCTGCAGGCGCTGGCCGAGCGCGTGGTGGGCGAGCGGCATGCGCATCGTGCGTTTCTGGATCAGGCGCAGTTGCTGGAACGCGAGCTGCAGCCCACCGCCGTGGCCGACCGCGCCTGGGTGCAGTTCACCGAGCGCCTGCTGGCCGCATCCATCGGCGCCGCGTCCGCGCGCCTGGTGCTGACCAGCCTGTTGCGGGGCTCGGGCATGGAGCTGGGCGAGGTGGTGGCGGTGCTCGACGAGGCCGGCCAGGAGCTGCGCTTCAATCGCGAAATTCTCTCCACCACGTTGGAAAACATCAGCGCCGCGGTCAGCGTGGTCGACCCGGACATGCGCCTGACCGCGTGGAATCGCCGCTACCAGCAGCTGTTCGGCTACCCCGACGGCATGCTCTATGTCGGCCGCCCGGTGGCGGACCTGATCCGCTACAACGCCGAGCGCGGCGAGCTGGGCGAGGGCGATATCGAAGATCAGATCGACCGCCGCATCCGCCACATGCGCGCCGGCTCGCCGCATGTGTTCGAGCGCACCCGCAGCGACGGCAAGGTGATCGAAATGCGTGGCCAGGCACTGCCCGGCGGCGGCTACGTCACCAGCTACAACGACATCACCGACTACAAGCGCGCCGAGCGCGCGCTGCTGGATGCCAACGAAAACCTGGAGCAACGCGTGGCCGACCGCTCGCGCGAGGCCGAGCTGGCGCAGCAGTCCAAGACGCGCTTTCTGGCGGCGATCAGCCACGACGTGTTGCAGCCGCTCAACGCCGCGCGGCTGTTTGCTTCGGCATTGCGCGAGAGCCACCAGAACAACGAAGAGCAGCGCCACCTGGCCGAGCGCGTGGATGCCTCGCTGCGTGCAGCCGAAGAGTTGCTGGACGGCCTGCTCGACGTTTCGCGGCTGGATGCCGGCGGCTTGCGCCCCACGGTCGAAGACTTCGATGCCAGTGCCCTGATGCATGAGCTGGCCGCGCAGTACGCGCCGGTGGCGGCCAGCCGCGGGCTGCGGCTGCAGGTGCACGCCCGCGCGCTGTGGGTGCGCAGCGACCGCCGCCTGCTGCGCCGGGTGATGCAGAACTTTCTGGCGAACGCGCTGCGCTACACCCGCCAGGGCCGCATCGTGCTGGGCATGCGCGGGCGCGGCGCGCAGGTGGAGCTGCAGGTGTGGGATACCGGCCCGGGCATTCCCGAGCACCACATGCGGCAGATCTTCGAGGAATTCCGCCGCTACCAGCAGCCGTTCGACTGGGGCGAGCAGGGGCTGGGGCTGGGCCTGTCGATCTGCCAGCGCATCTCGCGCCTGCTCGATCACGACCTGAGCGCGCGTAGCCAGGTCGGCCAGGGCAGCATGTTCTCGATCCTGCTGCCGCGCGTGGACGCGGTGCCGGCCGCACCGGTGCCGGTGCTGGCGGTGCGCCCGCAGGCCAGCGGCGATTCGCTGGCCGGGCTGCGCGTGCTGTGCGTGGACAACGACCGCGAGATTCTGGACGGCATGCGCGCGCTGCTCGGCCGCTGGCAGGTGGAGGTGATCACCGCCAGCACCGTGGACCAGGCGCTGGAGCGTGCCCGCGAACGCCCGGACGTGATGCTGGTGGACTACCACCTGCACGACCGCCTCGATGGCCTGGACACCCTGGACGCCTTGCAGGCCGCCGCCGTGGACCCGATCGCCGGCGCACTGCTCACCGCCGACGGCCGCGATGAACTCAAGCAACTCGCGCGCCAACGCGGCTACCGCCTGCTCACCAAACCGGTCAAACCGGCGTCATTGCGCGCGTTCTTGAGTGCGTATCACGACACCATGCGGTGACGTGCGTTAGTTGCGGCTTGATCGCGCTACTTACAAAACACGCAACACCGTAGGAGCGCGCTTGCGCGCGATGAAGCCGTACCGGGAACGCCACACATCACCGGGAATGCCCATCGCGCGCGAGCGCGCTCCTACGAGTGAGTCGTGCCCTGATCCAGGAGTCTGTGCGCAGGCAACGGTCGCTGATGTCGCCGTGCGCATTCTTGAGCGCCCATCGCGACAAGATGCGTTGATGCACGGCGGCATCTTTGATGCACCACGCTGCTTACACGCAACACCGTAGGAGCGCGCTCGCGCGCGAAGAAGCGTTACCGAGAACACGGCATCACCGGGAACGCCCCATCGCGCGCAAGCGCGCTCCTACCAGTGCCCAGGCCGATACCGGTGTCTGCGCGCAGGCATTTTTCCACTGATCTCGACGCGCGCATCCCTGAGTGCCTATTGCGCATGATCCGCTGATACGCGGGGTTTATGGATGCACCATCCTGCTTACAGCAGACGCGAATTCCGTAGGAGCGCGCTCGCGCGCGATGAAGCGTTACCGAGAACACGGCATCACCGGGAATGCCCCATCGCGCGCAAGCGCGCTCCTACCAGTGCCCGGGCCGATATAGAAGTCTGCGCGCAGGTAGCTGTCGGCTGATCTCGACGTGTGCACGTCTTAAGTGCGTATCACGACATGATGCGTTGATACGCGGCGGCCTGACGCGATCGCGCTGCTTGCAGAACACCCAACTCGGTAGGAGCGCGCTTGCGCGCGATGAAGC
Organism: Xanthomonas sp. fls2-241-TYG-148; assembly: GCF_030208815.1. NCBI lineage: Bacteria > Pseudomonadati > Pseudomonadota > Gammaproteobacteria > Lysobacterales > Lysobacteraceae > Xanthomonas > Xanthomonas sp. fls2-241-TYG-148. The sequence continues at coordinate 112,111 of NZ_JARVTE010000018.1, forward strand.
TTTACTGAGAACGCGGCATTACCGATAACGCTCCATCGCGCGCAAGCGCGCTCCTACACGGCAACCACGCTGCTTACGCCGCGCCGCTGAGGTGTTCGTACAGGATGGTGCTGCCGATGAGGATCAGGATCACGCCGCCCAGGATCTCCGCGCGCTTGCCGATCAGCGCGCCCAGTGCACGGCCGAGCATCACGCCGGCGGTGACCATGCTCAACGTGCACAGCCCGACCACGGCCGCCACCACGCCGATGTGCACATCCAGAAACGCCAGGCTCACGCCCACCGCCATCGCATCGATGCTGGTGGCAAAGCCGGTGGCGGCCAGTGCCAGCAAGCCATAGCGCTTGGGCGTATCGCGCAGTGCCTCATCCACTTCGGACTCGTTGCGCAGCCCGGCCAAGATCATGTGCGCACCCAGCGCGCCGAGCAGGCCGAAGGCGATCCAGTGATCGAAGGCGGCGAGGTAATCGGAGGCCGCGCGTCCGAGCATCCAGCCGATCACCGGGGTGATCGCTTCGATGCAGCCGAACACCAGCCCGGCACGCACGGCATCGCGCCAGCGCGGCCGCCGCATCGCCGCGCCCTTGCCGATGGCCGCGGCAAACGCGTCGGTGGACATCGCAAAACCAAGTAACACGATAGAGAGCGGAGACATCGACAACCTCGGGTTGGGCACGATCACAACGGCATGCGCCCGCGCCCAACCATCGTTGTGCACGCATGCCGCTGGTCTCGCCAAACCAAGAGTGGTTGCCCGCACCACGGCGCAACGGCCGAGTATGTTGATGCGGGCGCTTCCATCGACTGGAAGCAGGCTACTCCCCAAGGGGGCGCGCAGTGTACCAATGTGCGCCACGGATCAGCGCGTTTTGCCTGCACGCGAAGGTCGGTCTGATCTTTATAGCCGAAGCTATGTAGCCGCACTGCGGAAGGCGACTCACCCGGCTCACGCACCGGGCGGCAACGTGGTGACCGCCGCCATTTCCGCATCAATACCGTGCTGCAGATCCGCAGCGCTTGGCCGCACGGCGATGTCGGGCAGCACGCCGCGATCCGGTTGTGCGGTCACGGGGAACTGGCCTACCAGCGGCAGGTCCACTTCGATGTGCGAGTTGGGCAGCTGCACGAAGAAGAACGCGCTGCCATTGATGCCACGCAGATTGCCACCGGTGGGTTGCCCGACCAGCGTGGCCAGCCCATTGGCTTGCACGCGTTGGGCGAATTCGAACGTGGCCGAGCTGTTCTCGGCGCCGATCAGCACGAACACCTTGCCGGCAAAATACGGCGCGCGCGGCGCGCTCTGCGTTGACGTCTCGATAGATGCACCGTCGCTGGCCGCGTCATGCAGTGTGTAGAAGCGTGCATCGTCAGCGTCTTCAACCGCGCGCGCGCCCCAATCGCGAAAGGAAGCGTCCCAGGTGGTGACGAATGGCGCCAGCGACGCGGGCAGGCGGCGGTAGCGCACCCGCTTGCGCATCGGCGGCACACCGAGCGCACGCGCGGACAGGTACCCCTGCAGCACGCTGCCCACATCAAGCCCGCCTTCGTTACCACGCAGGTCGATCACCAGCGCGGGGACCTTGCGCGCGGCCAGGGTGGAAAAACTCTGCGCCAGAAATCCGCGCCAGTCCCACTGGCTGTCGTACAAGGCCCAATCGGGCATGCGCAGGATCGCCAGCTGTGCGTTTGGCATCTCCAGGCGCCATGCCGGCGCGGTGCTGTCGCGCGGTTGGATCGGCGCCATCGCCTGCCGTTGCGCTGCCGTCAGGCTGTGCACCCGCAGCGTGCGCACTGCGCCACCCCCAGGCCCGCGCACACGCAGCAGCGGTTCGGCGCTGATCTGCGGAAACAGCAGCGGCAGGTAGGCATCGAACGCCTCGATGCGCGCGAAGCCCTGCACTTCCATCTGCGCGATGCGCTTGGCATCGTTGCTGCCGTCCGCGCGTGCCACGCCCATCAGGGCCGACAGGATCTGCGCGGCGTGCACGCCGTCGATCGCCAGCACCTCGGTGCCGGGGACCAGCGACCGCTGGTTCGAGCCGTTGCGGCTGATGACCATGCGCCCGTCCAGCCAGCGGAAGTAGAACGGCAGATGGCGGTCGTGGTCGAACAACGCGTGCTGGATCGCCTCGGGTTGATTGAGGAAGTTGGGGAAGCTGTGGCCGCAGCGCACGCTGGCGGTCAGGCGGGAGATCGCCAGATAGGCCTGGGCGAGTGTGGCGCCCTGGCCGAGTTCGGCGCGCAGCGCTGCAAAGCGTTGCGCCACCGCCTGCTCGCTGGAATACCGATACAGCCCAGGATGCAGCGCACCGTACGCCTGCTCCAGCACCGCGATGTCGGCAAGCAGGGCGGGGCCGGGCAGGACGCTATCACTGCGCACCGGTGGCGCAGGGGCTGCAATGGTGGCGCCAGCCGGCTGCCAGCTCAGCAGTGCCACGACCAACAACAGGCGAAGGCGACGGGACATGGCGACTCCTTGATAGGGAGCCCCCAGCCTGCTGATCGCTGCTGCACCAGACGACTCAACGGCCCAATTGCGCGTTGATTTTCAGGCGATGGGACGTTGCGAACGGCGGTAGTCGCTGGGCGTGCACTGCACGCTGGCGCGGAACAGGCGGTTGAAGCTGGCCTTGGAGCCGAAGCCGACCGCCAGTGCGATGGTGAGGATGTCCTGGTCGCCGGCAAGCAGACGCTGCGCCTCGGCAATCCGCAGCCCGTTGATAAACCCGCTGAAGGTCTGCTCCAGCCCCTCGTTGAGGCCGCGCGAGAGGTAGTTGCTGTTGGTGCCCATGCGCCGCGCCAGTTCCGGCAGGCTCAGGTCCGGCTCGCGCCACCAGCCATGTGCATCGACCTCGGCCGCAATGCGCGCGCCAAACGCGTGCCAGTCTTTTTCCTGGGCTGCGCTGACCGCTGCCAGCCCCGCCGGGGCGCTGGCGTGCTCCGGCAGCGGAACGGCGGCTGGCGCGGACGCTGCACGCGCCGGCGCATCGGCCGGCGCACCGCCGCTCAGCAGAAGATCGCGGCGCGGATACCGGGCCCGCGCATGGCGCCAGCCTTCCAGGCCCAGGTAATAAACCACTGCCACGGTGGTCAGGTAGCGTGGAAATTCGTCGAAGTACGACAGCCGTTGCCACCAGCGGTCGCTGACCGTGAAGCCGAGCCGCAACAGCAGCAGCGCGCTGGCCGCCAGCAGGAAGCCACGCAGCCACGGCAGGCGTAGTTCCTCGCGCGCGCCGCTGTGATGTTCCAGCCAGCGCTGATAGCTCAGATACTCGCGCCAGGCCATCAGCAGATACACGCCGAGCGAGAGCAGCACCAGCGCGTCCTGCAGCGGCGCGATCCAGGGCCGCTGCACGGCGGCGTCCCAGGCCCATTTGCGCTGCAGCGGCCAGGTGAACAGCCAGGCGTAGTAGCCGCCCTGCAGCAGTGCCGGCAGCAAGTGCAGCGCCCACCGGCGTGGCAGATGCGCGCGCGCCAACTGGCGCACATAGAGCCAGACCAGCGGGCCAATCGCCAGCTCCCAAAACAAGGGGGCGTAGGTCAGGTCGGGATAGGCGTCGTAGGCACCGGCGTAGCCGAGCGTATAGGGCGTGATCAGCGCCACCACCACCAGCAGCAGTGCGGCCAGACAGCGGTTGGCAATGCGGTTGCGCGGCGCCCATAGCAGCAGGCCCGCGCCGATCACGCCGTGCGCGCTGCCAAGCAGCAGGCTGGTGCTCCACATCCCGAAACTGATGCTGGACATGTCACCCCGCTGTGCCGATCGCGCCGAGTATAGGCCCGCCTCCGCGGCGCGGTGCATCAGGCGTATGCAGCCATCTCCGCAGCCGCGCAACAACGGTGTGTCAGTGCAGCCCGGCCGAGATCTCGGCGGTTGCCGCACGCAGTGCGCTCAATGCGGCCTGCGGGCCGACCAGCTCCGGGCGGCGTTCGATGAAGGGCACGGTGAGCGTGTAGGTGGCACTGCCGCGCTGCAGGATCGGTGCGGTGAGGTCCACCACGCCCACCACCGCCTCGCTGGCGTGCATCGCGTAGCCTGCCTGGCGGGTCTGCTCGGCATCGCGCAGGAACTGCGCGCGGTCGTAGGGCACGTCGCTGGCGTCCAGCTGCTCCAGCCAGCGGGTCTGCACTTCCGGCTGCTGAAAGGCGAACAGCACCAGGCCCGAGGTGGAATGGGCGAGCGGGCGGCGATGCCCGGGCCGCACCACCAGGCCCAGGTCACTGGGCACGTCCATCTGCGCGATCACCACGATCTGGTCGCCGGACGGCGCCACCAAATGACAGGGCTGGAAGATCGCATCGGCCAGCCGGCGCATCACCGGCAACGCGGCGTCGGTAATGGTCTGCACCTGCGGCTGCTGCATGCCGAGCATGAACAACCGGTTGGTCAGCACGTAGTCGCCTTCGCCATCGCGGGTGAGGTAGCCGCGCTCTTCCAGCACCTGCAGCATGCGGAAGATCTCCCCGCGCGAGCGGCCGATGCCCTGCGAGATCGCGCCCATGCTCATGGGCTGCGCCTGGCGCGCCAGCAGCTCCAGGATGTCCAGGCCCTTGTCCAGGGCGGGGGCACGGTACTTGGCGGGTTCGATGCTCATCCGTTTGCAACTCCAGGCACGATGCAGCGCGTCAGGGTACAGGCATCGGCTGGAGGCCCGCCAACGCCGTTCGGTGCAAATATAAACAAAGTTTTTATATTTGCATGCCACTGCGGCGCGCAGTACGCTCGCCTGCACAATCTGCGCAAGCGCCACAGCCTTGGGAGGGGAGAGGTCGCATGCATTACAGCGATACCGCCGCGTCACCGCGCGGCAACCTGGCGCGTACCGCCGTGGTGCCCCTGTTGTTGATCGTCAGCCTGTTTTTTCTATGGGGCATGGCGAACAACCTCAACGACATCCTGATCAAGCAGTTCAAGAAGGCCTTCGAGCTGTCCGACCTGCAGGCAGGGCTGGTGCAGAGCGCCTTCTACCTAGGCTATTTCGTGTTCGCGATGCCGGCGGCGATGTTCATGCGCCGCTACAGCTACAAGGCCGCGGTAGTGCTGGGCCTGCTGCTGTATGCCTGCGGCGCGTTCCTGTTCTATCCGGCCGCGCAGGTGCACACCTACTGGCTGTTTCTGCTGGCGTTGTTCGTGATCGCCAGCGGCCTGGCGTTTCTGGAAACCACCGCCAATCCGTTGGTCACCGTACTGGGCCCGGCCGATGGCGCGGCGCGTCGGCTCAATCTTGCGCAGGCCTTCAATCCGCTGGGCTCGATCACCGGCGTGCTGGTGGGCCAGCATTTCATTTTCTCCGGCGTGGAGCACACCCCAGCCGAGCTGGCGGCAATGGCGCCGGCCGCGCGCGAGGCCTTCTTCGCCACCGAATCCTCAGCCGTGCAGATGCCCTATCTGATCATCGGCGTGGTGGTGGTGCTGTGGGCGATCCTGATCGCGCTGGTGCGCTTCCCGACCGGCGATGCCGGCGTGGGCGCGGCGGCCCCCAAGCGTGCCAAGTTCGGCGAATTGCTGCGTAACCGGCTGTTCGTGTTTTCGGTGGTGGCGCAGTTCTTCTACGTGGGCGCGCAGGTCGGCATCTGGAGTTATTTGATCCGCTACCTGCAGGATGCGGTGCCGGGCACGCCGGAAAAAAGCGCAGCCACCTATCTGACCATCTCGCTGGTGCTGTTCATGGCCGGGCGCTTTATCGGCACCGCGCTGCTGCGCTATCTGGCGGCGGCCAAGTTGCTGGCCAGCTTTGCCACGATCAATCTGCTGCTGTGTGCAGTCGCGATCGCGTTGCCCGGCTGGACTGGCCTGTATGCGCTGGTTGCGGCCAGCGTGTTCATGTCGGTGATGTTCCCGACCATCTTCGCGCTGGGCCTGGATGGCATGCACGATGACGCACGCAAGCTGGGGTCTTCGTTGCTGGTGATGGCCATCATTGGTGGCGCCTTGCTCACTGCGCTCATGGGTGCGGTGTCGGACATGGCCGGCATCCATTGGGCGATGGTGGTGCCCGGTGTGTGCTTCGGCGTGATCCTGCTGTTCGCGTTGCGTGCCCGTCGCGTAGCGCCTGTCGTGGCGGGGGCATGAGCATGCAGCGGCTGTGCTATGTGCTGGATCTGCACGACGATGCGGCGTTGATTGCGCAGTACGAGCGTTGGCATCGGCCGAGCGAGGTGTGGCCGGAGGTGGTGGCGTCGTTGCAGCAGGCCGGGATTGCGGAGCTGGAGATCTTTCGCAGCGGTGACCGGTTGGTGATGTTGATGACGGTCGGTGAGGACTACGATCCGGCGGCCAAGGCGGCGCGTGATGCGGGGGATCCGCGCATCCAGGCATGGGAGGCGCTGATGTGGCGGTTTCAGAAGGCCTTGCCTGGGAGTGCGCCTGGGGAGAAGTGGCGGGAGGCTGGGCGGATTTTTGCGTTGAGTGAGGCGGTGAGTGTGCAGCAGGGTTGAGTACTGTTGCTTAAGCTTTTTGCAGATTTTTGGTCTGGAGTTTGGGCCTTTTAGTCCAACGTACGTTTGCGTAGGCCTCGGCATTTGGCGCTTGCTCTGATAATAATTTCGCCCTGAACGGTGTGGATAATTTCCGCTTTCTCCGGATTTCCTGCGATGAGTTGCGTTCCGCAAGTTCAGGAGCTTTCACGCCCTGTCGGGCGCGAGTCACTTTTCTTTGCTTGTGCAAAGAAAAGTAACCAAAAGAAAGCACACCCCGTCCTCGCGCCCGACGCGCTGCGCGCGACGGGTGCGCAAGGCCGGCAGAAATTTTTGTAAGGGACATCCATGTCCCTTACAAAAACGTCGCGCATCCATGCGCGCCGCCCTGCGGGTTGTATCTGCCGGCCTTGCCGCTGCGGTATGGGGCCCTGGAAGCGAATGACAGAGCAAGAGCAAGAGCAAGAGCAAGAGCAAGAGCAAGAGCAACAGCCAAAGCCAGTGAGAGCGAGAGTCAGCGCAACATTCGGAGCCACGGTCGAAGAAAAAAGTCGGTGCAGCAAGCATTGCAGCAGTGCCAAAGCAACAATAGCCAAGCAATACCGGCGGCTCAGGTATTAGGCGAGGGCAGTAGGTTCTCGCCGGTTGCTGGTACGCGGTCGCGTCGCTCGCCGGAAGCGTGGATGGGTAAGCGATACCGGGTGCCAGAAGGTCTGTACATCAACGTCAGTTTCCCGACCCGGTTTGCCAAGGCGCTGAAGAAAAGCGCGAAGAAGGCGGTCACGTTGCGCGGTGACGCTTACGCGATGTGCCTGGCCTGGCCTGTCTTGGACTTGTTGCCGTGTTGTCGTGTTGTCGTGTTGCCTTGTTGCTTCGGTGCTGACGTTGCGTACCGAAAATGCGTTTCTTGCTGTGGCGGTCGCAGTACCAGCCACGCCTCTTGGGCAGCCGATCGGCGTGGAGCTGTTGTGGAATGCAGCGCGTTGTCGCCGCTCGTCGCTCGTTGGAGGTGAGTGACTCCACACCTGCACACTGTGTAGGCATGGCGCAGCGCCCCGCATCGCCTAGCTGTGTTTGTCAGTGCACCGCTCGGTCACGCCCTGGTCCACTGCAAACCAACGAGAAACGGCTTCAGTCGCAATCAGGCTCAGCGAAAACTGCCCGTCGCTCATGAAGCCGTTTTGCACCGCGCACTGCTGCAGCACGCGGTGCGTTGACGCTGCTTATGACTTCGCCTTGCTGGCTGCCAGGTCTTCGACCCAGAAGCGGCCGTCGGGGTAGCTGAATTCTGCGATCGAGGCGGGGTGCATTTCTGCCGAGAAACCGGGCACCTCTGGGGCAAGATAGCGGCCGTGCTGGATGCGTACCGGGTCCAGGAAGTGCTGGTGCAGGTGGTCGACGAATTCGATGGCGCGGTCTTCCATCTTGCCGGTGATCGCGACGAAGTCGGCCATCGCCAGGTGCTGCACCAGTTCGCACAGGCCCACGCCGCCGGCGTGCGGGAACACGCGCACGCCAAACTTGGCGGCCAGCAGCAGGATGGCGAGGTTTTCGTTGACGCCGCCCACGCGTGCGGCATCGATCTGGATCAGGTCTACCGCGCCGGCCTGCAGCAGCTGCTTGAACACCACCCGGTTCTGGGTGTGCTCGCCGGTGGAGACCGGCACCGGGGTGATGCCCTGGCGAATGGCGGCATGGCCCAGCACGTCGTCCGGGCTGGTGGGTTCTTCGATCCAGGCGATGTCGAATTCGGCCAGCTGGCGCATCCAGTCGATGGCCGGGCCCACGTCCCAGCGCTGGTTGGCGTCTACCGCCATTGCGATGTCCGGGCCGATCGCGGCGCGCGCCAGGCGACAGCGGCGGATATCGTCCTGCACGTTGGCGCCGACCTTGAGCTTGATGGTGCGGAAGCCGTCGGCCACCGCTTCCTTGGCCAGGCGCACCAGCTTTTCATCCGAATAGCCGAGCCAGCCGGGCGAGGTGGTGTAGGCCGGATAGCCCTGTTCGATCAGCGTGGCGATGCGTGCTGCACGCTGCGGTTGTGCATCGCGCAGGAGGGCCAGCGCTTCGTCGCGGGTGAGGGCGTCGCTGAGGTAGCGGAAGTCGATGGTGTCCACCAGCTGCTCGGGCGTGAGCTCGGCAATGAAGCGCCACAGCGGCTTTTTCGCCGCGCGCGCGGCCAGATCCCAGGCGGCGTTGATCACCGCGCCGATCGCCATGTGCATCACGCCCTTTTCCGGGCCCAGCCAGCGCAGCTGCGAGTCGTTGGTGAGGCGGCGTGCGAACGCGCCCAGGTCCGCGATCACCTCGTCCACCGATAGGCCAACCACGTGCTCGGCCAATGCGGCCACGGCGGCGGTCTGCACGTCGTTGCCGCGGCCGATGGTGAACACCAGGCCGTAACCGGCCAGGTCTTCCGCGCCGTCGGTGCGCAGCACCACATAGGCGGCCGAGTAATCCGGATCGGGATTCATCGCGTCCGACCCATCGAGCTCGCGCGAGGTGGGGAAGCGGACGTCGTGGGTCTCGAGGGCGATGATGGTGCTCATGGAAGTCCTGGCGATGGAAACGGGAATAGGAAAATGGGTTGAAAAAACGTGAGCGAAGCGGTGCGCTTGACCCTCTCTCCTCGGGAGAGGGGTGAGGGTACGGACGCAAAGCGCCGGAGATATTGAAGCGCTGCAATGACCATGCGCTTGCAACGCAGATCAGTAAGAGCAGCTATCAAAACTACTGCGCAGCCGCCAGGCGGGCGCGGCCGGTGCTCGGAATCCTCATGTACCCACGTACATTCCGGTTCCTCCGCGCCGTCCGCACCCACCTGACGACTGCTCGCTACGTTTTGTTAGCCGCTCTAAATCAACTTCCTGACTCACTGCGCGTCGGTATCGACGCGCTGCGACGCTTGGAAGTTCAACGCCCTCGCACCCCGCATATAAAAATTTGCGCATGACGCATCGACATGTCAGGCCTAACAACAAAGACACAGTGCGACGACTGCTTGGATACGTCGCTACGTACCCTCACCCCAACCCCTCTCCCGCGGGGAGAGGGGCTTAGGTTGCATCGCGCGGATGCATCATTACCTGTCTTGACTGCAAGCTCGCTCCCGGGGGACCAGCATCCCGGGAAGGGAGTTAGGCAGCTTCAAACAGCATCACGCGGATGCGCCACCACCGGCTGACGCTGGCGACCCAGGCCTTCGATCTCCAGCTCCATCACGTCGCCCGGCTTGAGATACACCGGCGGCTTCTGGCCCAGGCCCACGCCCGGCGGGGTGCCGGTACTGATCACATCGCCCGGCATCAGTGTCATGTAGCGGCTGATATGGCTGACCAGTTCGGCCACGCCGAACACCATCGTGCGGGTGCTGCCGTTCTGGTAGCGGTGGCCGTTGACCTCCAGCCACATCGACAGGTTCTGCGGGTCGGCGATCTCATCGCGCGTCACCAGCCACGGGCCGATCGGGCCGAAGGTGTCGGCGCTCTTGCCCTTGACCCACTGGCCGCCGTGTTCGAGCTGGAATTCGCGCTCGGACAGATCGTTGATCACCGCATAGCCGGCCACGTGGTTTAGCGCCTCGTCCACCGACACATCGCGCGCCACATCGCCGATCACCACGCCCAGTTCCACTTCCCAGTCGCTCTTCACCGAGCCGCGCGGGATGATCACGGTGTCGTTGGGGCCGCACACCGCGGTGGTGGCCTTCATGAAAAGAATCGGCATCTTGGGCACTTCCATGCCCGATTCGGCGGCGTGGTCGGCGTAGTTCAGGCCAACGCAGATGAACTTGCCGATCTGGCCAACCGCCGCGCCGTAGCGCTGCTCGCCTTCGATCAGCGGCAGCGATGCGACATCCAGCGCGCGCAACGTGTCCAGACCGGCGTTGGTGATGTGCTCACCGGCCACGTCGCTGATCACGCCGCTCAGGTCGCGGAGCTTGCCGTCGCTGTCGATCAGGCCGGGACGTTCCTGGCCGGGGGCGCCTACGCGTACGAGTTTCATGCAGTCTTCCTTTGCAGATGAGGAATGGAGCGGCTAGCAAACCTAGCGCGCGTGCATCGGGTGGGTAAGGACGGGGTGCTCAAATCAGGGCGGACGCGCGATACAGACCGTATCTGGCACTGGCCGCGTCCACGCTGTGGTGAGCGCCACCTTGATGCGTTGCCGCGCTCAGTTGGACCAGCCGCCGTCGATGATGTGGGTCTGGCCGGTGGTGAATGACGATTCGTCCGAGGCCAGGTACACCACCAGCTGCGCGATCTCGCGCGGGTCGCCCAGGCGGCCCATCGGCTGGCGGTCGGTGAAGCTCTTCCACACCGCCTGCTCGTCGCCGCCGAGCGCTTGCACGCGCTGGCCCAGCGACGGCGTCTTGATGGTGCCCGGGCAGATCGCATTGCAGCGCACGCCCTGGGCCACGTAATCGGCGGCGATCGCCTTGCTCAAGCCGATCACCGCGGCCTTGGTCACGCCGTAGACGAAGCGGTTCGGCACGCCCTTGATGCTGGAAGCCACCGAGGACATGTTGATGATGCTGCCGCGGGCGCGCTCGAGCATGCCCGGCAGCACCGCCTTGCAGGTGTAGTACATCGCATCGACATTGATCGAGAACGAACGGCGCCAGGCCGGCTCGTCGCAGTCCAGAATGCTGCCCTGGTGCACGTAGCCGGCGCAGTTGAACAACACATCGAACGGGCCGTGCGCGGCCACCAGCGCAGTGATCGCCGCCGCGTCGGTGACATCCAGCAACTGGGTGGTGATGGCGTCGGATTCGGCGGCCAGCGCCTGCAGCGCGGCGGCGTCGATGTCGGTAGCGATCACGTGCGCACCGGCGCGTGCGCAGGCCAGCGCGCTTTCGCGGCCGATGCCGGCGCCGGCGGCGGTGATCAGGCAACGCTTGCCCTGCAGGCGGGTGTTGGACGTCGTGGGAATGGAGACTGTCATACCGATAAGGTTCCGTGGGTGGGGGCCGCCGGCCGTGGCAGACGATAGAACGTGCGTGCGTTGTCGCCGAACACCGCCGCGGCGTGGCCGTCGGCGTACTGCTGTACCAGCTGCTGTGCGATCTGCAGCCACTGTGCGTAGTCCGCGCGCTGGGTCAGCACCGGCCAGTCGCTACCCCACAGCACACGTTGCGCGCCGAAGCGTGCGAACAGATGCGCCACATAGGGCTCGAGCGTCTGCGCGGTGGCACCGCGCGCCGCTTCGGTGAGCAGGCCGGAGAGTTTGCAGTGCACGCCGGGATGCTGCGCCAGCGCCGCGATGCCGGCGGCCCAGGCAACGAATTCGCCCGCGGCAATCGCCGGTTTGCCGCCATGGTCGACGACCACGCGCAGGCCGGGATGACGCTGCAGGCGCGCCTGCAACGCGGGCACGTGCGCGGCGCGGATCAAGGCATCGAATGCCAGGTCGTGCGCGATCAATGCATCGAAGGCAGCATCCAGCGCGGGGCTGGCCAGCCACTGCACATCGGCAATGTCCTGCACCATCGGGCGCAGGCCCTTGAGCAGGCCACCGCCGGCGCGCACCAATGCGCCGATCCGCGCAGGTGCATCGGGCGCGGCAAAATCCACCCAGCCCACCACGCCGGCGATGCGCGGGGTGTCGCGCGCCAGCTCGAACAGGTAGCAGGTTTCCGCCTCGGTGGCGGCGGCCTGCATCACCACCACGCTGTCGACATCGGCCGCATCCAGCGCGGCGCTCACATCGTCCGGACCGAAGTCGCGGTACAGCGCGCTCAGCTCCGGCGTGAGCCAGTCGTAATCGCCACGGCCCAGGTGCCAGAAATGCAGGTGCGCATCGACCCGGCTCATGGCGTGGGCAACGCCGCGTCGAGCAGGCCGTCGTCGCGCAGCCGCTGCCACAGCGCGGCCGGCACCGTCGCTTGCAGGCGCGCACTGGCCGACTGCACTTCGGCCACGCTGCGCATGCCTGCCACCACCGTGATCACCGCCGGATGCGCCAGCGGGAACTGCAGCGCGGCCGCACCGATATCCACGCCGAACGCGGCGCAGGCGGCGTACAGACGCTGCGCATGGTCCAGCGTGGCCGCATCCACCGGGGCGTAGTTGTAGGTGGCGCCGGGGCCGCGCGCGTCGCTCAGCAGGCCCGAGCTGTATGGGCCTGCCGACAGGATCGCCACGTTGCGTTGCTGCGCCTGGTCGAGCAGCGCGCGTGCGCCGTGCTGTTCCAGCAGGGTGTAGCGGCCGGCCAGCATTACGCAGTCGAGCGGAAACCGTGGCAGCACCTCCAGTGCCACGTCCTGCTCGTTGACGCCCAGCCCGATCGCTCCGCATGCACCGGCCGCCTTCAGCTCCGCCATCGCCGGCAAGGCCTCCTCCAAGGCCTGGCGCAGCACGTTGGCATGGTTGTCGCCGTGGGTCAGCGCACCGATGTCGTGCAGCAACAGCACATCGATGTAGTCGGTGCCCAGGCGTTCCAGGCTGGAGGCGAACGCGCGCCGCACGCCATTGGCGCTGTAGTCGAACTCGGCGCGCCGGCCGGCCACCGCAAAGCCGTCGCGCCCGGCAACCGCCGTTGCGTCGTCATAGACGCAGCGGCCCACCTTGGTCGACAGCGTGTAGTCCGCGCGCGGCACGCCGGCCAGCCCACGGCCCAGGCGCGCCTCGCTCAGCCCGTAGCCGTAGTAGGGCGCGGTATCGAAATGGCGGATGCCGGCCTCGAACGCGCCCGTCACCGCGGCCAGCGCGTCGCCCTCGTCGACCGCGCTGTACAGATTGCCGATCGGCGCCGCGCCAAAGCCCAGTGCCGACAACTGCACTGCGGTGCTGCCCACACGCTGGCGCGGCACATTCATGCCGGCCACCGGGTGCGCAGGGCGCGGGCGGCAAGGGGGCGAACGTGATCGGCACAGCGGTGATGCGACATCGGGGACATCCAGCAGCCGGTGGGGCCGGGCTGTTCGCATATGAATATCGCAATCATAAGTGAACAGGGCACGCTGCAGTGCAGCATATGCCGGCAGGCGCGCCCGCCAGTCGAGGTTCCTATAGAAGGTCCGATTGCGGTTGCCTGCACGCAGGCGCTGGGGCTAGATACCAGGTCCTCATGACGCCACAGGCCCTGCATGCCAACCACCACCCGGCGGGACGTATTCAAGCTGCTGGCCGCAAGTGCCGGTGCCGCCGTGGCACCGGCGGCGCTGGGCGCCACCGCAGCGCCGCCGGCCGCGGGCTGCGCGCAGCCCCCGCAGTGGGGGCGCGGGGTCGAGGGGCAGCGCACTGCGGATCTGGGCAACGGCACCTATCGCAATCCCATCGTGGCCGGCGACCATCCGGACCCGACCATCCTCAAGGATGGCGACGACTACTACATGACGTTTTCGTCGTTCTTCTCCTACCCGGGCATCGTGCTGTGGCATTCCACCGACCTGGTCAACTGGACGCCGATCGGCCCGGCCCTGCGCCAGCAGCTTGGCACCATCTGGGCGCTGGACCTGTGCAAGCACGACGGCCGCTACTTCATCTACATCCCGGCCAATCCCGACGACCGCGGTTGGTCGATCTTCGTGATCTGGGCCGATGACATTCGTGGCCCGTGGAGCACGCCGGTCGATTTGAAGATCGCCGGCTGCATCGACCCGGGCCACGTGGTGGGCGAAGACGGCGCGCGCTATCTGTTCGTCAACGGCATCCGCAAGATCCGTCTACGCGCCGATGGCCTGGCTAGCGACGGCCCGCTCGAACCGGCGTACGCGCCGTGGCGTTATCCAGACGACTGGGTGGTGGAAAACTTCGCGCCCGAAGGCCCCAAGCTCACCTGGCACAACGGCTGGCTGTATCTGGTCACCGCGGTCGGTGGCACCGCCGGGCCGGTGACCGGGCATATGGTGATCGCCGCGCGTTCGCGCTCGGTGCATGGGCCGTGGGAACACTGCCCGCACAATCCACTGGTGCGCACGCAATCACCGCAGGAGCCGTGGTGGTCGCGCGGCCACGCCACGCTGGTGGAAGGCCCACGCGGCGACTGGTGGATGGTCTATCACGGCTACGAAAACGGCTTCCGCACGCTGGGCCGGCAGACCTTGCTGGAGCCGATCGAATGGACCGCCGATGGCTGGTTCCGGGCCACCGGCGGTGATCTGTCCAGGCCGTTGCGCACGCCGGCGCGTCTGGCAACGGCGGCGGCACCGATGGCGACAGGCTTCGCGTTGTCCGATGATTTTTCCACCGACAAGCTCGGCACCCAGTGGAGCCTGCATGCGCCCAAGCCCGGCGAGCAGGCGCGCGTGCGGCGGGCCAACCAGGCGTTGACGCTGGCCTGCACCGGCACATCGCCGGCAGACAGCGCACCGCTGACTTGCGGCGTACCGGATCGCGCCTACACGGCCGAGGTGACGTTGGAGCTGGTCGGCAATGCCGAAGGCGGCATCCTGCTGTTCTACAACCACAAGGCGTTCGTCGGGATTGGCTTCACCGCCGATACCATGAAAACCTACGAATATTCCGAAGAACTGGTGTGGGCACGCGCACCGAACACGCAGCGCCACATCCGCGTGCGCCTGACCAACGATCAGCAGGTAGTGACCTACCACTATTCGTTCGATGAGGGCCGCAACTGGGTGCGCCATCCCACTCGCATGGAAGTCTCCGGCATGCATCACAACGTGTTCGGCGGCTTCCTGAGCCTGCAGCTGGGCATCTACGCCGCGCAGGAGGGCAGCGTGGTGCTACGTGATTTCCGCTATCGCGCGCTGGGTTGATGCGGCTGGCTGCGCTTGGGTGAGTTGCCAGTGCATGCGCACGTGTGGACAGCATGCGCGAGGACATGCGGGAACACGTTGAGGCAGCGCTATTACCTAGGCACTTTCAGCGTATGCGCACGTCACTGCATTGCAACGCCGAGAAAACAGCGCACATCACGCGCGCCGTCTATTGCGACATCCACCAGGCGCTTGCTGCCCTGCACGCAGTGCGCCTCACAGTTCCCGCGTGCGGAAAAGCGGGGCCGCGCGGCCCCGCCTGGCGGCTTAGCCGCAGCAATAGCACACGTTGCCTTGCCCCAATTGGCCGCCGAATTCCGGACACTCGGCCGCGCATTGCCATGCGCTGCAGGCTTCAGTCGTGGGCTGGGTGTTGCTGCCTGCCATGACCTGGAATGCGCCGAAGCCGGTACTGGCCAGGAACGCCGCTGCCACCAACGCATTGCGTACAGATAACCAACGCTTGTTCATGCACTCACTCCTTCACCGTTGCCAATGCCGCTGGCGCATCCGTGCGGCGCAACGCGGCGACCAGGTCCTGCACCCGCTCCGTGGTATCGAACAGGCCAACATGGGAATGGCGCACGCGCCCCTCCCCATCGACGGCCATCACCAATGGCACATTGCGCGCCCGAAACAGCATCAGCGCGCGGCGGTCGGTCAGCGTGACCACCGGAAAATCGAAACCATGCACGTGCGCATAGCGCGCAGCCTGCGCCGAGTCGCAATGGCAGACACCCAGCAATTGCGGACGGCCCGGCAGGTTGGCCTGCAACTGGCGCGCCGCACGCACCACCGTCGGCGCCGAGCGCTGGCAATACGGGCAGGTGGTGGTAAAGAAGAACAGCACTTGCGGCTGCCCCTGCGCGGCGCCCAACGTATAGCTGCGTCCATCCACACCCGTGGCAGCGATGGTCGGCACGTACATGCCGGCGTAGGGCGCAGTCACGCGCGTCTGCAGCCAATGTTGCTGCGTGCGCAATTGCTGGTTCTGCCACGCCAGCACCGCCACCAGGATGCACGCCGCCAGCAAGCCCAACCATAGCCATGGAAAACGTCGCGCCATCTGTGCTCCTGCTGCATCGCGTGAGCACGAGCCTTGTCCAGGCATCAGCAGATGGTCAATGGTGATATCGACAACTGCGATGGCGCGCGACACCTGGCTGTGGAAGCGATCACGCCGCAGCGCTTGGGCTTGCCAGTCTTTCCGCGTGACGCAGCTGTTAGTTGCGCAAGTGGACGCGGTTGGCGCGCGGTGCGCACGTTGCCAACAGGTCGTGTTGCAGAAGGTGTGGGTTCGCCGGCGGCCGGCAAAAGATGAGCAAGCGCCTCGCACCCGCTTGCGAGCAGTGACTGCGGTGTGGCGCTTGGGCCTGCTGCGCCTGGAGACGGCGTGGCATGCTAGCGCTCTGCGGCGCGTCGGTGCGCGCTGGTACCCAGGGGACCCATGCATACGCTCTTTTCCGCACGCCGCCTGCTGGCGCTGGCCGTGCTTGTCTGCGCCAGCGCGCAGGCCAATGACAGCAGTTTTGGCGATGACAACGGCACCATCCGCTTGCTGCACCAGCCCGACATCAACATGGACAAGGAAGTGCTGTTCCTGAGCGAGGAGCGCGTACAGGTGGACTACGTGTTCACCAACAACAGCGAGCGCGACCTCAGCGTGCCGGTGGCCTTCCCGATGCCGCCGATGTATTTCGGCATGGCCGACCACAGCGAACTCACCGATTTCAAACTGTGGGCGGACGGCAAGCCGATTGCCACCACGCGCAAGTTGGTGGTGTTGCTGGACGACGGCAGCGACATCTCCAAGGCGTTCGTTGCCACCGGCTGGACCCAGGACGATGTGGCCGCCTTCACCGAATCCGGCACCCCACCCAAGGGACGCAAACCGTTGCCCGCGCGTTGGGTCGATGCCGACGCGCAACCGCGTTTCACCCTCAACGAGTACTTCGTGTGGCAACAGGCTTTTCCGGCGCGCCGCAGCGTGCAGATCCGGCATGCGTATGCGCCCAGCCTGTCCACCGGCGTGCCGCAGCCCAGCACGTATTTGCTGGAGTCTTATGCCAAGGACACGTGCATTGAACCGGCCACCAAGAGCAGCATGCAACGCCGCGAAGGCCAGTCCGGCCTGGCCTGGGCCAACTTGCGCTACGTGCTCACCACCGGCAAGAATTGGAACGGCCCGATCAAGGACTTCCAGTTGACCATCCGCAAGCAAGCCGCCAGCGACATCCTCAGCCTGTGCTTCGACGGCGAGCTGAAAAAGATCGACCCGCTGACCTTCCAGGCCAAGCAGGCCAACTTCGTGCCGATGCGCGATCTGAACATCTTGTTCGTGCGCGCGCCGGAATAGACGGCAGCGCTCCACATGTAGGAGCGCACCCAGGCGCGACGGAGCTTTACCGGTAACGCCCACCACAGTCGTCTGCGCCAACGCGCATCAGGGGTCTTCTGCAACACGCGGCTTCGCCGAGAAAGCCCATCGCGTCCAGGTGCGCTCCTGCGCTGGTGCGGCGTTGCGTTGTGCGGCATTGCAACTCTATCGTTTAACCCAACAACAACGACGGCAAAGGGTAGCGGGATCACACGTAGGAGCGCGCTCGCGCGCGACCGGGCTTCCTCCGACCAACCCAACGCCCGCACACGCACGCGTGCGCGCGTCAGTCGTCTTCCGGCGGAGGCAACACGATGCCGTCGGCATCGATGGCGAGCTTGCCGGCCATCAACACCGCCTGGGTGCGATTCGTCACCCCAAGCTTGCGCAGGATGGCAGTGACGTGTGCCTTGATGGTGGCTTCGGACACGCCCAGGTCGTAGGCGATCTGCTTATTGAGGCGGCCGGCGCCCAGCATCTGCAGCACACGGAATTGTTGCGGTGTGAGATCGCGCAGGCGTTGGCCAACCTCACGTTCTTCGCTGTCGGTCGGCGGCAGGTTCTGTGCCTCGGCCGGAATCCAGCGTTCGCCATCGAGCACCGTGGCCAGGGCGCGGCCAATGGTGTCCGAGTCGGCGGATTTGGGGATGAATCCGAATGCGCCATGGTCGATCGCACGCCGCATCACCGTGGGTTCTTCGCGTGCAGACACCACCACTACCGGCAGCTGCGGATGCAGCGAGCGCATATGCACCAGCGCGCTGAATCCCTGCGCGCCCGGCATGTTGAGATCCATCAACAACAGGTCGGCATCGGGCTGCGCATCTGCCAAGGTATATAGCGCATCGACGTTGTCGGCCTCGAACAGTTCCACCCCCGGCATCACCCGCTGCACCGCCCCGCGCAAGGCTTCACGGAACAAAGGATGGTCGTCGGCAATCAGCAGGGTGGTCATTGTGGGGCCGGGAATCGGGAGTGGGGAATCGGGAATTGCAAAAGCAACAGCGGAAAGCGAAGGGCGTGCGATCTGGCGTTGGGCGTGTAAGGCGGCGGGAGCGGGGCGCCGAAGAGGAGGTGCGCGAGCAGGGATCGGCGTCTCACCAATCCCCACCTCGCGCCCTAACTCCCCAGCCCCCAGGGAACCGCTCTCACGATTCCCCACTCCCGATTCCCCACTCCCAGCTCCTCAGCGCGTCAGCCGCTCATTGACCAGCGAATCCACCACCGATGGATCGGCCAGCGTGGAGGTGTCGCCCAGCTGATCGGGTGCGTTTTCGGCGATCTTGCGCAGGATGCGGCGCATGATCTTGCCCGAGCGGGTCTTCGGCAGGCCCGGAGCCCACTGCAGATGGTCCGGCGAGGCGATCGGGCCGATCTCCTTGCGCACCCAGCTCACCAGTTCCTTGTGCAGCTCTTCGCTGGGCGTCTCGCCGGCGATCAGGGTCACGTAGGCATAGATGCCCTGGCCTTTGACGTCGTGCGGGAAGCCGACCACGGCCGCTTCGGCGACCTTCGGGTGCGAGACCAGCGCGCTTTCCACCTCGGCGGTGCCGATGCGGTGGCCGGAGACGTTGATCACGTCGTCCACGCGGCCGGTGATCCAGTAGTAGCCATCGGCGTCGCGGCGGCAGCCGTCACCGGTGAAGTAGCTGCCCGGGTAGGTGCGGAAGTAGGTGTCGATGAAGCGCTGGTGGTCGCCGTAGACGGTGCGCATCTGGCCCGGCCACGAATCCAGCAGCACCAGGTTGCCCTCGGTGGCGCCTTCCAGGATCTTGCCTTCGGCATCGACCAGGGCCGGCTGCACGCCGAAGAAAGGTAGGGTGGCCGAGCCGGGCTTGAGGTCCACCGCGCCGGCCAGCGGCGAGATCAGGATGCCGCCGGTTTCGGTCTGCCACCAGGTGTCCACGATCGGGCAGCGGCTGTCGCCGACCACCTCGTAGTACCAGCGCCACGCTTCAGGATTGATCGGCTCGCCAACGCTGCCGAGCAGGCGCAGGCTGCTGCGCGAGGTCTTCTTGACCGGCGCTTCGCCTTCGCGCATCAACGCGCGGATGGCGGTGGGCGCGGTGTAGAAGATGGTGACCTGGTGCTTGTCGATCACTTCCCAGAAACGCGAGACGTTGGGGTAATTCGGCACGCCTTCGAACATCACCGCGGTGGCGCCGTTGGCCAGCGGTCCGTAGACGATGTAGCTGTGGCCGGTGACCCAGCCCACGTCGGCGGTGCACCAATAGATGTCGTCCTCGCGCAGGTCGAACACCACTTCATGCGTGTAGCTGGCAAACAGCAGGTAGCCGGCGGTGGTGTGCAGCACGCCCTTGGGCTTGCCGGTGGACCCGGAGGTGTAGAGGATGAACAAAGGGTCTTCCGCGTTCATGCGCTCGGGTTCGCACTCGGCTGGTTGACCGTCGACCACGTCATGGAACCAGCGGTCGCGCGGGGCCTGCATGTCCACCGCGCCGCCGGTGTGGCGCACCACCAGCACGGTTTCGACCGTATTGGTGCCGGGAATCTTCAGTGCCGCATCCACGTTGGCCTTGAGCGGGATCTTCTTGCCGCCACGCAGGCCTTCGTCGGCGGTGATGATCAGCTTGCTCTGGCAGTCGATCACGCGGTCGGCGATGGAGTTGGCCGCAAAGCCGCCAAACACCACCGAGTGCACCGCACCGATGCGCGCGCAGGCGAGCATCGCCACGGCGGCATCGACGATCATCGGCAGATAGATGGTGACCCGGTCACCCTTCTTGACGCCCAGGTTGCGCAGCGCGTTGCCCAGCTTGCACACGCGCTCATAGAGCTCGCGGTAGGTGACCGGGTAGGACGGCGAATCCGGGCTGTCAGGTTCGAACAGCAGCGCGGTCTTGTCGCCGCGGGTAGCGAGCTGGCGGTCCAGGCAGTTGACGCTGGCATTGAGCTCGCCGTCGCCGAACCAGCGCACGTGGAAGTCGTCCAGCGCGAAGCTGACGTCCTTGATCTGGGTGGGTTGCTTGAACCAGTCCAGCCGCTGCGCGGCCTTGCCCCAGAACTGCTCGGGGTGTTCGATCGATTCGCGGTACAGCGTTGCGTACTGTTCCCGCGTGATGCGCGCACCGGCGGCGAACGCGGGATCGACGGGATAAACATCAGCCATGGCACCCTCACTTGCGATCAACTTGTCGGAAGAGGGCCGCTTGCGCGTGCCCCGTAGACAATCAGTGTGCCGCATCCATTCTGTCCCGGCGGTCAACGGAGCCTTAGACCATGGTCGTAACTGCCGCTGCGACAGTCGGTCGCCTTGCCAAATGCTGCATTGCAGCTACGACCAAAGGCGAATAGGCGGCAAAGCGTGGCCTGCCGCACGCTCCGCCTAGCGTCGCCGTCCATGCGCGATGCCTTCACCGGGGAGGGGGTTCCATGAAACACCGTAAAGCACCGTTGGTGCGCAAACCGCTGGCTGCCGCTTTGTTCGTGGCCACCATCCTGCCGGGTGTCGCGTTCGCGCAGACCTCCAAGGAAAAGGCGCTGGAAGCACGCATTGCCGATCTGGAACGCCAGGTCCAGATGCTGGTCTCCGCCCAGCAGCAACAGCAGGGCCAGATCACCCAGACGCAGACCCAGGTCGGCGAGGTGCGTGCCGCGCAGGCACAGGCACCTGCAGCCCCGGCACTGCCGGCGGGCAAGCGCCCGATCCAGCTGACCAGCATCACGCCCAATGCGGCGGCGGGCACCACGTTCCGCTACGGTGGCTTCATCAAGGCCGACTTCATGACCACCCGCACCTCCGACGGCGCATTGCCCGAAGGCGCGGTGGGGCGGTACCTGTATATCCCGACGCAGACGCCTGTCGGGGGACAGGCCTCGAGCACGGACACCGACTTCCATGCCAAGTTCTCGCGCTTCAACCTGGGCGTGGACACCGTCACCGAGAACGGCGACAAGCTCACCGGCTTCATCGAACTGGATTTCTTCGGCAACGCGCTGGCCAACCAGGTCAACAATCTGTACGGCGGCACTTTGCGGCATGCCTACATGAGCTGGAACAACTGGCTGGCCGGCCAGACCTGGTCCAACTTCGTCGATGCCACGATCCTGCCCGAAGCGGCGGACATCGTCGGGCCGACCGACGGCGCGCTGTTCAGCCGCCAGACCCAGATCCGCTACACCCGCGGCGCCTTCAGCGTGTCGGCAGAAAACCCCGAGACCCTGACCACGCCCTACCAGGGCGGCAACACCATCCTGGCCTCGGACCACGGCGCCATGCCGGACCTGACCGCGCGCTACAACTGGAAGGGCACCTGGGGCACCTTCGGCCTGTCGGCGATTGCCCGCCAGTACCGCACGCGCAGCGCGCTGACCAACGACACCGACTTCGGCGGCGCCATCGCCGGCGGCGGCCGCTGGATCATCAATGCCAACAACGATCTGCGCTACCAGCTCAGCTACGGCGAAGGCCTGGGGCGGTATCTGGGCCTGGGCAATGGCTCGGACGTGGAGATCGACATCGACGGCAAGATCCAGACCGTCAGCACGCTTGCCGGCTGGGTGGCCTGGCGCCATGACTACAACGCCAAGCTGCGCAGCACGATCATGTATTCGCGCGTGAACTACGACCACGACATTGCCAACACCGGCGCGCTGGCGAGCAAGTCGCAGCAGAGCATCCGCGCCAACGTCTTCTATTCGCCACTGCCCAAGGTGGATGTGGGCGCAGAGCTGATGTATGGCCGCCGCGAAGCCGAAAACGGCGACAGCGGCGACATCTCGCGCCTGCAGTTCACCACCAAGTACAGCTTCTAAGTTTCACCCATCGGTTGCCCCTGCCACCGCGGTGGTGGGGGCCGTACCGCCCCTGCAGCACTGGAGACTGACCATGACCGTCTCGAATGACGCACTGATCGCCAAGATCGATGCCAATCCGAAGTACCACGCCCTCAAGCGCCAGCGCAACACGCTGGGCTGGACCCTCACTGCGCTGATGTTGCTGGCCTACTACGGCTACATCGGGTTGATCGCCTTCGACAAGGCGTTCCTGGCCAAGCCCATCGGCGACGGCGTGACCTCCGTCGGTATCCCGATCGCGATCGGGGTGATGGTGTTCACCATCATCATCACCGCCATCTACGTGCGTCGTGCCAACAACACCTACGACCAGCTGACCGCGCAGATCCTGGAGGAAGCCCGCAAATGAGCAAGACTTCGCGCCTTCTCCTGATTTTGGCCGGTCTGCTGCCGGCCGGCCTCGCGCTGGCCGCCGGCGGCGACATGGGCCAGGTCGACAAGCAACCCACCAACTGGGTGGCGATCGGCATGTTCGGCTTCTTCGTGCTGGGCACCTTGTGGATCACCAAATGGGCGGCCGCCAAGACCAAGTCGGCCTCTGACTTCTACACCGCCGGCGGTGGCATCACCGGCTTCCAGAACGGCCTGGCGATCGCCGGCGACTTTATGTCGGCTGCCTCGTTCCTGGGCATTACCGCCGCGGTGATGGCCAACGGCTACGACGGCCTGATCTACGCGATCGGCTTTCTGGTCGGCTGGCCCATCCTGACCTTCCTGATGGCCGAACGGCTGCGCAACCTCGGCAAGTACACCTTCGCCGACGTGGCCGGCTATCGCTTTGCGCCAACCGCGATCCGTAGCTTTGCCGCATCTGGCACGCTGGTGGTGGTGCTGTTCTATCTGATTGCACAGATGGTCGGCGCCGGTGCGTTGATCAAGTTGCTGTTCGGCCTGGACTACTGGGTGGCGGTCACCCTGGTCGGCGTGCTGATGATGGTCTACGTGCTGTTCGGTGGCATGACCGCAACGACGTGGGTGCAGATCATCAAGGCGGTGCTGCTGCTGACCGGCGTGACCTTCATGGCCGTGGCGATCATGTGGCACTTCAACTTCAGCTTCGAGGCGTTGTTTGCCGAGGGCGTGCGGGTGAAGACCGCGATTGCGGCCAATGGCGGTGCATCGCCTGAGGATGCAGCCAAGGCGGGCCTGTCGATCATGGGGCCGGGCGGCTTTGTGAAAGACCCGATCTCGGCGATCTCCTTCGGCATGGCGCTGATGTTCGGTACCGCCGGCCTGCCGCACATCCTGATGCGCTTCTTCACCGTTCCCGACGCCAAGCAGGCACGCAAGTCGGTGCTGTGGGCCACCACTTGGATCGGCTACTTCTACATCCTGATCTTCATCATCGGCTTCGGTGCGATCGCCCTGGTGCTGACCAACCCGCAGTTCGCCGATGTCACCACCGGCACCATCCACGGCGGCAAGGGCGCGGCCAACATGGCGGCAGTGCTGGTCGGCAATGCCGTGGGCGGCAACGTGTTCATGGGCTTCATCTCGGCGGTGGCCTTCGCCACCATCCTGGCGGTGGTCGCAGGTTTGACCCTGTCCGGCGCCTCGGCGGTGTCGCATGACCTGTACGCCACGGTGATCAAGAAGGGCAACCCCGCGCCGGGTTCGGAGCTGAAGGTCTCGCGTGCCACCACCCTGGTGCTGGGCGTGATCGCCGTGCTGCTGGGCATCGTGTTCGAGAAGCAGAACGTGGCCTTCATGGTGTCGCTGGCGTTCGCCATCGCCGCCTCGGCCAACTTCCCGGTGCTGATCCTGTCCTTGTTGTGGAAGAACTGCACCACGCGCGGTGCGGTGGTCGGCGGCTTCCTGGGCCTGATCTCCTCGCTGGTGCTCACGGTGCTGTCGCCGTCGGTGTGGGTGGACACGCTGGGTAACGCGGCCGGTTCGGCGCCGTTCCCGTACACCTCGCCGGCGCTGTTCTCGATGACGATTGGTTTCGTCGGTATCTGGCTGTTCTCGGTCCTGGACCGCAGCCCGCAGGCGGCCAACGAGCGCGCCGCGTTCAAGGCACAGCAGATCCGTGCCGAAACCGGCCTGGGTGCGTCCGGTGCCTCCGGTCACTGATCCACCGCATCACTGAGTGCTGTCACGCAGACGCCGGCCTTGTGCCGGCGTCTTGCGTTTGTGGTATGAGAGCGACGGACCGGTGTGCTGCGAATACCTCTCGTCGATGGGTTCATGGGCGCCTGCGCGTGCGCCGGGGAGCTGCGGCTGTGCAAAGGCGCAGCCGAACCCTTCTCCAAAGGCCGCCTGTCTGCCCAGCGCACGCAATGCCCGGATCTAACGACGATTGCGAATCGAACGCCGAAAGTCCCGTGCCTGACCACCACACCCCTGACAGTCGACGCCGGCGTTCCATGCCAGATGTGCACGCATCCGCATGCGGTTGCGCGTTGCCTCATCTCGCGCCGATTCGGGTGACGCCGTCATTCACTTCGTTTTTCGCGCCACCGCTGCGCGGTCGCAGAAAACGGCAACACCAGCGAAGAAATTAAGTCATCGAGAGTGACTAAATTGGCCCACAAGCCGAACGCTGATCACGCCCGGCTTGGCCTCTCCCCGGTATCCACCGGCTGGCGAGTGCGCTGCAAGCGAGTTCGCCGATTGCGTCGACCCATCGGCTCTCGTCCATCCCTTGCCCTTCCTGCACCTACGAACCGGGACACAGAGACCATGTCTACCATCCTTGCTCCACATCCGCTGGCCCGCGCCTGCCGCCTGCTCGGCGCACTGGCCCTGCTGGCTGCACTGCCGCAGCTGGCGTTGGCGGCCTGCAACGACAGCTCCGACCTCAAGATGCAACGCATCCTGTTCAACTCCTCCAACACCGTGGTGCTGGCACACCGCGGCCTGTGGGGCAAATACGCCGGTATCGCCGACATGCCGGAAAACTCGCGCGGCTCGCTGCAAATTGCCAACGACCAATGCATGGACGGCGTGGAGCTTGACGTCAAGCTCACCAGTGACGGCGTGCCGGTGCTGCTGCACGACTACAACCTGGGCCGCACCACCACTGTGTGGCAGCACCATCCGGGGGTGAAGTACGACCCGATCACCAACCAGGGCGTCAATCCATCCATTCTGGTCACCCCATGGTCGGAGGTCAGCCAGTTGTTCCTGCTGACTCCGGACCGCCGCACCACCACTGGCTATCACGTGCCGCGCGTGGATGAGCTGTTCGCCTATTACAAGCAGCACAACTTGCGTACGCCGATGGTGTTCGACATCAAGGATGCGGCCACGGTACGCGCGGTGCGCAAGGCCGCCGAGAGCCAGTTCGGCGTGGCATCCGGAAGCTACGTCGCCGCCAAGGTCAATGCGACGCTGTATACCAGTCGCGATGCCTACCGTGCAGATGGCAGCGGCATGGTCGGCATTCCAGTGTTCACGACCAACATGCTGGGCAAGATCAATGTGCGCCAGACGATCTCGGCATGGATGAGTTCGGGTAACCAGACGATGGAGATCAACGTCAAGCAACTCGGTGGCTTACTGCAGAGCGATGCCGATTTCATCCGCGAGCGTGGTTATCGTGTCGGCGTGTTCCAGGCGATTCCGGACGGCCCGTCTGCCGGCAAGTTCTATCAGAACAGCGGCGCCTGTTGCTACGCCCTGTCGGATCTGTATTTCTCCTATTCCGGTGGCCGCGATACCGCAGATAACCGCGGCAATCTGGACTACATCGTCCACAGCCAGGCCTTCGGCCTGATCACCACCGATGATCCGAAGGCCGCGATCCGGTATCTGCAGGCAGCCCACAAGCACGACTAACTGGTGCCTTTCCCGGCCCATGCGGGCCAGTGGCCCCGACGGCGGCATTGCCCGTCGTCGGGGCCTGTCATCACGGAGATCTCTTGCATGTTGCAGTCCCTTTGTTTGTCCGGCGCGCTTGCGCTGGGTCTGATTGCTGGCGTGCCGTCGGCGCAGGCCGCCACCGCCGATTCCGGCGTATCCCACGGCGTCACCACGGTGTTACAGATCGGCAAGCAGGCGTTTACTGCGCCGGAATATCGCGCGCTTGCGCTGGCGGATCTGCCCCAGGGCGCCAACCCGGCCGGTGCGGCTGACCCGGCATTTGTCCGCGCGTTTGCCGACCGGAGGCTGCTGCTGGATCAGGCACGTCAGGTGCACCTGCAAGACGACCCGGTGGTCGCTGTGCAGCTCCGCCAGGCCACTGACGCCATCCTTGCCGACGCGATGCAGCGGCGCGCACGCACCACGGCACACATCGATGCAGCGCAAGTGCAGGCGCAATTCAACGCGCACCCGCACGACTATGACGAAGTCCGCTTGAGCCATGTGTTCGTGGCGCTGCAGCCGCAAGGCGATGCTCGCCGTGGGACGCCGCTGAGCGATGCGCAGGCATTGGCCCGTGCACAGCAGCTCAAGCGTCAGCTGGACAGCGGCACGCCGTTCGAGGAAGTGGCAAAGCGCGAATCCGACGATGGCAGCACGGCCGCAGAGGGCGGCGAACTGTCGTCGATCTTCCTGCGCAACGTTGCCGATGTCTTCGCTGCCCCGGTCCAGGCGCTGGGCGTGGGCGACGTATCGGCACCGGTGCGTGGGCCAGAGGGCTATCACCTGATCCGTGTGGACGCGCGCATCCCCGCCGCGCTGGAGACCGCACGCGGGCAGATCGAGGTGCAGTTGCGTGAGCAGGCGGCGACGGCCGCGCTGGAGCGACTGCGGCAGGCCAACCCGTTGCAGTTCGATCACGCGGCGTTGGAAGCGGCGCTGCGCTAAAGGCAGGAACCGATGGAGATGTCCGTCCCCGTTGCGCGCGCTGCCGTCGGCAGATCACGCTGGGTGTTGGCGGCCGTGTTGGCAGTCGCCGCGCTGGTGGTGGCGTGGTGCATGCACGGTGCGGCGAACTCCGCGGGCCGTGCTGCAGCCGTCGTGGCCGTACCAGCGGCGGTGAAGGTCGCCGCTCGTGCGCCCGTTCGACACGCAACATCAGGCGACCTGTTCGACACTGCGATGCAGGCGCTTGCCTGCACCGAGCGGCTGCAGCAACGCACGGCGCAGATCGCCCGTGGCGCAACCGCGCAGCCTGAGCAGGCGCTGTGCACGGCGATGCCGCCAGAACAGGTCGACGCGCTGCTGCGTACAGCGGCGGCGCGTGGCGACCTGGCCGCGCAGCGCTATCTGTTGGCGCAACGTGCCGCGCAGATGATGCAAGCCACTGCCGCCGCGACACCCGCCGGCCAGCAGGCACGGCTGGCGCCCAATGACGAGCGGGAGATGGCCTCGATCGTCAGCGCGCTGGAGTTGCTGGCGCTGCAGGGGCAGCCCGATGCCATCGAGAGCCTGGCGCAGGTGGTGGCATCACCGCTGCTGCGTGCGCCTGACCCGGTGTATGCCGCGGCCTGGCGCCTGGCCGCGCGCCAACCTGCGGGTTCATCGCACGATGCTTCCACAGCGTTGCAAGGCGAGGAGGAACTGCTCGACGGTTTGAGCGAACAGCAGGGCGCGCAGGCACGCACCCTGGCGTGGGAGATCTTCGATGCCTGCTGTCGTCGCGCAGCCGATGACGCACCTAGATGACGCACCTAACCGTGGTGCAGCCAGTCAACCGAAATAGCGCGCCTGCAACGGCAATGTCGCCGCACCAATCGCGCAGGCATCGGTCGGTGCTTCGGCCGGCAGCAGCAGTGGCATCGGGCGTGCTTGCCCGCGGCGTGGCAGGTTGTCGATGCGGACCGCGGCAATCAGGCGGCGCGCCAGATCCGCAGGCAGGCGGCCGCCGAACACGATGGCCTCCGGGTCGCACACCGCGGTGATGGCCGAGACGATCAGCGACACACCCGGGGCACTACGCGCCAGCCAGCGTTCGATCGCCGGCCAGCGCGGGTCGTAGGCGGCCAGCAGTGCGCGGATATCCGGCAGCTCCACGCCGTCTTCGGCCAATAGCTCGCGCAGCAATTCCAGCGTGGCGCGTTCCAGCCGCTGCGCGGGCAGCATGCCGGCGAATTCACCGGCGTTGCCGCGTGCGCCGCGTAGTACCTGGCCATTGATCACCAGGCCGCCGCCCAGGCCGTAGCTGAGATACAGATAGGCAAAGTCGCGATGACGCCGGCCTACTCCGAGCATCGCCTCGCCGGCGGCGGCCACGCTGCCGTCGTTGTCCATCCACACCGGCTGCGCGCAGGCCTCGGCCAGCCACGGGCAGAGGGCGAACTCGCCCAGCGCACGCAACGGGTCGGGCGGATTGATACGCCCGTCCTGGCCGGTGAAGAACCCGGTCATCGCCACGCCGATGCCCAGGCGCGGGCCGGGCGCATGCGGCAGGCTGGCCAGCAGCACAGCATCGCCGGCCTGCAGCTGCGCCAGCACGCCGGCGGCGCTGGGGTCGGTGAGCGGCAGCTCCTGCACGCCGAGCACCTGCCCGGCGAAGTCCATCAGCGCCAGGGTCAGCGCGTCGGTGGCAATCGAGACCCCGAGCGTGTGCCCATGGCCGGGGCGCAGCGACACCGCGATGCCCGGCTTGCCGCGGCCAGGCCGCGCCAGCCCCTCGCCCATGCGCACCATGCCGCGCGCCTGCAGGCTTTCGATCAACCGCACCGCGGTCTGCACGGTCAGCCCCGTGCCACGGCTCAGGTCGGCACGGGTCAGCACGCCGGCCAGGCGCAGGCGGTTGAGCATGTCGCGCTCATTGAGGCTCAGCCCTTCGAAGGGCTGGCGGTGCGCGGGCGCGGCGAAGGCGGTCGAGGACGGCATGGGCGAGCAGGGCGGAAGAGCAACGCGCAAGCATACCGGCTGCGGCTGAAATAATTAATTCACAGTAAGTTATTAAATTGGCAGCTTCTGCCCTCATTGGTTGCGCCATGTCACGTTTCAGCGCCTTTCTTTGCCCTCGTCGCGGTCTGCTGGCGCTGGGTGTCGCGGCCAGCCTGAGCGCGCAGGCCGCCGAACCCGTGGTTGCCGCGGCCGGGGACGAGACCGCCCCGGTGCAGCTGGATGCCGTGCAGGTCTCCGGCCAGCACCTGTCCATCCGCCAGGCTATTGGCGCCAAGCGCGAGGCGGCGGTGGTCTCCGATGGCGTGGCGGCCGATGACATCGGCTCGATCCCGGACTTCGGCCTGGGCGAGGCGCTGCAGCGCGTGCCCGGCGTCTCGATGGTGGTCAACAACGGCCGCGGCGAAGCGCAGTTCATGAGCCTGCGTGGCTTCAATCCCGACTACAACACGGTGCTGATCGACGGCGTGGCGCTGCCGTCCACCGAAACCAGCCGGCGCGTGCAATCGCTGGACGTCATTCCCGCCTCGCTGGCGCAGCAGGTGGATATCTACAAAACCTTCAACGCCGACATGGACAGCAATGCCATTGGCGGCATCGCTGCGTTGCGCACGCGCAGCGCCTTCGATCACGACGGCCGCTTCGCCACCGTGCGGGCCAATGTGGCCGATTGGGAAAACCGCCGGCAGCTGCAGGGCAGCACGCCGTCCGGGCAGGTGCAAGGCAGTTTCAGCCAGACCTTCGGGCCGGACAATCACTTCGGCGTGGTGCTGTCTGCGGACTACTTCCGCCGCGATTCGTCGTCGTTGAACACCGCCATCGACAGTTACAGCTACTACGCCAACGGCCGCCGCCAGGACCTCACCCCGGCACTGGACACCGATGGTCTGGCGATCGCGCCGGACCGGTTTCGCCCGCTCAGCTACGACAACGTGCGCCAGCGCCGCAGCGCGTTCGGCAAACTGGAATACGACGATGGCGACAGCCTGAAACTTGCGCTCAGCGCCGGCGTGTTCGAGCACAGCAACGACGAGCAACGCCGTTCGCAGTGGATCAACCGCGTCGGCAATGCGGCGGTGACCGATGCCGACAGCGGCCGGTTCGCGCAGGGCAGCGCGCAGGTGGATGCCAACCGTTTCGACCAGACCCGCACGCTGCGTTACGCCCAGCTTGGCGGCAGCTTCCGGCTCAATCCCGAAGGCCATGTGGATCTGGTGCTCAACCGCGCCACCGGGCGCTATGTGCAGGACACCCGCGAAGACGTCTTTGCGGCGGCCGCGTCCGCGCGGCTGGGCTTTGGCTATGCGCTGGGCAGCGACACGCGGCCCACCATCACGCTGGCCGACCCGGCGTACTACGCCAACCCGGCCAACTACACGCAGTCGTACTTCCTGACCCGCACTGAGAAGAGCAGCACCGACACCACCACGGTCAAGCTGGATTACAGCCAGAACGCCGATGCCGACGCGCAAGGCTGGGGGCTGCGCACCGGCCTGCAGTACCGCGATCTGCAACAGCGCTACAACCTGGATGAAGTGCGCCGCAATCCATCCGGGCGCGTCACGCTGGCGACTGTTGGCACCGATGATGCGCGCATCTGCCCGTACGCCGATTTCAACTGCCTGCTGCTGGTCGACCCCGGCAAGGTGGCCGCGTTCGCCGCTGCTGCACCTGGCGCCTACGTGCTGGCCAACACCAATGCGCGTAACAGCGCGATCAGTGATTTCCGCATCGATGAGCGCAATGGTGCCGCCTACGCGATGGGTGTCTGGCATGGCGCACGCACCCAGGCCACGCTGGGCCTGCGCAACGAATACCTGCAGCGCACCGTGCTCAGCGCGGTGCCGCAGCCGCTGACCAGCACCAGCAACTACGTCCAGCAATCGGCCGACAGCGACCGCCGCTTCTTGCTGCCATCGGCGAACTTCGCCTGGGACATCACCCAGGCACTCAAGCTGCGTATGGCCGGCAGCCGCACGATTGGCTTGCCCACCTATGGCGACATCGGCCAGAACAGCAGCCCGGTGGTGGATGTCACCGGCTTCACCATCAACCGCAGCATCGCCAACCCGCAATTGCGCCCGCGCCGCTCGGACAACCTGGATCTGTCGCTGGAGTGGTACCCGGACCGCGACTCGCAACTGTCGGTGGCGCTGTTCCACAAGCGCATCGACGACGAGATCGTGCGCACCACCAGCACCGACACCCAGCGCGATCCCGGCGGGTTGAGCGGCACCTACCAGGTGACCACCACCCAGGCGATCAATGCCGGCACCGCGCAGGTGCAGGGCATCGAGTTCACCGCAATCGACAGCCGCTTCGATTTTCTGCCCGGCGGCTGGTCCAACCTGGGCGCGATGCTCAACCTCACCGTGCTCGACCCGCGCACGGCCGAGATACAGATGGCCGATGGCAGCCAGCGCGGCTTGCCCGGGCTGATGGAATCGCCCAAGCGCAGTGCCAACGCGTCGCTGCTGTACGACGTGGGCCCGTTCAGTGCGCGCATCAGCGCCAACTACACCGGCGCGCAATTGATCTCCGCAGCCACCGACAACCGCGTCAACGACCGCTATTACGACGCCATCACCAGCTACGACGCGCAGCTGGCCTGGCGCCTGAGCGCGCAGCTGCGGCTCACCCTGCAGGGCCGCAACCTCAGCAATGCGCGGCTCACCCGCGTGATCGGTGCAGAGCAACAACTCATGCGCGAGCAGCTCGATAACGGCCGTGCCTATTACCTTGGAGTGGACTATGCGTTTTGACCCGATGCGTGCCGCCGCGTTGCTGTGCGCAGTGCTGGCCCCGATCGGCGCTGCCGCCGGTGCAGAGACCAACGCGCCCGCTGCCAGCGTGCCGTTCGTGCCGATCGAAACCGTGGTCAGCGGCGACTGCTGGGGCCAGTGGCCGCAGGATGTGCTGGCGGCGGTGAGCCGCTGCAAACCGGCCGAAGGCAACCGCCTGGCATTGCAGGTGCGCGATGACGCGCGCGGCCCGGCGCGGGTGGGGATGGATGCCACGCCGTGCACGGGCGCGCGCTGCGCCGGGTTGTTGCAGGTGCTGCAGCTGGCGCCCACCCAGCGCCTGCTCTTGCGCGTGCCGCCGGCGCAGCTGGACAACGTGCTGGCGGTGCTGGACCAGGCCCAGGCGCGTGCGCGCGTCACCATCGAGCCGCTGGTCGCGCCGGTGCCCGCACCCACCGCACCGCTTACGCTGGCACCGGGGGTGCGTTATTGGCGGCAAGCCATCGGCGGGGCGCAGCCGGTGATGCTGCACATCGCCCAGATCGACCTCACCACGCCGGGCCTGCAGCTGGTCGGCACCCCCGGCGACCGCAGCGACGGCGGCGAATTCCGCGCCACGCCCACCACCGCGTTCGTGCGTGACGGCGCGCTGGCATTGGCGATCAATGCCGACTACTTCCTGCCCTTCGATGGCGGCCATCTGCTGGACAAGCCGTTCGTACCGGTCGCCGGCCAGGGCGTTACCGCCGAAGGTCTGGCCATCGACGCCGGCCGCACCGATTCGGCGGCGGCCACCAGCGACCCCCGCGTCAACGCGGCGCTGTGCGTCAGCCAGCGCGAGGCGGTGCGCATCGTGCGCGGCAGCTGCCCGGCCGGGTCGCGGCTGGGCGTGGGTGCAGGTCCCTTGCTGTTGCTCGATGGCAAGCGTCAACCGCGGGAAGCCAGCCGCGCCGCCTATTACGATGGCCCCGAACCGCGCAGCGCCGTGGGCCTGGACCGCAGCGGACACACCTTGTGGATGGTGGTGGCCGACGGGCGCCAGCCCGGCTACAGCGCCGGCATGACACTGGACGCGCTCACCGCCGTGTTCGAGCAACTTGGCGCGCATGCAGCGATCAATCTCGATGGGGGTGGCTCCAGCACCCTGGCCGCACGCGTGGACGGTGATGTGCGCGCGCTCAATCGCCCCATCCACACCGGCATCCCCGGCCGCGAGCGCCCGGTGGCCAACCAGCTGGGCGTGCGCATCGCGCCACAGCCCTGAGGCGGATCGGGCCATGGACGAGGGCGCGGTACCATTGGTGGTTTGAACCACGGTCCGCGCCATGAAGATTGCCTCCTGGAACGTCAACTCGCTCAACGTGCGCCTGCCGCACCTGCAACAGTGGCTGGCGGATTTTGCGCCGGACGTGGTGGGCATCCAGGAAACCAAGCTGGAAGACCACAAGTTCCCGGATGCGGCACTGGCCGCGCTGGGCTACCGAAGCGTGTTCTGCGGGCAGAAGACCTACAACGGCGTGGCGATCCTGTCGCGCTCGCCGGCGCTGGAGGTGCAGATGGGCATCCCCGGGTTCGATGACGTGCAGCAGCGCGTCATCGCCGCCACCGTCGATGGTGTGCGCATCATCAATCTGTATGTGGTCAACGGCCAGGACGTCGGCACCGACAAGTACGCCTACAAGCTGCGCTGGCTCGAGGCGGTGCACGACTGGATCGCGCAGGAGCTGCAACGCCACCCGCAGCTGGTGGTGCTGGGCGACTTCAACATCGCCCCGGACGCGCGTGACGTGTACGAGCCGGAGGTGTGGAGCGACAACCACATCCTCACCTCCACCGCCGAGCGCGGCGCCCTGCACAAGCTGCTGGCGCTGGGCCTGCACGATGCTTTTCGCCTGCATCACGACGATGCCGGCCACTTCAGTTGGTGGGATTACCGCCAGGCCGCCTACCGCCGCAACCTGGGGCTGCGCATCGACCTGACGTTGGTGTCGGATGCGCTGCGCGCCCGCGCGGTGGAGGCGGGCATCGACCGCGAACCGCGCACCTGGGAGCGCCCCAGCGACCACGCACCGGCGTGGGTGCGGCTGGCCGAGGCAGGCGCATGAGCGAGCGGCATCTACGGCGCAGCACGCACAAGGTGGGCGATGTCACGCTGGGCGCCGTGCATCGGTTGAATTGCCACTGCGGGGCGGTGCAGATCGATCTGGACCTGCCGCACGGCCTGGTGGATCCGCGCCGCTGCGATTGCTCGATGTGTCGCCGGCGCGGGGCCATCGTCGCGTCGGTGCCGCTGCAAGGCCTGCACGTGCGTCAAGGCGAAGACGTGTTGCGGCTGTACCAGTTCAACACGCATGCAGCCGCGCATTATTTCTGTGGGGTGTGCGGCATCTACACGCACCACCGCCGGCGTTCCAATCCCAACGAATACGGCTACAACGTCGGCTGCCTGGAGGGCGTCAACCCGTATGCGTTGAACATCACCGTGCCGGTGGAAGACGGCATCCATCACCCGGCCGATCGCGTTGCACCGCAGTGAGCCCTTGGCCAGCTGAAACAACAACGCCCGGGCAAGCCCGGGCGTTGTATTCACAGCACTGCGCTGGACTCAGCGCACGCGGCCGCGGGTAAACAGATTGACGATGGCCAGCAGGATCACCGCGCCCACCAGCGACCACACGAAGGTCCACAGCGTGATGGCTTGGTTGATGCCGCCGCCGAACAGGAAACCGGCAATCAACGCACCCACGATGCCCACCACCACGTTGAGGATGATGCCCTGCTGCGCATCACGCCGCATGATGATGCTGGCCAGCCAACCCACGATCCCGCCGACGATCAACCAGATGATGATGCCCATGCCGCCACTCTCCTCGTTCGTTCGCACCGGAGCTGGTGCGTGGGCGCCATTCAACGCAGCCGGCCGTGAAACGCTTGTGCAGCGCGCTGAACGGCGCGGCCTGCGGTTCGGGTTGGTGCAGGCCACGTGATGGCGTCCGGCATGCAGCCAGCCGCGGAGGCGGACCACTGGCAATTCGGCACCACCCAGGTCTGGCGGCGTGCGCATCGGCATGGCGAACGCGGCGAGCCGCAGGCGCGCGAACTGCTAGGCAAGGCGCTGGGACTGGACCCGGCGCAGGTGCCGCTGCAGCGTGACGCGCGTGGGCGGCCGACCTTGCAGCCGGCCCTGCCCGAGTGGGACACCGGCTGGAGCCACAGCGGCGATCACCTGCTGGTGGGGCTGGGCCACGGCGTGCGGCTGGGCGTGGATCTGGAACGCATCCGCGAACGCCCCCGCTTGCTGGACATCGCGCAGCGGTTCTTCCACCCGGACGAAATCGCCTGGCTGACGGCGCTGCCCGCCGAGACGCAACAGCCGCTGTTCTTTCGCCTGTGGTGCGCCAAGGAAGCGCTGCTCAAGGCCCATGGCCACGGGCTATCGTTCGGCCTGCACCGGTTGGCGTTTGCACCGGTTTCCTCCGGTGCGCTGCAGCTGCACTGGTGCGACCCGGCGCTGGGCGAGGCTGCGCGCTGGCAGCTGCACGAATGGCTGGCCGCGCCCGACTGCCGCGCGGCGCTGGCCTGTTACCCGTTGGCGGTGTGAGGCGGCAATGCACCGTGCGGCAGGATCGGCTGGCGAAACTGCGCCACACCATCGAGGTCGCGCAAAGTCACCGTGAGCACGCCGCTGTGGCCGTCGATCTCCACCTCGCCAAAGAACTGAAAGCCTGCCAACGGTGAGGTGTTCGGTGCCGGTGGCGCCTTCTGGAACACCACCGTGGGGCCGAAGGTGGCATCCAGTGCATTCGGCCCGAAACTGCCGGCATTGAGCGGGCCGGCGACAAATTCCCAGAACGGTTCGAACTGCTGAAACGCGGCCTGATCCGGATGGTAGTAATGCGCCGCGCAGTAGTGCACGTCGGCAGTGAGCCAAAGCGTATTGCGAATACGCGCGGTGCTGATGAAACGCAGCAATGCGGCGATTTCCTGCTCGCGGCCGCGCGGCACGCCCGGGTCGCCATTGGCAATGGCTTCCCAGCGCGCACGTCCATCCGCATCCTGGCCGTCGGGAACCTGCAGCCCGATCGGCATGTCGGCGGCAATCACTTTCCATTGCGCGCGCGAGCCGGCCAATTCGCGCTGCAGCCAGGCCAGTTGTTGCGGGCCGAGAAACGCGGCATCTGCGCCCGGTGTCGGTTGCAGGTTGTCGCTGTTGGCACCGCGATAACTGCGCATGTCCAGCACGAACACATCCAGCAGCGGGCCATAGCTGATCTTGCGGTAGATGCGCCCATCGCCGTCGGCCCGCACGCCGCGCATCGGCGCGTATTCCAGGAAGGCCTTGCGTGCGCGCGTTGCGAGCACCTCGATATCGCGCACCTGGTAGCGCGTATCCAGCTGCTTACCGGGCGACCAGTTGTTGGTGGTTTCGTGGTCGTCCCACTGCCACACCTGCGCCACCTCGGCGTTGAAGCGGCGCAGATGGTCGTCGAGCAGGTTGTAGCGGTAATTGCCGCGAAATTCGTCCAGGGTCTCGGCCACCTTGCTCTTGGCCGCAGTGGTGAGATTGCGCCAGCGTTTGCCGTCTTCCACCGTGAGTTCGGCCGGGACCGGGCCATCGGCATAGATGGTGTCGCCGCTGTGCAGGAAGAAGTCCGGGTTGCGTGCGCGCATCGCCGAATAGATGCGCATGCCACCGATGTCCGGATTGATGCCAAAGCCCTGGCCCACGGTGTCGCCGCTCCATACGAAACGCACGTTGTCGCGTGCCTGTGGCGCGCTGCGCAGATGCCCATGCACCGGTGCGCTCAACACGCCGCTGTGTGCATCTTCGAAGCGCACCCGGTAGAAGATGTCCTGCCCCGGCGGCAGCGCGGCCAGGTCCACGCGTGCGGTGAAATCCTGGGTGGGCAGCGCCAGCGGGCCGTCGATCCGCCGTGCATGGCGCAGGCTCGGTCGCGTATCCCATTCCACCCGCAACCGCGCCGGGCGATCGCAGCGGCTCCACAAGATCGCGCGGCCCCCCTGCACATCGCCGCTTTGCACGCCATCGGTGATCAGCGGCCGCCCGGACGGCGCGGCCAACGTGCGTGTGGACCAGCCGGCTGTGGCCGGCAACAGCAGGCCGGCACCTAAGCCTTGCAACACGCGGCGGCGGGCGGGATCGGAGGCGGTCATGGGCAGTCCTTCAGTCAGCGGCGGCTGCCTGCAGGTGTAGCGCGGCTGTTTGACCGCCGCGTGTCCGCCAAGGGCACTGGTGGAAGTCGCGTGACCGGGATCACGCTGATGCCGGGCGGGCGGACGCGCGTCCCCCACCGAACGCGTCAGGCCGCGCCGGGGATGCGCCGCTGTATCGCGCCCGACACGGTATGAATCAGGGGCTGGCTGGCGTCGGTGTGCACCGTGCTCGTGTGCTGCTACAGACGCTTCCCGCTTCCCGCTTCCCGCTTCCCGCTTCCCAATCCCCAATCCCCAATCCCGCCGCGCCACTGCCAGCTGCGATAATCGCGCCATGAACGATGCCGCACTTCCCCCCGATGTCTCCGCCGCACTGGCCAACGGCCTGCAGGCCCAATCCCTGGATGCGGACTTTGCCGCGCCGCTGCTGCGTTACCTGACGCTGCTGGTGCGCTGGAACAAGACCTACAACCTCACCGCCGTGCGCGACCCGCGCGAGATGGTCACCCGCCATCTGCTCGATTCGCTGGCCATGCAGCCCTACATCGTCAGCGGCACGTTGGCCGATCTGGGCACCGGCCCCGGGCTGCCCGGCATCCCGCTGGCAATCACCCGCCCGCAGCTGCAGGTCACACTGGTGGAAAGCAACGGCAAGAAGGCGCGTTTCATGCGAGAGGCGCTGCGGCACCTGACGCTGGGCAATGCCCGCGTGGCCGAGGCGCGTGCCGAGGCCGTGGACGAACCGGCCGCCTACGACCATCTCACCGCCCGCGCGCTGGATACGCTGGCCGGCATCATCGCCGTCGGCGGGCATCTGCTGCGCCCGGGCGGCAGCCTGCTGGCGATGAAGGGCGTCTACCCGCACGAGGAAATCGCCGCATTGCCCGCCGGCTGGCGCGTAGGCGAGGTGCATCCGCTGCAGGTGCCCGGCCTGGACGGCGAGCGTCACCTGGTGGTGGTGCACAAGGACTGATCTGGCGTGGCCGCACACGCGGCGGCGCGGATGGAAGCAAGCTCAACTGCAAGCCTGACGCACGCGTTGGGACTTCCGGCCCATGGCAGCCGGCCCGGTGCCTGCGATGATCGGAGGTTCGTTTCGACCGCAGGTTGCCCGCACGTGACATCTCCCCTTGCCGCCGCACTTTCGTTCGCCCTGCTGGGCCTGTCCTTCAGCGCCGATGCCGCGCCACCGGTAGCGGCCAACGCGCCGGCCACGCTGCGCGCCGAAGCGCCAGCCGATGCGCGCTTCCGCGCCATCTACGAGAAAGAATGGGCATGGCGGCAGGCCGAGACCGGCCAGGCCGACGAAGACACCGACACCACCGGCGACAACACCCGCCTACCCGACGTTGGCCCGGCCGCGCAGCAGGCGCGCCTGGCGGTCTGGGACGGCGTGCTCAAGCAGCTCGACGGCATCGACCCGGCCACGCTCTCGCCGGCCAACCAGGTCAACTACGCCATCTACCGCCCGCAGGTGGAAAACCTCGCCGCCGAAGTGCGTCTGCGCGCCTACGAGATGCCGTTCAATTCGGACAGCTCGTTCTGGTCCAACCTGGGTTTCATGGCGCAGCGGCCGATGAAGACCGCCGCCGAATACCGCGCCTACATCGCCCGCCTCAATGACGTGCCGCGCTATTTCGACCAGCAGGTCGCCAACATGCGCGCCGGCCTGGCCCGCGGCTTCAGCGTGCCGCGCGCGGTGCTGGACGGGCGCGATGGCTCCATCGCCACCGTGGCGCAGGTGAGCGACCCCACCGAGTCCACCTTCTACGCACCGTTCAAGCAGCTGCCCGCGCAGATCCCCGCCGCCGAGCAGGCGCAGCTGCGCGCGCAGGCCAAGGCGGCCGTGAGCGGCGCGGTGATCCCGGCGTACGCCAGGTTGCTGACCTTCTTCCGCAACGACTACGTGCCCAAGGCGCGCACCACCCTGGCCGCCGAAGCCATGCCCGACGGCAAGGCGTTCTATCGCCAGCAGATCCGCAAATACACCACGCTGGATCTCACCCCGGACCAGATCCACCAGATTGGCCTGGACGAGGTGGCGCGCATCCAGACCCAGATGAACGCAATCATCCAACAGGTTGGGTTCAAGGGCAGCTTTGCGCAGTTTTTGACCTTCCTGCGCACCGATCCACAGTTCT
The DNA here is from genome assembly GCF_030208815.1 of Xanthomonas sp. fls2-241-TYG-148. Lineage (NCBI taxonomy): Bacteria > Pseudomonadati > Pseudomonadota > Gammaproteobacteria > Lysobacterales > Lysobacteraceae > Xanthomonas > Xanthomonas sp. fls2-241-TYG-148. The sequence goes on from NZ_JARVTE010000018.1 coordinate 151,246, forward strand.
ATGCCAAGACTCCGCAGGAGCTGCTGGACCGCGCCGCGTGGATTTCCAAGCGCGTGGACGGGCAAGTGGGCAAGTTCATCGGCACGCTGCCGCGCGGGCGCTTCACCATCAAGCCGGTGCCGGACGATATCGCCCCGTTCTGGACCGCCGGGCGCGGCGGCGCCACCACCTATTGGGTCAACACCTACAACCTGCCGTCGCGGCCGTTGTACAACCTGCCCGCGCTCACCCTGCATGAATCTTCGCCTGGCCACTCGCTGCAAGGCTCACTGGCGCTGGAACAGGGCGAGCAGCCGGCCTTTCGCCGCGAAAACTACATTTCCGCCTATGGCGAAGGCTGGGCGCTGTACACCGAAAAACTCGGCCAGGAGATGGGCATCTACGAGACGCCGTACGAAGAGTTCGGCCGGCTCACCTACGAGATGTGGCGCGCCTGCCGGCTGGTGATCGACACCGGTGTGCATCACGACGGCTGGAGCCGCGACCAGGCGCTGGCCTACCTGCGCGACCACACCGCGCTGAGCGAGCACGAAGTCACCACCGAGGTGGACCGCTACATCTCCTGGCCGGCGCAGGCGCTGAGCTACAAGCTCGGCGAGATTGCCATCGTCAAGCTGCGCGCCGAAGCCGAGCAGGCGCTGGGCGAGCGCTTCGACATCAAGGCCTTCCACGACGTGGTGCTGCGCCAGGGCTCGGTGACCTTGCCGGTGCTGGAACAGCAGGTGCGCGCCTTCATCGCGCAGAGCAAGGCCCGTCCGGCCGACCAGAAGCCGGCACCAACCACCGCGCCGTGATCGCCCGGGCCCGCAGCCACGCGGCGGCCTGCGCAGGAAGACGGCACCAGTGGCCCGCTCCACGTAGGAGCGGCCCTGGCCGCGAAGCCGTACCGATCCCCCAACCGACGTCCCGCACCCGTCAGGCCCACCCCGACACCGGCATCGGTGTTTCTACGCTTAACGCGACAAGACACCCGCACTGCGATTGTGTAACCCCCCCGGCCTCTATACGCTGCGGGCATGTTGCTCCGCCGCGCCCGCCTGTTGCACCCGTTGCTGCGCCTGATGGCGCTGGCGGTGCTGATGATGGGCGTGCTGGTCGCGCCCATCGCCTGTGCGCTGGGCGACGTGCATGCCCTGGCGCATGACCAGGCACATCTGGACGACACCGCCGCGCATGGCCACGACGGTGCCGACGAAGCCGATGCGGGCGGCGACCAGGATGGCGCCGGCCTGCTGCATGCCCTGATGCACAGCGGCTATTGCCACGGGCACAGCCCGGCCCTGTTGTCGGCCGCAGCGTGGGGCCCCTTGCCGGCCAGCGCGCAGGCGCAGCCGGCGCCGCTGCCCAGCGTCTACCGCTCGCACCTGATCGAGACCCTGTTGCGTCCCCCGATCGCGGCGTGATGCATCGCCGGCAGCTGCCGGCCTGTCCATCGATCCCGATTCCGGAGACACCCTCATGTGGTTGCGACTGACGGCACTTGCCGTCTTCGCGGTCGTGCCGTGCGCCATGGCGCAGGACGTACCGCCCAAGCCCGTGCTGACCCTGGACGACGCCATTGCGCGCGTTGCCCGGCAGCATCCCGATCTGCGCCTGGCCGATGGCCAGCGTGCGGTGCTCACCGCCGAAGCCGAACGCGACGCCCTGCGCCCGCCGCTGCGCCTGGGCGCACAGGTCGAAAACGTGTTCGGCACCGGACCTGCGCGCGCGCTGGACCAGGCCGAACTCACCGTCACCCTGGCCGGGGTGCTGGAGCGCGGCGGCAAGCTCGACGCGCGCCGCACCCTGGCCCAGGCGCGCATCGACGCGCTGGCACCACAACGCGCATTGGCACGGCTGGATGTGTTGGCCGAAGTGGCGCGGCGCTATCTGGCCATCAGCCTGGCGGCGCAGCGGCAGACGGTGGCGTTGGAGACGCTGGCGCAACGGCAGCGCACCGTGCGGGCGGCGCGTCAGCGCCTGCAGGCCGGCGCATCGCCCGAATCGGTGGTGCTGACCGCGCAGGCGCTGCAGGCCCGTGCGGAACTGGAGCGCGATCGCGCGCAGCAGGAATGGTTGGCCGCATGTCGGCAGCTGGCGGTGTTGTGGGGCGAACGCACGCCCGACTTCGCCGCAGTCACCGGCGACCCACTACAGCTGCCGGCGATTCCCGACTTCGACGTGCTGGCGCAGCTGCTCGATGCCACGCCCGAGCTGAAGCGCTTGAACAACGAACAGCGCGTGCGCGAGGCACGGGTGCGGCTGGCCCGCAGCCAGGCACGCCCGGATCTGGATTGGCAGGTGGGCGTACGCCGCCTGCAGGGCAGCGATGCCACTGCGCTGGTCGGCGGCGTGTCGTTGGCGCTGGGCAGCGCGGCACGTGCGCAGCCGGAGATCCGCGCGGCCGAAGCGGAGCTGTCGTTGCTGGACATCGAACGGCAGTCGCAGGCGCTGGTGCTCTACACCACGCTGGCCGATGCGCACGGTCGTTACCGCGCTGCACAGCTGGAAGTCAGCCGCATGCGCGAGGACGTGCTGCCCGCGCTCGCCCGCGCCGATGCTGCTGCCGAGCGCGCCTACCGCGCCGGCGCCACCAGTTATCTGGATTGGGCGCAATTGCAGGCGCAGCACAACGACGCACGTCAGCAGCAACTGGCCGCCGCATCCGAGGCGCAGACCGCGCTGATCGAAATCCAGCGCCTGACCGGCCAGCCGTTTGTCGTGCCCGCGCAGGTGACGCCATGAGCCTACACGTCTGGCACCTGCAGTGCCGCAGCAGGCTGATCGCACTGCTGCCTGCACGCATCACCGCCGGTTGTCTTGCAGCGGCGGCACGCCTGCGCGTGCTGCCACGCGCACATCTGCAGACGCACACATCGCGCACCACCTCCACGCGCTGTTCTTCATCGCTTGCCACCTCCAGCGCACTGCGCGGGCACCTCACAGGATCTGTTTCCATGACCACGACTTCTTGGATCGCGCCGCTGTTGCTGGCGCTGCTGCTGGGCGGCTGCGGCCGTGACGGCGAAGACGCACACGCGCATGCCGGCGAAACCGCAGAACACGGCGGCGAGGCGCACGCCGAGGAAGCCGCCAAAGGCAGCCATGGCGGGCGCCTGCTGAGCCAGGACGGCGACAGCGTCGAGTTGGCGATTGCCGAAGACGGCACCCCACCCACCTACCAGGCCTGGCTCTACCGCGATGGCAAACCACTGCCGGCAACCGCCGGCAGCGTGGAGGTGCGGCTGACCCGTCTGGGCGGCGCCACCGAAGTGCACCGGCTCAGCGCACGCCCCGATGGCCGCCTGCTGGCCGACAGCGTGGTGGCCGAGCCGCATTCGTTCGATGTCGAGCTGCGCGCGACGGTGCAAGGCAAGGCGCATCGCTGGACCTATGACAGTTACGAAGGCCGCACCACGATCGCCGCGGCGATCGCCAAGGAAAGTGGCATTCGCGTGGCACCGGTGGCCGCCGGCAGCATTGCCGACCAGCATGAGGTGCAGGGCCTGCTGACGCCGGCCGAAGGCGGGCAGGCACAGGCCACCGCGCGCTTCCCCGGCCCGGTGCGCAGCCTGCGCGCCAACGTGGGCGACCAGGTGCGCGCCGGGCAGGTACTGGCCACGGTGGAGAGCAATCTGAGCCTGACCACCTACAGCGTGAGCGCGCCGATCAGCGGCACCGTGCTGGCACGCAACGCCAGCGTGGGCAGCAATGCCGGCGAAGGCCAGGCGCTGTTCGAAATCGCCGACCTCTCCACCTTGTGGGTGGACCTACACATCTTCGGCGCCGATGCCGGGCACATCACCGCCGGCGCGCCGGTCACCGTGACCCGCATCAGCGACGGTGTGGTGGCGCAGACCACGTTGGAGCGGGTATTGCCAGGCACCGCAACCGCGAGCCAGAGCACGGTGGCGCGCGCGGTGCTGCGCAATACCGATGGCCTGTGGCGGCCAGGGTCGGCAGTGAAGGCGCGGGTGACGGTGGCGCAGCAGCCGGCCAAGTTGGTGGTGCCGGTGGCCGCGTTGCAGCAGTTCCGCGATTGGCAGGTGGTGTTCGTGCAGGTGGGCGAGACCTACGAGGTGCGGCCGTTGACGCTGGGTGCGCGCGATGCGCAGCAGGTGGAGGTGCTGTCGGGGGTGGCGGCGGGGGATGTGGTGGTGGTGGAGCAGAGTTATCTGGTGAAGGCGGATATCGAGAAGTCGGGGGCGTCGCATGATCATTGATCGTTGCGTGTCTGCGGTGTCCTCCGCTGCGCTGGCATTTCAGTTGGGTTTGCCGGTGTTTCGTGACAGCTCAAACCATGGCGTGTGCGCGGTTGCGTGCTTCGCTAGCAATAACGAACGTGGTGTTCGGTCTTTTCGGATGGTGCAAGGGCAGGGGCTTTCACGCCCTCTCGGGCGCGAGTCACTTTTCTTTGCTTGTGCAAAGAAACGTAACCAAAAGAAAGCACACCCCGCCTACGCGCCCTTCGGGTGCGCGGAGCCGGCGGGAATTTTCGGAAGGGACATCCTGTCCCTGCCGAAAACGTCGCGCATCCTTGCGCGCCGCCCCGGTGGGGTTTGCCCACCGTCTACGCCGCTGCGGAAGGGGCCCCGGTACGGCAACGGCAAGATCGAAAGCAACAGCAACAGCAACAACAGATATGCCAATGGCAATGCTGATCACAAAGACGCTCGCTGCATCAGCTGTCGCTGCAGTGATTGGGGCAGTGCTGGGTTCTTTGGCGCGATAAGTCGCAGGCGCGCTGTTGGCGCGATCACTGCGCCATGTACGTCGCGCGTTTGTGGAGGTGCCCGCCATGCTTACTAAGATCATTCGGTTTGCGATCGCGCAGCGGTGGTTGATGCTGGCGTTGACGGGGGTGTTGATTGCGATCGGTGCGTGGAGTTTTTCGCGGTTACCGATCGATGCCACGCCGGATATCACCAATGTGCAGGTGCAGGTCAATACGGCGGCGCCGGGATATTCGCCGTTGGAATCCGAGCAGCGGGTGACGTTTCCGTTGGAGACGGTGCTGGCGGGGCTGCCGGGCTTGGAGTCCACGCGGTCCTTATCGCGCTACGGGTTGTCGCAGGTGACCGCGGTGTTTGCCGATGGCACCGATCTGTACTTTGCGCGGCAGCAGGTGGCCGAGCGGCTGCAGCAGGTGAAGTCGCAATTGCCGCCGGAGCTGGAGCCGCAATTGGGGCCAATCGCAACGGGCTTGGGCGAGATCTTCATGTACACGGTCGAAGCCAAGCCGAACGCGCGCAAGGCCGATGGCAGTGCATGGACCGCGACCGATCTGCGCACCTTGCAGGATTGGGTGGTGCGCCCGCAGTTGCGCAACGTGCCTGGCGTGACCGAGGTCAACACCATCGGCGGGCATGCACGGCAGATCCATATCACCCCGGATCCGGCGCGTCTGGTGGCGTTGGGCTTCACGCTGGACGATGTGGCTCAGGCGGTGGAGGCCAACAACCGCAACGTCGGTGCCGGCTACATCGAACGCAGCGGGCAGCAGTTCCTGGTGCGGGTGCCGGGGCAGGTGGATGACATCGCGCAGATCGGGGCGATTGTGCTGGATCGGCGCGAAGGCGTGCCGATCCGGGTGCGCGATGTGGCACAGGTGGGCGAAGGTCGCGAGCTGCGCAACGGTGCCGCCACGCAGGACGGAACCGAGGTGGTGCTGGGCACGGTGTTCATGCTGGTGGGCGCCAACAGCCGCACGGTGGCGCAGGCGGCTGCGCAGCGGCTGGAGTTGGCCAACGCCAGTCTTCCGGCCGGTGTGCGTGCGGTGCCGGTGTACGACCGCACCGCATTGGTGGACCGCACCATCGTCACCGTTGCCAAGAACCTGATCGAAGGCGCGTTGCTGGTGATCGTGGTGCTGTTCCTGATGCTGGGCAATGTACGTGCAGCGCTGATCACCGCCGCGGTGATCCCGCTGGCGATGTTGTTCACCCTCACCGGCATGGTGCGCGGTGGGGTGTCGGGCAATCTGATGAGCCTGGGCGCGCTGGATTTCGGCCTGATCGTCGATGGCGCGGTGATCATCGTGGAGAACTGCCTGCGCCGTTTCGGCGAGGCGCAGGCACGGCTGGGCCGCGTGCTGGAACGTGACGAGCGCTTTGCCCTCACCGCCGAGGCCACCGCCGAGGTGATCCGCCCCAGCCTGTTCGGTGTGGGCATCATCGCGGCGGTGTATCTGCCGGTGTTCGCGCTCACCGGTATCGAGGGCAAGATGTTCCACCCGATGGCAGTCACCGTGGTGCTCGCGCTCACCGGCGCGATGCTGCTGTCGCTGACCTTCGTGCCGGCGGCCATCGCCTTGTTGCTCGGCGGCAAGGTGGCCGAGCACGAAAACCGCGCCATGCGCTGGGCACGCGGGGTGTATGCGCCGCTGCTGGATCGCGTGTTGCGGCATGCGCGCTGGGTCGGCGTTGGTGCGCTGGCCACGGTGGTGTTGTGTGCGGCGCTGGCCACCCGGCTGGGAAGTGAATTCATCCCGAACCTGGACGAGGGCGACATCGCCCTGCATGCCATGCGCATTCCCGGCACCAGCCTGGAGCAGGCGATCAGCATGCAGGCCACGCTGGAGCGGCGCATCAAGCAGTTCCCTGAAGTGGCGCACGTGTTCGGCAAGCTGGGCACGGCGGAAGTGGCCACCGACCCGATGCCGCCATCGGTGGCCGATACGTTCTTGATCATGCATCCGCGCGAGCAATGGCCGGATCCGCGCAAGCCCAAGGCGCAGTTGGTGGCCGAGATCGAAGCGGCGGTGCGGCAATTGCCCGGCAACAACTACGAGTTCACCCAGCCGATCCAGATGCGCATGAACGAGCTGATTTCCGGCGTGCGTGCGGATGTGGCGATCAAGCTGTACGGCGATGACCTGGACACGCTGGTGACGGTGGGTCGGCGGATCGAGGCCGTCGCCCGCAGCGTGCCTGGCGCGGCCGACGTGGGCCTGGAGCAATCCACCGGACTGCCGATGCTGGCCGTGGTGCCCGATCGCGACGCGTTGGCCGGCTACGGCCTCAATCCCGGCGTAGTGCAGGACACCGTGGCCGCGGCGGTGGGCGGGCAACCGGCCGGGCAATTGTTCGACGGCGACCGCCGCTTCGACATCGTGGTGCGCCTGCCGGAAGCCTTGCGCCAGGACCCGACCGCGCTGGCCGACCTGCCGATCCCGCTGCAGGGCGATGGCGAACGCAACGATGCGGACGAATCCAGCCGCGCGGCCGGGTGGCGCAGCGGTGCGCCGACCACGGTGCCGTTGCGCGAGGTGGCCAGGATCGAGAGCGTGCTCGGGCCGAACCAGATCAATCGCGAAGACGGCAAGCGGCGCATCGTCATCACCGCCAATGTGCGCGACCGCGATCTGGGCAGTTTCGTGGCTGAGGTGCAGCAGCGTGTGCAGGCCGAGGTGGCGCTGCCGACCGGTTACTGGATCGGCTACGGCGGCACCTTCGAGCAGCTGATCTCCGCCGGCCAGCGCTTGGCCTGGGTGGTGCCGGCCACCCTGCTGCTGATCTTCGCGCTGCTGTACTGGTCGTTCGGTTCGTTGCGCGATGCGGTGGTGGTGTTCAGCGGCGTGCCGCTGGCGCTGACCGGCGGCGTGGTGGCGCTGGCGCTGCGCGGGTTGTCGCTGTCGATCTCGGCCGGTGTGGGCTTCATCGCGCTATCGGGCGTGGCGGTGCTCAACGGCCTGGTCATGATCGCTTTCATCCGCGGCCTGCGCGATGCGGGCATGCCACTGGAGCAGGCCCTGCGCGAAGGCGCGTTGGCGCGCTTGCGGCCGGTGCTAATGACCGCACTGGTGGCGGCACTGGGATTCGTGCCGATGGCCTTCAATGTCGGTGCCGGTGCGGAAGTGCAGCGCCCGCTGGCCACGGTGGTGATCAGCGGCATCGTCTCCTCGACCCTGCTTACCTTGCTGGTGTTGCCGGTGCTGTACCGCTGGCTGCACCGCGAGCGCGCCCCACGCACCGCAGCGATGACGGCGCCGCAGCACGGGGGCACGCCATGAGCGCGCCCTGTTGCGTATGCGGGGAGGCGTCTGGAGGGCCGCCGCCCGGGAGGGGGGGGTACAGGCCGGCCTAAGTGCTTGCGGTACAAGGAAATGCCGTGCATAATGCGCGGCTCGCTGTGCCCGGATCGCTCCGGACGGCGGCACCCAACGCGATGGGGTGCCGGCCTGCTCCCAGCGTAAGTACTTGATTCCCAACGTTGCGTGGCAGCCAGGCGCTGTCGGGGCCGCCGTTTTCCTGGCTAAGGAAGACACCAAACTTTATCGAGGTGCGCAATGTCCCGCGTATGCCAAGTGTCCGGCAAGCGTGTGCAGACGGGTAACAACGTCTCCCACGCAAACAACAGAACCCGTCGTCGTTTCCTGCCCAACCTGCACGAGCGCCGCTTCTGGGTCGCCAGCGAAAACCGCTGGGTCAAGCTCCGTGTTTCCGCGCATGCGTTGCGCACCATCGACAAGAACGGGATTGATGCCGTTCTGAAAGAGCTGCGTGCGCGCGGCGAAAAGGTCTGAGGAGTAAGCAGTCATGGCAAAAGGCAAGCGTGACAAGATTCGTATGATTTCCTCGGCCGCTACCGGCCACTTCTACACCACGGATAAGAACAAGAAAAACACTCCGGGGAAGATGGAAATGATGAAGTACGACCCGGTCGTGCGTAAGCACGTCATGTACAAGGAAGGCAAGATCAAGTAATCCACCGATTACGTGATCTGCTTCCAACAAAAACCCCGCCGCGAGGCGGGGTTTTTGCGTTTGCGGAGTGTTGCGGGGTTTGATCGCAACAATGGTTTAAATCCGCATACTTCCTGGGCCACTACGCCTCGGCGGACTACATCCCCTCTCCTGCGGGAGAGGGGCAGGGGTGAGGGTACGGGGCGAAGCCACTCGCAGTGGTTGGAGTGCCAGAGGCTTCGCACGTACCCTCATCCGCCCCTGCGGGGCACCTTCTCCCGATGGGAGAAGGGAACACCGCTACAGCCCACGCGCAGGCAGTTGCGCATCCAGGCGCGGGTAGACCCACCTGGCGTTCTGGGCCACTACACCTCGGCGGACGGCATCCCCTCTCCTGCGGGAGAGGGTGCGGGGCGAGGCCACTCGCAGTGGTTGGAGTGCCAGAGGCTTCGCACGTACCCTCATCCGCCCCTGCGGGGCACCTTCTCCCGCTGGGAGACGGGAACATCGCTACAGCCCACGCGCACGCAGTTGCGCATCCAGGCGCGGGTAGACCCGCCGCGCGTTGCCTTCGAACACCTTGCGCTTGTCTGCATCGGAGATGGTCAGTGCATCGATGTAGCGCTTGGTGTCGTCGAAGTAATGCCCGGTTTGCGTGTCGATGCCGCGCACCGCGCCCACCATTTCCGAGCCGAACAGGATGTTGTCGATGTCGATCACTTCGAACAGCAGGTCGATGCCCGGCTGGTGATACACGCAGGTATCGAAGAACACATTGCGCATCACATGCGTGGCCAGCGGCGGTTTGCCCAGCATGTCGGCCAGCCCGCGAAAGCGCCCCCAGTGGTAAGGCACCGCGCCGCCGCCATGCGGAATGATGAAGCGCAAGCTCGGGAAGTCGCCGAACAGATCGCCTTCCAGGAACTGCATGAAGGCGGTGGTATCCGCGTTGAGGTAGTGCGCACCAGTGGCGTGGAAGTTGGCATTGCAGCTGCCGGACACATGCACCATCGCTGGCACATCCAGCTCCACCATCTTCTCGAAGAACGGGTACCAGGCACGGTCGGTGAGCGGTACGCCGTTCCAGTGCCCGCCGGACGGGTCGGGATTGAGATTGCAGCCGACAAAGCCTAGTTCGTTGACGCAGCGTTCCAGCTCGGCGATGGAGTGGCTGATCGGAACGCCCGGCGACTGCGGCAGCTGGCAGACACCGATGAAGGTGTGCGGATACAACTGCACCACGCGCGCGATCAGGTCATTGCAGCGCTGCGTCCAGGCCTGGCTCACCGCTTCGTCGCCGATGTGGTGGGCCATGGTGCTGGCGCGTGGCGAAAAAATGGTCATGTCCGCGCCACGCTCGCGCAGCAACCGCAGTTGGTGCTGTTCGATGCTCTCGCGTAGCGCATCGTCGGAAATGTGCGGGTACTGCGGGGCCGGTTGCTGCGGGTTGTCGTGATGGGCGATCTGCGCCTTGCGGAACGCATCGTGCGCAGCAGGTGCGGTGGTGTAGTGGCCGTGGCAGTCGATGATCATCGGGTCGTCTGGTGTGAGGGAACGTGCGCATCGCGCGGTTGCTTGCAGCCGCTGCAGCCGGGCGCGCGGGATCGGCAGGTGCCTACATACGCGCGTTTGCGCAGGCGGTAGCCGCTGCAGGCGGCACATCGCGCAGACGGTAGCGCCTGAGCTGCCGAGTGCACCGGCAGCTGCATCAAGCTCCCGGCCGTGCCGTCATTGGCAGGCGTGAATGGCATGGGCCGCTGACTAGCCAAACAGCACCCCATCGAACAGTTTGCGGGCCGTGCGCACGACGGCGGCGCGCACCACGTTGCCGTGCGCGTCCAGTGCAATGAGGCAGCTGCTGGCACCGCTGGGGTGTTCGATCTCCAGCTGCTGCGTGGTGCCGCCCGGCAGCTGTGCCAGCGCGTGCGCCGGCGTGCCGGGCAGCAGGCAGGCAGTGGCCACGGTGACCGCACCCAGCACGCCAATGGAGGCATGGCAGCGATGCGGAATGAACGAACGCACCGTGATCGCGCCGCCGTTGCGCGGGGCGGAAACCAGCATCAATTTCGGCACGGTGGCGGTGGCCACATCGCCCAGCCGCATCAGCGGCCCGGCCTGCAGGCGCAGGGTCTCCAGGCGCGCCTTGAGCGCGACATCGGCATCGAGCGTGGCGCGGTCTTCGTCGCCGCGGATGCCCACATCGCTGGCACGCAGTACCACGCAGGGCATGCCGTTATCGATCAGCGTGACCGCAATGCCGTCCAGCAGGTCCACCGGGTTGCCGGTGGGTAGCAGTGCGCCGCAGCTGGAACCGGCGATCTCGGCAAAGGCCAGCGCGACGGGCGCGGCGGTGCCGGGCACGCCATCGATCCGGGTGTTGCCGGCGTAGGTCACCTGGCCGCCCGGCGTGCACACGGTGGCGGTGGCCACGGTGCCGGTGTTGCGCATGAAGATGCGCACCGCAGTCTGGCCGTCCTGGGCAGGCAGCAGGCCGCGCTCCAGTGCGAATGGCCCCACGCCGGCCAGCAGGTTGCCGCAGTTCTGCGCGTCGCTGACCTGCGCCTGGTCCACCGAGACCTGCACGAACAGGTAGTCCACGTCGGCATCGTCGCGCGCGGAGCGGCTTACTACCGCCACCTTGGAGGTGAGCGGGTCGGCGCCGCCCATGCCATCGATCTGGCGCAGGTCCGGCGAGCCATAGGCGCGCAGCAGGAAGGCATCGCGCGCGGCGGTGTCGGCCGGCAGGTCCGCAGCCAGGAAGAACCCGCCCTTGGAGGTGCCGCCGCGCATCCACATCGCGCGCACGCCCTCAGACATAGCGCAGGCCCTTCGCGGCCAGCCGCTCGCGCATGGCGTAGATGTCCAGGCCCAGTTCGCCGCGCGCCAGCCGCTCGCGCTTGATCAGTTCACGCGCTTCGCGTGCCTGGGCTTCGGCCAGCACTGCCTGCGCCTGGGTGCTTGGCACCACGCAGACGCCGTCGTCGTCGGCCACCACCACATCGCCCGGCTGGATCAGCTGCCCGGCGCAGACCAGCGGCACGTTCACCGCGCCCAGGGTCTCCTTGATGGTGCCCTGCGCGCAGATGGCGCGGCTCCACACCGGGAAGCCCATGGCGGTGAGGTCGCGCACGTCGCGCACGCCGGCGTCGATGATCAGCCCACGGCAGCCGCGCGCCTGCGCCGAAGTGGCGAGCAGGTCGCCGAAATAGCCGTCGCAGCACTCGCTGGTGGGCGCGACCACCAGCAGGTCGCCGTCGCGCAGTTGCTCGATCGCCACATGCATCATCCAGTTGTCGCCCGGCGGGACCGACACCGTGACGGCGGTGCCGGCGATGCGGCAGCCGGCATAGATCGGCCGCAGCCGGTGATGCAGCAGCCCGCTGCGGCCCATGGCTTCGTGCACGGTGGCGACGCCCGCCTGCGCCAAGCCTTGCACGACCGCGACCGGGGTACGCGCGATGTCGGTGACGACCTGGCTCATCCATCCATCCTCGTTAGCAATGCGCCGAGTCTGTTGGTGGAGCGCTTTCTGGCTCAAGATCAATTTAAGGTATGTCTATTGGTTCTGCTTATAGTTAGAGCATGTCGACACCCTTCGAACTCAACCTGCGCCACCTGTATGCCATGCATGTGGTGGCCGAAGCGGGCAGCGTCAGCGCCGCCGCGCCACAGGTGAACCTGTCGCAGCCGGCGCTCACCCAAGCCATCGCGCGGCTGGAACAGCAACTGGGCGTGCGGTTGTTCGACCGCCATCCCGGCGGCATGGCCGGCACCGAGGCCGCGCGCCTGCTGGCACCGCGGGTGGCGCGCGCATTGGCGCATCTGGGGCGCGGGCTGCGGGTGGCGCGGCGCGCGCTGCGGCTGCCGGCCCGCCCGGGCCTGGAGCGGCGGGTGTCGCTGGGGCAGCTGCAGGCACTGGTGGCGGTGGACGTGGCCGGCAGCTATTCGTTGGCGGCGGTGCGCACCGGGGTCTCGCAGCCGGCCATCTACCGCGCGGTGCAGACGCTGGCCGATGTGGTCGAAGTGCCGTTGATCGTGCGCCGCGGCAAAAGCGTGCACGCCACGCCGGTGGCGCTGCGGCTGCTGCGGCAGGTGCGGCTCGCCCTGGCGGAGCTGGGCGCCGGGCTGGACGAGGTGGCCGCGCTGCGCTCCCAGCACGCAGGGCGGGTGACGGTGGGGGTGATGCCACTTGCCCGCGCTGTATTGCTGCCGCGGGCGCTGGCGCGCTTCGCACGCAGCCACCCCGGTGCCACCGTCAGCGTGGTCGAAGGGCCGTATCCCGAGTTGCTGGCGCAGCTGCGCGAGGGCGGGCTGGACCTGTTGATCGGCGCGTTGCGCGAGCCGTTGCCCGTGCACGACGTGGTGCAGGACGCGCTGTTCGACGATGCGGCGGTGATCGTGGCGCGTAGCGGGCATCCGCTGGCCGGGCAGGCCTACGCCTTCGCGCAATTGCTGGACTACCCATGGGTGGTGGCGGCCACGGGCACGCCGCTGCGCGCGCGCTGGGAGCGCATGTTCCGCGACCAGCAGCTGGAGCCGCCGCCGCCGCGCATCGAATGCGGGTCGGTGCTGGTCATCCGCGGGCTGCTGCTGGAAGACGAGTGGCTGACCGTGATGTCGCGTGACCAGTTCCTGTTCGAACAACGCGCCGGGCTGCTGTGCGAGATCGGCCTTGCGGTGCCGCAGCTGCGCCGGCAGATTGGCCTGACCACACGCGCCGACTGGCACCCCACCCGCGCGCAGTCGGCCTTCGTGCAGACCGTGCGCCAGGTGTGCGCCGACCGCGCACTGCCGGCCGATACCGCAGCCGGGCAATTCCGGCATTGCGCGGCGGCGTCCGGACCGTTGCGTTTATGCGCGGCCCGGTCAGAATCGGGCTCCCCTTGAAGAGACCCGATGCCGATGCTGCCTGACTGGTTGCAAGGGACCTGGCTGCTGGCGCTGGACTGGGCGATCCGCCTGGCCGCGCTGCTGTGGATCCCCACCCGCACCACGCCTGGGGCGGCGCGCAGCTGGTTGCTGCTGATCGGCTTCGTGCCGGTGGTTGGCCTGCCGCTGTACCTGTTGTTCGGCCACCCGTGGCTATCGCGGCAGCGCGTACAACGCCAGGCCACGGCCTCGCAGGTGATCCGCGAGCAGCAGCTGCCATTGCACGCCTTGCGCTGGACCCCGCAGCCGGACACCAGCAGCGCCGAAGTGGTGCCGTTGATCGAGCGGCAGGGCGATTTCATGCCAACGCTGGGCAATGCGGTGGAACTGCTGGACGACTACGAGGCCTCGCTGCAGGCGCTGATCACCGCGATCGACCAGGCGCAGGAACGCGTGCATCTGCTGTATTACCTGATGTTCGACGATGCGGTGGGCGAGGCGGTGGTGGCTGCGCTGGAACGCGCCTGCGCACGCGGCGTGCGCTGCCGCTTGCTGCTGGATGCGATGGGCGCCAAGCGTGGCCTGCGCCGTTATCGCCAGCGCCTGCAAGCCAGTGGCGTGGAGGTGCTGGCCTTGCTGCCCGGCGGGCTGCGTTGGCGCCGCAGCGGGCGCATGGACCTGCGCAACCACCGCAAGATTGCGGTGATCGACAACCAGGTCGGCTTTGTCGGCTCGCAGAACCTGGCCGCACCCGGCTTCATCGCCGGCGCGCCCAATCGCGAACTGGTCGCGCGCGTGCGCGGTCCGGTGGTCAACCACCTGGAAGCGGTGTTCGCCAGCGACTGGTTCACCGAAACCGGGCAGCGCCTGGACGTGTGGCCGGACGCACCGGTGTACGACGACAACATCGCCACCCAGTTGCTGCCCAGCGGGCCGGCGTATCCGTTCGAGAACGCGCGCGACGCGATCAACGCGGTGATCCACCTGGCGCGCCGCAAGGTGGTGCTGGTCACGCCGTATTTCGTGCCGGATGAAGCCATGCTCAGTGCGCTGCGCATCGCCGGGATGTCTGGCGTGGACGTGCAGTTGATCCTGTCCGAACACAACAACCAGCGGCTGGCGGCGTGGGCGCAGGAAGCCTATTTCGAAGAGTTGCTGCGCTGTGGAGTGAAGATTGCGCTGTACCGGCCGCACTTTCTGCATGCCAAGCACCTGAGCGTGGACGAAGACATTGCGCTGGTGGGCTCGATCAACCTGGACATCCGCTCGTTTGCGCTCAATGCCGAGATCGGCATGCTCTGCTACGACCGCAACGTGGTGCTGCGCCTGCGCGAGATCGAGCAGGATTACCTGGCGCAGTCGCAGCCGGTGGACATCGCGCAGTGGCGCCGCCGCCCGGCCTGGCGGCGAAGCCGCGAAGGCATCGCACGCCTGGCGGATGCATTGATGTAGCGGGCGGCTGGATGGCTGTCGCGCGGTGAGGTCTGGCATTGAAGCGTCGGGCAGCATGGTGGCCTGATTCGCAAAGCGTTGGCGTAGTGCATGCACGCACGCTGCTGCCACGGGTGATAGAGAGCAGCCCACCCACAGCGTGGCGCCGGCCAGTACCGGCCTGGGTGCTGCGTGCAGTCTCACCGCGTGGGGCTGCGAACCTCACCCAGCAGTCAGCTGCCGCGCAGCGAATCCAGCACCTCACATGTCGGTTGCTGCTGCACCGGTGGTCATGGGTCCGACGCAGCCATCGCCTACAATTGCGGCATGAACGAACAGCGTGTGCCCGGCGATGCAGCGATCGCCATCGTCGGTGGTGGCGCGTCCGGCGTGCTGGTGGCCTTGCAGCTGCTGCGCCAGGCCACCGCGCCGCTGCAGATCGTCATGATCGAGCCCAGCGGGGTACTGGGCGAAGGCGTGGCCTACGCCACGGCGCGGCCCGAGCATCTGCTCAATGTGCCGGCCGCGCGGATGAGCGCGCTGGCCGAGTTGCCAGGCGATTTTGTCGCCTACCTGCAGGCCACGCAGGCCTGCCCGGCGCTGGACGCGGCGCAACTGCCGCAGCAGTTCGTGGGCCGCTGCCTGTATGCGCCGTACCTGCGTGCGCGGTTGCAAGAGGCCTGCGCGCACAGCCCAGCCACACTCACTGTCTGCAGCGCTCGCGTACGCGACCTGCAGCCCAATGCCGCAGGCGCGCTGCTGCACTTGGACAACGGCCAGCACCTGCAGGCTGCCAGCGTGATCCTGGCGGTGGGCAATGCCTTGCGGCCGCTGCCATTGCGCGGTGCCGCCGGCCTGGCGCCCGGCCAGCGCGTGGAAGCCTGGGACACGCCGGCAGTGGCGCAGATTCCGCAGGACGCGGCGGTGTGCATTATTGGCTCCGGGTTGAGCATGGCCGACAGCGTGGTCACCCTGGCCGCGCAGCAGCACCGCGGCGCGGTGCACGTGGTGTCGCGGCACGGCTTGCTGCCGCTGCCGCACGCACACGCCACGCCGGCACCGTTCGACCCGCAACCGCTGCTGGCACTGCCCCTGCGCGCGCGCGCGCGCGCATTGCGCCGGCACGCGCGCGACGCGGCCGCGCAGGGCCTGCCCTGGCAGAGCGTGATGGAGCGCATCCGCCCGTCGAGCCAGGCGCTATGGCAGACGCTGTCGGCCGCCGACCAGCGCCGCTTCTTGCGGCATGTGGTGCGCTATTGGGATGTGCACCGCCACCGTATCGCCGCGCCGGTGCATGCGCAGTTGCAGGCAATGCAGGCGCGCGGGCAATTGCAACTGCATCGCGCGCGGCTGGATGTGGCGTACCAGGCCGGTGCCTGTGTGCGGGTGAGCGCCAGTGCCGGCGCCGGGCATGCGCTGCAGCTGGATGTGCAGACACTGATCAACGCCACCGGCGTGGAAATGCGCGTGCAGGCCATGCGCAACGGCCTGCTGCAGCAGCTGCTGGGCCAGGGCATCGCCACGCCCGGCCCGCATGGCATCGGCGTGGACACCGCCGCCAATGGCGCGCTGCTCGATGCCGATGGCCGCCCCAATCCACGCCTGCGGGTGATCGGCAGCCTGCGCATCGGCTCGCTATGGGAAAGCCTGGCGGTACCGGAGCTGCGTGAGCAGGCAACGGCGATTGCGCGGGATGTGCTGGTATTGCTTGGGCGGTGAGGGGCGTTATTCCCTTCTCCCGCTGGGAGAAGGTGGCGCGAAGCGCAGGATGAGGGTGCGAGCGAAGCTCTCGTGTTACCCACCACTCGTAGTGGCTTCGCCCCGTACCCTCACCCCAACCCCTCTCCCGTAGGAGAGGGGCGTTGTTCCCTTCTCCCGCCGGGAGAAGGTGCCCCGAAGGGGCGGATGAGGGTCCGAGCGAAGCCTCGCATCCCAAACCGCTTCATCCCAATCTCAGCCGCAGCGACGCCACAAGCGGTAAAATGCCGGGGTGGATGTCTCTCATTTGCTCGATCATTTAAACCCCGCCCAGCGCGAGGCCGTTTCCGCGCCGCCGGGGCATTACCTTGTGCTGGCCGGCGCCGGCTCCGGCAAGACGCGCGTGCTGATCCATCGCATTGCCTGGCTCAATGAAGTCCAGGGCGTGCCCAACCACGGCATCTTCGCGGTGACCTTCACCAACAAGGCCGCCGGCGAAATGCGCCACCGCACCGACCTGCAGCTGCGCAACGGCAGCCGCGGGATGTGGATCGGCACCTTCCATGGGCTGGCCCATCGCCTGCTGCGCCTGCACTGGCAGGACGCGCGGCTGCCGGAAGGCTTCCAGGTCATGGACAGCGACGACCAGTTGCGGCTGGTCAAGCGCGTGGTGCAGTCGCTGGAGCTGGACGAGAGCAAGTATCCGCCCAAGCAGATGAGCTGGTGGATCAACGAGCAGAAGGACGAAGGCCGCCGCCCGCAGCACATCCAGCCCGAGCCCAACGACGACTGGACCGAGGTGCGCCGGCAGGTGTACGCCGCCTACCAGGAACGCTGCGACCGCTCCGGCCTGCTGGATTTCGCCGAGCTGCTGCTGCGCGCACACGAATTGCTGCGCGACACCCCGGCCTTGCTGGCGCACTACCGCGCGCGCTTTCGCGAAATTCTGGTGGACGAGTTCCAGGACACCAACGCCATCCAGTACGCCTTCGTGCGCGTGCTGGCTGGCGAGAGCGGCCACGTGTTCGTGGTGGGCGACGACGACCAGGCCATCTATGGCTGGCGCGGTGCCAAGGTCGAGAACGTGCAGCGCTTTTTGAAGGACTTCCCCGGCGCGCAGACGGTGCGGCTGGAGCAGAACTACCGGTCCAGCGCCAATATTCTGGGCGCGGCCAATGCGGTGATCGCGCACAACCCCGACCGCATCGGCAAACAGTTGTGGACCGATTCCGGCGATGGCGACCCGATCGATCTGTACGCGGCCTATAACGAAGTCGACGAGGCCCGCTATGTAGTCGAGCGCGCGCGCCAGTGGGTGCGCGATGGCGGCAGCTATGGCGAAGTGGCGGTGCTCTATCGCAGCAATGCGCAATCGCGCGCGCTGGAAGAAGCACTGATTGCCGAACAACTGCCGTACCGCGTGTACGGCGGCATGCGCTTTTTCGAACGCGCCGAAATCAAGGACGCGCTGGCGTACCTGCGCATGCTCACCAACCGCAGCGACGATGCGGCGTTCGAGCGTGCGGTCAACACGCCCACGCGTGGCATTGGCGATCGCACCCTGGATGAAGTGCGCCGGCTGGCACGCGTCAATGCGCTGTCGCTGTGGGAAGCGGCAATGCTGTGCACGCAGGAAAACACCCTGGCGGCGCGTGCACGCAATGCACTGGCTACGTTCCTGAGCCTGGTCGGCCAGCTGCAGGCCGAAACCGGCGAGATGGACCTGGCCGAGCGCATCGACCATGTGCTGATGCGCTCCGGCCTGCGCGAGCATTGGGCCAAGGAAAGCCGCGGCGGGCTGGATTCGGAATCGCGCACCGAGAACCTGGACGAACTGGTCTCGGTGGCCTCGCGCTTCACCCGCCCGGACGATGAAGACAGCCAGGGCATGACCGAACTGGTGGCCTTCCTCGCCTACGCCTCGCTGGAAGCCGGCGAAGGCCAGGCGCAGGCCGGCGAAGAAGGCGTGCAGCTGATGACGCTGCACTCGGCCAAGGGCCTGGAATTTCCGATCGTGTTCCTGGTCGGGCTGGAAGATGGCCTGTTCCCCAGCGCACGCTCGCTGGAAGAAAGCGGCCGGCTCGAAGAAGAACGCCGCCTGGCCTACGTAGGCATCACCCGCGCGCGCCAGAAGCTGGTGCTGTGCTACGCCGAATCGCGGCGCATCCACGGCCAGGACAACTACAACGTGCCGTCGCGCTTTCTGCGCGAGATCCCGCGTGACCTGCTGCATGAGGTGCGGCCCAAGGTGCAGGTCTCGCGCACCGCCTCGCTGGGCGCCGCACGCGGCGGCCCGGTGCACGCCGTGGTGGACGCTGCACCGATCAAGCTCGGCGCCAATGTCGAACACCCCAAGTTCGGTGGTGGCGTGGTCGTCGACTACGAAGGTGCCGGCGCGCATGCACGCGTGCAGGTGCAATTCGATGAAGTGGGCGCCAAGTGGCTGGTGATGGCGTATGCGAATCTGACGGTGGTGTAGGCGAGCCCTTACCAGCGCCAATCCTGTCGCCTGGGTGAAGCTATCAGGGCAAGCTGGCGCTTATCGGTAGGGCGGAAGAGGCTGGCTGATGTCGGAGCTCACCAAGCCCGCCGAGATTGCTTCATCGCTTGACGACCAGCCTGAGGGCAGATGGCATTGCATCGACTTTGGTGCCGTACGCCTACATTTCCCAGCTGAAGGTGGAGTTGATTCGCTTACCTCCTATGGTGAGCGTCGACTTGTTCGCGAGCACAACTAGTGCAAATGGTGGCACTCCCTGGCCGCCACCCGGGTAAATCAACCGCAATATTCTGCGTTTGGTATCGAAGGTTTTTACCTCGAAGTCGTTCTGCAATGGGACGCCCTTGCTGTCGCCCGGCGCGTAGAAATGGATGCTGGCGATAACAGGGCGGCCGTCGTTGCCGACTTCAAATGTCATTGCGTAGCCGCCGCCTTCGAAGGAAAGGCTTGAGGTGGCGTAAGCGGGTGGGCTGCAGCAGATCGCAAGCAGCGCGGCCAGGCAAACGTAAAAACGTTTTTTCATGGTGTCATCCTTGAGAGCGCACAGCGTGGAACGGCACTGTCGGAGCGAGTATTACTTATGCCGCTGCCGCGTCACAACGCATCTGCATCTGACGATGCGAATATTGCGGCTTCTGCGTGCCCTTAACAGCCGCCTGGCAATTGCTCGCCACCTTCCTTGGCGCTACTAGGGCCGAGCCAGTGATCTCTCTCTGGTTATATGCGGCACAGGCAACGAGTCAGGTCAGAAGATCCAGACAGCCAAACGCGGTGGTGCGCTGCCCGATGCATTCGCGACAGCTTTCGTGACAAGCTGCGGTCGAACCGACTTTATGAAGGCACACAGCCCGATGTGCACCGAAAAACAGAAGATGCTCGCAGGCGAGCTGTACAACGCAGCTGATCCCGAATTACAGGCAGATCAGGCTGCCGCCGCCGCGTGGATGGCGCGTTACAACGCCGCTGCGCAACAGCCCGCTGCGCAGCGCCACGCGTTGCTGGTCGAGCGTCTGGCCGAGGTGGGTGCGGGTGCGGTGATTCGCCCGCCGTTCCATTGCGACTATGGCTACAACATCCGCTTGGGTGCGGGAGTTTTTCTCAACTTCAATTGCGTGATTCTGGATGTGTGCGAGGTCAGCATCGGCGATGGCACGCAGATCGGGCCGGCGGTGCAGTTCTACGCGGCTGATCATCCGCGCGATGCGACTGATCGTGCCAGCGGGCTGGAGTTTGGCCGACCGATCCATGTGGGACGCAATGTGTGGATTGGCGGCGGCGCGATCATTCTTCCGGGCGTGCGCATTGGTGACGATGCGTTGATCGGCGCCGGTGCGGTGGTCACCCGCGATGTGCCGGCAGGCGCTACTGCGGTGGGGAATCCTGCGCGTGTGCGCATGGCGCGCACCGATCCGCAGGCGACCCCGACCGACTGACCGCGTATCCCGCTGAATTGATCTGTCTCAAGGCGATAGTTGCGCCGCGCTGTCACGCTGATTTCCGCCGGTGGATGTGCCGGCATTCCAGGAGGCCACCATGTACAAACGTATCCTGATCGCCATCGATGCGTCCGAGCTGTCCCATCGCGGGTTGTTTCAGGGCCTGGAACTGGCCAAGGCCACTGGCGCCAAGGTCGACATCGTCACCGTCTCCGAGCCGTGGGCGATGGGCATGTACGACGCGATGGGTTGGAGCGTGGGGTACGAAGCCAGCCCGGACTATCGCAAGGAGCGCGAGGCGGCTGCGGAAAAGATCCTGCGCCCGGCTGTGGAGTTGGCGATCGCTGCGAACCTCAAGGCGACCGCGCGGCACGTGCTTGACCGTTTTGCGGCCGAGGGCATTGTGCAGACCGCCGAGGAGTGCAAGAGCGACCTGATCGTGATGACTTCGCACGGCCGCCGCGGCATGAGCCGCGTATTGCTCGGCAGCCAGACGGTGGAAGTGCTGACGCACAGCACGATTCCGGTGCTGGTGATTCGTTGAGATTGCGGTTGATGCGTTGATGCGAACGCGATGACCAATCAGGTTCAGGCTGGTCGTGCAGAACGTTTGTAGGAGCGCCCTTGGGCGCGATGGGCGTTACCGGTAAGGCCTCATCGCGCGCAAGCGCGCTCCTACGCAGGGGCGTGCAGCTCGTCATTTGCTTGAGGTAGCTCGGCAACAGCCGCGCTCAGCGGCATGCGCAGCGTGATGCATGCAGCGCGTCGTAGGAGCGCCCTTGGGCGCGATGGGCATTACCGGGAAGGCCTCATCGCGCGCAAGCGCGCTCCTACGTAGGTGTGTGCAGTTGTTCATTCGCCTGAGGTAGCTCGGCAGCAGCGCGCTCAGCGGCATGCGCATCGTGATGCGTGCGGATCATCGTAGGAGCGCCCTTGGGCGCGATGGGCATTACCGGGAAGGCCTCATCGCGCGCAAGCGCGCTCCTACGTGCATCTCGGGTCCAACCAGCCCCACGCTCAGCCGTCCATCGGCTCCAGCTGCGCCGCAAACCGCGGTATCGGCCGTGCCAGTCGGCGCAGGGCTTCGGCATGCACCAGCGGGGCGCCGTGGGTGGGCGCGATGGCGCTGGTGCGCGGGGTGTTGCGCTCGGGTTGCACGTCCTGGCCGAGTTCGCGCATGAAGCGCCACATCGGCATGTAATGGCCACGCCGCGGTGTCTGCGCGGCGGGGGCGGCGCGGCATTGCCGGCGCCACTGGATCGGCGGCATGCCGAAGCGCTGCTGGAACGCACGCTGGAACTGGCGTTCAGAGGCAAACCCCATTTCATACAGCAACCAGGTCAGGCTGCACTCCGGGTACGCCTGCAGATAGCGGTGCACGGTGCGCAGCCGTTGCTCGCGGATATAGCTGGCCACGCCGCCGCGCGACTGGAACAGCCGGTACAACGACGCACGCGATAACGCGAAGGCCTGCTGCAGCGAGTCGGTGCCCAGCTCGGCCTCGCCGATGTGCTGCTCGATATACGCCAGCAGGTCGATCATCAACGCGGCGCTGGCCTCGCCAGGCATGATCGGCGCGGTGGTCAGGGTGGTGCGGTAGGACATGGTCATGCGCGTGCATCACGGCCCACTCCCCGGGGCCTGTCCCTTGATCAACCGAGAAAAGCGCCGGCAACCCATCACGGCGATGTCACGAAATCGGCGATGCATCACGCATCCATGCGATTGAGACGAATTGTCGGGTGAGCGCCCAGGGCCATTCCTAGACTCGCCGCAGCGCTGAGAAAGCGGCACCACGGCCCTGTTCGGCACGCGTGGTGCGCGGCGGGTGCGGGGTTCGCACACCGGGCGCCACAGCACGGTCCAGGCCGTCACACCGGGCCGGCGGAATCAGGCAAATGCAGCGCACGTGCATCGCACGGTGGCGCAACGGGCAAGCTCAATCGGAGATCAGGCATGGCCAGCAGTCAGAAGTTCATCGCCCGCAATCGGGCACCACGCGTGCAGATCGAATACGACGTGGAGGTCTACGGCGCGCAGAAGAAGGTGCAGATCCCATTCGTGATGGGTGTGATGTCGGACCTGTCCGGTGTCAACGCCGGCGAGCTGCCCTCGCTGGAAGAACGCAAGGCCCTGGAGATCGATGTCGACAACTTCGACAGCCGTCTGCAGTCAATGCGCCCGCGTGTGCAGTTCAAGGTGCCCAACACGCTTACCGGTGAAGGCGAGCTGGCGGTGGATATCACTTTCGAAAGCATGGACGACTTCTCGCCTGCCGCCATCGCGCGCAAGGTCGAGCCGCTGGCCAAGCTGCTGGAAGCACGCACGCAGCTGGCCAACCTGGACACCTACATGGACGGCAAGGCCGGCGCCGAGCAATTGATTGCGCAAGCCATCCGTGACCCGGCACTGCTGCAGTCGCTGGTGTCCGCCGCCAAGCCTGCCTCCGAGCCGGAAGGAGCCTGACCATGTCCGCCACCGAAGCCGCACTGGCCAGCAGCACCGCCGACACACTGGAACACGGCGATTTTGCCGCCTTGCTCAACCGCGAATTCCGCCCCAAGAGCGAGCGCGCCAAGGAAGAAGTGGAATCGGCCGTGCGCACCCTGGCCGAGCAGGTACTCAATCGCAGCGATGTGGTCAGCGAAGATGTCTCGCAGACCATCAAGGCCTATATCGCCGAGATCGACCGCACGCTCACCGCGCAGCTCAACCAGATTCTGCACCATGCCGATCTGCAGCAGCTCGAAGGTGCCTGGCGTGGCCTGCATTATCTGGTCAGTAACACCGAAACCGACCAGCAGCTCAAGATCCGCGTGCTGAACATCAGCAAGAAGGAACTGGGCAAGGTGCTCAAGCGCTACAAGGGCACCGCGTGGGATCAGAGCCCGATCTTCAAGAAGGTCTACGAGCAGGAATACGGCCAGCTTGGCGGCGAGCCGTACGGCTGCCTGGTGGGTGATTACTACTTCGACCAGAGCCCGCCGGATGTGGAATTGCTCAACGGCATCGCGCAGGTGGCCGCAGCCGCGCATGCACCGTTCATTGCCGCCGCTGCGCCCAAGTTGATGGGCATGGACAGCTGGAGCGAGCTCTCCAACCCGCGTGATCTGGCCAAGATCTTCTCCACGCCCGACTACGCCGCCTGGCGTTCGCTGCGAGAGTCCGAAGACGCCAAGTACATCGGCCTGGCGATGCCGCGCACCTTGTCGCGCCTGCCGTATGGTGCAGCCACCGCACCGTTGGACGAATTCGATTTCGAAGAAGACACTGCCGGCGCCGATTCGGCCAAATACACCTGGCAGAACGCAGCCTATGCGATGGCAGTGAACATCAACCGCTCGTTCAAGCAATACGGCTGGTGCTCGCGTATTCGCGGCATCGAATCCGGTGGTGCGGTGGAAGGCCTGCCCACGCACAGCTTCCCCACCGACGATGGTGGCGTGGACATGAAGTGCCCCACCGAAGTGGCGATCACCGACCGTCGTTCGGCCGAACTGGACAAGATGGGCCTGATGCCGCTGGTACACCGCAAGAACTCGGACATGGCCGCCTTCATCAGCGCGCAGTCCTTGAACAAGCCGGACGAATACGACGACCCGGACGCCACCGCCAATGCGGCACTGGGCGCGCGCCTGCCGTACATGTTCGCGTGCTGCCGCTTTGCGCATTACCTCAAGTGCATCGTGCGCGACAAGATCGGCTCGTTCTCCGATCGCGAACAGATGCAGGGCTGGCTCACGCGTTGGGTCACTCAGTACATCGACGGCGACCCATCCAATTCCAGCGAAGAAACCAAGGCGCGCAAGCCGCTGGCCGCGGCCGAAGTGGTGGTGGAAGAGGTAGAAGGCGCGCCCGGTTACTACAGCTCCAAGTTCTTCCTCAAGCCGCACTACCAGCTGGAAGGCCTCACCGTCTCCCTGCGCTTGGTGTCGCGCTTGCCCTCGGCCGCCAAGGCCTGATCCGACGCGTTTGCGTCACGGCGACGGCGTGCATCTGGCGCGTCGCGCCCCTGTGTTTCCCACTTAGCGAAGGAGCAGTTCCATGGCGTTCGACATGCACATCAAGTTTGGCAGCGGCAAGGTCAAGATCGAAGGCGCATCCAACCACAAGAAGCACAAGGGCGAGATCCCGATCCTGGCGTGGTCGTGGGGCGCGAGCAATTCCGGCGACCTGCACACCGGCGGCGGCTCGGCCAGCGGCGGCAAGGCGCATATCCAGGACATTTCCATCACCAAGTATGTCGACGGTTGTTCGAATGCACTGCTGGATGCGGTGTGCACCGGCGCGCGCGTGGATGGCGCCTGGTTGTATGTGACCAATGCCACCGGCGAGCAGAGCGACTTTCTCACCATCGAGTTGAGCGAAGGCGTGCTGATCACCTCGCTGTCCACCGGCGGTTCCGGTGGCGAAGATCGCCTGACCGAAAACGTGACGCTGCATTTCGGCAAGTTCAAGTATGGCTTCCAGCCGCAGGACGACAAGGGCATCGCGCAGGGCGGCGCGAAGGAATTCACCTACGACATCCAGGGTGTTGCGAAGGCGTAATTCAACACTGCAATGACCGGCGGCGCCGCACCCGGCGTCGCCCCCTCTTCCAACAAGGAACCGCGCGATGGATGCCACCGCACAGACCCTGCTTGCCCGTGGCGAGCCGGCACAGGCGCTGCAGCAGCTGATCCAGCAGGTGCGCCGGCAACCGGCCGATGCAGCGCAACGCGTGTTCCTGTTCCAGCTGCTGGCCGTGCTGGGCCAGTGGTCGCGCGCGGCCGCCCAGCTGCGTGCCTGCGCCGAATTGGACAGCAGCACCAAGCCGCTGGTGCAGACCTATCTTACCGTGTTGCACGCCGAGCAGACGCGCGCCGAGGTGTTCGCGGGCAAGTGCCTGCCGCATGTGATCGGTGAACCGGCTGCCTGGCTGGCGATGCAGCTGCAGGCCTTGCAACTCTCCGCACAAGGCCATGGCGAACAGGCCGCGTTGTTGCGTGCGCAGGCCTTCGAGCAGGCACCTGCGAGCGCCGGTACGCTGGATGGGCAGCGCTTCGACTGGCTGGCAGATGCCGACCCGCGCTTTGGCCCGTGCATTGAACTCATCCTCGACAGCGGCTATGCCTGGGCACCACTGAGCCAGCTCCGCCAGCTGCGCTTTGAAGCACCGGTGGATCTGCGCGACACCGTGTGGGCACCGGTGAGCGTGCTGTGGCGCAATGGCGGCCAGGCATTCGGTTATGTACCGGTGCGCTATCCCGGCAGCGAGCATCTGGATGCCGGCGAACTGCAGCTGGCGCGCCGCACCGAATGGACCCAGGGCGCGCAGGGCGAGATCGGCCTGGGCCAGCGCATGTGGAGCACCGAGGCGCGCGATGTGGCGCTGCTCGAAGTGCGCGACGTGCAGTTCGACGCGGACTGACCCGCCATGGCCGAGCTCACCACCACCGAACGCCTGCAGCCCTCGCTGCTGGACCGGCTGACCGACACCGCACCCAGCCAACGCGATGAGAGCCGCGAGCAACGCGTGATCTCGGCCACGCGCCTGCGCGAATGCGTCATCCGCGACCTGTCGTGGTTGTTGAACACCGTGAATCTGGACACCAGCCATCCGCTGGAGGCGCACCCTCAGGTGCAACGCTCGGTGCTCAATTTCGGCATTCCCGATCTGGCCGGCGTCGCGGTCACCGGCATCGATGCGGCAGCGCTGCAGCAGCGGTTGCGCGAGGCGATCCTGGCATTCGAGCCGCGCCTGATTCCAGAGACCTTGCGCGTGAGCGTGCATGCCGATGGCGCGCGCATGGACCGGCGCTCGCTGCTGTTCACCATCGAATCGGAAATGTGGGCGCAGCCGCTGCCGTTGAACCTGTATCTGAAGACCGCGCTGGACCTGGAAACCGGCCGGCTCGACGTTGTCGAAGGGCACGGCTGAGCCATGGACCCGCGCCTGCTCCCGTACTACAGCCGCGAACTGCAGCACGTGCGCGACATGGGCGCGGAGTTTGCGCGCGAGTATCCCAAGATTGCCGGGCGGCTCGGCCTGGATGCCTTCGAATGCGCCGATCCGTACGTGGAGCGGTTGCTGGAAGGTTTTGCGTTTCTGGCCGCGCGCGTGCAACTCAAGCTGGATGCGCAGTACCCGGTGTTCACCCAGCACCTGCTGGAGATGGTCTACCCGCATTATCTGGCACCGCTGCCATCAATGGCGGTGGTGCAGTTGCAGCCGGACCTGAAAGACAGCGGCCTGGCCGCCGGCGTGGCGGTGCCGCGCCACAGTGCGCTGCGCAGCCTGATCGGCGCCGGCGAGCGCACCGCCTGCGAGTTTCGCACCGCCCATGCGGTCACGCTGTGGCCGCTGCAGCTGGCCGAGGCCAAGTACCTGGAGTCGCCGGCCGCGTTGGCCGCTGCCGGTGTGGCGGTGCCGCCCGGGCGCAGCGTGCGTGCTGGCATCCGCCTGCGCCTGGAGGTGGTGGGCGGCGCACAGGCGCAGGATCTGGCGCTGGATGCACTGCCGCTGTTCCTGGCCGGCGCCGATGGCCTGCCCAAGCGCCTGTACGAACAATTGCACGGCGACTGCGCGGGTGTGGTGGTGCGTGGCAACGATGCCGGCGGCGCCACGCGCGAACTGCTGCTTGATGCCGATGTACTGCGCACGCGCGGCTTCGCCGACGACGATGCATTGATTCCCTACGACGGCCGCTCCTTCAGCGGCTATCGGCTACTGCAGGAATACTTCGCTTGCCCGGAGCGCTTCCTGTTCGCCGAACTCACCGGCCTGCGCGCTGCTTTGCGTCGGCTGCACGGCAGCAGTTTCGAAATCGTGGTGTTGCTGGAGCGCAGTGTGCCCGCACTGGCGGCGGCAGTAAGCGCAGAGCACTTCAAGCTGTTCTGCACGCCGGCGATCAATCTGTTCGAACGCCGTGCCGACCGGATCCATCTGCACACCGGTCGGCACGACTATCACGTGCTGGCCGACCGCACCCGGCCGATGGATTTCGAGATCCATCACCTGGGCGAGGTGGAAGGTTTTGGCGACCGCCAGGAGCCGGAGCAGCGCTATACGCCGTTCTACGGCGGCGATGCGCGCACCTGGCATGCGCGGCACGGCGCGTTCTACACCATGCGCCGTGAGCCAAGGCTGCTGTCGGCGCGCCAGCGCCGCGACGGTGCGCGCTCCAGCTATGTGGGTAGCGAGGTCTTCGTCAGTTTGGTGGACGCCGACGACCAGCCGCACAGCACACGGCTGCGCCAGCTGGGCCTGCAATTGTGGTGCAGCAACCGCGATCTGCCGCTGCATATGCCGGTGGGCAAGGGCAGCACCGATTTCAGCATGGACAGCGGTGTGCCGGTGCAGAGCGTGCGCTGCGTGGCCGGCCCGACCAAGCCACGCCCAGCGCTCTCCGATGGGCAAACTGCCTGGCGCCTGCTCAGTCAATTGCAGCTCAATTATCTGTCGCTGTTCGACGAGGGCCCGGGCGAAAGCACCAGTGCTGCGGCGCTGCGCGAGATCCTCACCTTGTACTGCGACCCGTTCGACGCCTCCGCACAGCGGCAGATCGAGGGTATCAAACAGGTAAGAGGCACCCCGATCGTACGGCGCATTCCGGTGCCTGGCCCGATCACTTTCGGGCGCGGCCTGCAGATCACGCTCACCTGCGAGGACGCCGCTTTCGAAGGCACCGGCGCGTTCCTGCTGGCCTCGGTACTGCGGCACTTCTTTGCGCGCTACGTCTCGGTGAATGCGTTTACCGAAACGGTGCTGCGCACCACCGAACGCAACGAGGTGGCCCGATGGCCCGCTCAGCCCGGCTCCCGCCCGCGTCTGTGAGCGCGGCCGCCGCAGCGCTGGAACAGGCGCTGCAGGCCCGGCCACACGACTTCAGCCCGTTTGCGGCCTTGCGCGCGATCGAGCGCTGCCATCCGCAGCAGCCGCGCCTGGGCGAATCCGCGCGCGCAAGCGACGACGTGGTGCGCTTGCGGCATCTGCCGTCACTGGCCTTCGCCCCGCATGCGCTGGAACGCTACGTGCCACAGCAAGACGCTCAACCGGCCGCGTTGTACAGCGTGTTTCTGGGCCTGTTCGGTCCAAATGCACCGTTGCCATTGCACCTGACCGAATACGCCATCGAGCGTGCGCAGCAAGCCAAGGACGGCACCTTCGCCGCGTTCGCCGATGTGTTCCATCACCGCATGCTGAGCCTGTTCTACCGCGCCTGGGCGCAGGCGCAACCCAGCGTGCAGGCCGAGCGCCCGGCGAGCGACCAGTTCCGCGCCTGGCTGGATGCACTGGTGGGTATCGCCAGCCCGCAGTTGCGCGACCGCGATGCCTTGCCCGACGACGCACGGCGCTACTACGCCGGCCGCCTCGGTGCGGCGACACGTACACCGGAAGGTTTGCGCGCCTTGCTGCAGCAACTGTTTGCCTGGCCGGTGCAGGTGCAGGAGTTCATCGCCGAATGGATGCGCCTGCCTGTCGATGCGCACCTGCAGCTAGGCATCGGCCCGCGCAATGCGCGCCTGGGTGTGGATAGCGTCGTCGGCGCGCAGGTGCGTGGCGCGCAACAGCGCGTGCGTATTCGCCTGGGGCCGCTGCCACGCATCGCCTTTCAACGCTTCCTGCCCGGCGGGCAGGCGTTGCGCCAACTCACCGCTGCGGTGCGCAGCTATCTGGGCGACGAATTCGGCTGGGAGCTGCAGTTGTTGCTAAAGGCCGACGAGGTGCCCACCCCGCGCCTGGCGCGCAACAGCCGGCTGGGCCTGGACACCTGGCTTGGCCGCCGCGCCTGGAGCATTGCCGATGCCGACGACGTATTGCTGCGCCCCTCCGGGTGAGGCGCCCGGCCACTTGATTCGCTCACGACCGATGTACTGACTTCGAAGGACGCACCCATGGCCGAGATCTCCCGCAGTGCCCTGTTCGGCAAGCTCAATCCGCTGGCCTATCGCGGCATCGAAAGCGCCACCGTGTTCTGCAAGCTGCGTGGCAACCCGTATGTGGAGCTGGTGCACTGGCTGCATCAGTTGCTGCAGCTGCAGGACTCGGACCTGCACCGCATCATCAAGCATTTCCAGCTCAACCCCTCCACGCTGGCGCGTGATGTCACCGCCGCGCTGGATGGCTTGCCGCGCGGCTCCACTGCCGTCACCGATCTGTCGGCCAATGTGGAAGAAGCGGTGGAGCGCGGCTGGGTGTATGCCTCGCTCAGCTTTGGCGAGGCGCAGGTGCGCACCGGTTATCTGGTGGTCGGCATCCTGAGCGTGCGTGGGTTGCGCAATGCGTTGTTGGCGATCTCCAAGGAGTTCGACAAGCTCACGCCTGCGGTGCTCAACGAGCACTTCGCCGAGATCGTGGCCGGCTCGCCGGAAGACGGCCTGCTGCCCAGCGATGGATTTTCGCTCGGTCAGACCGCTGCCCCTGGTGAGGCTAGCGGTGCCATCGCGCCTGCCGCGCTCGGCAAGCAGGAAGCGCTGAAAAAATTCACCACCGATCTCACTGCGCAGGCGCGCGAGGGCAAGCTCGACCCGATCATCGGCCGCGATGACGAGATCCGCCAGGTGGTCGACATCCTGATGCGTCGCCGCCAGAACAATCCGATCCTGGTCGGCGAGGCCGGCGTCGGCAAGACCGCCGTGGTGGAAGGCTTCGCGCAACGCATCGCACGTGGCGACGTCCCGCCCGCGTTGAAGGACGTGCAACTGCGCACGCTGGATGTTGGTCTATTGCAGGCTGGTGCCAGCATGAAGGGCGAGTTCGAGCAGCGCCTGCGCGCGGTCATCGACGAAGTACAGGCCAGCCCGAAGCCGATCATCCTGTTCGTCGATGAAACCCACACCCTGGTCGGTGCCGGTGGCGCGGCCGGTACCGGTGATGCGGCGAACCTGCTCAAGCCCGCGTTGGCGCGCGGCACCTTGCGCACCGTGGGCGCCACCACGTTTGCCGAATACAAGAAGTACATTGAAAAAGACCCCGCACTGAGCCGCCGCTTTCAGGCCGTGCAAGTGGATGAGCCTGACGAAGCCAAGGCCGTGCGCATGATGCGCGGCGTTGCTTCGATGATGGAGCAGCACCACAGCGTGCAGATCCTTGACGAAGCGCTGGAAGCGGCGGTCAAGCTCAGCCACCGCTATATCCCCGCACGCCAACTGCCGGACAAATCGGTGAGCCTGCTCGATACCGCGTGCGCCCGCGTGGCGGTGAGCCTGCACGCTACCCCGGCCGAAGTGGACGACAGCCGCCGCCGCATCGAATCGCTGGATACCGAGCACGCCATCATCGAGCGCGAGCGCGCGATCGGCATCGTGGTAGAGGAGCGCGCCGCTGCGTGTGCCGGCTTGCTGGAAAGCGAACACGGCCGCCTGCGTGATCTGGAGCAGCGGTGGGTTGCCGAGAAGGCATTGGTGGACGAGCTGCTTTCGCTGCGTGCACAACTGCGTAGCGGTAACGCGCCGGTGGAAGGCACTGGTAGTGCACTGGAAGCAGAGGCCGATGCCGATGCCGATGCCGAGCAGATCGCGTCTGGTGACACAGCGGTGCTCGAAGCACCGGTGCACGTGGATCGCGACACGCTGTTGGCGCGCCTGCAGTTGGTGCAGGCCGAGTTGGGCGCACTGCAGGGCGAATCGCCACTGATCCTGCCCACGGTCGACTATCAAGCCGTCGCCGCCGTAGTCGCCGACTGGACCGGCATCCCGGTCGGGCGCATGGCGCGCAACGAAATCGACACCGTGCTGCGCCTGCCCGAGTTGCTGGCCAAGCGCGTGATCGGCCAGGACCACGCCATGGAGATGATCGCCAAGCGCATCCAGACCAGCCGCGCCGGCCTGGACAACCCGGACAAACCGATCGGCGTGTTCCTGCTGGCCGGCACCTCCGGCGTGGGCAAGACCGAAACCGCGCTCGCGCTGGCCGAAACGCTATACGGCGGCGAGCAGAACCTGATCACCATCAACATGAGCGAGTACCAGGAGGCACACACCGTCTCCTCGCTCAAGGGCGCACCGCCCGGCTATGTCGGCTACGGCGAAGGCGGCGTGCTCACCGAAGCGGTGCGCCGCAAACCCTACTCGGTGGTGTTGCTGGACGAAGTCGAGAAGGCGCACTCGGACGTACACGAACTGTTCTTCCAGGTCTTCGACAAAGGCTGGATGGAAGATGGCGAAGGCCGCCGCATCGACTTCCGCAACACCTTGATCATCCTCACCAGCAACGCCGGCACCGAGCTGATCGCCAGCCTGTGCGCCGATCCGGAACTGCTGCCGGACCCGGAAGGCATGGCCAAAGCGCTGCGCGAACCATTGTTGAAGGTGTTCCCGCCGGCATTGCTCGGCAGGCTGGTGGCGATTCCATATTACCCGCTGAGCCACGACATGCTGGCGAAGATCGTGCGGCTGCAGTTGAACCGCATCAAGCAGCGCATCGAAGCGCGCTACAGGATTCCATTCGAGTACGACGACGCGGTGGTCGAGCTGGTGGTGAGCCGCTGCACTGAGAGCGAATCGGGCGGGCGGATGATCGATGCGATTTTGACCAATTCGATGTTGCCGGAGATCAGCCGGGAGTTCCTGCGGAGGATGGTCGACGGAAAAGACATCGCGGGCGTACGAGTGGGGCGCAAGGAAGGCGGATTCGACTATCGCTTCGATTGAAAACGCTCCGAGGGTGCGAAGGAGCTTCAATGACGGAGAAAGAGCATGCAATGCGAGAACATCGTGCTGATCCCCTTTTACCACGGTGATGGGGACCAGGAGTTGGCGGACAATCTTGAAGCACTTTCCAAAAAATACAAAGGTAGGACGGTCCGCGCCCGCGCGGTCACTGTCGTATCGGCCGAGTTCGGCAAGTCCGCGAAGGTGGAAGAGGTGGTGGGGGCCATTTTCGCGAGCAGTGATGTGCTTGGGGCTTCGCGGGATAACGGACTCTACTTTCTAATTCACGCAGGCGCGACTCAGTCCAACCCGTCTGCAGTGTTCCTCGCCGAGGTAGTCGCGGGACTCGCCAAGAAGGGAATCTGTTTCCGGAAGATCAATTTGGCAGGCTGTTTCACCGGGGGAAACAAGCTCGGTAATGTTGCGAGCAGTGTCTTAGCCGAGTTCACTCGTAGGCTTGTCGAACTCATACCCAAGGAGGAAAGAGGCGCGCTCCTAACTGGACTGGGTGTGAGTGCCTACCTCACCGAAGTCACGACGTTTGATGAGGAAAGCGTCTACTACCAAGGCCTGATTCTGAAGCAATTCACATCGCCAGCCGGATTAGACGGTATCCATAACCTTGTTCAGAGGACGAAAGAGAAATCGTTATCCAGGACGCATCCAGATGTTCTGGATGGACAAGCTAAGGCTCTTGTGGACTTCAACAGGGAGAATTTCGCGAAGATATACGATGGAAAAGCATACAAAAAGGTTTCCTCCGCAGATCCGAAAACCCAAGAGAGTGTCTATATCGCACAGCGAGGAATAATTGCTAAGAAGATAACCATGCAACAAGCCATTGCAGAGTTGGTCGCCGGTTACGAGATGTATATGAGAACGAAGGTCGTTGCTATGTTTGATGACAGGAGTTCAAGTTTCATCCCGGGATCCATCGCCAGCTACACCGACAATGACACGGTGAAGAGCATGATCGTTGAAGTTGAAAGAATGCGAGGGTCTTCGAAGTACACGTTCCACCTTTGAGTCCATCGCGGACCCCACATCGAGATCGCAAATTTTGGCTCTCGATCACGGTGCAGCGCTCGACCGGTGGCGAATCTCCAAGTCTTCGTCCTGTTCCTGCGACAATCCCCGTCCGCAAGGAACCCGGCACGCGCCGGGAAGTGAGCGTCGGGTCGTCTCCCGTGCCAGCCACGCGTTGACGACCGACCGGGGAGGAGGCGGCGATGGACGAGCGGCAGGCGCTGTACCTGCGGGCGAAGGGCATCGTGGCGGCGGCCGACGAGCTGCCGCCGGACGAGCGCGCCGATTTCGTCGCGCGCGAGTGCGCGGGCGACGCCGCGCTGCTGGCCGAGGTCGCGTGGATGCGGCAGGCGGTGGCGTCGGAGACCACGCTGCACGCGACGCGCTGGGCGCTGGCCGAGGCGCCGGAACTCTCGGGCGAGCAGTTCTCGGCCGATGCCGCGCGCGACTACCGCGTGTTGCACCGGCTCGGCCAGGGCGGCATGGGCGTGGTCTACCTCGCCGAGCGCCAGCAGGACGGTTTCACCCAGCGGGTCGCGCTGAAGCTGCTGCGCCGCGTGAGCGGCGACGCGCGCACCGCGCTCGAGCGCTTCCAGCGCGAGCGCGCGCTGCTGGCGCGGCTCGAGCATCACGGCATCGCGCGGCTGGTCGACGGCGGGCTGCTGTCGGACGGCCAGCCGTTCCTCGCGATCGAGTACGTCGAGGGCGAGCACATAGTGAAGAACGGGGTCAGGTTCATTTTAGGTGATGGGGTCAGGTTCACTTATCAGTCGACAGCGGCGACTTGTGGGCTGATTAAGTAGCCTACAGCCAGTGTGCGTGCGCGCCGGCGGTAATGCAGGATGAAGTGAGGACCATGGAGGACCATGGGTTCGGAGGACAAAAAAAACGGGGCAAAAAAACGGGGCTAGGTTCACTTTGGAAGTCAACCTGACCCCGTTTCCCGGCAATGCGCCGTGGAGTGCCGATCGTCGCAATTGTGGATGGCAGTGAAAGTTTTTATTTGTCTAGGTGGAGCCTAGCGGATCTAGGGTTGATCGAAAGTATGTCGATTCTGAAATAGAAGCGCAGAGGATCGGGTCTGCTTCAATTTACTAATTATTCCTCTTTTTTTGCGAGAACTAGTTCTGGAGGATTTATGGTTGTGATTGGAAGCAATAGCGCTGGGGAAATTCATGCGGAAATGGAAATGTTCACGTATGGAGGGACGATACGCGGGCGTCCGATTCTGATCAAAGGCCCGCTAGTCGACCAGAAGCCTGGCAATCACAAAAAGGAAAAGCCGGCGTTGCCGTATGCGTTGCAGGGCATTCCTGGGAAGCCGGATTTTCGCCCGCTCAATACCAATGCAGGCCACTTGCTTGCAACGCAGTTCGGTGGGCTGAACGTACCCCAGAATATCGTGCCGATGTACGCCAGCTTCAATCAGCACGGTGCATGGAAGAGCCTTGAAAGAGCGCTTAAGAAAATCATCCGCTCCGGAGAAGGACGCATCACGCTTTCTGTGACCATCTCCTATGGCGCCAACGCCGATCCTCGAATTCCCTCGGCCTTCTCGGCCATTGCAAGCTCCGAAAGCGGAAAGTCCTGGTCGTTTGGTTTCATACCGCATATCCCCCCGGCGATCGAGCACATCGAGCTTGACGAAGACGAAGTAATTCTGGTGACTACGCGTTACTGGCAGATGCGCGATTCAGGGTGGATGATGGACCATCTTTATCCGCAGCTCAATCTCCCCGAGCAGAACGCAAGGCGACATTATGCTGTGCTCGACTACATGAGCGAGGTCACTGGCGACCTGAAGAGTGTTTCCATCAGCAACGCGCGCAAATTCGAGGATTACCAGATAAATAACATCCTCACGGTCAACAGGATCTTCTTTGATGGTTACCTGGCGCCGGATGACCCGGGCGATCCTTTCTCTGGCGGACCACTTCTAACTGTTGCCGGTGATCAAGGGCCGCATGTGGACCATATCAGGCCAAAGGCTACATCGGCGGGATGCAATGCATACAGCAATGCTCAAGTGCTCAGTGGTCTGGGAAATCTACGCAAGGGCACAAAAAAGTAGCCGGTGGTTATGGCTGTTGTTGCTGGGGGTAACGGGTTCAGGTTAACTTATCGGTCGATAACAGCGACTTGCGGTGCCGACGAGCCGCTCAATGCCCGCAAAAAGATGTGTCGACGGCCGCTGTGCTTGCGCGTCGGCGGTAACCGCAGTTCTATGCGCTTCCACCGCCGGCTGAGTCGTCTCCCGCGCAACAGAGGGTGCATGTGAAATTAGTCAGCGAGCACTGTGCGTCGGCTTGGCGCTGCCATCGGCAATGTCCCGGTTTTGTGGCGGTCCAGGCCGGCGGGTAACAAGCCGCCCGCCGCGCTTTACCCATCCTCGCCACCGAAGAAAAAGTGCTGCTCCTGAGGAACGACGCATCGCGCCCTGGGATGGGTAAGCTATGCCGTTTGGGGGGAGGCATCAATGAAAAGAAGTCTTGCAGTGGTGATGTGCGTGTTGTCGTTGCCGGCAGCGGCGCAGTCGGCCTACAAGTGCAGCGATGCAAAGCTGGGGACTGTTTACCAGTCCACGCCGTGCGCCGACGGCGCGGAGCAGAAGCGTTGGAACAAGCAAGCCGCGCCGACCCCGACGGCAACACCTGCGCAGGCGGGTCCGCAAGCGGCATCCGGCAAAAACCAGGAATCAAACCTGGGGCTAAGCCTGATCAGTTACGAGCGCCAGCCGAGTCCGGAGGCGTGTACGCGCGCCACCCATGTGCGCGATAGCGCGCGCGCCGATACTACGATGCGTCGCGATCCGGATTTCATGCAGGCTGTCGAACGGGCGGTCGTGCAGGCCTGTCGCTAGGTAGGGCATTACAAGTCGAGTGTCTGCAATCAAGGCATGCCAAGGAAGATCGATGCAAGAACGTGAAGGAGCGTCTGCGAGATGGGGCGAATTGTTGCTCGTGGTGACGATTGCGTTCGGGCTGTCGATCTGGTCCAGCGCTTCGGCAGTCGCGCGCGATGCCGTCGAGCCGGTCTTCTCCGACGCGAGCCTGTGGGGCATGGTGTTCTACGAACTGCTCATTCTGGCGATCTTGTTGCCAGTGCTGTGGTTCCGCGGATGGAGACCGCAGTCGCTGGGGCTGCAGTGGCAGCTGCGCGACTTGGCGGCGGGGCTCGGCTTGCTGGCGGTGTGCCTGTTGGTCACCTATCCACTCACGCTGTTGAACTGGAGCTTGGGGAGCAACACGAATCCATTCGATGCGATGGTCGCCGGGCAGCTGTCGATCACGGCTGTGCTGGCGATCTCGCTGATCAATCCGATCTTCGAGGAAGTGTTCGTGTGCGGTTACGTCATCCACGCCCTGGAGCCGCGACATGGCCGGGCCTTCGCGGTGAATGTAAGCGTGGCGCTCCGCACTTCGTATCACCTGTATCAGGGCCCGATTGGCGCCATCAGCATCTTGATGCTCGGGTTGATCCTGGGTTGGTGGGTGGCACGGCGAGGGCGACTGTGGCCGGCGATCCTGGCGCATGGCGCGCTGGATCTGCTGGTTGGTGGTCTACACCTGACTGGCTTGGCGTCGCCGCGATGTCGCACACTTGCGCTTTGGTCGAACACAGGACGCGGCGATGGCACGGCGATATGGATGGAGCGGGTTACTGGTGTGGCTCGTGGCGTTCGGCGCGGTGGCCGCCGGTCCGGCGCCTGGCGAGTACAGCACCAAGCAAGGCTGGGGCAGCCTGCAGGTCAGCGACAAGGGCGGGGTGCGCCAGTTCGAGATTCTCACCATGGGCGCCAACGGCCACAGTTGTTCGCTATCGGGCACGCTGCAGGGCGACAAGGCGGAGGTGAGCGATGCTGTCGGCGCGCCCTGCAAGCTGTCGTTCAAGCCGGTAGCGGGCGGCTTCACCATCGCCGCGCTGACTCAGGACAGCTGCCGCGACTATTGCGGCATGCGCGCCAGCTTCGAAGGCGACTATCTGCAGTTGCCGGCCGGCTGCACTTCCGCTGCCAGCAGCCGACGGCGTGAGGCGTATCTGCGGGACTATCGCAGCAAGCGCTATACCGAAGCACTTGCCGGCATGCAGGCGTTCGCGGGCGGGTGCGGCGAGTTCCTCAACTGGCTTGATCGCGACCGTTTCGCCAACGACCGCGCCCTCACGCTGCTGCGCCTGAATCGTCCGCAGGAGTGCCTGGCGGCGCTGGACGCCACCATGGCTGGTCGCAGCCACGACGAGGACTCGTTCCAAGCGGAGCTGGATCAGAACAGCACGATGCTTCCGCCCAGCGACTGGGATGCGTATCTGCCCATCGCCAAGTCCACCTGGTTCAATCGCAAGCTCTGCGAGGCGGCCAAGCGCTAAGCGTGAGTGGCCTGCGTCGTTGCGCCCCGCAAGCGCCGGCATACGGCGTCGGGCCGGAAGTGCTGATCGATTGAATCAGAAGCTGATTGCGCAACAATGCATGCATGCACAACATCCTGCTCGCCCTGATCTGTCTGCTCGCCTCCGTCACCGCCAATGCCGGGTCCGCTCCAGAGCGGATGCTGATCTTCAGCAAGACGGCCGGGTTCCGCCATGAGTCGATTCCGACGGCGGTGGCGAGGCTACGGCAACTTGCGCAAGAGCAGGGCATGGCGGCCGACCACAGCGAGGATGCGGACGTCTTCACTGCCGACAACCTGGCGCGTTACCGCGTGGTGGCGTTCGCCAACACGACAGGCGAGATTCTAGCGCCGGCGCAACAGCAGGCTTTCGAGGGCTTCATTCGGCAGGGCGGTGGATTCCTGGGTGTCCATTCGGCCGCCGATACCGGCTACCAGTGGCCTTGGTATGGGCGATTGGTCGGGGCATGGTTCAAGAAACATCCGCCGGGGCTGCAGTCCACCCGCGTGCAGCGCGAGCGCGATGGGCAGTCGGTGGGCGATGCCTGGCCGATCACCGATGAAATCTACAACTACCG
Source organism: Xanthomonas sp. fls2-241-TYG-148 (assembly GCF_030208815.1). Classification (NCBI taxonomy): domain Bacteria; kingdom Pseudomonadati; phylum Pseudomonadota; class Gammaproteobacteria; order Lysobacterales; family Lysobacteraceae; genus Xanthomonas; species Xanthomonas sp. fls2-241-TYG-148. The sequence continues at coordinate 189,466 of NZ_JARVTE010000018.1, forward strand.
CCACAATCCACGCGGGCAGGTGCAGGTGGTCGCCACGGTGGACGAGCGGCTGTATGCCGGTGGCACGATGGGCGCAGACCATCCCATTGCGTGGTGCCACGCATTCGACGGCGGCCGGGCCTGGTACACCGGGCTGGGCCACGACGCGGCCGTTTATGCCAATACCGATTTCCTTGCGCAGTTGCGCCAGGGGCTGCGCTATGCGGCCGGGTACGCGCCCGGCTGCTGAGTGCGTTACTGGCTTGTTCGCTTGCGCCGAAGGCATGGCGCGCGGCGCGTAGAGTTGTGACAGAAAGCAGGCCTATGGCGCGACTGTGCTCGCGACGGCGCCGTGGCGCCACTGTTTCGGCACCTGTGACGATGGCGGCCCACCCGGCGCGCCAACGGCAGCCGGCAGCTTACCGATCCCGCGTAGGCGGCCCGTCGACACCACCGGTGTCAGCGAGCTAAACCGTTACGTATTGAACAGTCCACCTCGCTCCCAATGCGGGATACTGCGCGTCCACGCAGGCGAGATGGACCGGATGTCCGAGCTCCCGATCACCGAGTTGTTGCAGGCCTGGCAGCGCGATGAACCCGGCGCGGGCGATGCATTGGCGCGGCAGGTCTATGACGTATTGCGCGCCACGGCGTTGCGGGTGTTGCGGCGCGATGCGCGGTTAGGGCTGCAGGCGACCGAGCTGGTACACGAGGCGTGGATGCGGTTGGAGCAGGGCCAGCAGGGCTTCCGTTCGCGCTCGCATTTCTATGCGGTGGCGGCGCTGCAGATGCGCCACCTGCTGGTGGACCTGGCGCGGCAACAGGCCAGCGCCAAGCGGCTGGGCCAGGCGGTGACGCTGACGATCAGTCTGTCCGATGGCGCGGCGCGGCCGGAAGCCTTGTTGATGGTGGCCGATGCCTTCGACAAATTGGCACAGCTGGATGAGCGCAAGGCCAAGGCATTCGCGTTGACCGAACTGGTGGGCTTCAGCGTGGCTGAGGCGGCCGAGCAACTTGAGGTGTCGGTGCCGACGCTGGAACGCGACCTGCGCTTTGCGCGGGTGTGGTTGGCCGCGCAGCTATGAGCCTGGCGGCCACCACCTGGCAGCGACTGGAGGCATTGTTTCATCAGGCCTGCGCGCTGCCGGTGGAGGCACGTGAGGCATTTGCGCGTGTGCAGGCCGGCGACGATGTGGTGCTGCGCGACGAGTTGCTGGCCATGCTGGCGGTAGAGGCGCAGGCCACCATGCGCGTGCGTGCACCGCTCAAGCACGCCGCCGCCGCGTTGCATGCGCCATTGCCGGAACTGCCGGCCGGCACGCGCTTTGGTGCGTGGGCGATCGACCGGTTGATCGGTGCCGGCGGGATGGGGCAGGTGTATCTGGGCCACCGCGCCGATGGCACGTACGAGCGCGAGGTGGCGATCAAGCTGGTGGCCGCCGATGCGCTGGACGTGCAGGGCAGAGCGTTGTTCGAGTTCGAATGCCGGCTGCTGGCACAGATGGTGCACCCGGCGATTGCACAGATTCACGACGTGGGCACCGACGCGCACGGCCAGCCGTATCTGGTGATGGAGTACCTGCGCGGGGAGCCGATCACCTGGTGGTGCGACGAACACCGGTTGTCGCTACATGCGCGGGTGCTGCTGATGCTGCGGGTGAGCGAGGCGGTGCAGCACGCGCACCAGAAGGGCGTGATCCACCGCGACCTCAAGCCGAGCAATGTGCTGGTGAGCGAGGTGGATGGCCGGCCGATGCCCGGGGTGATCGACTTCGGCATCGCCATCGATGCGGCCAACCCGGGCCTGACCTCCGCGCATGGGCGTGGCACGCCGGGCTACATGAGCCCGGAGCAGGCGCGCGGCGCGCTGGATGTGGATGCGCGCAGCGATATCTATGCGCTGGGCGCCATGTTCTACGAACTCAGTTGCGGGTTGGCGCCGGTGGCCGGGCGCGATGGCCTGCCGCAACCTCCGTCGCAACGTGTGGCCGCCGTGCCAGCCGAGGCGCGCGCGCGCATCTGTGCGGCGCGCAGCACCGCGCACGCACAGCTGCAGCAGCAGCTGCGCGACGGGCTGGATGCGATCGTGTTGCGTGCGCTCGCGCCCGAACGTGGTGCGCGCTATGCGTCGGTGTCGGCCCTGCTGGACGATTTGCACCGCTGGCTGGACGGCTACCCGCCGCGTGCGCTGCAGGCCGGGCGCTTGCTGCGCCTGCGCAAGTTCACCCAGCGCCATCGCAGCGGTGTGCTGGCCGGCGGCCTGACAGTGATCGCGGTAGTGGCCGGGCTGGGCGCCACGGTCTGGTCGCTGCAGCAGGCTGCGCGTGATGCGCAGCTGGCGCGGGTGACAGGCGATTTCATGAGTTCGGTGTTGTCCAGCGTGGACCCGGCGGTGGCGCAGGACCTGGACAAAACCTTGATGTTGCGCGTGTTGCAGCAAGCCTCGCAACGCGCCGCGCGCGAGCTGGCCGAGCAACCCGACGCCCGCACCGAGGTGGAACTGACGCTGGGCCGCACCTTGATTGCGCTAGCCGATTACCCGCAGGCGGTGGCGCACCTGCGTACCGCGCACGCGCTGGCGCGGCAGCAGGGCGGGGAGGGCAGCATGCGTGCACTCACAGCGGCCTCGATGCTGGGGCAGGCGTTGATTGGCGGCGGCCACGCTGCCGAGGCCGAGCGCGTGCTGCGTGCGGCAATCGCACAGGCCGCGCGCGGTGATGCCAGGCAGCAGAGCGTGGGCAATGCGATGCGTGCGCGGCTGGCGTGGACGCTGCGCGATCAGGGGCGCATGAGCGAGGCACTGGAGCAAAGCCGGCATGCTTATCTTGCCGCGCTGGCGAATGCAGCCACCACCACGGACCAGCGCATCGACGCGGGCAACTTCTACGCCAGCATGCTGGCCGAAACCGGCCAGCTGACAGAAGCCATTGCCTTGCAGCGCAGCTTGTTGCGCGAACGCATCGCGATGCGCGGGCCTGAGCATCCGTACGTGGTGTCGATGCGCAACAGCCTGGCGGTGTCGCTGCTGATGCAGCGCGACTTTGCCGCGGCCGAAGCGGAGTTGGCGCCACTGCTGCGCACCACCCGTAAGTTGTACGGCGCGCGCGCCAGCGACACCTTGATGGTGGAAGGCAACCTGGCCGGCGCGTTGCGCCAGCAGGGCAAGGTGGCCGAAGCGGGCCCGCATTACCGCGCTGCCCTGGAGGGCGCACGTGCGGTGTTCGGCGAGGCCGCGCCGAACACCATCAGCTACCGCAGCAACCATGCGTTCTGGCTGCTGGACGCCGGGCAGCCGGCAGCGTCGTTATCCGAGCAGCAGGCCGCGTTGGCCACGGCGCTGCGCGTGCTGGGGCGCGCGCATCCGCAGACGGCGGAGATCCTGCGTGGCATGGCCGAGGCCGAGCGCGTGCTGGGCCGCCCTGTGGCCGCACGTGAGCACGCGCAGCAATCGCTGCAGATCCTCACCGGCATCTATGGCGACGCCGAAGCGCCGTTGCAGGCGGCACGCCAGACACTCGCGGCGCTGGACGCAGCGGCGCTGCCAGCCGAGGTCGCCGGCGTCGATGCGGCGCCGCGCGTGGCCGAACGCTGAGACGAATTGTCGGGTTGCCGGCACGCCGCTGCCTGATCCTGCAGTTCTTGGGAGTGCGCTGGAGCATGTCATGCAGCCTGCTGCGCGGATCACCGATCTGCACGTCTGCCCGATGGTGACCGGCATCGTGCCGCATGTGGGCGGGCCGATCGCCGGCCCGTGTGCGCCCACGGTGTTGATCGGCGGCCTGCTTGCGGCACGCATCGGTGATAGCTGCGTGTGCGTGGGGCCGCCGGACAGCATCGTGGTCGGTGCGCCCACGGTGTTGATCGCCGGCCAGCCGGCGGCACGCCTGGGCGACAGCACTGCGCATGGCGGGGTCATCATGCTGGGTTGTTTTACGGTGTTGATTGGATAGGGCGAAGCTTGTGCTGGAGTCGTGCAAGTTGGGCATGGGGTCGCGCGCAATATTTGCAGGGATGCGCGATTGCTTCTGTGCGATGCGCGAGCGGTTGAAGTGGCGTGGATGTTGTCGTGCGCATGGTGACTGCGTCCCGGGCCAACCGCGTCTTTGCCCATGACACATGTCGCGAGCCTCGCTGAAGCTTCCGCCACAGCAGTTGGCACGTTTTAGCCGGTATTGCTGCGCTCAGCGTTTGAGGCGCGCAACAGATGCAAGATCAGATGTCGGTTGCCTGCGGCAAGTACGCACTTAGTTGCATGCATGCGCTTGTGCTGCATCGTGCCCGAACTAGTGATCTCGCAATGCTGCTGGCCTCATGTAGCTGCACCTCATCGGGAAGGCCGCATCGCGCCCAAGGGCGCTCCTACATTGGTTTTGCTTGGTTTGCGACGGTGACGTGGTTACAGCCAGCGGTGCAGGAGAGTGCGCCATCCGAACCCAGCGATTTCGTTCCGCCGTCTCCAGTACTGGCACCAGTGCCTGCACCACCTCCCGCTTTCCCGCTCCGGAGATCCCAATGAGCACCGCCATCGCGCAGACCGACCTGAGCCCATCGACCGCAGCGACCGCACCGCTGTCGCAACCGACTGCACCGCCGGCAACGCTTGCGCAGCCGGCCACGTTGCAACGCGCCATCACCGCACACCGTAGCGGCCGCCTGGAGCAGGCCGCGCGACTGTATGCGCAGTTGCTGGAGATGCAACCCAGCCATGCCGATGCATTGCATTACCAGGGCGTGCTGCAGCATCAACGCGGTGAGAGCGACGCCGCTGTTGCCTCGATCACGCAGGCACTGTTGCTGGCGCCGGCGCAACCCGATGCCTGCAACAACCTGGGCAACGTGCACCGCGAGTGCAGGCGCCTGGCCGAGGCCGAACAGAGCTATCGCCGTGCGCTGGCCCTGGCGCCAGCGCATGCGGACGCCTTGTCCAACCTGGCTGCGGTGCTGGAAGCGCAGCGCCGTGTCGAAGAAGCCTTCGTCACCTATGCCGCGCTGCTGCACACCTATCCCGAGTCCGCGCATGGGCACTATCTGCTCGGGCTGTTCCTGCGCAACAACGCGCAGGAGGCCGAGCATCTGCAACAGTCCGTGGAGTGCCTGCGCCAGGCCTGCACGCTGGCACCGGAGCACCTGCTCGCACGTGAGGCGCTGGGTACCGGCCTGTATCTGCTGGGCGAGCATCAGCAGGCGCAAGCGGTGTACCGCGAGTGGTTGCTGCGCGACCCGGGCAATGCGGTGGCCACGCATATGCTGGCCGCCTGCGGCGGCACCGCCGCACCGCCACGCGCTGGTGATGTCTATGTTCGCGAGCTGTTTGACGGCTTTGCCGACAGCTTCGACGAGCAGTTGCTGCACAACCTGGACTACCGCGCGCCGCAGCTCCTGGCCGACGCGTTGGTTGCCTGCCTATCGGTGCCCGACGGCCGCCTCGCGGTGCTGGATGCCGGCTGCGGCACCGGCCTGTGCGCGCCGTTGTTGCGTGCGCACGCGCGTGAGCTGGTGGGTGTGGATTTGTCGCCGGGCATGATCGCCAAGGCACGCCTGCGTGGTGGCTACGACGCACTCGAGGTGGCCGAACTCACTGCCTATCTGCAAACACAGCCAGCACGCTGGGACGTCATCGCCTCGGCCGATACGCTGGTGTACTTCGGCGCACTGCAGGGCGTGCTGGCGGCGGCCGCCAGCGCGCTGACGCCCGGCGGTGTGCTGGGCTTCACCGTGGAAGCACTGGAGGCTAGCGGAGACGATGTAACGCTGGATGCCAGCGGCCGCTATCGGCACAGCCATGCACATATCGTTGCAGCGTTGCAGCACGCGCAATTACAGACAGTGGCCATTGCCGCGCAGGCCTTGCGTAGCGAGCGCGGCCAGCCCGTACATGGCTGGGTGGTGACCGCGCGCGCGCCTGGCAGCGCGTGAGACGAATTGTCGGCTTTCGCAGGCATACGCGTGTGAGCATGCGTTGCCGACGCTGAAAGATGCCGCAGCGTGCGCGTGACTCCGCGCTCGGCTGCGTCGGTCAAGGCGCACCGCGTTGCCCTCACCCTCTGTGGATGCTTCGATGCCACGCACCATCACGCTGCACACCGACATTGGCGAGCGCCTGCTGCTGCACCGCATGCAGGCCAGCGAAGCGTTGGGGCAGCTGTTCGACTACCGCATCGAGGCGCTGTGCAGCGATGCACGCCCGGACCTGCGTGCCTTGCTCGGCACGCCCGCGGCGGTGGAGCTGTCCGATGACGGCAACGTGCAGCGCTGGTATCACGGCATGGTGGCCAGCTGTGCGCAAAGTGGCTACACGGTGATCGACGGGCTCAGCTATGCGGCACTGGAACTGCAGTTGGTGCCCAAACCCTGGCTGCTCACCCAGCGCCGCGACTGCCGTATCTACCAGGACATGAGCGTGCCGGACATCATCACCAGCGTGCTGGGCGATATCGGCTACGGCGATGTGCAGCGGCGACTGAGCACGCCGTATCCGGCGCGTACCTACTGCGTGCAATACCGCGAGGACGACTTCAGCTTCATCAGCCGCCTGATGGAACAGGAGGGCATCTATTACTACTTCACCCATGGCCGCACCGCGCACACGCTGGTGCTGGCCGATGCACTGGGCGCGCACGCCACCGTGCCGCCGGTGGCGAGCCTGCCGTATGTGCCGCCGGAATTGCAGAACCGCCGGTTGCAGCAGGCGGTGGTGAGCCAGTGGCGCAGTGCGCGCGCACTGCATACCACCGAGCACCAGCTCACCGATTACGACCCGCAGCTGCCGCGCGCCTCGCTGGCGGCCCAGGACCAGGCCGCCGGTGCCGACCTGCATCCGGTGGACGCACTGGTGGCGTTCGATTTCCCCGGCGCGCATCCGGTGCAGGGTGTCGGTGAGCGCTATGCCCAGGTGCGGCGCGAGGCGCACAACGTGCAGCGCGGCTGCCACGATGCGCAGACCAATGCCTGCGAATTGCCGGTGGGCGCGCTGTTCTCGCTGCGCGGCTTTCCCAACGAAGCCTACAACCAGGAATACCTGGTGGTGTCTGCCGAGACCATCCTGGTGGCGCCGGAACATGCCGGCGACACGCCGCCGTTTTCCAGCCGCCTGCGCGTGATCGACAGCCGCCTGCCGTTCCGCAGCCTGCAACGCACGCCACGACCGAGCATCGCCGGCCTGCAGACCGGTGTGGTCACTGGCGACACTGTCGAAGACATCGCGGTGGACGCGTACGGCCGCGTGCAGGTGACCTTTCATTGGTCCACCTCCGCACGCACGCACGGTGGGCCGTCGTGCTGGGTGCGGGTGGCCTCGATGTGGGCGGGCAAGGGCTGGGGAGCAATGAGCCTGCCGCGCGTGGGGCAGGAAGTGGTGGTGAGTTTTCTCGATGGCGACCCGGACCGCCCGCTGATCGTGGGCAGCGTCTACAACGCCGACCATGCACTGCCGTTTTCGCTGCCCGACAACAAGACCCAGAGCGGGATTCGTAGCCGCACCTTGCTGGGCGGCGCAGCGGATTTCAACGAACTGCGCTTCGACGACAAGGCCGGTGCCGAAGAGATCTACCAGCGCGCTCAGCGTGACCTGCGCGAAGAAGTGCAGCACGACCATACCGCCACCGTCGAGAACGACCAGGTGGTGACGGTCAAGCACGACCGGCGTGCGCGCATCGACAACAACGACAGCGTGGATGTCGGCAAGAAGCTGCTGTTGCAGGCCGGCGAAGAGATCGAGCTGGTCACGGGGAGCGCGCGCCTGGTGATGAAACAGAACGGTGACATTGTGCTGAGCGGCGTCAACATCCTCATCGACGCTACCGCCGAAGCCAAGACCACCGCTGCCACCATCAAGCAGGTGGCCAGTGCGCAATTGCAGGCCACCTCGCCGGCCACCGAGGTGGTGGGCGATGGCACGTTGAAGCTGTCGTCCGGCGGCATGCTCACCGCCGAGGCCGGTGCTTCGGCCACGCTGAAAGGCCCGCTGGTCAACATCAAGGCCGATGCCCTGGTGCAGGTCAGCGGCGGCCTGATCATGATCGGATGAGTACCCCCATGCCCTCGCTCGCACAGGCCTGCGCGCAGATGCAGCTGTCGGACACGGCCTGCGCACATCTGCGCGCCCCGCTGGCGCCACAGGCGGCGGTGAGTGCGTTGCTGGCGCACGGCCATGGCGACGATGCGATCAAGTTGCTGGCGCGGCTGCTGCCCAAGCGCTATGCGGTGGCCTGGGCATGCCAGTGCGCGCGCGCCGAAGCGCTGGATGACGAAGACCGTGCCGGCGCGGCGCTGGCGGAGAAATGGGTGCGCGAGCCCAGCGAGGCGCATCGCCGCGCGGCACAGGCGTTTGCGCATGCCGGCGGTTATGTCTCGCTGGGTGCATGGCTGACCGCCGCGGTGGCGTGGTCTGGCGGCAGCCTGGCGCCCCCGCAGCAAACCACCGCGGTACCACCAGCCGAACATCTCACCGCACGTGCGGTGGCCGCGGCCATCACCTTGCTGGCCGCGCGCGAACCGGCCGCCATGCAGGCGCGCCGGGAGGGTTACGCGGCGCATGCGCTGCAGTTGCTGGCCGGCGCAGCGGCGTCATGAGCGTGCGTTGCTGCGGTGACGTGCGTGTTGTCGATTCTTGTCTGGAGGAGCGTGTGTCGTGTCCAGTGTGCAGTTGATCCTCACCGTCAGCGGCGCGCAGGCCGCGCAATTCGGCGCGCAGGCGCAGAAGCGCTTTGCCGGCAGCGGCGGCAGTATTGGCCGCTCCGATGAAAGCGATTGGGTGCTGGCTGCGCCCGGTATCTCACGTACCCACGCGGTGGTGCGCTTTCTCAATGGCATGTATTTCATCGAAGACCGCAGCACCAATGGCATTTCGCTCAATGGCACGCCATTGACGCGCGCCGAGCCGGCCGCGCTGGGTGATGGCGACCGCCTGCAACTGGACAGCTTCGAGGTCCAGGTGCAGCTGCAGAGCGTCAGCCCTGTGGGTGCCCTGGCAGTGACGCCCGCGTTCGATCCCTTGCTGGATGCGATGGACGACCGCACCCAGATGGCGCCGCCGCCCAGGCCGCTACAGGCCGCCGTGCCCAGTGCTGCATTTGATCTGCTGGATTTCGGCGCACCAGCGGTCGGGCGCGCGCCGGTGGATGACGCATTGGGCGATTTGCTGTTGGATGCCACACCCCGGGAACTGGACCCGCTGCGTTTGCTGGATCCGCTGCCGGTCGCGCCGGTCATTCCCGCGCCGAGCACGTGGAATCACAGCAACGCCAACCAGGACCATTTCCGCCCGCCAAGCACTGGCGCAGCGCGTGCCACCTTGCCGGAAAACTGGGACATGACGCTGGGCGACTTCGCACCGGCAGTGGTAGCGGCATCGGCAGTGGCAGTGGCGGCGCCGGTGCCTGCGAGCCCTGGCGTGTCTGGCGCACTGCCGAGCGCGATGCCAGCAATGGCAGGTCTGCCACCGGAGCTGGACCGCATCTTCGCCATCGTGGTCGACGGCGTGATGGACGTGCTGCGTGCACGCGCCGAGATCAAGAACACCTTTCGCTTGCCGGTCACCGTGATCCAGCGCTCGGAGAACAACCCGCTCAAATTTGCGGCCACCGCCGAGGATGCGCTGCAGAAATTATTGGCACCGCCGAGTGCCTCCTTCCTGTCCGGCGTGCCCGCCTTCGAAGATGCCTTCGATGACATCCGCTGCCACCAGATGGCGATGTTGGCCGGCATGCGTGCGGCCTTCGACGCCATGCTGTTTCATTTCAGCCCAGACCGGCTGGAGCAGGAAGCCGATGCGGGCGGCAAGCGATTGAGCTTCGGCGGCAAGGGCCGTTACTGGGAGCGCTATCGCGATAATTTCGAGCAACTGCGCGGCGACCCGGATGATTGTTTTCGTCGCTTGTTTGGTGACGAATTTGCGCGCGCGTACGAGGCGCAGTTGGCGCGGTTGAAATCGGCGCGGCGGCAGCCAGCAGCGCGCTAAGCGCGGCGCGATCTAGGTTTGTAGGAGCGCGCTTGCGCGCGATGAAGCGTTCCCGGTAAGGCTTCATCGCGCGCAAGCGCGCTCCTACGACAGCCGGGCCGATTGTTCTTCTTAGGGGCGTGGTGTCCCCTAGCTGCGCACCCCAACAGGCCATGGACCAGCTCTGGTAGGAGCGCGCTCGCGCGCTATGAAGCATCACCGTGGCACCTGCCCGCACGAAGCACACGCCTGCAAAACGCGCGAAGAAACAGCGCCTTCCAGCCCGCAACACACCCCAACAATTCCCAACACCCCACTGAGACGTTTTGACGGGTGAGCGCCGCGGGCGCGCCGCAGAATCACGCCATCGACACGGTCCAGCGGACGTGTCCGTGCGGCGCAGGGGCGCCGACAGCACAGCATCGCGACGGCGCGCCATGGCCTGCAGCGGCGACCGGCTTCTTCAGAGCGAGTGGATCATGCAGAACAACAAGGTCGTCTGGAGCGAAGGGCTGTTTCTGCGCCCGCAGCATCTGCAGCAACAGGAGCGGTACCTGGAACGCTATGTCGATCTGCGTGCCGCGCGGCTGCGCCCGCATGCCTGGGGCGTGAGCGAGCTGGAATGGGAAACCGATCTACTCGCGGTCGGCAAGCTGGGCCTGCGCCGTGCGCGCGGCGTGTTTGCCGATGGCACGCCGTTCGCGATGCCCGGCGATGATCCGCTGCCGGTGGCGCTGGACGTGGACCCGAATTGCCGTGACCAGATCGTGTATCTCACGTTGCCGTTGCGCGTGCCGGCGCAGCCGGAACTGGGGCGGCCGGAGTCGCCGGCCGATCAGTTGTTCCGCTACCGCGTGCGCGAGACCGAAACCGGCGATGCATCGGGCAGCACCAGCGAAGCGGTGCTGATGGAGGTCGGTGGCCTGAGCACGCGGCTGCTGCCGCAATCGCAACCATTGGAAGGCCTGGACCGCATCGCGGTGGCGCGCATCATCGAATCACGCGCAGACCGCCAGGTGGTGCTGGACCCGCACTTCATTCCCAGCGCGATGGTGTGCCAGGCCTCCTCACGGCTGACCACCTTCCTCATCGAACTGCTTGGCCTGCTGCATCAGCGCGGCGAAGCCTTGGCCTCGCGGGTGACCTTGACCGACCGCGGCGGAGCGGCCGATATCGCTGACTTCCTGCTGCTGCAGCTGGTCAATCGCTGGCAGCCGCAGATCGCGCATTGGGCGAGCGCCCCGTTGGCGCATCCGGAAGACCTGTTCCGTGCGCTGGTTGCGCTGGCCGGTGAGCTCAGCACGTTCACCGCACCCGGCAAGCGGCCGCCGGCGTGGCCGGCGTATCGGCACGAGGCGCAGCAGGAGAGTTTTGAGCCGGTGATCGCCGCGCTGCGCAGCAGCTTGAGCGCAGTGTTCGAACAGACCGCCACGCCATTGCCGGTGCAGGCGCGCAAGTTCGGTGTGTGGGTGGCGATGGTGCCCGACACCAGCCTGCTGGACAGTGCGGCATTCGTGCTCGCCGCCAAGGCCGACATGCCGGCCGAAGAGCTGCGCCGTCAGCTGCCCGCGCACGCCAAGATCGGCCCGGTGGAACAGATTCGCGACCTGGTGAATCTGCAGTTGCCAGGCATCGTGGCCACGCCGATGCCGGTGGCGCCGCGGCAGATTCCGTATCACGCCGGCTACCTGTATTTCGAGTTCGACAAGAGCGCGCCGCTGTGGCGCAACTTGAAGACCTCCGGCGGGATCGCCTTCCATTTCGGCAGCGAATTTGCCGGGCTGGACCTGCAACTGTGGGCCATCCGGAGTTGAGCGCATGAGCCGTCCCGTTGCCGATTTCGACCCCGCCTACGTGGCCTCGCCCACACCGCCTGCAGACAGCGGCGTGGCCGAAGACACCGACATCAGCGAGCTGCTTGGGCGCAGCGTCAACCCGCTGGTGCAGGCCGCCACGCCGCTGTTGTTGCTGGCCGTGCAGTTGCGCCACAGCGCGCAGCTGCCGGATGTGGCCCGTCTGCGCGAGCAGGTGATGGCGCAGGTGCGGCGCTTCGAACAACGCGCACGCGATGGCGGTGCGCCGGTGGAAGCGGTGACCGCGGCACGCTACGTGCTGTGCACCTTGCTCGACGAGGCGGTGCTCAACGCGCCGTGGGGCGAGCGCAGCGGTTGGTCGCAGAAGACCTTGCTGGTGGTGTTCCATAGCGAATCGTATGGCGGCGCCAAGTTCTTCCAGATCCTGGAGCGCTTGTGTGCGGATGTGGCGCGGCATCTGGACCTGATCGAACTGATGTACCTGTGCCTGGCGTTGGGGTTCGTGGGCCGGTATCAGATCGAAGCCGGCGGGCTGGCGCGTATCGGCGAGATCCAGGACGACCTGTACCGCCGCATCCGTGCCGAGCGCGGCGCCGCACCGGACACGCTGGCGCCGCATTGGCGCGGTGTGGAAGACCGCCGCCGGCTTGGCCGGTATCTGCCGGTGTGGGCGGCCGCGCTGCTGGGGCTGAGCGTGCTGGTGGTGGCGTTTGTGTGGTGTCAGGCGCGCTTGAACAGCCTGTCGGCACCGATCAGCGCGCAGGCCGCGCAATGGGGCCTGGCCCGTGCCACGCCACCGGATGCCGCGCCGGTGGCGCCGCCGCGCCTGCGCCTGAAGCAATTGCTGGCCGTGCCCGAGCGGGCCGGGCTGCTGCGGGTGGACGAACAGGCCGATGGCCAGGCCCGTGTGCAGCTGAGCAGCACCGCAATGTTTGCCTCCGGTGGCGTGGAGGTGGAGCCCACGCAGCGCGGTGTGATCGAACAGGTTGCCGTGGCGATCGATCAATTGCCCGGGCGGGTGATCGTGGTGGGCCACACCGACGACGTGCCGGTGCGCTCGTTGCGCTTCCAGGACAACTTCGCGTTGTCCGGCGCGCGTGCGCAGGCGGTGGCGCAGTTGCTGCAGACACATCTGGCCGTGCCTGGCCGGGTGGAATTCATTGGCGCTGGTGATTCGCAGCCGCTGGCGCAGCCGCCGCAATTGCCGGCCAACCGCGCGCGCAATCGCCGCGTGGAGATCCTGTTCCAGCCTGGGGAATGACGATGAAGACGCTGCTGTCCAAACTGGGCGCGGGGCTGGTGGTGAGCGTGCTGGCGCTGGCGTTGTTGTCGCTGCTGGTGTGGGTGGGCGGGCCGTATCTGGCGGTGGCGGGCTGGAGCCCGCTGACCGGCGTGGCGGCGCGGTTGCTGGCGATCGTGCTGCTGATTGCGGTGTGGGTGGGCGTGCTGCAACTGCGCCGCTGGCGTGGGCAGCGGCGCGCCGCGCAGTTGTCCAGCGCATTGGCCGGGCCCGGCCGCGACGACGACCGCGAATTGCGCAGCGGGCAGGAGCGGCTGCAGCTGCAGGCGCGCTTCCAGCAGGCCATCCAGTTGCTGCGCAAGCGCCGCGGTGGCGCCGATCTGTACAGCTTGCCGTGGTATGCGCTGATTGGCCCGCCGGGCTCGGGCAAGAGCACCTTGCTGCAGCATTCCGGGCTGCAGTTTCCGCTGGCCGCGCGCATGGGCGAGCAGGCACTGCGCGGCGTGGGCGGCACCCGCGATTGCGAGTGGTGGTTCACCGATGAAGCGGTGTTCCTGGACACCGCCGGGCGCTACACCACGCAGGATTCCGACCAGGCGGTGGACGCCGGCGCCTGGCGCGATTTCCTGCGCCTGCTGCGCCGCCATCGTCCGCGGCGCCCGCTCAACGGCGTGCTGGTGACGATGAGCATGTCCGACCTGTTGCTGCTCGACGATGCCGAGCGCGACACCCATATGCAGGCCATCCGCCGCCGCCTGGACGAACTGGCCGAACAGCTGCAGGCCAGCGTGCCGGTGTATCTGATCTTCACCAAGTGCGACCTGATCGGCGGCTTCGGCGAATTCTTTGACGACCTCAGCCCGGCGCAGCGCAGCCAGGTGTGGGGCCTGTCGTTCCCGCTGGTGCAAACGCTGGATGGCCGCGCGGCGCGGCGCTTCGCCGAGGAATTCAATGTGCTGCAGCAGCACCTGAGCGCGCGCCTGTTCGACCGCCTGAACCTGGAACGCGACCGGCTGCGGCGGGCGGCGATCCTGTCGTTTCCGCAGCAGGTGGCGGCACTGGGCGAGCGCGCGCGGCAGTTTGTCGAAGGCACCTTCGCCGGCAATGCGTATGGCCCGGCGCCGCTGTTGCGCGGCGTGTATCTCACCTCGGGCACGCAGGAGGGCACACCGATCGATCGCATGATGGGCGCGGTGGCGCGCACGTTCGGCATCGAGGATGCGCGCGTGCATGCACCCGGTGCGCAACGGCGCACGTTCTTTGTCGAACGCTTGCTGCGCGAGGTGGTGCTGCGCGAATCCGGCCTGGCCAATACGCCGCCGGCGCAGCAGCGGCGCATGGCCTGGCTGCAGGCTGCGGCCTACGCGGGCGTGGGGTTGCTCACCGCCGCGTTGCTGGCCGGGCTGGGCGCCAGCTACCTGGGCAACCGCGCCTATCTGGCGCAGGTGCGCAGCGCATTGGACGCACGCCCGGCCGTGGCCGACCCCAACGCCGCCACCAGCATGCCGGACTACGTAGCGCGCACGCTGCAGCAGGCCGATGCCACCCGTGCAGTGGTGCAGGTGGCACGCCAGTACGACGGCGGCGCGCCGTGGTCGATGCGGCTGGGGTTGTTCCAGGGCCGCGTGCTCGGCGAGCACCTGCAGGCTGGCTACCTGCGCCAGCTCAATGCCACCTTGCTGCCGGCGTTGGCGGTGCGCTTCCGCACCGGCCTGGCCGACAACGCACAGGCCCCGCAGGCGCTGTATTACACCCTCAAGGGCTATTTGATGCTTGGCCAGCCGGCGCATCTGGACCCGGCCCAGCTCAGCGCGCTGGCCGCGATCGAGGCGCGTGCGTTGTTTCCACGTGCACAGCCGCTGCAGGCTGCCTTCAATGCGCATCTGCAGGCGCTGCTGGACAGCCCCGGGCGTGTGCGTGCGTTGTCGCTGGATGGCGAGCGCATTGCGCAGGCACGGGCCAGCCTGCGCGCGGCCGATCTGGCCACGCTGATCTACGGCAACCTGTTGCTGACTCCGCCGGCAGGTGCGCCGTTGCGGTTGGACAAGGCGCTGGGCCTGCTCGCCGACACCTTCGTGCGGCGCAGTGGGACCGCGTTATCCGCGCCGGTGCCGGCGCTGTACACCCAGCCGGTGTTCGCCGCCCTGCAGCGCGACGGCATTGGCCAGGCGGTGGAACGCTTCGGTCAGGACGATTGGGTGTTCGGCGGCGCACCGCTGGATGCGCTGGCCAAGGCCGGCCTGGCGCGCGAGGTCGGGCAACGCTACGAGGCGGATTACATCCGCCATTGGGACGCGCTGCTGGCCGATCTGCAGCTGCGCCCGGCCGCCGATCTGGCCGCCGCCAGCGCCACCGCGGCAAAGCTCGCCGGCCCCAGTTCGCCGTTGCGGCTGTTGCTGGGCGTGGTGGGTGAGCACACCCAGGCGATGGACCGCGCGCCGCCGGCCGATGCCGCGCAGCGGGCCTTGGCGGCAGCAGAAAAAAAGGCCGGCGCCACCGCGCGTGCGGCCGCGGCCAAGCTGCCCGGCGGCGCGGCGATGAGCGCGGCGCTGGCCCGCAGCGCCGATCCCGCCGCAGCGGATGCACCGCCGCCCGGCACTGCCATCGCCGAGCACTTCGCCGCGCTCAATGCGCTGGCTGCCGGTGCACCGGGCAGCACGCCGCTGGACCAACTGCTCGGCGTGCTCGATCAACTGGGCAAGCAGCTGCTGGTGGTCTCGCAAGGCGGCGGCGATGCGGCGGCCGCCAGTGCGCAACTGGCGCTTGCCCGGCAACAGGTGGCGCAATTGCCGCCGCCGGTGACGCAGTGGTTGCAGAGCCTGGCCGGCAGCAGCGCCGCCTTGATGACGCAGGGCGCGCGCGCCGCGCTGGATGTGCAGGTGCGGCAATCGGTGGGCGAGGTGTGCAGCGATTTCGTGCGCGGTCGTTACCCGTTCGACCCGGCGGCGCAGGTGGAAATCCCGCTGCAGAATTTCGGCGAACTGTTCGGCACCGGCGGGCGCCTGGACGCGCTGTACACCGGCACCGTGCAGCCGCTGCTGGACACTCAGGCCGCGCAATGGCGCTGGAAGGAAGGCCCCGATGCGGTGGTCGGCGCGCCCGGGCTGCCGGCGCAGCTGCAGCTGGCGCAGCGCATCCGGCAAAAGTATTTCCGTGGCGGGCCAACCCCGCAGGTGGGCTTCACCGTATTGGCGCCCACGCTGGGCGAGGGTGTCACCCGGCTCACCCTGGACATCGAAGGCCAGCGCTACGACTACCAGGCTGGCGCGGCGCAAAGCATGCCGATGATCTGGCCCGGCCCGGTGCCCGGGCATGTTTCCATTGCCGCCTTCGGTGCCGACGGCGTGGCACTGGGCACGCTCGATTACCAGGGCGAATGGGCGTTGTTCCGCGCCTTGCAGGCCGGGCATCTGGAAAACCCCTCGGATCTGCGCTTTGTCGCCAGCTTTGCGCTGGGCGGCCATGACGTGCAGGTGCCGCTGCGCGCGGGCAACCTGCGCCATCCGTTTCTGGACAGCGACGTCCAGCGCTTTGCGTGTGGTGGCTGAGATGACCACCACCGCACCGGCCGGGTTCCACGGCAAGCTGCCCGGCGTGGGCGATTTCGTGCAGCGCCGGCTGCCGGCCAGCTTCGTGCAGCCGTGGGACGCGCACTTTGCCGCCTGCCTGGACGCCGTGCGCCAGCAGTTGGGCGAACGCTGGCCCGCCGCCTACCGCAGCAGCGCCGTGCGTGCGTTCGCGCTGGGGCCGGGCGTGTGCGGCAGCGCGGCCTGGGCCGGGGTGATCGGCCCGGGCGAAGACCGCGTGGGGCGCTGTTTCCCGCTCACCCTGGCCGCGCCGCTCGGCGACGGCCAGCTGCCGGCCAATGCCTGGTTCGCCGCCCTGGCCGGCTGCCTGGGGCGTGCGCTGCGGGCGCGGGCCGACGCGGTGGCGCTGGATACCGCATTGCTGGCCCTGCCAGTGGCCGGTCACGCGGCCGCCACTCCCGCACCGCCGGCAGGCCAGTCGCTGTGGTGGCTGCTGGGCGGCAGCGCCACGCCGCTGGCCGGTCTACCGGACGCCGACTGCTACCTGGCCTGGTTGCTGGCCGATCAGGACATCACCGAGGTGACCCGATGAGCGCGCCCTATCAATCGGCCGGGCATACCGAAACCGGCAAGGTGCGCCGCCTCAACGAAGACGCGCTGCTGGTGCGCGAAGACGTCGGGTTGTGGGTGGTGGCCGATGGCCTGGGCGGGCACAGCGCCGGCGACTACGCCAGCCAGTTGTTGGTGGAGCGGCTGGGCGCGCTGGAGCGCCCGGCCGACCTGTGCGATTTCCTCGACGCCATCGACGACACCCTGGCGCAGATCAACCACGACCTGCTGCAGGTTGCGCGCATCCGCCGCGTGGACATGATCGCCACCACCGTGGTGGTGTTGGTGCACGACCCGGATTTCATGCTGTGCGGCTGGGTCGGCGACAGCCGCATCTACGCCCAGCATGGCGGCCCGCTGCGCCAGCTCACCCGCGACCACGTGCACGGCGTGCGCGACGACATCACCCAGTTCGGCGGCGGCCAGGCCAGTGCCGTCGCCGCCGGCGCGCTCACCCGCGCGGTGGGCGCGCAGGAACCGTTGTTCGTCGATTGGGTGCTGACCCCGAGCCTGCCGGGCACGCAGTTCCTGCTGTGCAGCGACGGCATCAACAAGGAAATCCCCGACCCGGAGCTGGATGCCGAATGCCATCGCTTCGGGGAGCCACGCGCGCTGCTGGCGCGCTTGTTCGATCTGGCGCTGGGGAGGGCGGCGCGCGACAACGTCACCGCCGTCGTCGTCCGCCTGCAGGAGTGACCGCATGCATGAAGACACCGCCACCGTGACCGAACTCGTCACCGCCATGCGCAGCGGCGCACTCGACCTGCCCGCCGTGCTGGCCGCACTCGGCAAGCGCCAGGCCCTGCCCGAGGCCGAATACCGCGCCGGGGTGGAAACGCTGTGGAGCCTGCAGCGCGAACACCTGCTCGACACCACCACCGTCACCACCCTGATCAGCCGCCTGGAAGCCCTGCGCCATGCCGCGCCGGCACCGGCACCGGCAGCGATCGCCGCAACGCCGCCCACCGCAGCACCTGCGCCCGCAGACGACGACGCCACCGTGGTGATGCCGCTGCGCGCCGCGCCGCGCGTGCAGGACGACGACATCACCCGCGTGCAGCCGGCACTGCCGCTGCCGAATGAGGTGCCCAGCCTCACCAGCCTGGGCATCGGCACCCAGACCGGCGTGGGCACGCAGACCGGCACCGGCACCGCCGGCACGGCCAGCCTGTCCAGCTGGCGCGCTTTGGCCGATGCCGCCGGTGGCGAGCACGCCGGCGTCGGCAGCCTGCTCAAGGGGCGCTTCCTGCTGGAGCGCGAACTCGGGCGCGGCGGCATGGGCGTGGTGTATCTGGCCCGCGACGAACGCAAGGTGGAAGCACGCGACCGCGATCCCTGGCTGGCAGTGAAAGTGCTCAGCGACGAGTTCCGCCGCCATCCCGATGCCTTGGTCGCCTTGCAGCGCGAAGCGCGGCGCTCGCAGAAACTGGCGCACGACCACATCGTGCGCGTGTACGACTTCGACAAGGACCGCACCCTGGTCTTCATGACCATGGAGTACATCGACGGCTGCGATCTGAAAACCCTGATCCGCGAACAGGCCTTCAATGGCATGCCGCTGAAACAGGCCTGGCCCTTGATCGACGGCATGGGCCGCGCCTTGATCCGCGCGCACGCCGCCGGCGTGGTGCATTCGGATTTCAAACCCGGCAACGTCATGGTCACCCGCGAGGGCGTGGCCAAGGTGTTCGACTTCGGCATCGCGCGCGCCGGCAAGCACGCCGCCGATGTCGCCGGTGAACAGACCGTGTTCGACGCCGCCACGCTGGGCGCGCTCACGCCGGCCTATGCCAGCCTGGAAATGATTCGTGGCCAAGACCCCACCCCGGCCGACGATCTGTATGCGCTGGGTTGCGTGTGTTTCGAATTGCTCACCGGCAAGCACCCGTTCGACAAGCTCAGTGCCGAAGTGGCCCTGCGCGAGGGCCGCCGCCCGCCGCCGGTGCCCGGCCTGACCCGCCGCCAGTACGCCACCTTGTGCGCGGCAGTTGCGTTCCCCGCGGCACAGCGCCTCAAGCGTGTGGACCAGTTGCTCGATGGCCTGCGCCAGATTCCGCTGCGCGAACGCGCGCTGCCGGTGCTGGGCTATGGCGCCACCGCGTTGGTGCTGCTGGGCCTGGGCGGGTGGGGCGCGTCGCGCTATCTGCATCAGCGCCAGTTGGACGAGGTGATCGCGCGCTTCGGTGCGCAGGATCCGCAGCGCTATCGCAACGAAACCGAGGCCATGCAGGCGCTGTCCAGCCTCAGTGCCGACGACCGCCGCCGCGTGCTGATGGACCGCAGCGATCTGATCGAGGATTTCCTGCTGCGCCGCCTGGATGCGCTGTGGAATCCGGCCAACGGCCACGACGATTATCGCGGCGCGCTGCATGTGTTTGCGCTGCGCGACCGGCTGCGCCTGTATTCGCCAGCGCTGGATGCGCGCCGCCAGACCATGGAGCGCGAAAAGAACGAACGCCTCAACGCGCTCGACACCACGCTCAACCGTCAGCTCGACGCCGGGCTGCTGTTCCGCAGCCAGGCCGACAACGCATTAGCCACCCTGGACCAGGTGCGCCGCATCGACCCCGGCAGCAGCCTGCTGCGGCATTCCACGCTGGAAGTGCGCCTGGATGCGGCCATCGCGCAGGCCGTGGCCGCCGGCCGGCTGGCCACTGCGCGCACCGAGCTGGAACAGGCGCGCGCGGTGTTTCCCGAGTCGTTGCGGCTGCAGCTGCGAAGCGCCGAGGTGGACGTGGCCGAGCAGCAGGCCAAGCGCACCGCGGTGGCCGCATTGCCGCGCGATGCGGCTGCCGCCCGCCAGGCGCTGGCTGCTGATCTTGCGCAGCCTGCCGTTGACCCCGCCTGGCGCGCACGCGTGGACGCAGCGTTGCGTGCATTGCCCACCGCCGAGCGCAGCACCCAGGGCACGGCCGTGGCCGCGGCCATCGCCGGTATCGTCGCGCCACAGAATGACCCGGCGCAACTGCCCGGCGCGCAGGCGCTGGTGGATTTCGGCCTGGGCCTGCAACCGCAGTCGGCCGAGTTGCTTGCCCAGCGCGCGCGCCTGCAGACGCTGCGCCAGCAGATGGACCAGGCACTGGCCCGCGAAAGCGCCGAGGCCGATGTGGCCGGCAGCATCGAGTCGCTGCGCCGCGCCGCGGCCGCCAACGATCTGGGCAAGACCGGCGACGCGCTGGCACGCATCCGCACGCTGCAACCTGAGCATCCGTTGCTGCGCAGCGAAGGCCCGCAACTGCTGTCGCAGGTGTACCGCAGCACCGCCGCCGACGCCTTCGCGCAGGGCCGCTATGCACAGGCGGCCGAACTGCTGGCCCAGGGCGTGCAGACGCTTGGCCAGCGCGCGGAACTGCGTAGCGCGCAGGCGCGTTATGCGGTGGTCGCCGCGGTAATGCGCGCCGGCACCGTGCCGGCCGCCGAGCGCCAGCCACTGGGCCAGCGCCTGCAGGCGCTGTACCGCACCGACGCCACCGCGATGACCCAACTGGAAGCCCAGCTCAAGGCCGCCGGCCAACTGCCCGAAGGCACGCTCGCTGCCCGGCTGCAGCGTGCCCCGGCCGGCGATGCGCCGGCGTCGGACAGCGTGGCACCCAGCGCCGCTGCCGAGACCCCGGCCGCAGGCGCCAAGCCCGCACGCGGCAAGGCCACCACCGGCAAGCCTGGCGCAGCCGGCACGGCGCCGGCGCGACCGGCGGCGCCACTGCCCACCAGGGTGGACGATGAGGCCGGCCTGCCGCCGGTTCCCACCGGCCCGGACCCGTGCGGCGCCACCGGGCTGGCGGGGCGGGGCGCGGCCTGCTTCGACACCCTGGGCGACACCCGCGGCCCGATGCTGGTGGTGATCCCCGGCCTGCCCGGGGGCACCCCGTACGCGCTGTCGCGCGGCGAAGTGGCGGTAGCCGACTTCAATCTGTTTTGCCAGGCCACCGGCCGCTGCACCGCACAGGCGGCCGCCACGCCCGAGCTGGCGCGTGCACCGGTGCGCAACATCAGCCTGACCCAGGCGCGCGCCTACCTGCGCTGGCTCACCATCGGCAGCGGCGGCTGGCGTTACCGCCTGCCCAGCGACGCCGAGTGGCTGCACGCCGCGCAGGCTGCAGCCAACTGGCGGCAGGCCGAAGACAGCAACTGCGTGCCGCCCACCGCCACCGCCGGCGACGGCCCGCGCGCCCCGGTGTCGGCTCGCGGGCGCGAACCCAACCCCTGGGGCCTGATCAATCTCACCGGCAACGTCTGGGAATGGGTCAGTACCGGTGGCGGCGTACAGACGCGCGGTGGCAGCTTCGCCAGTTACTGGTCGGACTGCACCGTGCAGGCCAGCCGTGCCGACAATGGCTCCGCGCAACCGGACGTGGGCTTGCGCGTATTGCGGGAGCTGCCATGAGCACCGCCCCGCACCCGGCCAACGCGCAGTTGCAGGCGCTGGCGCAGGCGCACCAGCACGGCCAGCTGGACCGCGCGCAGTACCGCGCCCGGCGCCGCAGCGTGCTGGACGCCGCCCGCCAGGCCCAGGGCGTGACCCTGCGCAACGCCCTGCCCACTGCCGCCGGAGGCCAGTCGAGCCTGCCAGGTGAGCGGACCCGGCAGCGCAAATGGGGGCGCCGGCCTGTCGCAATCTTCGTAAGTGTGATTTTCGTCACGCTAATATTGCTAATATTCCGTAAATGTACGTCGGGGTTCGATCCGCGTTCAGCAAGTGATGCGGTCAGCTGTGCCAATTGCCGCGTCACCGCCCCTGTGCGGACGACCAGCGCCACCGGGCACGTCGGCCTCGCTCCACAACGGATTGTCTTAGGGGAAATGGACGAATGCGTATGACGTGTCTGGCCGCGGCGGTGTCCGCGTGCCTCGTGCTGGCCGTGCCTGCCTGGGCGCAGACGGCAACCGATGCCACGGTGGCGGCGCGCGCTGCGGCGCTGCCGGCGGTGAAGGATCGGAGCGACAGCACCCTCACCCTGCCGGTTCGCGGCTTTCGCGTGCAGGGCGTGGGCACCTATCCGGATGCCGGCATCGACCCGGCGCGCGTGCAGGCCGTGGCCGACGCCGCCTTCGCCGAACTGGCGCAAGGCCAGCCGGTGGTGGCGCTGCGCTTCGATCAGCTGCAGGCGGTGGCCGACACCATCACCCGCACCTATCGCACTGCCGGCTTCATCGTCAGCACTGCCTACCTGCCGGCGCAGACGCCCGGGCCGGAGCAACGCATCGAGATCCGCATGCTCGAAGGCCGTATCGGCCAGGTCAGCGTGCAGGGCGCCGCGCGCTACCGCGGCACCGCGCTGGCCGCGCCGCTGCGGCAGTTGCAGGGCCGCCCGCTGCGCAAGCAGGACGTGGACACCGCGCTGCTGTATGCGCGCGATCTGCCCGGGGTTTCAGTGTCCTCGGTGTTGCAGCCGGGCCAGAATGCCGGCGAAACCGACGTGGTGCTGGTCGCCAGCGAAGCCGCGCGGCCGTATGTCATCAGCCTGGGCGGCAACAACTACGGCACCGAACTGACAGGGCGCTATCGCGCACAAGCCGGCATCACCTGGAACAGCCCGTTCGGCGTGGGCGATGTGTTCGCCGCCAACTACGCCTATTCGCTGTCGCCGCGGCAGAGCCAGATCGGCGCGCTGTCCTACGCCTTGCCGGTGTCGCAGGTTTCGGGCCTGAGCGCGGTGGTCGGCGCCAGCCGTAGCGAACTGGAAGTGCGCAACGGCGTGTTCGCACTGCTCGGCCTCAGGGGTCCGACTTCGGTGGTCTACGCCGGCGCAGACTGGAAATTCGTCAACCGCGAATTGCTGCAGGTGCAGGGCTCGGCGCGCTATCTGCAGGAACAATCGCGGCTGGAGGCGTTGGGCATGCAGTTGTCCGACCAGAGATTCGATGTGGTGGAGCTGGGTGCCTCGGTGCGCCGCACCGATCTGCGTTGGCGCGGCGTGGACTTGTTGCAGGTCAGCGCACGCCAATCCGTGCGCGATCGCTCGGCGGCGGTGGATCAGGTCAGCCCTGGCCGCGACAGCTATTTCACCGTAGCGCGGCTGGCGTACACGCGCCTGCAATATCTCACCCGCACCCAGCGCCTGTATTTCAAGTTCAATGGCCAATACAGCAACGACACGCTGACCCCGATGGAGCAGTTTGCCGTCGGTGGCCCCGACAGCGTGCGTGCCTATCCGGTGTCCGATGCATTGGGCGATCGCGGGTATTACACCGCGCTGGAATACCACGTCGATGCGCCCGGCTTTGCCGATGCCGCCTCGCCGTTCAACGGCCGCCCCTGGCGCGAACTGCTGGAATTCGATGTGTTCGCCGATCACGCCCGTGTGTTCGCGTCCAACGGCAGGAGCGCCCCGGTCAGCTTCGATGCGGCCGGCCTCGGCGCCACCTTCCGACTGCCGCAGTTTGCCAATTTCGAATGGCGCATCAGCGCTGCGTTGCCGACCGGAAGCCACCTGGCCTCCGATGGTCGCGACGATGTCCGTTACTACACGCGGTTCGGCTTCACTTTCTGAGGGTTTTGCGCATGCACGCCACCAACCACGCTTCGCATTGCCCGCGCCCTCCGCGCGCCCTCCCGCTGCGGCATTGCCCGCTGGCACTCGCGCTGGCGGCCTGCCTGACCGCCAGCGTGCCGACTGCGGTGATGGCGCAGGTCAGCGCCACGCAACTGCCCACCGGCGGCAGCATCGTCGGCGGCACCGGCAGCATCAATGCGGCCAGCGGGGGCAGCCAGTCCATCACCCAGACCTCCAACCGCATGGCGCTGACCTGGTCCGCGTTCGACATCGGCTCATCGGCTACGGTGACCTTCAACCAGCCGTCCAGCAACGCGGCGGTGCTCAACCTGATCCAGAGCGGCAATCCCACGCAGATCTTCGGCAATCTCAACGCCAACGGTCAGGTGTTTTTGATCAACACCAACGGCATGATCTTCGGCAGTACCGCGCAGATCAATGTCGGCGGTCTGGTGGCCAGCACCTTGGGCACCACCGCTTCCAGCTTCATGACCGGCAACGATGTGCTCGATGCCGGCGGCAATACGGTCGCGCTGATGTCCAACAGCGGCACCATCAACGCCGCCGCCGGAGCGGTCGACCTGATCGGCGGCAAGGTGGTCAACCACGGCACCATCACCGCCAGCGCGGGCAACATCAATTTGGTCGGCGCCGACAAGGTCACCCTCACCTTCGAAAGCGGTGGCTTTGGCGTCGTTGTCGACAAGGCCTTGCCGCTGCAGCTGGACAGCGTGGCAGTAGAAAACAATGGCACCCTCAGCGCGCCCGGTGGCACCATCACGCTGCAGGCGCGCGCGGCACAAGGCCTGTTCGACCAGCTGATCAACAACAGCGGCATCATCCGCGCGGCGGCGATTTCCGGCGTCGACGGCAGCGTCTCGCTGATCGCCAACGGTGGCGCAAACGTCGGCATTGCCGGCAGTGGCAGCATCGACGTGGGTAGCGGCGCGATCAGCATCAGCACCGACCGCAGCGTGCAGCAGAGCGGCGTCTACACTGCGGGCACCCTGGGCGGCAGCATCGGCGGCAGCGCGAGTTTCAGCGGCAGTAACCGCATCGCCACACTCGGCATGCTGGACGTGGGTGGCACCCTGAGCTTGACCAATGCCAACGGCCTGACCCAGACCGCTGCGCTGACCGTTGGCGGAGACAGTAATTTTTCCCTGGCCGGCAATGCGCTGACGCTGAACAACGCGGCCAATACGTTTGGCGGGACCTTCAGCGCCACCGGCGGCAATGTCGCAGTCAACGCCGCGGGTGCCTTGACGATCGGCAGCCTGAGCCAGTCCAGCAACAGTGCGCTGTCCTTGAACGCCGGCGGCCGGCTGACGTTGCCGACCACCGCCATCAACACCGGCAGCGCCGACCTTAGCTTGCGTAGCGGAGACAGTTTGAGCACCGCTGCGGCGCTGTCCGGCAGCAACGTCAGCCTGACCGGCACCAACGGCATTTCCCTGGCCCACGCCGTCACCGCGACTGGCACGCTGGCCTTGACCAGCAGCACGGGTGCGATCGACCAAACCGCCGGCGCGCTCACGGTGACCGGCACCAGCACGATCAACGCAGGTGCCGGTGCCATCAACCTCGCCGGCGCCAACAATGATTTTGGTCAGGCCATCAGCCTGACCGGCGCGGGCATGCGCGTGGTCGATCGCACGACCTTGCAGGTTGCGTCGTTGACCTCGGCCGGCAATACCGGCATCGATCTGCAGGCTGGCGGCAGCCTGATCCTGCCTGTGCAGTCGTTCGACACCGGCAGCGCCGATCTGAATCTGGTGTCCGGCGGCGGCACGCTGAGTACACGCGCAGACCTGCGCGGACGGAATGTCAGCCTGAGCGGGCGCGATGGCATCACGCTCAACCACGACATCACCAGCACCGGGACGCTGGTGCTGAGCAGTAGCGCCGGCAACATCAACCAGACCGGCGGCTTATTGGACAGCGGCGGCTCCGCCACGGCCATGGCCGGCGGCACGCTTAACCTCGGGCGTGCCGGCAACGAATTCCGCGACAGCGTCAGCGTGAGCGGAACCGGTATCACCGTGGTCGATCAAACCGAGCTGGTGGTGTCCTCGCTGACCGGTGGTGCGAACGGCGCCGTTTCGCTCACCGCCGGCAGTGCACTGACCCTGCCCACGCAGGCGATCAACACCGGCAGCGCCGATCTCACGCTACGTGCCAACGGCGGCGTGCTGACCAGCAATGGCGCACTCACCGGCAACAACGTGCTGCTCTCCGGGCGCGACGGCATCAGCCTGAGCGGCAACCTCACCAGTGCCGGCACGCTGGAACTGACCAGCAGCAGTGGCGCGATCGTCCAGGATGCGGGCGCCATCGATGCCACCGGTGCGGCCACCGTCGATGCCGCTAGCGGCATTGCCTTGAACGCAGCCGGCAACGATTTCCGCAGCACGCTCAGCGTCAGCGGGAACGGCATCAGCGTCGTCGATCAAAACGATCTGACCGTGAGCGCACTCACCAACGGAAGCAACAACGCGCTCTCGTTGCAGGCCGGTGGCGCGCTGACCCTGCCGCTGGCCGACATCGACACCGGCACCGCCAACTTGACGCTGCGTAGCGGCACCCGCCTGACCACCTCCGGTGTCCTGGCCGGCAACAACATCAGCCTGACCGGGATCAACGGCATCACCCTGGGTGGCAACGTCATCACTCCCGGGACGCTTGCACTGATCAGCAGCACCGGTGGCATCACCCAGAGCAGCGGCCTACTCGACGTCAGCGGCGCGGCCACCATCAACGCTGGCACCGGCGCGGTGACGCTGGCCAACGCCAACAACGACTTCCGCAGCGGCATCAGCCTGACCGGCACCGGCATCACCGTGGTCGACCAAAACGACCTCGTGATCACCGCACTCAACAGCGGCAGCAATGGCGCCGTCTCGCTCACCGCCGGTGGCGCACTAACGCTGCCCGCGCAGGTCATC
The DNA here is from genome assembly GCF_030208815.1 of Xanthomonas sp. fls2-241-TYG-148. Taxonomy (NCBI): domain Bacteria; kingdom Pseudomonadati; phylum Pseudomonadota; class Gammaproteobacteria; order Lysobacterales; family Lysobacteraceae; genus Xanthomonas; species Xanthomonas sp. fls2-241-TYG-148. The sequence continues at coordinate 216,011 of NZ_JARVTE010000018.1, forward strand.
GACACCGGCAGCGCCGATCTCACCCTGCGTGCCAACGGCGGTGCACTCACCACCGACGCACTTGCCGGCCGCAATCTCACACTGACCGGACGCGATGGCGTGACCTTCGCGCAGGACGTGACCAGCACCGGCACGCTTGCGGTGACGACCACCAACGCAGTCATCCTCCAGAACGGCGGCGTATTCGATATCGGCGGTGCGGCCACGCTCAACGCAGGCACCGGCGCGATCACGCTGGACTCGGCCGGCAACGACTTCCGCAGCGGCATCAACCTCACCGGCACCGGCATCACCGTGGTCGACCAAAACGCTCTCACCGTTTCGGCGCTCAGCAGCGGCAGCAATGCCGCGATCTCGCTGACCGCCGGTGGCGCATTGGTGCTGCCCGCGCAAGCCTTCAACACCGGCAGCGCAGATCTGACCCTGATCGCCAACGGCGGTGCGCTGAGCACGGCGGGCACGCTCAGCGGTCGCAACATCACGTTGCGCGGACGTGACGGCCTCACCCTGGCGCATGACGTGACCACCAGCGGCACCTTGCAGCTGGGCAGCGACGTTGCCATCGCCCAGACCGCCGGCACGCTGGATGTCACCGGCGCCGCGCTGGCCAATGCTGGTGGTGGCACGCTCAGTTTGAGCAGTGCCAACAACGACTTCCGCAGCGGCATCAGCCTGACCGGCACCGGCATCAGCGTGGTCGACCGCAACGACCTGACCGTGTCGTCATTGAACAGCGGCAGCAATGGCGCGGTCTCGCTCACCGCCGGTGGCGCACTAACGCTGCTCGCGCAGGTCATCGACACCGGTAGCGCCGATCTCACCCTGCGGGCCAACGGCGGTGCACTCACCACCGGCGCGCTGGCCGGCCGCAACCTCACACTGGCCGGCCGCGATGGCGTGACCTTTGCGCAGGACGTGACCAGCACCGGTACGCTGGCGGTGACGACCACCAACGCCGCCATCCTCCAGAGCGGCGGCGTATTCGACATCGGCGGAACGGCCACGCTCAACGCCGGCACCGGCGCGATCGCACTGGGCTCGGCCGGCAACGACTTCCGCAGCGGCATCAACCTCACCGGCACCGGCATCATCGTCACCGACCGCAGCGACCTGGTGGTGTCCTCACTCAGCAGCGGCAGCAATGCCGCGATCTCGCTGACCGCCGGTGGCGCACTGGTGCTGCCGACGCAGGCACTGGAGACCGGCAGTGCCGACCTCACCCTCGTCGCCAATGGCGGCGCCCTGGCCACCGGCGGTGACCTGAGCGGTGCCAACGTCCGCCTGACCGCGCGCGATGGCCTGATGCTTGGGCACGCTGTGCGCAGCACCGGCGCGCTCAGCATGCAGACCGCCAACGCCGCGATCACCCAGAGCGCTGGCGCAATCACTGCGGCAGGCAACACAACGATCAATGCAGGCAGTGGTGCTGTCAGCCTGACCAGCGCGAGCAACGACTTTGTCGGCCTGCTCAACTTGAGCGGCGGTGCCACGCAGGTCCGCGACAGCAATACCCTCACCCTGGGCACGCTATCCACCGATGCGCTCACCGCCACCAGCGCGGGCGCCTTGAACCTGGGCAGTGGCAGCGTGCACGGTGCACTCACCGCGACCAGCGGCAATGCGGCGATTACCCAGGGCGGTGCGTTGTCGGTCGGTGGTACAGCCACGTTGAATGCAGGCAGCGGCGACATCGTGTTGACCAATAGCAATAACGATTTTGTCGAGGCGCTTTCGGTAGTAGGCAGCAACGTCGACATCGTCGATCGCAACGCATTGGCCTTCGGGACTGTGGCAGCCGATTCGTTGACCACCTTCGCTGGCGCTGCACTGGATCTCGGCGCCGGCAGCATTGCCAACTCCCTGAGTGCGATCACCAACAATGGCCCCATCACTCAGAACGGTGCGCTCAGCGTCGGCGGCATCGTCGCATTGAATGCGGGTGCCGGCGGGATCACCTTGGACAGTGCTGGCAACGCCTTCCAGGGTGCACTCAGCCTGAGCGGTGGCGCGACCCGGATCAGCAATGACACAGCCCTGACCTTTGGTACGCTGTCCGTTGATGCGCTCACCGCCACCAGCACTGGCGCCTTGAACCTGGGCCTCGGCAGCGTGCGCGGTGTACTCACCGCTAGCAGCGGCAACGCGGCGATCATCCAGGGCGGTGCGTTGTCGGTGGGTGGTCCTTCTAGCTTGAACGCCGGCACTGCCAGCATTGATCTGCGCGATAGCGGCAACGATTTCGGTGGTGCCGTTACGCTGACCGGTGGCGATGTCCGCCTTCAGGATCGCAACGCGCTCGCCCTGGGCCTGCTGTCCACCGGCAACCTGACCGCGACCAGCGTCGGCGCCTTGAATCTGGGCAGCGGCACGGTGGCGGGGACGTTGCAGGCGACCAGCACCAACGGCGAAATCAGTCAGAGCGGCGCGCTGAACGTGGCTGGCGCCAGCACGCTCGACGCCGGTACTGGCAGCATCACGCTCAGCGATACAAATAATGCCTTGCAAGGTCCGGTCGACCTTCGCGGTCGCGCCACGCAACTGCGCAATAACACTGCGCTCACGCTGGGCACCATCGATACCGGGGCGTTGCAGCTGCGTAGCAATGGTGCGTTGAACCTCGGCAGCGGACGTGCTGACAGCCTGATCGCCAGCAGCAATGGCAACGCAATCAGCCAGAGCGGCGCACTGGCCATCGCTGGCGAAAGCGCTTTCGATGCGGGTGCCAACACGATCCGCTTGACAGACGCCGGCAACGACTTCGTCGGCGCGGTATCGCTGAGCGGCGGCGCCACCGAGGTGGTCGATGCCTCTGCATTGCGCATGGGCACGCTCAATACTGGCGCGTTGACGCTTGCCAGTGGCGGCGCACTGACCCTGGGAACGGGAACCGTCAACGGCGCACTGGTGGCCAACGCCAATGGTGCGATCGACCAGAACGGCGCACTCATGGTTGCCGGCACCAGCAGCCTCGAGGCGGGCACTAACGCAATCGCCTTGACCGATGCCGGCAACGACTTCGGTGGCGCGGTGTCGCTGAGCGGTGGCGATACCCAGATCGTCGACCGCACGGCATTGACATTGGGCACGCTGCGCACCGGTGCTTTGCGCGCAACCAGCACGGGGGACTTGAACCTGGGCAGTGGCACGATCGACGGTGCCTTGACTGCGCAAAGCAACGGCGGTGCGCTGACACAGACCGACGCCTTGTCCGTTGCAGGCACCGCCACCCTCGATGCAAGCAGTGGCAACATCGCACTGAATAACAGTGCCAACAGGTTTGCAGGCGCAGTGAACCTCAATGGTGCCGACGTGCAGATCGCCGGCAACACCCTCACCCTGGGCACGCTCTCCACCGATGCGCTCACCGCCACCAGCGCGGGCGCCTTGAACCTGGGCAGTGGCAGCGTGCGCGGTGCACTCACCGCGACCAGCGGCAATGCGGCGATTACCCAGGGCGGTGCGTTGTCGGTGTTTGGTACAGCCACGTTGACTGCAGGCAGCGGCGATATCGTGTTGACCGACGCCAACAATGATTTCGGCAGCACGGTCGCACTGAGTGGCAATGCCATCGCGTTGCAGGATCGCAACGATCTGAGCGTTGCTGCGCTGCAGAGTGGTGCCAACGCCGCGGTGTCGCTGGTTGCCGGCGGCGGCCTGAGCCTGCCTGTCAGCCAGATCGACACCGGCACCGCTGCGCTGACACTGGCGGCCAACGGCGGCATGCTGGCGGCAGCAGGTCCGTTGCGCGGTGGTGCGGTGCAATTGACCGGTGCCAACGGCATTGCGCTGAGCAACACGCTGACCGCCGGCACGCTGACCTTGACCAGCACCAATGCGGCGATCACCCAGTCCGGTGGTGCAGTGCAGGTGGCGGGCAACGCGGTGGTCGATGCCGGCAGCGGCGCAATCGCGCTGGATGCCGCAGGCAGTGATTTCCAGGGCCTGCTCGCGCTGCGCGGTGGCGCCACCACCGTGCGCGACAGCAATGCCCTGAGCCTGGGGACGCTGGACACCGGCAGCTTGCAGGTCACCAGCACCGGTGCGATGAACCTGGGCGTTGGCCTGATCAACGGCGATCTGGTCGCCAACACCAATGGCGGTGTGGTCACCCAGAGTGGTGCGCTCACCATCACCGGCAGCACCCGCATCAACAGCAGCGGCGCCGGCATCACCCTGGACAATGCAGGCAACGACTTCCAGTCTGCAGTGTCGCTCTCCGGTGGCGACAGCCGCCTGCGCGACCGCAACGCGCTGGCCTTGGGAACGCTGGACGTCGGCGCGCTGGATGTCGCCAGCACGGGTGGCCTGGATCTGGGGCAGGGCCGCATTGGCGGCACGCTGATTGCGCGCACGCAGGGCGGCAGCAACGCGGCCGGCACCGGATTTGTGGCAGCGGCGGTCACGCCGTTGGCGACCGGTGGCGCCATCACCCAACAAGGCGCATTGACCGTGGCCGGCACCAGCGTGCTGGACGCCGGCAGCGGCGACATCGTGCTGACCGACGCCAACAACGACTTCCAGGGCAACGTGCAGGCCACCGGCGGCAGCATCGCCATTGTTGATCGTGACGTGCTGGCGGTCAGCGCCCAGGCCACCGACGCACTCAACCTGCAGGCCGGCATCCAGCTCGCCAGCACCGGCACACTCAGCGGTGGGAGCATCGCCTTGAGCGGCGGCAGCGGCGTCGTGCTCGGGCACGACATCAACAGTGCCGGCAACGTCGCGTTGCGCAGCGGCGGCGCCATCACCCAGACCGGCGGCAGCCTCACGGCTGGCCGCCTGAGCGGTAGCGCTGCGGGGGCGGTCACGCTGACCGGCGCCAACAACGCCATCGCCGCACTGGGTGATTTCAGTGCGCAGGGCCTGGATGTGGTCAGCAACCGCACGTTGCTGGTGAATGGCCGCGTCGATGGCGGTGCCTCGCTGCGCCTGCGCAGTGGCGGCGAACTGCTGCTGGAGGGGCAGCTCAGCGGCGCCAGCAGCTGGCTGCAGGCGGTGGCTGGCATCCGTCAGCGTGCCGGCAGCTGGATCGAGGCGGGCCTGCTCAGTGGCAGCGCCGGTGGCGCGGTGGTGCTGGGTGATGCCGCCAGCTTCATCGACAACCGCATCGGCCGCCTGGGCAACTTCACCGCCGGCAGCGGCTTCAGCCTGACCAACGCCGGCAACCTGCTGCTGGTGCTGGCGAACGGCAGCAGCTACAGCGTGGATGCCGGCAACAGCCCGTTGTTCCTGTCGGTACGCGGCGACCTGCTGCAGGACGGCCGCGCAACGCTGCGCAACGGCACCGGCACCTATGCGGCCACCGGCCGGATTGGCACCCAGGACAACCCGCTGTACGTGATCGGCAGCGGCACCCAGACCATCAGCGCGGTCGGTGCGCCGCCGGCCTACTTCAACGCCACCACCGCCGATGGCGGGCTGCTCGACCTGGCCGGTACCTCCGGCTTCAACGTGCCGACTTCGGCCTTCGCGGCGCGGGCGCAGAGTTCGGCCAGCCGCGTGGTGGCCTTTGTCGATCTCTCCGCCAGCGGCACGCCATACCGCGCGTTCGGCCTGGTGCGCCCGGGCCTGCGTCTGCCCGACGACCAGCAACCGGCTTGCGATGCCGGCGACCCGGACGCGGTCTGCAGCCCCCCGTGATGTTCCGCCGCCGCCCGTGCGCGGCGGCTCTTCGATGGAGCCTGTGCCATGCAAGACGACAGTGCGCTGGACCCCCTGCTGGCACCGGTTGGCGATGACGCGCCAGCCGGCCCGGACCTGGAGTACGACCCGGATTTCCTGCGCCTGGAGCGCGAATCGGCCATCCGTCCGGAACGCACGCTCGGCGACAGCGTGATCGCCGCCGAGGAGCCGGATTGGGAAAAAGTGCAGACGCTGGCGCTGGAGTTGAGCCGGCGCAGCCGCGACCTGCGCATCGCCAGCAAGCTCGGCGCCGCCTGGCTGCGGCTGCGCGGCCTGCCCGGCTGGGCAGACGCCCTGGCGCTGATCCACGGCCTGCTCGGCCAGCACTGGGACAGCGTGCACCCGCAACTGGATGCCGACGACGACAACGACCCCACCGCGCGGGTCAACGCGCTGGTGGGCCTGAGCGACCCGATGGGCCTGCTTGGCGCATTGCGCACCACCGCCTTCGTGCAGTCGCCGCGGCTGGGCCGCTTCAGCCTGCGTGACCTGCGCGCCGCCAACGGCAGCCTCAAGCTGGCCGAAGGGCAGGCCGTGCCCAGCCTGGCCGAGATCGAAGCCTGCTGCCTGGATTGCCCGCTCGACACGCTGGCGGCCTCGGCCAAGGCGATTACCGACGCCGCCGCCACCGCACGGGCGATCGATGCCTTGCTCACCGAACAGCTCGGCACCGCCGCGCCGGACCTGCGCCCGCTGCTGGCCGACCTGCGCGATCTGGAGCGCTTCGTGCTGCCGCACTGGCAGGCGCGCCAGGGCAGCACGGAAGAGGCCGTCGACGCCACCGAGCATTCAGGTGATGACACTGCCACCGCTGCGGGCAACCCGGCGCGTCGCACTGGGGAAATCGCCGGCCCGGACGATGTCATGCGGCGGCTGGAGGAGATATGCGCCTATTACGCCCGCAACGAACCGTCCAGCCCGGTGCCGATGTTGCTGCGGCGCGCGCAGCGACTGGTTGGCTGCGACTTCCTGGCACTGATGAAGGAACTGGCGCCAGGCGGGATCGATGAACTGCAACGCGTCACCGGCCCGCTGGAGAACAGCTGAGCAACGCGCTCACCACTGTCAGCTGCTGCAGGGCGAAAGTAGCGGCGCTACCAGCCGCTCGCCGGGCGCTACAGGATTGCCGAATCCGCTCGCCCAGCACGCCTGCTCTGGTGCTCCGTCGCACCGAAATCTGCGGGCCCGATTGGCCCGCAGCATCTACAGCACGCACGACGCCTTCAGGACGCACCAAACAAGCGCCGGGCGACGCAATCGCTAAGCTCTTCGCCTAGCGAATCCCCAATCCCGAATTCCCAATCACCGCTCCCCAATCACCAGCTATACAACTGCCAATACGTCTTGTTGACCTTGTCACGCTCGGCGTCGGTATGGCCGTCATGGTCACGATCGTAGAGGAAGTACGGCGCGCCACGTGCGGGGGTCACGCGCACCATTTCCAGCTGCCCGTTGACGCGGTATTCGTCGACCTTGTCGCCGTTACCCATGGTCTTGCTGGTGACATCCGCATTGGCCGGCACATCGCCGCCGCCACCGGTGGTGGCGCAGCCGCCGAGCAGCAGCAGCGGCAACAGCAAAAGACTTGCTCTCTTCATCGTGATGGTCCGTGTGAGGTCGTCACCGAGTATGCGCTGGCCGGGTGTGGCGTGGGCGTGCAGCGTAGAATTACGGCATGAGCAGATTAGTCCTGATCGACGGGTCCAGTTACCTGTATCGCGCGTTCCACGCGCTTCCGCCGCTGACCAATGCCCAGGGCGAGCCCACCGGTGCGTTGTTCGGCGTGGTCAACATGCTGCGCGCCACCTTGAAGGAACGCCCGGCCTATGTGGCGTTCGTGGTGGATGCACCCGGCAAGACATTTCGTGATGACTTGTATGCCGACTACAAGGCCAATCGCCCGTCGATGCCCGACGACCTGCGTGCGCAGGTGCAGCCGATGTGCGACATCGTGCATGCGCTGGGCATCGACATCCTGCGCATCGACGGCGTGGAAGCGGATGACGTGATCGGCACGCTCGCGCTGCAAGGCGCCAGCGACGGCCTGGCCGTCACCATCTCCACCGGCGACAAGGACTTCGCACAGCTGGTGCGCCCGGGCGTGGAACTGGTCAACACCATGAGCGGCAGCCGCATGGATTCGGACGAGGCGGTGATCGCCAAGTTCGGCGTGCGCCCGAACCAGATCGTCGACCTGCTGGCGCTGATGGGCGACACCGTCGACAACGTGCCCGGTGTGGAAAAGTGCGGCCCCAAGACCGCCGCCAAATGGCTGGCCGAATACGACTCGCTCGACGGCGTGATCGCCAATGCCGACAAGATCAAGGGCAAGATCGGCGAAAACCTGCGCGCCGCCTTGCCGCGGCTGCCGCTCAATCGCGAGCTGGTCACCATCAAGACCGACGTGGTGCTGGCCAGTGGCCCGCGCGCGCTGGACCTGCGCGAGCCCAACGCCGAAGCGCTGGCGGTGCTGTACGCGCGCTACGGCTTCACCCAGGCGCTGCGCGAACTCGGTGGCGCCGCCGCCGAGGCCGGCGCGCTGACCGCACCGATGGCGGTGGCGCGCACCGAGCCTGGCCGTGCACGCGGCACCGGCTTCGTGTCGGCGCCGGCTGCCGCTCCGGTGGAGCTGGACCCGGCGCTGTCGGCGCCCGGCCAGTACGAGACCATCCTCACCCAGGCGCAGCTCGACAGCTGGATCGCGCGGCTGCGCGCGGCCGGGCAGTTCGCCTTCGATACCGAAACCGACAGCCTGGACGCGCTGCAGGCCAACCTGATCGGCCTCAGCGTCGCCGCCGAGCCCGGCCAGGCCGCCTACCTGCCATTCGGCCATGACTTCCCCGGCGCACCAGCCCAGCTCGACCGCACGCAGGCGCTGGCGCAGCTGGCGCCGCTGCTGACCGACCCGGCGGTGCGCAAGCTCGGCCAGCACGGCAAGTACGACCTGCACGTGATGCGCCGCCACGGCATCGCCCTGGCCGGCTACGCCGACGACACCCTGCTGGAGAGCTTCGTGCTCAACTCCGGCAGTGCCCGCCACGACATGGACAGCCTGGCCAAGCGTTACCTGGGCTACGACACCGTCAAGTACGAAGACATCTGCGGCAAGGGCGCCAAGCAGATCAAGTTCGCCCAGGTCAGCCTGGAAGACGCCACCCGCTACGCCGCCGAAGACGCCGACATCACCCTGCGCCTGCACCAGGTGCTGGGCAAGCGCCTGGCCGCCGAGCCGGCGCTGGAGAGTGTCTACCGCGAGATCGAAATGCCGCTGGTGGGCGTGCTGGAGCGCATCGAGGCCAACGGCGTATGCGTGGACGCAGCCGAACTGCGCCGCCAGAGCGCGGACCTGTCCAAGCGCATGCTCGCCGCCCAGCAGAAGGCCACCGAACTGGCCGGGCGCACCTTCAACCTGGACTCGCCCAAGCAGCTGCAGGCACTGCTGTTCGACGAGCTCAAGCTCCCCGCCGTGGTCAAGACGCCCAAGGGCCAGCCGTCCACCAACGAAGAAGCCCTGGAAGCCATCGCCGACCAGCACGAACTGCCGCGGGTGATCCTGGACTACCGCAGCCTGGCCAAACTGCGCAGCACCTACACCGACAAGCTGCCGGAGATGATCCACCCGCAGTCCGGGCGCGTGCACACCAGCTACCACCAGGCCGGCGCGGCCACCGGGCGGTTGTCTTCGTCCGACCCCAACCTGCAGAACATCCCGATCCGCACCGAAGACGGCCGCCGCATCCGCCGCGCCTTCGTCGCCCCGGCCGGACGCAAGCTGATTGCCTGCGACTACTCGCAGATCGAGCTGCGCATCATGGCGCACCTGTCCGGCGACCCCGGCCTGGTCGGCGCATTCGAATCCGGCGCCGACGTGCACCGTGCCACCGCCGCCGAAGTGTTCGGCCGCACCATCGATACCGTCAGCGGGGATGAGCGCCGCGCCGCCAAGGCGATCAACTTCGGCCTGATGTATGGCATGAGTGCGTTCGGCCTGGCCCGCCAGCTCGGCATCGGCCGTGGCGAGGCGCAGGACTACATCGCGCTGTACTTCAGCCGCTACCCGGGCGTGCGCGACTTCATGGAAACCACCCGCCAGCAGGCCCGCGACAAGGGCTACGTGGAAACCGTGTTCGGCCGCCGGCTGTATCTGGACTTCATCAACGCTGGCAGCCAGGGCCAACGCGCCGGCGCCGAGCGCGCGGCCATCAACGCGCCGATGCAGGGCACCGCCGCCGACATCATCAAGCGCGCCATGGTCAGCGTGGATGGCTGGATTGCCGATCACGCGCAGCGCGCCCTGATGATCCTGCAGGTGCACGACGAACTGGTGTTCGAGGCCGACGCCGACTTCGTCGACACGCTGCTGGCCGAGGTCACCGCACGCATGTCCGCAGCTGCCAGCCTGCGCGTGCCGCTGGTGGTCGATTCGGGCGTGGGCGATAACTGGGACGAGGCGCATTGATGGTGCGGTGCATGCCTTGTATGCTGAATACGCAGATCAGAATATTCAGAAACTCGCATCGCGCCGCCGCACTGAATAACCGCTAAATTCTACAAATTCTTAACGGCGATCTTCACGATCCATCAATGTAGAAAATGGTGTTATATCCCTCGACGGGCGCAACGCCTGTCGGCAGATCTCTCCCATCCCCTGGAGCAGATCTCGGAGCGGAAACTCCTCCCCAAGTTTCCGTTCCCTGGCCCCGCCGACCTCCCCCTGGTCTGCGGGGCTTTTTATTGCCCGTGATTTCTCATGCTGGCCATGTATGCCGCAGTGCTACAGCGGTGAATCGGGCTCAGCGCCTACAGCGTAGCGGCAGAGGCGGATGGCACTCTTCAGCGCTTTTACTGAGCGTGCTGAGAGCCACAATGCACGCGTCACTGCGTGCAGCGCAACATAACCAGTTCATCGAATGACGGGGCGACCTGGTTTCGTCTGCAATCACAAATTTAAATAGGGGTGATTTAATCTGGGAATCAACACTGTGTTTCATCGGTGACGCGTCTGGACATTCAGCCGAGCCAATCGCGCGGAATCAAATAATCGGCCAGGCGTGCTTCGGCGCTTCCCGGCTGCGGCTGGAATCCATATTCCCAGCGCACCTGCGGCGGCAGGCTCATCAGGATGCTCTCGGCACGGCCACCGCTCTGCAGCCCGAACAGGGTGCCGCGGTCGTAGACCAGGTTGAACTCCACGTAGCGGCCACGCCGGTACAGCTGGAAGGCGCGCTCAGCCTCGCCGTAGGGCGTGTCCTTGCGGCGTTCGACGATCGGCAGGTAGGCGTCCAGGAAGCCGTCACCGACCGCGCGCTGGTAGGCGAAGTCGCGTTCGAAGTCCTGGCCCAGGTCGTCGAAGAACAGCCCGCCCACGCCGCGGGTCTCGTTGCGGTGGCGCAGGAAGAAGTACTCGTCGCACCAGCGCTTATGCGCGGCGTAACGCTCCTCGCCAAACGGCGCGCACAGCGCCTGTGCGGTGCGGTGCCAGTGCATGACGTCTTCGTCGACCGGGTAGAACGGGGTCAGGTCGAAGCCGCCGCCGAACCAGGCGGCCACCATCTCGCCGTCGCGCTCGGCGCGGAAGTAGCGCACGTTGGCGTGCGTGGTCGGGATGTGCGGATTGTGCGGGTGGAACACCAGCGACACCCCGCAGGCGCGCCAGGTGGCGCCGGCCAGCTCGGGCCGATGCGCGCTGGCCGAGGGCGGCAGCCGCGCGCCGGACACGTCGGAAAAGCCGATGCCGGCCTGTTCGAACACGGCACCATCGCGCAGGATGCGGGTGCGCCCACCGCCGCCTTCCGCGCGTTGCCACAGGTCTTCGGCAAACCGCGCCTTGCCATCGATGGCTTCCACGGCGGCGCAGATGCGGTCCTGCAGATCGGTCAGATAGTCACGTACACGGTCGAATTCGTTCATGCTTTGATTCTAAGCGGTGCACCGGGCTGCGTGCATTTCGCACACGCGCCAAGGTGCCGCGGTGCGACGCGGTGGGTCGTCTGGTCGTCCGCGTGCAGGGCCGCCAGGTCGTCGCCACAACGCCCGATCTACCGTGGAGGTGCAGTGCCATCACCGCGTGCAGGTGCTTGGGGCGGCAGGGCGGTCGCGAAGGCGTTTTCCGGGCTGGATCGACGGCGTGCCTCGCAGGCGGCGAGGCCGCCACGCACGCAAGGCCCCTCCGCTTGAAGACAACCGCTCCCAGCCGTGATTCCAGGCGAACGATCAGCCCCGTGGCGAGGGCGCAAACTCCGCGCGCACCGCAGGCGCGCACAGCCGCCATGCCAGGGCGCACTGAAACAGCGCGATCACCAGCGCACCGATGCCGGTGAGCACCAGCGCCATCAGCCGCGTGGTCTGCAGGCGCGCCTGCATCTGCGGCCACTCCGGGCTGTGCAGGATGTCAGCCGGCAGCATCGACTGCAGGCCATCGAACAGCGGCCCGATCAGGGCCAAGCCACCGAAATTAAGCAATCCGGTGATCACCAGCACCAGCACGAAGCCGATCCGCGCCCACTCACGCCGCTGCAGCAAGGCCCAGCTCATCCAGGCGAAGGCCACCGACAGCACCACGCCCAGCACCGACAGGCTCACCCCATGGTCGATCAGCCATTGCCAGGAGGCGGGCATGCGCATTCCCGGGGGCAGTGGCAGCGCGGGGGAGCCGGGCACCAGCACGATCAGCAGGATCTGCAGCAGGTTGGTCAGCGCGCTGGCCACGCCCAGCAGCAGCGACACCCACGCCATTGGCGTGACGAACCCGCCGCGCGTTGCCGGTGCCGGCGTGCGGCTCATTGCAGTGAGGCGACGTGCGCGGCCACTGCCGCCTGGCCCGGTGCATCCAGCGCCGGCTGCATCTGCAGATACCAGTCGGCCAGCGCATCGGCGGGCAGGCAGACGCGCAACAGTGGTGTGCTGCGCTCCAGAAACGTTTCGAAGAACGGCAGCCCGCGGACGAACAGGAAATGCCCATCGGTGATCGACATGCCGGCATACGCTTCGCGCAGCCATTCCAGGTGCGGCAATGCATGCTCGCCGTGGCCGGCCTGGGTCAGCGCGCTGAGGAAATTGGTGCGCGCGGTGGCCGGCGAGGTAGCGCGTTCCTGCTCGTTCAACCGGTCGAACTTCATCAGCCAGGCTTCGCCACGGTCGATTTCGTTGCACATCACTGAGGTGGTGACCAGTTGCAGCGCGTTGTGCGCGCTCTGCTCCACCTCGAACAACGCCAGCCAATGCGGAAAGGCTTCGTGGTACCGGCCCAGGGCGCTCAGCGAGATCGCGCACAGGCGGTGCGCATCTGCGCCCACGTCCAGATGCGCCACTGCGGCGTTGTACGCACCGACGTGATCGCCCTGCTGGAACAGCGCCAGCGCGGGCTGCAGCTGTGGATCGATGTCGGCAGCGGCGTCTGCATCCGCGGCAGGGGCGGCTTGCGCTGCGGCGAGCGGCGGTGTCGCCGGGGTCTTGCGTCCAAACAAACGGTCCCACAGGCCCATCGCGATCCCTTCTACGCGCCGATTGAGGAGTGGATGGCGCCGCGCGGCCGGTGGCGCACCGGTCAGGCAGCGGACCGACGCACGGGGCGCATGCACGCACGCCTGCTGCCGATCCTGCACCAAGCTTAATGGGTGACACGTAGGGTGGGGTGAGTGCGTTGCAGCGTCACTGCCGTGCGCGCACGCGTGGTCGGCATGCACCGCTCCGATCATGGGTCGACGCAGCGCTGGCAGCCAATCTCGCGTGTTCCTCCTAGCCGCAACATCCACCGTAGGAGCGCACCTGGGCGCGATAGGGCATTACCGGGAAGTCCCGTCGCGCCGAGGTGCGCTCCTACGGGTGATTCGTGTCGCTCGGACTCTGCACAAGCACGTCGATGAGAAGAGACCCCCACATATGCGATTTCCCGCGAACCCAATGCACGGGTGACCGATCTTGCGGATGCCTCTCAGCGCAGCATCCGTCGTAGGAGCGCACCTGGGCGCGACAGGGCTTTACCGGTAAGTCCCATCGCGCGCAGGTGCGCTCCTACCTGCGATCGCGTCACTCGGACACTCTGCAAGCATGCTGGTGCCTGCACACGTGGTTATCTGCGAATCAAACGCGCTGGCGCTCGCACTGTGTAACCGCACCAGCGTGGAGGGCGGCGAACGCAATGTCGGCATTACCTCCACGCCATGGCGATACACGACGCATCGCCCTGGCAAGACCGCTGCCGTTACGGCTTCACCTGTTCGTTGAACAGCTTGAGGATGCGCTTGTACTCATCCAGCCACGAATCAGCCCGCGTGAAGCCATGGCGCTCCAGCGGATACGGCGCCACCTGCCAGTTGTCCTTGTGCAGCTCGACCAGCTTCTGGGTCATGTCGACCGAGTCCTTGAAGAACACGTTGTCGTCGATCATGCCGTGCGCAATCAACAGATGGTCGCGCAAGCCCTCGGCATAGTTGATCGGCGAGGAAGTCTTGTAGGCCTGCGGGTCGAGGTCGGGCGTGTTGAGGATGTTGGAGGTGTACTCGTGGTTGTACTGCATCCAGTCGCCGACCGGCCGCAGCGCGGCGCCGGCCTTGAACGTGCCCGGGCTGCGGAACAGCGCCATGTAGGTCATGAAACCGCCGTAGGAGCCGCCGTAGATGCCGGCACGCGCGCGATCACCCTGCTTGGTGTCGACCAGCCACTGCAGGCCGTCCAGATAGTCTTCCAGTTCCGGATGGCCCATGTTGCGATAGATCGCGGTGCGCCAGTCGCGCCCGTAACCTTCGGAGGCGCGGTAGTCCAGATCCAGCACGATATAGCCCTGCTGCACCAGCAGGTTATGGAACATTTGCTCGCGGAAATACGGCGTGTAGCGCGCCGACACGTTCTGCAGGTAGCCGGCGCCGTGCACGAACATCACGATCGGGTACTGCTTGCCGGGCTCGGGATGCTGCGGGCCGTAGTACTTGCCCCACACCGTTCCGGCGCCGTGCGTTGAAGGCACCTGCACGTATTGCGGCGCGATCCACGGCTGCGCCTTGAAGGCAGCGGTGCGCGTGTCGGTGAGCACCGTGGCCTGGCCGCCAGCGGCCGGCACCACCGCCAACTGCGGGGGCAGGTAGCTGCCGGAATAACGCACCAGCACCTGCTGGCCGTTCGGCGACAGGCTGAAATCTTCCACGCCGTCGAGCGCGGTGACTTCGCTGAGCTGATCGGTGCGCAGATCCAGCTTGCACACCTCGTAATCGCCCGGCCATTTCCGGTTGCACAGGAAGAACATCCCGCTGCCATCGGCGCTGGGCACCGGTGCGGATACTTCGAATGTGCCGCGGGTGCGCTGGCGTGGCTTGCCATTGCCTTCCACCGTGTACAGCTGCGAATAGCCGGATTCTTCCGACAGCAGCCACAGCGTGCGGTTGTCCGGCAGCCAGCCGAATTCGTTGAAGCCCCAGTTGATCCAGGCGCTGTCGCTCAGGCGATGGCGCGGCTGCAGCTTGGCATCGTCCAGATCCACGCTGGCGATCCAGCGGTCCTTGTTGTCCACGGCGCGGATTTCCACCGCCACGTTGCGGCCGTCATCGCTCCAGTGCACGGCCGGGCCGCTGCCATCGCCGTCGCTTTCCACGCGCACGGCACGGTTGCCCTTGAGCGGATCTTTCTTGGCCGCCTTGCGCAGCGCCGCCAGCGGGTCGGTGGCGATGCCGGGCAACGGGTCGAACGACAGCGCTCTGGCACTGCCGGCAGCCACGTCCACCAGCCACAGCGCGTGCGCCACCGGGGCGTTGCGGCCAACGCGGGTGCGGACTTCCTGGAATTCCTCGTAGCCGGATTCGGTGATGTACTTGGGCATCTTGCCGTCCTGGCCCTCGTCGGCGCCCTTGGCCTGGGTGACCACCAGCAGATGGCGTCCATCCGGCGACAGCGCGCTGTCGACGATCTCCACCTCATCGCCCAGATACACCGGTGCCGGTGCGCGGGTGCTGTCGGCGCGGCGCCAGGCATCGTCCTGGGTGCGCAGCGCCTCGCGTTGCTCGCGGTCGCGGCGCAAGGTGGCCAGGGTGGCCAGTTGCTGCTCGCGCAGCACATCGGCCTTGGGCGCGGCGTTGGGATCGCGCTCGGCCTTCACCACTGCCACCTGCGCGGTGCCGCCATCGGCACGCCAGTGGTACCAGTTGTTGCCGGCGCGCCAGATCGCACCGCCATCGCTGGCGAATTGCGGGCGCGATTCGACCTCGTTGCTGCGGGTCAGCTGGGTCAGCGCCCCGGAGCGCAGATCGCGCAGGAAGATGTCACCGTTGCGCGCAAACAGCATGCGTTGCCGGCCGGCGTCGTAGCTCGGGTTGGCGGCATCCAGCCCCGCACGCGCGGTGTCGGCCACACGCTCGGCGGCGGTGCCGCCCGCTGCGGGCTGGCGATAGGTATCGCGCACCGGGCTGCCTTCGCGCTTGAGTTGGTACTGCACCTGCTTGCCGTCCCATTGCCACCAGGCCTGCTCGACCGACGGCCCGATCCAGTCCGGGTCGGCCATCACCTGTTCGATGGTGAGCGGTGCGGTGGACTGCGCCTGCGCAGTGGCGGCCAGCAACAGGAGGGACAACGGCAACAATCTGGGCATCGGGCAGGATCGAAACGCGAGAAGAGCGGGCAAGCCTAGCAGTTCGTTTCCGCACGGGGCTGGGCCACAGGTCATGCGTGATGGCGTCTGTGTGCGGGTCATTGGTGGCCATTGCTGTGATTGAAGCAGGCTGGACTAGAGCCGCGCTGCGGACTGCCTTGTCGTGCGAGGCGGCCGCGATTGAGGCAGGCGCGTGTGCCGGGGAGTGTGGCGATCAACGGCGTTTCACGATCGCAGCGTGTGTCGGTGGGTCAGCGGCAGAGCGCTTGCATTGACGCTCATCCGGCGACGAGCGCGGGATTGCTGCACGAATCAGGCGTCGGCGATGCGTGCATATTTATGCGGCGCCTATCAGCGCGTGTGCCAAGCGCTCTACGCTTCCCACGCGCGCATTCCGGTGCCACGCCGCCCTGCACACAGCAGCGAAGTTGCGACATTGCCGCGAACACGCGCCGTCATGAGCGCCGACTATCAGCCAATGCCAGGAATGCCCCGACTTGCCAGCAGCGCAGGGGGCCGCCAAGCTAGCGCGCTTTTGCGATCCTCGGTGCCCATGCCCAGTCCGTCCACTCCGCTGTCCCATCCGTTGGCCGTTGGCGAACCCGGCCGGCCGTTGGCGTGGCGCGACGGGCAGGCGGTGGACCTGGCCACCTTCATCGCGCACGTGCATGGCCTGGCGCAGTTGCTGCCCGACGGCCGCCACGCAGTGAACTTGTGCGAGGACCGCTATCGCTTCATGGTGGCGTTTTATGCCTGCGCGGTGCGTGGGCAGGTGTCGCTGCTGCCGTCTTCGCGTGCGCCGGCGGTGGTGGGCGAAGTGCAGGCGCGCCACGCCGATGCGTACTGCCTGGGTGATCTGGCGCTGGAACTGGCGCCCCCGCGCTATTGGCAATTGCCGGCGGACTTGCCGCGTTCGGAAGGCCCGGTACCGGTGCTGGCCGACGACGCCCTGGTGGCGATCGGCTTCACCTCCGGCAGCACCGGCGCGCCGCAACCCAATCCCAAGACCTGGGGCAGTTTCCTGACCAGCACGCGGCAGGATCTGGTGGCGTTGCAGAGTCTGTGGGCGCACACCGACGCGGTGCCGCACGTGGTAGCCACCGTGCCGCCACAACACATGTACGGCATGGAGCTGTCGGTGCTGCTGCCGATGGTCACCGCACTGGCGGTGCATGCCGGCCGGCCGTTTTTTCCCGACGATGTGGCGCGTGCGCTTGCGGAGATTCCCGAACCGCGTGTGCTGGTGACCACACCGGTGCATCTGCGCGCGCTGGTCGAATCGGGCGTGCACCTGCCGCCGCTGGTAGGCATCGTCTCGGCCACCGCACCGCTGACGCAGGAGGTGGCGGCCGCCGCCGAAGCGCGCTTTGGCGGGGAAGTGCGCGAGATGTTCGGCTCCACCGAAACCTGCGTGTTTGCGGTGCGGCGTACCGCCGTGGAAGCCGCCTGGACGCCGCTGCCCGGCGTGCGCCTGGAGTCGCAGGCCGCCGGCACCTTGGTGCATGCGCCGCATCTGGCCAGCCCGGTGCTGCTGGCCGACATGATGGACGTGGCCGCCGATGGCCGTTTCCAGGTGCGTGGCCGCCAGGCCGATCTGCTGGAAATCGCCGGCAAACGCGCCTCGCTCGCAGATCTCACCCGCCGCCTGCTCGCCGTGCCGGGCGTGGTCGACGGCACCATCGTGCAACTCGCGCCGGAACACGGCCAATCGGTGGGCCGCATCGCCGCGCTGGTGGTGGCCCCGAGCCTGGACGAGGCACAGATCCTCACCGCCTTGCGCGGCAGCTTCGACCCGGTATTCCTCCCGCGCCGCCTGCGCAAGCTCGCCGCCCTGCCACGCAACGAAACCGGCAAGCTGCCGCGCGATCTGGTGTTGGGGTTGCTCAGTAGCTGAGGTGTTTGCGCGTGCCGCCGCGCAGGCCACCACGTGCATCAGCCAGTGCGCGCCATGACTCAGCCGTGCACGCCGTCGATTTCCACTGCCAGTTCGTCGCGGCAGATCACCGCGTGTAGCAGCAGGCGCGGGACCGCGTCGCCGAAGCGTGCGTCCAGGGCCTGGGCCACCTTGGGTAGATCGTCGCGTTCGCGCACGTAGACCTTCAGG
Source organism: Xanthomonas sp. fls2-241-TYG-148 (assembly GCF_030208815.1). NCBI lineage: Bacteria > Pseudomonadati > Pseudomonadota > Gammaproteobacteria > Lysobacterales > Lysobacteraceae > Xanthomonas > Xanthomonas sp. fls2-241-TYG-148. Next base: position 234,373 of record NZ_JARVTE010000018.1, read on the forward strand.
CGGGTGCCGGCGCCAAACTGCGCCGGCAGGCCGGGTGCGTGCTGGCGCGCGGCGCCGAGCAGGGCGTCGAAGTTGGCGAAGGTTTCTTCCAGCTGCGCCAGCAACTGGCCGGTGTGCATCGAGGCATGGCCCACCACCGCCGCGGTGCCCGATAGCAGCAGCGGCATGTCGCCGCCGGCCGGTGGCAGCATCGCGCGGGCAAAACTTGGCGGCTGCGGGCCGTACTGACGCGGGTAGTTGTAAGCGCTGACCTGGCGTGGATTTTCCAGTGGCGTGCCGGCGTCGGCCGCGGCCAGCCAGTAAATCTGGATGATGCGCTCGGCATCGCAGCGGCCCACGGCAGTGGCGGCGGGCAACTGCGCAACATCGAAGGCGCCCAGGCCGCGCGCACGGCCCACGCAGAACTGCCGATAGCGTTCGCGGTCGCCGCTGCCCAGCGTGATCGCATCCAGGTAATTCCAGATGCGCAGCAGGCGCGGGGTCTGGCTGCCGGAGACGAACGCGGTGATCTCCGCATACGCCTTGGCGGCGGCTTCTTCGATCTCGACATCCTGCTCATCGATCTCGATCACGCCGAACTGCAGGCGGCCGTCGCTGGACCAGGCAATGTTGCCGTCGCGGCCGCTGCGCACCGGTGCGTCGGTGCGCCAGACTTCCAGCACATCGGCCGCGTACGGCTGCAATGGCACGCGCAAATAGCGCGGGTCGTCCAGGCGCGGCGCGGCATCGCCGAAACCGAACACCGCCAGCACCTGCGCATCCTGCAGCAGCGTGGAGGGATCGGTCTGCGCGGCATAGTCGACCTGCAGGCGCGGATGCCGCACGGTCTGGTTGGGCTGGAGCGTTGGCGCGGTCATGGAGCGTCTCTGTGCAAGGTGTCACCGTCGAAGCCGAGCCGGGCCTGGCGCCGGCGATGCCGCCAGGCATGCCAGGCGCGCGGCAGCATCGACAGCGCGGTGACGGAATAGATGGCGCGGAACACGCGCAAGCGGCGGCGCACCTTGGGGCTGTCGAACACATCGCCGGCAAGCATCGCCACCACCGCCTGTTCCACCTGCCACACGTTCTGCGGCTGCGCGAACAGTGCGCGCATGGTGGGCGAGGTGAAGCGGTAGATGAACCACTTGAACTCGCTCAGGCCGCGCGCCAGCTCGCGCGACAACGCGCGCTGCAGGCTGGCTTCGCGCTGCGGCGCGCGCAGCACCGCATCCACCATGGCCGCGCCGCGTTCGGCGCTGTGCATGGCCAGGAACACGCCGGAGGAAAACATCGGGTCGACAAATGTGTAGGCATCGCCGAGCAGCAGCCAGCGCGGGCCACTCATGCGCGTGCATTCGTAGGCGTAGTTGCCGGTGGCGTGCACCGGCGCCACGCGCTCGGCATCGGCCATGCGCGCGGCCACTTCCGGATTCAACGCCAGCGTGCGCAGCAAAAAGCCTTCGCTGTCGCCCTTGCGGGTCTTCATGTAGTCGGGGTAGCAGACCGCGCCCACGCTCATCACATCGTCCGGGAGCGGAATCAGCCACATCCAGCCATGCGCATGGCGGTAGATGCTGATGTTGCCGGCGTCCTCGCCCGGGCGCCGGGTCACCCCACGGAAATGGCTGAACACCGCCGCCGACTGGTGCTTCGCATTGGCACGCTTGAGCTTGAGGCGATTGCCCATAAAGGTGTCGCGGCCGCTGGCGTCGAGCAGATAACGCGGGCGGAACTGCTGCACGCCGTCCACGCCGCGTGCCTGCAGTACCGGCTGCTCGCCATCGAACGCCACGCTCTCCACCTTGACCTGTTCGCGCGCATCCACGCCAACCTCCCGCGCCCGCGCGAACAGCACCTGGTCGAACTGCGCACGCGGCACCTGGAAGGCGTAGTCGGCCTTGGCATCGAGCGCATGCGAAAAGCGGAAGGTGTTGTAGCCGCCGGCATCATTGGGAAAGTCGGCGCCACGCTTGAGCACGCCAATGGCGCGCACCTGCTCCAGCACGCCCAGGCGTTCGAGGATCGGGATGTTCATCGGCAGCAGCGACTCGCCGATGTGGAAGCGCGGGTGCTGCTCTTTTTCCAGCAGCGTCACGGCCCAGCCCTGCTGCGCGAGCACGATGGCGGCGGCGCAACCGGCGGGGCCACCGCCGATGATCAGTACATCCGGACACTCCGGCCCGGGAGCCTGCCCGGCTGCCGGCATGGCGGACGGGGTGGGGCGAACAACAGTGGAAGTCATCCTGGAACGAACCTGCAGCGGGCGAGCGTCATTGAGTCATGATAGCCTGCCCGGCGGCCCGGGGCAGTTATGCCCTGGCGCCGATCACCGCAATCGTTACCCGCACCCCTCAGCCTGGAAGCTCCCTGGATGTCCTCGCAAACCGCTGCCGAACGTGAACTGGCCGAACTCCTGGTCGAAAGCCTGAACCTGGAAGACGTCCAGCCCGCCGACATCGATCCGGAAGCGCCGCTGTTCAATACCGGCCTGGGGCTGGATTCGATCGACGCGCTGGAACTGGCGCTGGCGATCAGCAAGCGCTACGGCTTCCAGCTGCGTTCGGACAACGACGAGAACCGTCGCATCTTCGCGTCGCTGCGCGCATTGTCGGCGCATGTCGAAGCCAACAAGACCACCTGAAGTCCCGGCCACGCCGCCTGCGCAGGCGGCGCCGTGGGTGTTGGGGCTGGGCGTGCTGCTGGCCGTGGCGTATTCGCCGCTGGCGCACTGGGCCAACGCCACGCATCGCTCGGACTTAGCCGTCATCGCAGGCGGCCTGCTGCTGGCCATGGTGTTGATCGAGCCGCTAGCCAGCCGCCGTTTGTGGGCGTGGGCGCTGGCGGCGCTGATCCTGGTGGGGCTTGGCGCGCTGTGGCATTCGCCCTACGCCATGCTGCTGCTGGCCGCGCCGCCGGTGGTGTTCACCGGCTGGATCGCCTGGTTCTTCGGCCGCAGCCTGCGCCGCGGGCGCACGCCGCTGATCACCCGCATCGTGGAAGGGCTGTACCGCCAGGCGGGCATGCCGATCACCCCTGCGCAATACACCTACACGCGCCGGCTCACGCTGGGCTGGGCGGTGCTGTTGTCGCTGCTGACCCTGGTCAATCTGGTGCTGGGGCTGTGCGCCGAACCCAGTGGCGTGCTGGCGCAGCTGGGCTACGCCTCACCGCTGCCCATCAGCGACGCGCGCGCCTCGTTGTTCGCCAATCTGCTGGCCTATGGCGTGGTCGGCGGGTTCTTCGTTGGCGAATATCTGTTGCGCGGCCGCTGGTTTCCGCAGCGCCCCTATCGTAATCTGCCCGACTTCTTGCGCCAGATGGCGCAGCTCGGGCCGGAATTCTGGCGCGATTTGCTACGCTGACGGTGTAGCCAGGGGCACCGACGTACGTGCACATTTTCGGGGACAAGACAAAAATGCCGTTGGCAAGGATGCCGTCGCGCTTGGCGTGGGCTGTGTTCAACCTGCTGCAATTCGCATTCACGCTGGCGTTTACCGCTGGCGGGATCGTGTATGCGCTGGTGCTGCTGGCGATCACGCGCGATGCGGACCGGCTGCTGCGCATGGGCGCCTGGATGTGGGCGCCGGTGCTGTTTCGCGGCGCCGGTGCCAAGGTGATCGTGGAAGGTCGCGAACGCGTGGACTGGTCCAAGAACTATCTGTTCGTCAGCAACCACCAGTCGATCATCGACATCTGCGCGTTGTTCTACGCCTTGCCGGTGCCGCTGCGCTTCCTGCTCAAGGAAGAAATGCTCAAGGTGCCGTTCGTGAACTGGTATGCGCGCGCCACGGGCATGCTGTTCCTGGACCGCGACAGCCGCCGCGCCGGTGCGATGGTGCGCCGGCAGGCAGCCGCCTTGCTGCGCAATGGCCAACAGTTGTGTCTGTTTCCCGAAGGCACGCGCAGCCGCACAGGCGCACTATTGCCATTCAAGGCCGGGCTACTGCAGGCCGCTATCGATGCTGGTGTGCAGGTGGTGCCGGTGGCCGTGGATGGGTGCGGCAAGGTGTTGCCGGTGGACGGGCTGTTCCGGGTCAGGCCCGGTGTGATCCGCGTGCGCATCGGCGCCCCCATCCCGGTCACCGGGCCGGACGCACCGGACCGCCAACAATTGACCGAGCAGGCACACCGTATGGTGGCTGCAATGCTTCAACCCAGGATCTGAGTTCCACGCTTATGGATTTCGTCGTACCGCATGATCATCCCTCCCTGCCTGGGCACTTTCCTGGTCGCCCGGTGGTGCCTGGCGTGGTGGTGCTCGACCACGTGCTGCAGGCCGTGGAAGCGGTGCACGGTGCGCGTGCGCCCGCACGCTTGCCGCAGGTGAAGTTCGTGCAACCGTTGTTGCCTGGCCAGACGGCCTCGGTGACGCTGGAAGGCGATGGCCCGCGCTGGCGCTTCCGCGTGCAGCGCGACGGCCAGTTGCTGGTCAGTGGCGAGCTGGTGGCGGAGGCGGCGGCATGAGCAATCACTGGAAACAACGCCCCGAGGGCGGCGGTCGCTTCGCGCTGTGGCTGATCCGTGGCATTGCCCGGCACGCCGGGCGTTCGGTCGGGCGCGCGCTGCTGTATCCGATCACGCTGTACTTCCTGCTGGTGCGCGGGCCTGAGCGCACCGCCTCGCGCGCCTACCTGGCGCGTGTGCTCGGCCGGCCGGCCACGGTGCGCGATGTGGCGCGCCATATTCATACCTTTGCCTCCACCATCCTGGACCGCGTGTACATGCTGTGCGGCCAGATGCAGCGCTTCCAGGTCGATATCACCGGACTGGATCAACTGCACACGCAGATGGACCGCGGCCGTGGGGTGCTGATCTTCGGCTCGCACCTGGGCAGTTTCGATGCGTTGCGTGTGCTGGCCACCGAACGCCCGGACGTGCAGGTCAAGGTGGTGCTGGACAAGGCGCATAACCGCGCCATGACCGATCTGCTGGGCGCGCTCAATCCGCAGCTGGCCGCCAACATCATCGATGCCGGGATGGATGCGACCTCGATCGTCATGGCGATCAAGGAAGCCACCGACGCCGGCGCGCTGGTGGCGCTGCTGATCGATCGCCCGCGCGAGGGCGACCCGGCGTTGCCGGCGATGTTCCTCGGCCGTAATGCGATGTTCCCGACCTCGCCGTGGCTGATTGCCGCTGCGCTCAAGGTGCCGGTGGTGCTGGCCTTCGGCCTGTACCGCGGCGGCAACCATTACGAGCTGGCGTTCGAGACCTTCAGCGAAGGGTTGGACGTGCCGCGTCGCCAGCGTGCGCCGGTGCTGGCCGTGCTCATGCGCGATTACGCCGCCAGGCTGGAACATTACACACGCTACGCGCCGTACAACTGGTTCAACTTCTACGATTTCTGGAACACCCATCATGCCGATGCGCCGCACCCTGCCGTGGATGCTGATACTGCTGTTCAGCGCCGCACCGCTATGCGCCGCACCGCCTGAGGCGCTGGATGTAGGCCAGGTGCTGCAACGCCTGGCACGCCCGGCCCCGGTCAGCACCGAGTTCGTGGAGTTGCGTGGCTCGGCGCTGCTGAAGTCGCCGCTGCGCGTGCAGGGCCATTACCGCCGCCCGGATGCGCAAACCCTGGTGCGCGAGGTCAGCGCGCCGTATCGCGAGACGACCACCTTGCGCGGCGACGAAGGCGTGCTGGAACGCGAAGGCAAATCGCCGCGTCGTTTTTCCTTGAGCCGCGTCCCCGAACTGGCCGGCTTGAAGTCCGGCTTCGGTGCGCTGCTGTCCGGCGATCGCGCCTTGCTGGAACAGCAGTACCGCGTCAGCGGGCAGGGCCGGCCGCAGGCCTGGCAGCTGCAGTTGCAGCCCAAGGATGCGGCCGTGGCCAAGCAGGTGCGCGAGTTGCGCCTGTACGGGCGTGGCGATGAGCTGCGCTGCATCGAAAGTGTGCCGGTCAAGGGCGATGTGCAACGCACCTTGCTGGCCGGTGCGGCACGCGATGCGGCGGCCGTGACCGACGCGGCGGCGCTCACCACCCTGTGCCACGGCCCGGCGGCGTGATCGCGCCCATCGGCAGCGCACAGCGCCAGCACCTCTTGATGTCGCACCCGGCCGGTGCACGTGGTGCCATGACATGGGAGCTGGCACATGGCGTTTGAGTTGAATGCCAACCGGCGCATCGGCTTGGCGCTGCTGTGGCTGGCGCTGCTGGCAATAGCCGGTTTCTGGTTGAGCGAAACGCTCAAGGTGTCGGGCGATTTAAGGAAGTTCATGCCCGCTCTCAGCAAACTGAAAGCACTGTTGCTGCCCGATGCCGCGCGTGCGGCCAGTGCACGTTCGGCCACGCAGCGGGAGCTGGCACATGGCGTTTGAGTTGAATGCCAACCGGCGCATCGGCTTGGCGCTGCTGTGGTTGGCGCTGCTGGCGGTGGCTGGTTTCTGGTTGAGCGAAACGCTCAAGGTCTCCGGTGACCTGCGTAAATTCATGCCCGCTCCGCGCACGCCGGCGCAGAAGCTGTTGATCGAAGAACTCGGCGAAGGCCCTGGCTCGCGGCTGTTGTTGATGTCGCTATCCAACAGCGACCCGGCGACCTTGGCGGCGCAGTCGCGCGCGCTGTATCGCACACTGGCCGCGCAGCCGGACCTGTTCGAGCTGGTCGGCAATGGCGGTAGCGCTGGCCTGGAGGCGATTCCGCAGCGCCTGCTGCCGTACCGCTACCTGCTCAGCGACAGCTTCGATGCCGCACCCCTGGATGCCGCTGCGCTGGAGACGGCGCTGCAGGCGCGCGTGCAGGATCTGGGTTCGCCCGCCGGCGCGATGGTGGAACCGCTGCTGCCGCGTGACCCTACGCTGGAAGTGCTGCATCTGGCCGAAACCTTGCAGCCAGCCGCCGCGCCGCAGACACACGATGAGGTCTGGTTCGACCGTGCCGGCACCTCGGCGCTGCTGGTGGTGCAGACGCGTGCCGCCGGCTTCGACCCGACCGGCCAGCAACTGGCCTACGACGCCGTGCAGGCGGCCTTTGCCAAGGTCAGCGCCGGCACCGCCACGCGGATGACGCTGACCGGCCCGGGTGCGTTCGCGGTGGAGATCACCGCGCGCACGCAGGGCGAGGCGCAGTGGATCGGCACGCTGGACACGGTGGGTCTGGTGCTGTTGCTGCTGGTGGCCTACCGTAGCTGGAAAATTCCGGTGCTCGGCGTGCTGCCGCTGGCCAGCGCCGGGCTGGCAGGCCTGGGCGCAGTGGCGTTGCTGTTCGAAGGCGTGCACGGCATCACCGTGGCCTTTGGTTTCACCTTGATCGGCGTAGTGCAGGACTACCCGATTCACCTGTTCAGTCATCAACGCCCTGGCCTGGATCCACGCGCCAATGCGCGGCATCTGTGGCCCACCCTGGCCACCGGCGTGGTGTCCACCTGCATTGCGTATGTGACCTTCCTGTTTTCCGGTGTGGACGGCCTGCGTCAGCTGGCGGTGTTCACCATTGCCGGCCTGGCCACTGCGGCGGTCACCACGCGTTGGCTGCTGCCGTGGTTGATCGATCCGGCGCCGCGCGACTATGCCGATTCGCGCCTGCTGGCCGCGCTGTGGCGCGCGATTGCGCGGCTGCCACGCCCGCGCATCAGCCTGGCGGTGATTGCGGTGGTCGGCATCGCGGTGATTGCCTTTGCGCCTGGGCAGTTCTGGCAGAACGACTTGTCCAAACTCACTCCGGTGCCGCCCAAGGCGCTGGCGCAGGACACCCATTTGCGCCAGGAACTGGGCGCACCGGATGTGCGGTATGTGCTGGCGCTGTCCGCGCCATCGGACGAAGCCGCGCTGCAGGCCAGCGAGCGTTTGCGCCCGCGTCTGGATGCGTTGGTGCGTGAGGGTGCCTTGGTCGGTTACGACATGGCGGCGCGGTACTTGCCCAGCGCCAAGACCCAGCAGGCACGCCAGGCCGCGTTGCCCGACGCAGCCCAAGCCAGCGCGCTGCTGCAGCAAGCGGTGGCAGCCACGCCGTTTCGCAGCGATGTGTTTGCGCCGTTCCTGCAGGATCTGCAGACCGCCAAGCAGGCCGCGCCGCTGACGCCGAAGGATCTGGCTGGCTCGCCGCTGGCGACGTCGGTCGGCGGGCTGTTGCTGGGGCGCAGCGACCGCAGCACTGCGCTGGTATCGCTGACCGGCCTACGCGATCCGGCCGTCATCGCCAGCGCCGTGCAAGGCAGCGGCGCGCAGTTGCTCGATCTGAAGGAGGCGTCCGAATCGTTGGTCGCCGCCTACCGTGGACGCGTACTCGGTGCGCTGCTGCTGGCCGCGTTGTTGCTGGCAGCGACGGTGGCGATTGCGCTGCGCAGCCCGCGTCGCATCGTGCGCGTGTTGCTGCCGATGGCGCTGACCAGCGTGCTGATTCTGGCGATCCTGCGCGGCATGGGCGTGGAGCTCAACCTGTTCCATCTGATCGCGCTGATCCTTGCCGCGGGGCTGGGCCTGGATTACGCGCTGTTCTTCGACCATGCCGGCGATGATCACGCCGATCAATTGCGCACCTTGCACGCGCTGATCGTCTGCAGCCTGATGACGCTGCTGGTGTTCGCGTTGCTGGCGGCCTCCAGCATCCCGGTGCTACGCGCCATTGGCAGCACGGTCGCACTAGGCGTGCTGTTCAATTTCATCCTGGCGTTGCTGGTGTCGCGTGAGCCGGCGCTGGAACGCCCCGCAGGCGAGGTGACCGATGCTCGGACGTGAGGCGATTGCGGCGCTGATTCCGCACCAGGGCGCCATGTGCCTGTGGGAAGCGGTGCTGGACTGGGACGCGCAGCGCATCGTGGTGCAGAGCCGCGCGCATCACAGCGCCGAGCACCCGTTGCGTGCCGATGGCCGCCTGCGCGCGCTGCATCTGTGCGAATACGGCGCGCAGGCGATGGCGGTGCACGGTGGGTTGCTGGGGCAGGCATCGGGCAAACCGGTGCGCCCGGGCATGCTGGTGGCGCTGCGCGGCGTGGAGGTACACGTGGCCTATCTCGATGACCTGCCCGATGCGATCACCTGCGAAGCGCAGGTGTTGCTGCAGGGCGAGGACAGCCAGCAGTACAGCTTCCGGCTCACCCACGGCGACCAGTTGCTGGCAGAAGGGCGCGCCACGGTGATGTTGGGCGCCGCGCAGGCCTAATCGATCGTTCTGACTTCGCGTAGGAGCGCGCGCGCGCGATAGGCATTCACGGGAACGCGTCATCGCGCGCAAGCGCGCTCCTACGTGGGGGCGGCGGTTCCGGCGACGCGCGTGAATCGCTAGGATGGTGCGCTTGCTGCTGCCAGTTGCGGCCCCGACGAGGTTTCCATGAGCACATCTGTTTCACAGCGCCGTGCGCTGGTCACCGGCGGTAGCGGCGATCTTGGCGGTGCGATCTGCCGTCAGCTAGCGGCGCAGGGCCGGCACGTCATTGTGCATGCCAATCGCAATCTCGCCCGGGCCGAGGAAGTGGTGGCGTCCATCGTGGCCGCGGGCGGCAGTGCCGAAGCGGTCGCCTTCGATGTGGCCGATGCGCAGGCCAGTGCGGATGCATTAGCGGCGTTGCTGGAGGCCGGGCCGATCCACATCGTGGTCAACAACGCCGGCATCCACGACGATGCGCCGATGGCCGGCATGAACGCGCAACAGTGGCATCGGGTCATCGATGTGTCGCTGCACGGTTTCTTCAATGTCACCCAACCGCTGCTGCTGCCGATGGCGCGCGCGCGCTGGGGCCGCATCGTCAGCGTGTCGTCGGTGGCGGCGGTGCTGGGCAATCGCGGCCAGACCAATTACGCCGCCGCCAAGGCCGCGCTGCACGGCGCCAGTAAATCGCTTTCGCGCGAGATGGCCAGCCGCGGCATCGCCGTGAACGTGGTCGCACCGGGCGTGATCGAAAGCGAGATGGTCGGCGACAGCTTCGCGCCGGACCTAATCAAGCAGATGGTGCCGGCTGGCCGCGTTGGCACACCCGACGAAGTTGCCGCGCTGGTGGCGTTCCTGTGCTCGGACGTAGCTGGTTACATCAACGGCCAGGTGATTGGCATCAACGGCGGCATGGGTTGAATTCAAGCCGTCGGGAACAAGTGAGCTGTCGCCCATACCTGCGTGCATTCGCATGCGTGACGCAACGGGCTGCGACCACGCTGGCAAATCATGGCCCAGCGCTAGGCTGCGGCCGCACCTACAAAAAACGCGCCGGTTAGGCGCGTTCTGTGCACTTTACGCGGCGTCGGCATACCACGCGGCGGTGAGGATCGGGTCGCCGACGGCGTTGGCGGTGAGTGCGGCCAGGCCGTGGTCGGGCAGGGCGGGGTGGCGTTGGCGGGCCTGTTCCAGGATCTCGCGGGCCAGCACCGCCATGCGCGCGATGTTGGCGTGGATGCGCGCGGCAAATGCCTCGTCATCCAAGGTGTCGTGCAGTGCGCCGTTGAGTTCATTGAACCAGCCGATCAGGTATTGATCGAGCAGGCGGCCGTCACCGGTGACCGTGCCCAGCGCGGTGTTGTGCTGGCCCCAGTCATGCAGCACGCGCTGCATGGCCAGATTCATGTCGCGCGCATAGAAGAAGTCCGCCTTCATGCGCGCCAGCAGGCCCAGGTCGGCGATGCGCCCGCTGCAGAACAGCGGCGCCAGCAACGACCAGTAATAGGTGTAGTCCCAGATCACCTTGACCGGCATCACCTGTGCATCGCCGAACAAGGCGTACTGGTCCTGATACAGGCTCAAGGTATTTTCGTAGAACGAGAAATACAGCTGCTCGTAAAGCTCCACGTAGGGGCTGAGCGAGCGGCCGGCGCGGTCGCGACCGATCAGTTCGCAGATGTAGGTGTTGGAGATGGCGATGAAGTCGCTGCCAGGCGAATAGAACGGGTCCAGGAACACGCCCGCCTCGCCGGTGAGCGCCCAGCGCTGGGTGGAAAACACCTGCTTGCAGCCGTACGAGAAGTTGCGCAGGAACAGGAAGTCCTGCAGCCGGTAATCGGTCTGGTCCAGGGTGGCGGCAACCTGCGGCTGATGCGTGCGCAGCCAGGCCATCGCCTTGTCATGGGTGTTCATTGTTTCCAGCGGATGCATCGCCGCATCGCAGACGATGCCCAGCGAATGCGCACCGGACGACAGCGGAATCAGCCAGAACCAGTAACCCGGCCCGCACATGTGATTGGTCGAACGCCAGCGGTCCGGCGGCGTGCAGCGCTGCAGCCAGCTGCTGTCCTGCGACCAGGCATTGGGGTCGATCAGCCCTTCCACCCGCCACCACACCGCGTTGGCGTCGTGTGCGTTGTCCTGCGCTAGGCCCAGCTTGCGCTTGAGCAATCCGGCGCGGCCGCTGGCATCCACCACCCAGCGTGCGTTGAGCGTGCCGGCTTCGCCGCCGCGCTCGTAGCGCACGCTGTGGTCGCTGGCATCGTCATCGCTCAGGTCCACGCCCTTGACGCTGCAGCTATCCAAAAACACGATGCCTTGCGCGCGCGCGCGCTCGCCGAGGAAGTTCTCGAAGCGGCCACGGTCGATCTGCCATGACGGCGTGGGCAGGATCTTGCTGACGCCCAGTTCGGTGCAGCGGTCGATGTCGTCGCGCTTGTCGGAGAAGAAGAAGCGGAAACCGAACTTGCGGATCTGCTCGGCTTCCAGATGTTCGCGCAGGCCGAGCACATCGGCGAAGTAATGCGCGCCAATCTCCACGGTCGATTCGCCGACCTTGAAGGCCGCCTCGCGCACCGGGTGTGCGCGCCGTTCCAGCACGGTGATGGCCAGTGCCGGATCGCGTTGCCGCAACTGCAGCGCCAGGCTCAGGCCGGCCAGGCCACCGCCGGTGATCACGACATCTGCGCGTTGTGCACTCATGTGGATGGATTGCTCTCGGTGACCGCGGGCACAGTAGCAAATTCGCCGTCCGGGTCGTCAATCAGCACCGGATGGGCGCGCACGCGGCGGTATTCGCGCCAGACGTGGCCGTAGGCCCACACCTGCTTGACCACATGCGAGGTGATGTTCCACAGATCGCGGACCAGCCGGAAATGGCTCTTGCGGAAGGTGCCGGGCGAGGTGCCCGCGTACCGGGTTTCGATCGGCACCGCGACCACGCGTGCACCGGCCTGGCGCGCGGCGGAGATCAGAAGTTGTGCTTCGAACACGAAGCCTTCGCCGGGCACGTTGGGCAGGGTGAACACCGAGGCCGGATACAGGCGTTGGCCGCTCTGGCTGTCGACCAGGCGGAAGCCGCAGGCCCAGGCGATGCCCCAGTCGCCGAAGTCGTTGCCGATGCGGCGGATGGTGGGCTGGGTGGCCCGCTTGCGCATGCGCGCGCCCACGATCACTGCGCCCGGGTGGCGGTTCGCCGCAGCGAGCAGGCGCGGGAAATCGGCGGCCTTGTGCTGGCCGTCGCCGTCCATGGTCATCACCGCGCGCATGCCTTGCCGCTGGGCTTCGGCAAAGCCGCTGCGCAGTGCGGCGCCCTTGCCCATGCGCTGCGGGTGGCGGATCAGGGTGACCGGCAAATCGGCGATGCAGTCGGCGGTGCCGTCATCGGAGCCGTCGTCGATCACGATCACCTGCGAGCAATAGGTCAGCGCGTCGTTGACCACTTCGCGGATGCGCAGCGACTCATTCAAGGCCGGCACCAGGATCGCGGTGTCGTCGCGGCTCAGCGGGATGCGGCTCACGGCTGCACCTCCACCTGCAGCACGCGCCCCGGGCCGGCGTACAGCGCGGTGTGGGTGCTGCCTGTGGCCAGCGCGTCGAACAGCGGCAGCATCGGCGCCATGGCGTTGGCGGCCATGTAGCGCGCCAGCGGGCCATCGCCCGGCGTGGGCACGCCGTCGTCGAAGCGAAGCGCCAGCTGCGGCTTGCCGGCCTGGCTGGGCGCACCCAGCACCAGTGCGGCGCCAAGCAGGCCTTCGCTGGGCGACACCCGCCCCAGCGGCCCGATCGAGCGCGCGTCGTAGCCCACCAGCAACACCGCATCGGCGCCGGCGCCCAGCTGCATCAGCGCCTCCAGCAGGCCCTGCGCGAAGCTGCCGGCGCCGGCGCTGAGCGCGGTGGTCGGGGTCATCGCCCCGGCACCGATGGTCCAGTAACCGGCGGCGGCGTTGTGCACCGAGTTGTGGAACTTGGTCGGCGAGATGGCCGTTGGGTCGCTGGCCAGGGTGGTGCACATGTAGTCGGTGATCGCCAGATCGCCGTGGGTGGAGGTGAACACAGATGGCAGCATGGTGGGGTCGCGGCCGGCGGCGTGGCAGGCGGCCAGTGCGGCGTCCAGCGACACCGCCACGGTGTCCGGCGCGCGCCGGCGCTCGTTGGGGGCCAGCAATTGGGGGGACGGACGGGCCGGGGTGTCCTGCAGGTCAGCGCCATGCGCGAACGCGACCGCGGCATCCCAGGTGGGCAGACCCTGGGTCCAGAAACCGATGCCTTCGATGGTGGCCGTCAACATCAGCGTGCCTGCCCGAACAGCAGCGAGCAGTTGTTGCCGCCGAAGCCAAAGGAGTTGTTCATTGCGTACTGAATCCGGGAATGGGCGTTATCGAAGCGGATCTGCGGGCCGCAGGCGGGGTCGGGCACCGCACTGTTGAGCGTGCCCGGCAGCAGGCCGTCGCGCAGCGCGAGCAGCGCAATCACCGACTCCACGATGCCGGCCGCGCCCAGCGTGTGGCCCATCCAGGCCTTGGTCGAACTGGCATGCAAGGTGTCGGGGAAGATCGCCGCCACTGCGGCCGCCTCGACGCTGTCGTTGGCCGGCGTGGCGGTGCCGTGCAGGTTGAGATAGCCCACCGCCGCGGCATCCAGCCCGGCGGTGTCCAGCGCGCCACGCATCGCCAGCTGCGCGCCCAGGCCCTGCGGGTGCGGGGCGGACATGTGGTGGGCATCGCTGGATTCGCCATAGCCGTACAGCCACTGCGCGGCGTCCGGGGCGGCGGCGGGGCGTTCGAGCAAGGCAAAGCCGCCGGCCTCGCCCAGGCTCAGGCCGACCCGGCGTGCGTCGAACGGCTGGCACAGCTGTGGTGCCACCACCTGCAACGAGTTGAAGCCGAACAACACGCTGCCGCACAAGGTGTCCACGCCGCCGACCAGGGCCGCATCGACCACGCCGGCCGCCATCAACCGCGCCGCCTGGGCGAACACCTTGGCGCTGGACGAACATGCCGTGGCCACGGTGATCGCCGGCCCGCGCAGGCCGGTGGCGTGCTGCACGAAATCGCCAAGCGAATGCGGGGTGTGCACGATCGGGCGCTGCAGGTCGTCCGGGAAGCGCAGGCCGTGGGCGTCTTCGACCAGGCGCGTGTAGGCCTCTTCGCTGGCGCCCACGCTGGAGGTGGACGTGCCCATCACCACCGCCACGCGCTCGGCGCCATAGCGCTGCGCGGCGGCCTGCACGGCGGCGGCCATGCCGTCCTGTTGTAGGGCCAGCCAGGCCAGCTGGTTGTTGCGGCAGTCCCAGCCTTGCAGCGCGTCTGGTAGCACCACGTCTTCTACGCCGGCAACCCGGCCGATCCAGCATTCCAGCGGCTGCGGGCCGAAATCGTTGCGGCGCATGCCGCTGCGGCGCTCGCGCAGCGCGCTGGCCTGGGCGTCCAGTCCGGCGCCGAGCGCAGTAGTGGCGGTGAAGGCAGTGATGGCGACCGGGGCCATCTGGGACGAACGATGCGCTTGGCTCACGGTGGTCTGGCTGGCAAAAAGTGACCGCAGTATATCGGTGGCGGGTAGACCACCCGTCGATGGCGCAACTGAACGTGACGGTCATGTGGCTGACGCGACTGGGATTTTCCGCGCGTGCCGCGCTTTCGCCATGGCCGCAATTGGGACACAATCCTGCGACCCACATCACCTAGAGCGCGACCACGCGCGCATGCACGCCTACGTCTATAAAAGCCAACGCAAGCAGGACACGTTCGTCTATCTCGCCACGCGTGACGATTTCTCCGTGATTCCCGCCGACGTGCAGGCGCGGTTGGCGCCGTTCGCGTTCGTGCTGGACGTGGCGTTGACGCCGGAGCGCCGCCTGGCGCAGGCCGACGTGGACACCGTGCGCGCGGCGCTGGCCAGCCACGGCTTCTATCTGCAATTGCCGAAGACGGTGGTGCTGGCGGGCGAGTGCGACTATGACTGAGCCGCAGCGAGCCGCGCGGCTGCGCGCTGCGGGGCTGGCCGCTGCGGCCGGCGTGGTGCTCACCCTGCTCGGCGGCGTGGGCGGCGTTGTTGCCGCGCTGGCACTGTGGCTGGCGCAACCGGCCTTCGCGCTGGCGGTGTCCTGGCTGCGCGGCACCCGCGCGTTGCCGTCCCACCCCCGCGCACTGCTGCCAGGCCTGCCGCCTTTGCTGACGCTGTGGGGCGTTGGGCTGCTCGCCCTGGGCGCGCTGATTACTTGGCCGCTGACCGCCCTGCGCGACAGCGGCAGCCTGGCCGCCGCGCTGGCGCTCAGTGTGGCGGTGAGCGCCGCGTTGCTCGGGCTGTGGCGTACCTGGCCGCTGTGGGGCGAGGTGGAACGCGACGGCGGCCCGCTGACGCCACGCTGGCATGCATTGGCCACGCAGGAACTGCATGCCTGGCGCGGCCTGTTGGTCGCGGCCCTGGTGCTGGCGGTGTGCGGGCTGGGCGTGGCGCTGGCATGGCCGGGCGGTCTGTCCGGCGGGCTGCGTTGGGGCCTGGCGGTCGCCGCGAGCGTGTTGCTGCCAGCTGCCCACCTGCTGCTGCAGCGCACCGTGCCGCCGGCGCGCACCGAGACACTGGCGCCCCGCCAGGCCGCAGATTTCTTCTCCGAAGCCGCGGCCGAACCCGGCCCGCTGGAACCGGTGGCCCAGCACCAGCTGGTGCCGGAGCTGTATGAAGCCGCCCGCGGCGGGCGCGTGGATCGGGCGCTGCAACTGCTCGAGGCCGGCGCCGACCCGCAGGCGCTGCCGCTGCCGGAATGGCGCGATCAACGCAGCCTGCCGGCGCTGGCTGCCGTGCTGCCGGACCTGCGCCTGCTGCGCGAACTGATCACCCGGCGCGTGGACGTCAACCAGCCGCACCGCGGCATGACCCCGCTGCTGGCGGCCACGCGCGACAGCTGGCATGGCCGCCCGGATGCAGTGATGACGCTGCTGGCCAACGGCGCCGACCCACGTGCCACCGACAACGACGGCAACACGCCGCTGCACCACGCGGTGCGCAGTTCCGACCCCGGCGTGGCCGCGCTGCTGCGCGATGCCGCCGCCGAACTAGATGCGCTGAATAACGAAGGCCACTCGCCGCTGGCAATGGCCTGCCAGGTCGGCAATTGGCGCCTGGCCAAGTTCCTGCTGGAACGCGGCGCGCAGTCCGAGCCGGCCGGTGGTGCGCCGGTGTTGCTGGCGGCCGCAGGGACCGAGGAAGACGACCCGGCCGGCGTCCAGCTGCTGCTCAAGCACAAGGCGCGCGTGGATGCGCGCGACCGCCAACGCCGCAGTGCGCTGCACGAAGCCGCGCTGGCCGGGCACGGCGACATCGTCGAGGCGCTGCTGGCGGCCGGCGCGAATCTGGAAGCGCGCGACCTGCTCGGCCGCACGCCGTGGCTGGATGCCGCCCGCCAGGCCCGCAGCGCGGTGCTGGAGCGGCTGGTGGCGCGCAAGACCGACGTGCTGGCGATCGATGGCGACGGCCGCAATGCGGTGATGCTGGCCTGCGCCGCCGACACCGTGTCGCCAGCGCTGATCCGTCGCCTGCTGGAGCTGGACGTCCCCGCCGATGCGCAGGACATGCACGGCCGCCGCGCCGTGGATGTGGCCGCCGAAGCAGGCCGTTGGGCGATCGTGCGCCTGCTCGATCCGGCTTATCCGCTGCCCTCGGCGGTGAGTGACGCGCACGGTGACGGCGTTAGTCCCACCACGCAACTACCGGACCGCCCGCCGCTGGTGCTGTTGCGCGAAGGCCTGCAGCTGGGCCAGCGCGATGGCCTGGTTGCACTGGCGCGGTTGTGCGGCCCGGAAGAACTGGGCGGCCTGCTGCACGACGCGCACCTGGCCCTGAATGCCGACGCGGTCGACTGGTTGCTGCGCCACGGGGCCGATTCCGAGGTGCGCGATGCCTGCGGTGACGTGCCGATGTTCGCGCTGCTCTCGCGTGGCGTCGAAGCGGTACCGGCGCTGCAGGTGTTGCTGCGCCACGGCGTCTCGCCGGCCGGTGCCGGCGGGCTGACCCGCCTGCTCAGCGCCTGCGTGCAGCACGACGCGGCCTCGCGCGGGCTGGAACAGTTCGCGCTGGAATTGCTGGAACGCGGCGCCGACCCGTTCGCGCCGTCGGCCGCTGGCGACCCGCCGCTGTCGCTGGCGGTGCGCCTGGGTTGGTTGCGCCTGCAGCAGTGGCTGCTCGAACACGGCGTGGACCGCGAAGCGCGCGACAGCCACGGCATGACCGCGCTGCATCTGGCCACCGCGCTGGGCCGCGAGGCCTCGCTCAAATTGCTGGTCAAGCAAGGCGCCTCGCCGGAAGCGCGCGCCGCCGACGGGCAGACCCCGCTGGGCGTGGCGTTGTCGATCGGCCGGCGCGATCTGGCCGATTGGCTGGACTGGCGCATCTGGTCGCTGCCACGCCGCACGCTGCGCGAGGCCGATGTGCCGGCCGCGGCGATGACCGGCGATACCGATGCGGTGCGTCGCCTCATCGACCTCGGCCTGCCGGTCGATGCGGTGGACGCGCAGGGCTGCACCGCACTGCTGCGTGCAGCCGGCAGCGGCCATCTGGCCGTGGTGACCCATCTGCTCGGCCGAGGCGCGGACCCGCAGCGTGCCGCCAACAGCGGCGCCACGCCGTTGTCGGCGGCGGTGAGCATGCGCCAGACCGAGATCGTGGCGGCGCTGCTGGCGGCCGGTGCGCAGATCGAACACCGCCTGCCCGGTGGCGTCACCGTGCTGATGCTGGCCTGTGCGCTGGGCCTGCCGGACATCGTGGCGCGGCTGCTCGCCGCCGGCGCCGACGTGCATGCCAACGACGACCAGGGCCTGGCGGCGCTGCATTGCGCCGCGCTGTACGGCTTCACCGCGCGCGACAAGATCCGTCTGCTCGCGCTGCTGGACACCTTGTTGCTGGCCGGCGCCGACCCGGATTACCTGGCCGGCGGGCGGGTCAGCCCGCTATTGATGTTGCTGGGCGCGCGCGCCGAACCCGGCACCGCCTGCGACGAGCAGGTGGTGCTGGCCGGTGTGGAGCGCCTGCTCGACGAAGACGTGGCGCTGGACGTGGCCGATCAACGCGGCTTCGGCCCGCTGCATCTGGCAGCCCTGCATGGGCTGCCCTTGCTGGTGCAGCGCCTGTTGCGTGCCGGTGCCGATTCGGACCGCCGCGACGCGCTCAACCGCACCCCGCGCGAGATTGCGATCATGCGCGGCTTCATCGACGTGGCGGGCCAGTTCGAACCGGCGTTGCCGGGGGTGTCGTCGATGGCGCGCTTCCTGCGCGAAGGCCGCTGAGCCAGCGCGCCTCCGCGCCGCTGCGGGTGCTGTTCGTGTGCAGCCGCAACCGGCTGCGCAGCCCCACCGCCGAGCACGTCTTCGCGCAGTGGCCGAATGTGCTTACGCAATCGGCCGGACTGGCGCCCGATGCCGAGCAACCGGTCACGCCCGAGCTGCTGCACGACAGCGACTTGGTGCTGGTGATGGAGCGCCGCCATCTGCAGCTGTTGCGCCGGCGCTTCGCTGCGCACCTGCGGCACTGCCGTGTGGCCTGCCTGCAGATTCCCGACGACTACACCTACATGCAGCCGGAACTGATCCGCCGGCTGGAACACACGGTGCCACCACTGCTGCGTTTGCCGGCGCATTCGTAACCCGATCCCGACACCTCGCGTGCAACACTGAGGCTTGACTCGCACGAAGGAAGCGCCCACCCGATGAGCGTCCGTATCGAGGACCACGCCATGCTGGGCAATTGCCACAGCGCGGCCCTGGTCGACCACTGCGGCACCATCGACTGGCTGTGCCTGCCACGCTTCGATTCCGATGCAGTCTTCGCCTCGCTGCTGGGCACGCCGGAACACGGCCAATGGGCGCTGGCGCCGGCCGCCGATTTCCGCAGCGAGCGCGCCTACGAAGACGACAGCCTGGTGCTGCGCACCCGGCTCATCACCGACACCGGCACGGTGGAACTGGTCGACTTCATGGTGGCCAGCGACGATGGCGAGGTGCATCAGCATCTGGTGCGCATGGTGCGTTGCGTGCAGGGCGAAGTGCCCATGCACATGCGCCTGACTTTCCGCTTCAATTACGGCCGCACGGTGCCGTGGGTGACCAGCATCGATGGCGGCATTCGCGCCATTGCCGGGCCCGACCAGCTGGCCCTGCGCACGCCACAGACGCTGCAAGGCAAGGACCTGGGCACCGAAACCGACTTCACCCTGCGCGAGGGCGAGAGCACCTGGTTTCTGCTCAGTCATGGCCTGTCGCACCAGACCGTGCCGCCGGCCATCGACCCGGATGAAGCCCTGCAGCGCACCACCGCGTTCTGGCACGGCTGGGCGCGGCGGTGCACCGATGTGGGGCCGTGGACGCAGCAGGTGAAGCGATCGCTGGTGGTGCTGAAGGGGCTGAGTTATCTGCCCACCGGCGGCATTGTCGCCGCGCCCACCGCCTCGCTGCCCGAACACCTGGGCGGCACGCGGAATTGGGATTACCGCTATTGCTGGCTGCGCGATTCGGTGTTCACCCTGATCGCGTTGTTGCAGGCCGGCTACCGCGATGAAGCCTCGGCATTTCGCGATTGGGTGCAACGGGCCATCGCCGGTTCGCCGGATCAGCTGCAGGCGCTATACGGCATCGCCGGCGAGCGTCGCCTGCAGGAATGGGAAGCGCACTGGCTGCCCGGCTACGAAGGCTCGGCGCCGGTGCGGATCGGCAACGGCGCGGTGGACCAGTTTCAGCTCGACGTCTATGGCGAACTGATCGGCGCGTTTCACTACGCGCGCGAAAAAGGCGTCCCGCCGCCGGCCGATGACGACGGTTCTTCGGCCTCGTTGCTGGAGCATTTCCTGGAAATGCTCGAAGACCTGTGGCGCACGCCCGACGAAGGCATCTGGGAAGTGCGCGACGAGCGCCGCCACTTCGTGCACTCCAAGGTCATGGCGTGGCTGGCCTTCGATTGCGGCTGCCGCGACGGCATTACCAATGCCAGCGCTGAAAAGCGCGCGCATTGGGGCCGCATCGCCGAGGAGATCCGCACCGAGGTGCTGGAAAAAGGCGTGCACCCGGATGGGTATTTCGTGCAGAGCTACGGCTCGGATCGGCTGGATGCGTCGTTATTGCTGATTCCCATCGTCGGCTTCCTGCCACCGGATGATCGGCGCATTGCTGCCACCGCCGACGCGATCGCGCGCGACCTCACCATCGATGGCCTGGTCGAGCGCTATCGCGCCGACGACAGTGCCGACGGCTTGCCGGCCGGTGAGGGTACCTTCATTGCCTGCAGTTTCTGGCTGGTGGAAAACTACGCCTTGCTCGGCCGCACCGAGCAGGCGCGCGCATTGCTCGAGCGCCTGCTCGGGCTGTGCAACGACGTGGGCCTGCTCGCCGAAGAGTACGACCCGCGTGGCAAACGCATGCTTGGCAACTTCCCGCAAGGGTATTCCCACGTGGCCCTGGTCAATGCGGCATTGCGCCTGCATGGACGCATGGGCGAGAAGGAGACGCATCCATGAGTGAGCAAGTGACCACCCCGCCGTGCATCATCGTGGTGTTCGGTGCGCGCGGTGATCTGACCCGGCGCCTGGTGATGCCGGCGCTGTACAACCTGCGCCGCGCCGGTGCACTTGGCGAGGAATTCGCCATTGTCGGCATGGACCATGGCGATATCACCGAGCGTGCCTGGCGCACCAACATGGGCAAGGCGATGACCGAGCTGCTGAGCAGCCGCGATGCCGAGTTCCAGGCCGATGGATTCGATACCGATACCTGGGACTGGTTGCGCGAGCGCATGCATTACGTGCGCGGCGACTTCACCGACCTGCGTGCCTATCAGGCGCTCGACGGCGTGCTGGAAAAACTGCACAAGCGCTATGGCACCCGCGGCAATGTGCTGTTCTATCTGGCCACCGCTGCGCGCTTCTTCGAGCCGGTGCTGCTGAATCTGGGCGAGGCCGGGCTGGTCAAGCAGCACGAGGGCGCTGGCTGGCGCCGGGTGATCGTGGAAAAGCCGTTCGGCCACGACCTGCCCAGTGCCAAGCATCTCAATGCCACCGTTGCGCGCGTGCTGCACGAAGACCAGGTGTTCCGCATCGACCATTTCCTGGGCAAGGAAACCGTGCAGAACATCCTGGCGTTCCGCTTCGCCAATGGCCTGTTCGAGCCGGTGTGGAACCGCGACCGCATCGACCACGTGCAGATCACCGCCGCCGAAACCATCGGCGTGGAAGGGCGCGGGCGTTTCTACGATCCCACCGGCTGCCTGCGCGACATGGTGCCTAACCATCTGTTCCAGCTGCTGGCGATGATTGCGATGGAGCCGCCGGCCGCGTTCACCACCGAGGCGATGCATCGCCGCCGCGCCGAAGTGATCGAAGCGGTGCGCCCGATCAAACCCGAAGACGTGGTGCGCGGGCAGTACGCGTCCGGTGCGGTCAATCGCAGCGCCGTGCCGGGATACCGCGAAGAAGACACGGTACCGGACGAGTCGGAAACCGAAACCTTCGTGGCGATGAAGTTGCAGGTCGACACTTGGCGCTGGGCTGGCGTGCCGTTCTATCTGCGCACCGGCAAGCGCCTGCGCGAGCGCACCACCGAGATCGCGATCCGCTTCAAGCCCGCACCGCTGGCGCCATTTCGTAGCACCGAAGTGGGCGGCTACGGCCCTGACTGGCTGGTGCTGCATATCCAGCCCGACGAAGGCATCTCGCTGCAGTTCGACGTCAAGCGCCCGGGGGCGCAAGTAGCGTTGGCGCCGGTGCGGATGGACTTCCGCTACCGCGACTGGTTCCCGAAGGAATACACCGTTGGCTACGAGCGTTTGCTGCAGGACTGCATGAATGGCGAGGCCGGCCTGTTCCAGGACGCGGCGATGGTGGAAGGCGCGTGGCGCATCGTGCAGCCGATCCTGGATGCGTGGAAACAACCGCCCAGTGACTTTCCCAATTACGCGGCTGGCAGTGCCGGCCCGTCGGCGGCCGATGCGTTGCTGGCGATGAACGGCGGGCACGCCTGGCGTGCGCTCACTCCGGGCCGCAAACCGCCGCCGCGGCGCCCGCCTGAGGCACGTGCGGGTGCTGCGGCACCGGCGAAGAAGAGCGCCAAGAAGGCGGTCAAGAAGGCTGCGAAAAAACTCGCCAAGGCGCCTGCCAAGCGCAGCGCTGGAGCGGCCGGGAAATCTGCAGCGGCGGCGTCGCCGAGTAAGGCGGCAAGCAAGACGGTCACCAAGCGCGCCACCAAAAAGGCGACGAAGCCGGTAACCAAAGCCGTCAAAAAGAGCGCTTCGTAGAGACGGGAGAAGATTGCGTAGGAGCGCGCTTGCGCGCGATGAGGCTTGATCGGGAATGCCCCATCGCGCGCAAGCGTGCTCCTACGTTGATGTGACTATCAATAGGCGTTCTTCGTTCTTGGTCCGCGGCGGCTTTGATGTTTTCTTTGAAGGTGCTCTGGAACAGAGGGATCATCTTTCGTGCGTATGGACCGACAGATATCCGGTAATGCCGCATCGCGCGCGAGCGCGCTCCTACGTTGGGGTCGCTATCGTCAACGGGCGATGTTGGCCCTCGACGACTTTGAGGTTGTTTTTGGATTTGCTCTGGAGCAGGCATCAATCTTTCGTGCGTTCGTACCGACAGACATCCGGCAACGCTTCATCGCGCGCGAGCGCGCTCCTACGGGCTTCTCTCAACTGCGACTAAGCGCGCGTGATCGCATGCGCCCTTGCGTGTCTTACCGCTCGGGCGTGACCGGTGCAGGCTCTGGATCCACTTCGGCCTTGACGTCGGCTTCGAACAGATGCATCAGGTCTTCGCGTGCATCGCGCGAGGTCTGGATCACCTTGGCCTCGTCGTCGTAGACCAGATGCTGGCGGCGCAGCAGGTCTTCGTCGTGGTGGCGGAAGCGTGTGACGTGCTCCTGCGCGTCGGCCTCGCCAAGCCCCAGCGAGGTCAATACGCGCCCGCCCAACTCCAGGCTGGAGGCGAATACCTCGCGGAACGGCTCGGCACCCAGGTCCATCAGTTTCCAGGCGTGCTGGCGGTTGCGCGCACGCGCCAGCACCGTGGCGTTCGGGTACAGGCGGCGGATCAGCCGCACCGTCTTGATGTTGGTGTCCGGGTCGTCCACTGCGATCACAAAGACCTTGATGCGCTCGGCACCGGCGGCGCGCAGCAGCTCCGGGCGGGTCGGGTCGCCGTAGTACAGCTGGCTGCCGAAGCGGCGTAGATCCTCCACCGTGTCCGGGTTGTGTTCCAGCGCCACGAACGGCACGTGCCGCGCGGTGAGCAGGCGTGCGATCACCTGGCCGAAGCGGCCCATGCCGGCGATCAGCACCTTGGGTGTCTGCGTGTCGATGGTGTCGTAGGGGCGCTCGGATTTGGGCACCTTGATACGCAGCGGGCCATTGAGCACGCGCTGGATGCCGAGCAGCAACAGCGGCGTCAGCGCCATCGACACACCCACGATGGCGACCAGGCGGTCGTGGTTGGCGGCGTCCAGCAGGCCGACGCGGTCGGCCTCGTTGAATACCACAAACGCAAATTCGCCGCCCAGCCACAACACGCCACCCAGCATCAGGCTGCTGCGCAGCGGCAGCTTCGCCACGGTGCCGATCCCCACCAGCAGCGCGAACTTGACCAGCAGCAAGATGCCCACACCGGCGGCGATCAACCACGGTTCGGACACCACCCGGTCCAGATCGATGCCCATGCCCACCGAGATGAAGAACAACCCCAGCAGCAAGCCTTCGAACGGCTCGATCTGCGATTCGAGTTCGTGGCGGAATTCCGAATCGGCCAGCAGCACGCCGGCGATGAAGGCGCCCAGGCTGGCGCTCAGGCCGGCCTCCTGCATGATCCAGGCAGTGCCCAGCACCACCAGCAAGGCGCTGGCGGTGAACACCTCGGGCATGCGCGTGCGCGCCACCACATTGAACAGATGCCGCAGCACGAAGCGGCCGCACAGGATGACCAGCGTCAAGGCCACCAGCGCCTTGGCCACGTCCTGCCAGTCCAGCGTGGCGTTCTTGCTGCCGCCCAGCAGCGGAATGGCGGCCAGCAGCGGGATGGCGATCAGATCCTGGAACAGCAGGATGGCGAAGGCCAGTCGTCCGTAATCGCTGCCCAGCGCCTTGCGTTCGGCCAGCAGCTGCAGGCCCACCGCGGTGGATGACAGCGCCAGCGCCACGCCGACGATGAGCGAGGTTTTCCAGCCCAGTTGCCCGGCCATCAGCAGGCCGCCCAGGATCAGCGCGGTCATCACCACCTGGGTGGTGCCGGCGCCGAACACCGAATGGCGCATCACCTTCAGCCGCGCCGGCGACAGCTCCAGCCCGATCACGAACAGCAGCATCACCACACCGATCTCGGCCGCACCGCTGATGCGTTCGGCATCCTGCACCACGCCCACGCCATCGGGCCCGAGCACCACGCCGGCAACCAGGTACGCCAGCACCGCACCCAGGCCGAAGCGCTTGAACACCGGCACGGCCACGATCGCCGCCAGCATCAGGACCAAGGCCAGTTCGAGGCCGCCGCTATGCATGTTGCACTCTCCGTTGAGGTGCGCATTATGCCGCGCAAGGCAGGCAGCCGGCTTGCATGCCTGTGCCGGGGCCGCTGACAGCGGCCGTCACGGTGGAGCCTTGACCCCGCCCTCAGACAATGGCGGCCGAGTGCTCTTGTTGCGTGCGGTGGAAGCGGAGCGTGCCCGTCCCCCAAACCCCGGCACGACGACGCAAGCCGCCGCGCGCGATCCGCACGCGTGCAACGCGCTGATCTCCGCTGCGCATGGCAGCAGCCAACCCGACAGCCAACGCACAACGGACGTCGGCTGTCGGTCTAGCGAGTAGACGCGGAGCTAGGAGCAAACACAGTGTTCAGCGCGCTGCGATGGCGGCAACGCGCTCGCGCCAGGCTCAGTGGCTCTTGAGCAGGAAGCGACGATCCAGCGGCTGCAGCGGGCGCGCGTTGAACGGGTACACGCGCTCGAACGCGTTGATCTGTTCCCTGGACACCTGCACCGGCTGACTCAAGACCACCCAGTCCACCGTTTCGCTGCAGGGCGGGGTGGTCAGTGAGCCTTCGTAGCGGTAGAAGCTGCGTTGATTGGCGGGCGGCAGAAAATCGCTGGCGTGCACGAGTGCATCGGCCACCTGCCGGGTCTGGTTCTTGTCGTTCGGCATGGCATCGAGCACGCGTTGGAAGGCCGGATTGGCCTTGCCGGTCTCGAAGAAGATCGCCAGCACGCCGAGCGTTCCGTCTGGGCCCTGGTGCACGATGTGCGCCTCCATCGGGAAGCGCCGGCCGTTCAACAGGTGCTCGCTGGGATGATGGAAATGCAGCTGCAGAGCATCGTATTGCTTGCCGCCGACCCGCATCGTGCCGCCGGCGTGCAGATCCAGCTGGATGGAGTGGCCGGTGTTGCGCACCACCAGCGGCACCGCGCTGTAGTCCAGTTGCAGCTTGCCCAGCGTGGCGTCGATCGCGTCCTTCAGATCGATGGGGCTGTTCTGCTGCCCATTGCCGCACAGCGCATTTTCCTTGGCCAGTTCGGCCCAGTGTTCGGCGCCTTCCGGGCCGGTGTAACCCCACTCGTGCCCGTCATGCGGGGTGGTTTCATGCGCGTGCACCGGCGTGGCGTCGGGCAACACGGTCTGCGCCATCGCCGCCGTGCCCCAACCAGCGGCAACGCATAGGCAGACCGTGCTGACGCGGTGTAACAAAAACGACTTGAAAGACGGCATGGAAGGTTCCTGGCAAAGCAACGGAGTGGCGCGGATGCGATGGCC
The DNA here is from genome assembly GCF_030208815.1 of Xanthomonas sp. fls2-241-TYG-148. NCBI lineage: Bacteria > Pseudomonadati > Pseudomonadota > Gammaproteobacteria > Lysobacterales > Lysobacteraceae > Xanthomonas > Xanthomonas sp. fls2-241-TYG-148. Next base: position 260,205 of record NZ_JARVTE010000018.1, read on the forward strand.
GGTGCGGCTCCCGCAAACGCTGTGCGGGAACGGCGATGCCGGGAAGCGAACTGTACCGATTGCCGTGCCGCACAGCACGGTTTTGCGACAGCCGGTTCACTGCGGCCGATCGGCGCGTGCGCATCTATGTGCAGGATGCAACGGCAACCGATGGCAACGCTGCGCCTTGCCGCTACGCGTGCCTCGTGCCTGCGTGCGCGCCGTAGCAGGATCTGTGCGTGTCGCAATTTTGTTGCAGGCGAAACGCCGCTGCCAATCGTCGCGACGCGTGACAACGCCGGCCGCGTGCAGCACGCGATTGCCCTGCCAAACGCCCACTTAAGCGCGCCGCACGCGAGGCATTGACCAGGCGGACACATGCGCGCAGACTGCGCCGCGCACCGACCGGAGCATCCGCTCGGCCGCACTTACGGAGCTCACTCTCATGTCCAGCGACAGTCACCCTAGACCCGGGTCGATGACCCTGCTGACGAGCGCCTGAGGCTTCAGGTTCGCCGGCTGTCATCGACGACGGTCGTCACCAGGCGAACCCCCATGTACAACGAAACCCTGCGCCTTGCCCAAGGCGTCGATGCATTGACCGCACCCCTGGCCGAGCTCAACACGGCCGATGCGGTGGAATATCTCAACACCCTCGACCGCGACGCCGCCGCGCATCTGCTGGCGGTGTTGCCGCAGCCGCGTGCGGTGAAGCTGCTCGAACAACCCGAGCTGCGCGATGCCAGTGCGCTGGTTGCGCAGCTGCCGGCCGAGCATGCCGCCGTGCTGCTCGGGCAGATGGCCGACGACCGCGCCACCGACATCTTCCACGGCCTGGACGCCGATCAACGCGAGCCGCTGTTGTGGCGGCTCAGCGCCGAAGCGCGGCTGTCGATCCAGGCCTTGATGCGCTACCCGCCCAACACCGCCGGTGCGCTGATGACCACCGAGTTCGTGGCGGTGCCGTCGGACTGGACGGTGGGGCGCACCTTGCAGCACATCCGCGATGTGGAGCGCAGCCGCGAGACCGTGTATGCGATCTATCTGCTGGATCCGCACGCGCGTGTGCTGCAGCAGGTCGTGACCATGCGCCGGTTGATCACCGGCGCGGCCGAGGCACCGATCCTGGAGGTGGCGCAGGTCAATCCGCCGGTCACCGTGGACCCGGCCCTGGATCAGGAAGAAGTGGCGCGTCTGATCCGCCGCCATGACCTGCTGGCGATCCCGGTGGTGGATGCCTGCGGCCACGTGCTGGGCATCGTCACCGTGGACGATGTGCTGGATGCGTTGATCGCCGAATCCACCGAAGACGTGCACAAGTTCGGCGGCATGGAAGCGCTGGACAAGCCGTACATGCAGATCGGCTTCGGGCAGATGATCAAGAAGCGCGCCGGCTGGCTGAGCGTGTTGTTTCTCGGCGAAATGCTCACCGCCAGCGCCATGCAGCATTTCGAGGACGAGCTGTCCAAGGCGGTGGTGCTGACCTTGTTCATCCCGTTGATCATGAGCTCGGGCGGCAACTCCGGCTCGCAGGCCACCTCGCTGCTGATCCGCTCGCTGGCATTGCGCGAAATCCGCCTGCGCGACTGGTGGAAGGTGGCGCTGCGCGAGTTGCCCACCGGGCTCACGCTGGGCGCGATTCTGGGCGTGCTGGCGATCGTGCGCATCGCCATCTGGCAGAACGCCGGCCTGTACGACTACGGCCCGCACTGGCAGATGGTGGCGCTCACCATCGGCGCGGCGCTGGTGGGCATCGTCACCTTCGGCTCGTTGTCCGGCTCGATGCTGCCGTTCGTGTTGCAACGCTTCGGCTTCGATCCCGCCAGTGCCTCGGCGCCGTTCGTGGCCACCTTGGTGGATGTCACCGGCTTGGTGATCTATTTCAGCATTGCCGCGGCGATTCTCAGCGGAACCTTGTTGTAAGGTTCGCTGCAAGGCCAGGCAGGGACGTGGGCACGGACAGGAAGGCCCATGAACCTGCGGGCCGTGCCCGGCCGTCCTGAGATAAAGGAAAGGCGCGTTCGCCACCCAATCTGGAAGTGGTGGATGGCCTGCTGCGCTGCTTCGACGAAAGTTACACGATGGCCTACGGCGCGACGCGTTGCCGGCAGGGCACCTCGACATTTGTGAAGTAACGGCGATGCCCGCACCGCCACGGCTGCGTGCGCACGGGCAGGCCGTTGCCGCGTCCGATGCGTTGCAGCCAAGAGGTCCGACGACCATGACGCAGTGGAGCAACTCCATCGCACTCCACAGCAACGCACGGTCACACACGGGCCGCAACGGTGCCCTCGCACGCCAGTGCGTGTACCGTAGCGCGATGGTTTCTGCATCTTCTGCACGATGAGTACTTATCACCTGCAACAGGTGTTCCGCCCCACCACCGTCGCGGTGGTGGGCGGTAGCCCGCGCGAGCGCTCGGCCGGGCGGGCGGTGGTGCGCAATCTGCGTGCGGCCGGGTTTCCCGGGCAAATCGGTTGGGTCAGCCCGCGCTATACCGAAATCGACGGCGTGCGCACGGTGGCGCGGTTGACCGACCTGCCCTGGGTGCCGGATCTGGTGGTGATCACCGCGCCGGCGCGCATCGTGCCGCGCATCGTCTCCATCGCCGCGCGGCGTGGTGTGGCAGCGGCCATCATTCTCACTGCCGGCCTGGGCAGTGGTGCCGGCTCGCCGGCCGCGCGCGTGGAAGCGGCGGCGCGCGCCAAGGGCATGCGCATCCTCGGCCCGCACTGTTTGGGCGTGATCGCCCCGCATGCGCGGCTCAATGCCAGCATCGCCGCGCATTGCCCGCAGGCCGGCGACCTGGCGCTTATTTCCGAATCCAGCGCCATTGCTGCGGCGCTGGTGGAGTGGGGCGTGGCGCGTTCGGTGGGGTTTTCGGCGGTGGTCTCGCTGGGCGACACACTGGACGTGGATTTCGGCGATCTGCTGGATTACTTCGCCACCGACTACCGCACCCGCGCGATCCTGCTGTATGTCGAACGCATCGGCGATGCGCGCAAGTTCATGTCGGCGGCACGCGCCGCCGCGCGCGCCAAGCCGGTGGTGGTGGTCAAGTCCGGGCGGCAGTTCCGCATTGATCCCAATGCCGACACCCACGCGCAGGCGCTGGCTGGCTCGGATGCGGTGTATGGCGCCGCGTTCGCACGGGCCGGGCTGTTGCGGGTGGGGGCGCTGGACGAACTGTTCGCCGCGGCCGAAACGCTGGGCCGCCTGGGTAGTTTTCCGGGCCGTCGGCTGGCGATCTTGAGCAATGGCGGCGGGGTGGGGCAGTTGGCAATGGACCAGCTGTTGCTGCGCGGCGGCACCCTGGCCGAGTTGTCGGCCAAGACGCTGGAGCGGCTGGATCAATCGCTGCCCGAAGGCTGGTCGCGCAGCAATCCGGTGGACATCATTGTCGACGCCGATGGCGAGCGCTATGCGGCCGCGATCGAAGCGTTGCTGGACGATCCGGAGAACGACGCGCTGCTGGTGGTCAACGTGCCCACCGCCTTCACCTCCTCGGCCGATGCGGCCAAGGCACTGACCCGCGCGCTGGAACAGCGCAGCCGCTACCAGCGCGAGAAACCGGTGTTTGCGGTATGGCTGGGCCAGGACGATGCCGCGATCGCCGCGCTGAACGCCGCGCGCGTGCCCACCTATGCCACCGAGTCGGACGCGGTGCGCGGTTTCACCCACCTGGTGCGCTACCGCGAGGCACAGGCCGCCTTGATGGAAACTCCGCCCAGCCTGCCGGAAGATTTCGTGGTCGATGCCGGCATCGGCCGAGCGGTGGTCAACGAAGCGCTGGCCGCCGGCCGGCGCTGGCTGGATCCGGTCGCCACCAACCGCCTGCTGGCCGCCTACGGCATCCCGATCGTGCCGGTGCAGGTGGCCGCCACCGCCAACGAGGCCGCGCTGCTGGCCGACCCGTTGTTGGCAATGGGGCGCACGGTCACCTTGAAGGTGCTTTCCAGCGAGATCGCACACAAGTCGGACGTGGACGGCGTGCGCCTGAACCTGTCCAGCGTGGCGGCGGTGCGCGAGGCGGCGGCCGGCATCCTGGCGCGTGCCCGCGCCGCCCACCCCAATGCGCTGATCGAGGGCGTGATCGTGCAGCCCACCGTGCTGCGTCCCAAGGCGCGCGAGCTGATCGCCGGCATTGCCGATGACCCGGTGTTCGGCCCGGCCATCGTGTTCGGCCGTGGCGGCACCGCAGTGGAGGTGATCAACGACCGCGAGCTGGCGCTGCCGCCGCTGGACCTGCGCCTGGCCCACGAATTGATCGGCCGCACCCGTGTCTCGCGCATCCTCAAGGCCTACCGCGACGTGCCCGCCGCCGACGAGCGCGCGGTGGCGCTGGTGCTGGTCAAGCTGGCGCAGCTGGCCGCCGACATCCCCGAAATCACCGCGCTGGACATCAACCCGCTGCTGGCCGACCGCGAGGGCGTGATTGCGCTGGACGCGCGCGTGGCGGTGGCACCGGTGCGCAAGCTGCACAAGGGCCGCGGTCATCCGCGGTTTGCGATCTTTCCGTACCCCAAGGAATGGGAGCGCCGCATCGCGCTGGGCGATGGCGCGCACGCGCTGGTGCGCCCGGTGCGGCCCGAGGACGACGCCCTGTTCCGCGCGTTCTTCGCCCGGGTCACCGACGAAGACCTGCGGCTGCGCTTCTTCCAGTCGGTCAAGCATTTCAGCCACGAATTCATCGCGCGGCTGACCCAGCTCGACTACGCGCGCTCGATCGCACTGGTGGCCATCGACCCCAAGACCGGCGACATGCTCGGCGCGGTGCGCCTGCATGCCGACGCCGATTACGCGCGCGGCGAGTACGGCATCCTGATCCGCTCCGACCTCAAGGGCCACGGCATCGGCTGGCAGCTGATGCGCATCATGATCGAGTACGCGCGCTGGCTGGGCCTGAAACTGATCGAAGGCCAGGTGCTGCGCGAGAACCGCACCATGCTGGCGATGTGCCAGAGCCTGGGCTTCGGCGTGCGCCCGGATCCGGACGACCCGACCCTGATGGCGGTGACACTCCCTATAATGGGCGAGCCACGCCCGGCCTGACCCCCCGTCACGCCGCGGTCCCCCATCCTCCACCGCATGCCGGACCGGCTAGGCCTTGCCCTGGTGTCGCCGTCCGGCTGTCGTCTCGGCCCGCCTGGGAGTGTCAATGTTTCGCGATTTCAGAATGTCGTTTTTGGTCACTGCGATCTGCCTGGGCCTGGCCGCCTGGTGGGGTCACACCTCGTCGATGGGCATCTGGCAGGCGTTATGGCTGTGCCTGGTGCTGAGCGTGCTGGAGGTGTCGCTGTCGTTCGACAACGCGGTGGTCAACGCCGGTGTGCTCAAGCACATGAACGAGTTCTGGCGGAAGCTGTTCCTCACCGTGGGCATCCTGATCGCTGTGTTCGGCATGCGCCTGGTGTTCCCGATCGTCATCGTGTCGGTGGCCACCGGCATGGGCCTGGTGCCGGTGATGCAGATGGCGCTGAAGGAGCCGGACCGCTACAGCCAGGTGCTGACCGACCACTACCCGTCCATCGCCGCCTTCGGTGGCATGTTCCTGCTGCTGGTGTTCCTGAACTTCCTGTTCGACCAGGACCGCAAGCTGCACTGGCTCGGGCCGGTGGAGCGGCTGGTCGGCAAGCTGGGCAAGGCCGATGCGATGTCGGTGATCGTGGCGGTGTCGGTGCTGCTGGGCACCAAGCTGTTCCTGCCCGATGCGGTGTTCCAGAGCGTGCTCTTCGCCGGGCTGGGCGGCATCCTGCTGTATCTGCTGGTGGGTAGCGTGGATGCCTTGTTCGAGGCCGAAGAGAGCGAAGACGGCAGCATGGGCCCGGCCAAGCGCTCGGGCATTGCCGCCTTCCTGTACCTGGAAGTGCTGGACGCCTCGTTCTCGTTCGACGGCGTGATCGGCGCCTTCGCCATCACCCGCGACGTGGTGATCATCATGCTGGGCCTGGCGATCGGCGCGATGTTCGTGCGCTCGATGACCGTCTACCTGGTGCACAAGGGCACGCTGGACGAGTTCGTGTTCCTGGAGCACGGCGCGCATTACGCCATTGGCGTGCTGGCGATCATCATGCTGGTGGGCACTGTCTACCACGTGCCGGAAGTGCTGACCGGCCTGATCGGCGTGGCGTTCATCGCCGCCTCGGTGTGGTCGTCGATCCGCTACCGCAAGCGCCACCACATCGGCCCGACCGAGATCTGATCCCGCCCACGGGCCGCGCTCTGCTTAAGAGCGGCTACGGAGCGTCTTCGTGGCTGTCGGATGGGTGCTGCTGACGGACCGGCGCCGCTCCTTCTGTGACTTGGCTGCAAGGCCCTTGCCCGCCCACCATCGCGGGACACGCTGCAAGTACGTCCTTGTAAGCTCTTACGCGGCATCCATGCCGCGTAAGGTCCCGCGACGGTGGGCGGGCAAGGACCAGTCGAGCTGGTCGGTGTGCGCGGTTTTCGATAAAGCAACCGACTAATTTCTGGTGCAGTGTCCTTGCTGTGCCCTCGACGCCGTGAGTTTGCTGCAAGGCCCTTGCCCGCCGCCCACCATCGCAGGACACGTCGCAAGTACGTTCTTGTAGGCGCTTACGCGGCATCCATGCCGCGTAAGGTCCCGCGGCGGTGGGCGGGCAAGGACCAGTCGAGAACGTAGGTGTGCATGGCTTTAATAAAAGAAGCGACCGACCAACCCTCTGGTGCGGTGTCCTCGCCGCTTGCGGGACCGTGTGGCGGCATGGATGCCGCCACCGAGCCCCCAGGGACGGGTTCACGGCGTGTCCCGCGAGCGGCGAGAGCACCGCGCCCTCGACCGCAACGCCCAGGAGAAGTCCGCTTCCCACCATGGATGCAGCAGCGGCTGCCGGGGCCAGAGCAGTCGCGCCAAGCCTGCGGTGACGCCTGACACAGCCACACCCAACTGTGACCAGCTTCAGCATCGGCCTGTGTCGCAGCTGACCTAACCGAACCCAACCAGTCGGCAAAAACGCCGCTCCAGGCCTTGACTGCGCACTCGGATTGGGCAGTTGGGCGCGCCGAAACGACCGTTCGTCAGACGACGCTTTGCGCCACAAGGGTTTGCGGGTTTTTCCCACATTATGTGTTGACCCCTCGGGAGCACCCCACTATCTTGGGGGAGTCGGTGGTTGGCCGCCCCAAGCGGCCGGACCTGAAAGAGCACAATCAGCGGGCATCCCGAGATTGATGAGCCTCCTCGCCGCAGCCGCAATCGGTTTCATTCAGTCACCCAGGGCAGTGCCGTGGAGCGAGCTGCGTGGGGCCGGTGCGTTGCGGTTGTTTCGCCACCGACCACCACGCGACAGCACACCGCGCGGTGGCGGCCGTGGAATCTCCGGTGAGGAGATGGCGGGTGAGGGCGATGTCGCCGCGGACCACAGGTCTTGCGTGCTGCGCGCCTTGCACCGCCATCGCTGTCCAGGGAATCCGGATCCGGCCGCACCCCGTCCCCAGGCGGGTCCGTGTGCCTACGCATGGAGGACGCATGACCACCAACGACACCCTTGCCGCGATCGCCGCCGGTACCCTTGCACCCACCAGCGCTCCCGCCAGTGTGACCGTGCCCAGCCCCGCACACCCGGAGTTGAGTGACCCGTCGGACGTCGTGCCGCCCCCCCGCCAAGCCATTGCAATGCACGCACAGACCATCGAAGAACAAACCGTCTCCACCTGGATCACCAAGGAAGCCGGTAACCGCAAGATCCCGTTCGAGCCGGCGCGCCTGGAGCGCGCCATCGACCAGATCCATGCCGAATTCCCGCAGCTGGACGTGGGCGACTACAAGCGCTCGGTGTTCGGCTTCGTCGAGCGCAAGGACAGTGTCAACGCCGACGACTTGGTCGACCACCTGATCCGCGAGGCCGAGGCCCGCGTCGATCTGACCACCCCGGAGTGGGAGCACTTCGCTGCGCGTCTGTACCTGCGCCGCCTGTACAAGCGCGCCAGCCGCAACCGCTTCTACGACGCCGGCCAGAAGTACGGCTCGTTCGTGGGCCTGCAGGAAAGCCTGGCCGACCGTAACGTCTATTCCAACGACATCCTCAAGAGTTATTCCAAGGAAGAGCTCATCGAGGCGGGCAAGATGATCGCGCCCGAGCGCGACACGCTGTTCGCCTACAACGGCCTGTACCTGCTGGCCACCCGTTACCTGGCCACCGACAACTCGCGCGGCGTGTTCGAGCTGCCGCAGGAGCGCTGGCTGACCATCGCCCTGTACCTGATGCAGGACGAGAAGCCGCGCGAGCGCCGCATGCAGCTGGTGGGCGAGGCCTACTGGGCGTTGTCCAACCTGTACATGACCGTGGCAACCCCGACGCTGGCCAATGCCGGCAAGGTCGGCGGGCAGCTGTCGAGCTGCTTCATCGACACCGTCGACGACAGCCTGCAGGGCATCTACGACTCCAACACCGACGTGGCGCGCGTGTCCAAGCACGGCGGCGGCGTCGGCGCGTACCTGGGCTATGTGCGTTCGTCCGGCTCGGCGATCCGCGGCGTGTCCAATTCCTCCGGCGGCGTGGTGCCGTGGATCAAGCAGCTCAACAACACCGCGGTGTCGGTGGATCAGCTGGGCCAGCGCAAGGGCGCCATCGCCGTCTACCTGGACATCTTCCACCGCGACATCGAATCGTTCCTGGATCTGCGCCTGAACAACGGCGACCAGCGTCTGCGCGCGCACGACGTGTTCACCTCGGTGTGCATCCCGGACCTGTTCATGGAAGCGGTCGAGCGCCGCGGCGACTGGTACCTGTTCGATCCGCATGAAGTCAAGCGCATCAAGGGCTGGTACCTGCAGGACTTCTACGACGAGAAAAAGGGCGACGCCAACAGCAGCTTCCGCAAGAAGTACGAGGAAGTGGTTGCCGACGAGCGCATCACCCGCAAGACCGTCAAGGCGATCGAGATCTTCAAGCGGATCATGGTCAGCCAGCTGGAAACCGGCAACCCGTTCATGTTCTACCGCGATGAAGTCAATCGCAAGAATCCGAACAAGCACGAGGGCATGGTCTATTCGTCCAACCTGTGCACCGAGATCCTGCAGAACATGAGCCCCACGCGGATGATGCAGGAAATCATCAGCGGCAATCAGATCGTCACCACCAAGAAGGCCGGCGACTTCGTCGTGTGCAACCTGTCCTCGATCAACCTGGGCCGCGCGATCACCGTGCAGGCCGACCAGGCCGATCTGCTGGGTGCCGACGTGCTGGAGCGGTTGATTCCGATCCAGGTGCGCATGCTCGACAACGTGATCGATCTGAACCAGTTGCCGGTGCCGCAGGCCACCATCACCAACCAGAAGTACCGCGCCATCGGCCTGGGTACGTTCGGCTGGCATCACCTGCTCGCGCAGAAGGCCATCCATTGGAATGCCAAGGAAGCCGAGGACTACAGCGACGAGTTGTACGAGCGCATCAACTACCTGACCGTCCAGGCGAGCATGGAGTTGGCCAAGGAAAAGGGCACCTACAGCGTGTTCCGCGGCAGCGATTGGCACACCGGCGAGTACTTCCGTGCGCGTGATTACAACAGCCCGCAGTGGCTGGAGCTGTCCGCGCAGGTGGCGGTCAACGGCGTGCGTAACGCCTGGATGCTGGCCGTGGCGCCGAACATGAGCACCGCGCAGATCGCCGGCTCCACCGCGTCGATCGACCCGATCTACAGCGCGTTCTACTACGAAGAAAAGAAGGACTTCCGTCGCCCGGTGGCCGCGCCCGGCCTGTCGCTGGACACCTGGCCGTACTACGAAAAGGGCGCCTACAAGGTCGACCAGTTCGCCAGCGTGCGCCAGAACGCGCGTCGCCAGCGCCACATCGACCAGTCGATCAGCTTCAACTTCTATGTGCCCAGCACCATCCGTGCGAGCACGTTGCTGGATCTGCACATGACCGCCTGGCGTGAAGGCTTGAAGACCACGTACTACGTGCGTTCCAACGATATCGACATCAGTGAATGTGAGTGGTGCAGTAGCTAAAGCGCATTCGCGCTTTCGCTTCCACAGTTCGCGTTGCGAACCGTGGACCCTGCTTCACCAGCTCCCACACCCCGCGCCTTCGGCGCGCCCCCTGACTCAGGGGGCTTTCCTCCAGAACGATTGCTGCCGCCGTCCCCGCGTCACACGCGGGTGACTGCCCGGAACACGAGTAGAGACCCACATGTCCGCAACACCGCTTGAGCGCATCAAGATCCTGGAGCCGCGTCACCCCAATCGCTCCACTGCCATCATCAATGGCTCCACGTCCGGCATCCTCAACTGGAACGACATTCCGTACCCGTCCTTTTATCGGGCGTACAAGGAGCTGTCGACCAACTTCTGGATCCCCGACGAGGTGGACATGAAGGGCGACGCGCGCCAGTACAACGAGCTTTCGGCGCGCGAGAAGAATGCCTATGACTCGATCATCGGCTTGCTGGCCACGCTGGATTCGCCGCAGACGCGCTTCATCTACAACGTCGCCGAATACATCACCGACCCGGCCGCGCATGCCAATGCCGCGATCATCGGCCAGCAGGAAGTGATCCATAACGAGAGCTACAGCTACGTGCTGGCCTCGATCACCGGTCTGGCCGACCAGAATCGCGTGTTCGAGATCGCGCGCACGCACCCGACCATCATCAAGCGCAATGCGCCGATCATGGGCGCCTACGACGACTTCATGCGCGACAAGACGGCTGAGACGCTGATCCGCGCGCTGATCCAGTCCTCGATCCTGGAAGGCATCAACTTCTATTCCGGCTTTGCGTACTTCTACAATCTGGTCCGTCAGAACCGCATGACCGGCACCGGCAAGATCATCAGCTTCATCAACCGCGACGAGCTGGCCCACTCCAAGTTCATCAGCGAATTGATCCGCGCCATCATCGGCGAGAACCAGGCGCTGCAGGGCGACCAGCTCACCGATTACGTGCACAAGGCCTTCGAGCACGCGATCGACCTGGAAACGGTGTGGACGGCCGAAGTGCTGGACGGCATCGACGGCATCGACGTCGACGAAATGATCCGCTACGTGAAATACCGCGCCAACAAGATGGCCGGCATGCTCGGTATCGAGAAGTTGTACGAAGGCGCCAATGACAACGTAATGCCGTGGATCAAGGCCTACGCCGACAACTTCACCGAAACCAAGACCGACTTCTTCGAAATGCGCAATGCCTCGTACAAGAAGACCAATTCGGATAACGGCTTCGACGATCTGTGAGGAGCCGGGATTCGGGATTGGGCATTCGAGGTGCGTTGAAAAGCCAAGGTTAGCCGTCGAGAGTTAGGATTCGTCACAGCAGCGTCGCCGCGCTGGAGCCAATCCCCGACCACCTGGCCTTCGACGCTGTACCCATCACTGCACTTGCTAATCCCCAATCCCGATTCCCGAATCCCCGCCCCATGAACATCCTGCTCGCATTGGCTTCGTTGAGCGGTAACACGCGTGATGTGGCGCGCAGTGTCGCGCTGCAGTGCGAGGCGGCGGGGCATGTGGTGACCTGGGTGGAAACCGATCTGCAGCGCCTGGCGCAGGTGCCGCATGCGCCGGGGCAGTACGATCTGTTTTTGCTCGGGAGCTGGACCGACAACGGCGGGCGCACGCCCACAGAGATGAAGCGCTTCATCGTCGAACTGGTCGAAACGCTGGGCAAGCCACCGCAGGTGGCGGTGTTCGGTACCGGCGAGACGCAGTGGGGCGAGGACTATTTCTGCGGAGCCGTGCATCGCATCGCACGTTTCTTCGACAGCCCGTTTCCTCGCCTGACCATCGAACAGATGCCCCACGGCGTGCGTGATGCGCACGCTATCGCCGCCTGGACCGACGAGGTTCTGGCCCAATGCAAGAACGATCCCCATGATGCAGACCATTACCGTCACGTCGCCTGAGCACTACACCGAAGTCCTCGCCGCGCATCCGCGCGCGCTGGTGGATTTCTACAAGGACAATTGCCCGGGCTGCAAGATGCTCGATATGTCGCTGGACAAGTTCTCCGCCAGCGACGCCGCCGCCGGCGTGGCCTTGTTGAAGGTCAAGCTGGAAGTGGTGGGCGAGGAATTCTTCCGCGATCTAGGTCTGCGCCAGACGCCGACCCTGGCGCTGTACCGCGACGGCAGCGAGGTGGCGCGCCTGCCCGGCTTCCAGTCGCCGGCGCAGGTGGAAACCGCGGTCAAGACCAGCCTCTGAGCGAGCTCTGGTGCGGTGCGTGCTTGTGCACGCAACGCGTAACTCGACGCTAGTGGGGAATTCGCGCTCGTAGGAGCGGACCCGGCCGCGACAGCCGCGACGGGTGCTCGTCCCGCGTACGCTCTTGCTGCATTCGCTGCATTCGCTGCACCTTTGCGCCGACACCCTGGCTTTGCATGTGGTGACACACAGCGTGTGTGGCTGTTCGTCCTCCCAGCCGCAGCTGCCAGCCGCAGCGCAGCCGTGACGAACCCCAGGCAGCACGAATGCCTCGCATTGCGTAGCGCCCTCGCCTGCACGTCGCGCGGATCAGGCTATCGTTGTACTTCGACACGCAAGGCATGTCGAACGCGTGCATGTCACACAGGCGCCGCGGCCGCATCGCCTGCGCGCGCCGTTTGTTCCACCTTCTTCCTGGATCCCACGATGTCCGACAGCCCGCAGACCCCTCCACCGATCGAAGCGCGCATGGCCGAGATCGTGTTCCCCAATCACACCAACCACATGGGCACGCTGTTCGGTGGCCAGGCGCTGGCGTGGATGGACAAGGCCGCGTTCCTGGCCGCCTCGCGCTATGCGCGCCGCACCGTGGTGACCGCACGCTCGGACCAGGTGGATTTCAAGTTGCCGATCCGCCAGGGGCAGATGGTGGAGACCATCGCGCGCGTGGTCTCGGTGGGGCGCAGTTCGATCAAGGTGGAAGTGGAGTTGATCGCCGAAGATCTGCTCAGCGGCGCACGCGAACTGTGCACCCGCGGCCACTTCGTGATGATCGCGCTCGGCGACGACGGCAAGCCGACCTCGGTGCCGGCGCTGCCGGCAGCCTAGCGCCGAACCACGCGCCGTTGGCGATGCAGCCAACGGCGCGCTGCAGTGTCTCCACAAGGATGTCGAGTGATGCAACACCGCCACCGCGTGCGCTGGGGAGCACCCTTGCTGGTGCTCACTTTGTTGAGTGCGTGCCGCTTGCCGCTGCCGGGCGAGAGTGACCAGACCGTCGTGCCGATGGACGCGGACCGTGTGCTGATCGGTCGCGTGCAAGGTGCGGGTGCCATCAGCCCGCTGCTGGGGCAGGAAGTCCGCATCGAAGGCATCGTGACCCGCAGCCTGGCCGGCGATGAGGACGATCTTGCGCAGGAAGTCATCGAGACGGTGGGCGAGGGCACGCGCAACAGGCCGATCGGTCGGTTCGTGCAGGACGAAGGCGATGGCGTGAACGCCACCTCCGACGCGCTGTTCGTGCTCGACCAGGGCTACGACACCGGCATCGGGATGCCCGGCGAGGGCGAGTTCACCCTGCGCTTGGGCACCCGTGTGCGCAGCGGCGACCGCGTGCAGGTCTGGGGCGTGGTGGCCGAGGTTGCGCAGGCCATTGCTGCCGACCAGCCCCGCAGCAGTGGCCAACCGGTGGGCCGTGGCGATGCGGCAGGCAGCATCACCACGCTCAAGGCGGGATCGATCAGATTGCTGTCGCCTCGCGAGCGCCGCCCACCGATCGTGCTGAGGCAGACGCCCCTGGCGCGCGGCGGCGATGAATCCAGCGAGGGAATGCGGCTGCGGATTCCAGCGAAGGCCACCGCTGCAGCTACGCGACCTTAAACACCAGCGGGGTGCGGTGATGCCTTGCGACCTTCTCGTGGGAGGCACCGAGAGCCCAGAGTGAACACCACGTCGCACGGTGTCGCAAGACATGTGCGGAACGCCGGCAAGCACCGCACTGACCCGCGGCCGATCTAAACGCATAGCAGCCGTGCCGATCTGGCGAATGCATCGTCGCGGTAATCGCCGTGCTTACTCCTGCACTTCGTTGTCTTCGCGCTTGGTTTCGGCCATCGCTTCGGGTTCCAGCTCTTCGGCGCTGCGATTGAGTTTGACGAACACGCCCCAGGCAATCAGCAGCAGGCCGGCACAGAAGCCCACCGAGGCGGCATACGGCAACTTGGCGGGGTCGTCGTGCATCAGCTCGAAGATCGACACCAGCGTTTCGATGGCCAGCGCGATCACGATCACCACGAAGAAGCGCGACAGGTAACGACGTACGCGCGTGGGGCCGCTCACTTTGACATCGCGCAGGATCTCTTCTTCGAAGATGGTCTGGCCCAGTTCCAGCGTCACCAAGGCCACGGTGAGCAGGCCGATGGCTTCCAGCACCACGTTGAAACGGTCGCGGACCACCATGTCGCCGCCCGGGGTGAAGCCATGCCACAACTCCAGCGCGGCCATGCCCACCAGCCCGCAGGCGCACAGCACGAAGAACGCCAAGATCACGAAGTGACCGGCACGGAACAGGTGGCTGAGCAGCTTCATGGCGGGCACGACGGGGATGGGACGCAGAGCATCGTGTGCACCGCGTCGTTGCGGCGCGAAGGCACCCGGACCGCCGAATCGTGCACGCGCTGCGCGCTGGCAGGGCGCGCGACGGGGCAGCCACATGGACAGGACGAGGCGCGCCGACTCCTTGCCCTACCTGGAGAAACTGCCCCAAAAGACCGATCGGGGGCCGGTCTACACGTGACTCAGCGCCCCACCTCCATCCACTCAGCTATGCCGCAGCACCTGATACGCCTGCAGATGCACGTTGGCCGCCATCAGCAGCGGCGCGTTGCGCCCGGTCTCGCGCACGCGCTTGAGCATGTCGCCGACGATCTGCGCCGCTTCCACATCCTGCCCGGCCTCCAGGTCGCGCAGCATCGAGGCCTTCAGCGGCGAGTCCACCTGCAGCAGCGTCTGCAGCGCCTTGGCGCGCGCGGGTTCGGGAACCGGCTGGCCGGCGGCATCGGCGGCCCACAGGCATTCGTTGTACAGGCCGTTGATCAAGGCGCGGCCGTCGTCGGTGGCCACAATCGCGCCCACCGGCGCACGCATCAGACAGGTCGCCGCCGCCAGCGCAGTGAGGAAGCTGTACTTGATCCACTGCTCCTGCGCGATCTGGGTGCTGGCCACATGGTCGATGCCGGCCTGCGCGCAGGCCGCGGCAAACGCCTGCACGCGTGCAGAGGCCGCCTCGCCGCTGCGCTCGCCAAACGTCAGCGAGGCCGGCTTGCCCAGGTGCAGGATCTCGCCATCGGCGCCCTTTGAGGCGCTGATGAAGCACAGCCCGCCAAGCACGCGGGCCGCACCGAAGCGTTCGTCCAGGGCGGCGTAATGGCGCAGCCCGTTGAGGATGGGCAGCACGGTGGTGTGCTCGCCGACCGCCGGCGCAATCGCCTCCAGCGCGCTGTCCAGGTCGTAGGCCTTGCAGCTGAGGATCACCAGATCGAACGGCTGCTGCGCCACCAGCGCGGGCAGCGCCTGCGCGGTGACCGTGGCCACCGGCAGATGCAGCTGCGCCGCACGGGCGTCACGCACCAGAAAGGTGACATCCACGCCAGCCTGCGCCAGCCGCCCGCCAAAGTAGCCGCCAGTGCCGCCGGCACCGAGGATCAGAATGCGCATAGGATCTCCGTTCAGTGTGATGTTTGGTACATGCCGGACACGGTGCTAAGCTTTCAGCCGGATCGGGGATTCTCGGTCGGCATCAGGCTCTGGCGGACTCGCCGGGGCCTTTTGTTTATGGGAAACACTTCAGGCCATAGCCCAGGTAACGACCTGCCGGATTCTTGTCGAGTTTCTGCTCAATCACCTGCCAGGCGCGATTTGGCTGCTCCGGTCGCAGCTGCCGCACGCCAATGGGGCGAGCGATCAGATCCGCAAGTTGTAGCCCGATCGCATTGCTCTTCTTGTCGCAGATCACCGGATCGAATGGCAGCTCCATGCCAGAGAAATTGTCTCCCCCACAGATCCGGCGAAACGCCAATTCCAGATCCTGGTCTTCGCTGCGCCCACGTGCCTCGCACAGCACGTGCGTGGTCAACGGCTCTCCCGCTTGCGCCACCTGTCCCTGCTTGCTGAGTTTGTAATACATCCGCTCAAGACAGAAGCGCATCGAGAAATGCCTGTTTCTTGTCGCGATCACGCAACACGGCGAACGGCCCGATATCCCTGCGGATCTCGCGCTCATGCAGCACGACGGCGTCATGGCCAAACGTCGCGAACTTGATCCGCTGGATCGCAGGCACAACGGTTGCCATGTAATCGCGCTTGCTGATCAGGCAGCACGACAGCACAAACAACGGGAAGGCAGGATCAATACTCGCCATCCCGTGATCGCCACTCTCATCGACAAAGACGATGTAGTCGCTGAATTGCGCCATCAGCTCCGCAGTCCAACACCACGCCGCAGCAGCCACAGCGCCAACGCGCTCAGCACTGCGACAAAGCCGAGCATCAGCGCGTAAGCCACCCAGATCGGCACGTCGGAGCTGCCGAGCAGGCCGTAGCGGAACGCGTTGACCATGTAGAAGATCGGGTTGGCGTGGGTGGCGGCTTCGGCCCAGCCGGGCAGCAACTTCACCGAATAGAACACGCCGCCCAGATAGGTCAGCGGGGTCAGGATGAAGGTGGGCACGATGGCCACGTCGTCGAACTTCTTGGCGTACACCGCGTTGACGAAGCCGGCCAGCGAGAAGATCGTCGCGCCCAGCAGCACCGTGGTCAGCGTCACCAGCGGGTGCGGGATGCGCACCGGGGTGAAGAACATGGCGATGATCAGCACCAGCGCGCCCACCATGACCCCGCGCAGCACCGCGCCGGCCACGTAGCCCCACAGGATCACCCAGTTGGGCATCGGGCTCACCAGCAGTTCTTCCACGTGGCGGCCGAACTTGGCGCCGAAGAAGCTCGAGGAAATGTTGCCGTAGCTGTTCTGGATCACGCTCATCATCACCAGGCCCGGCACGATGAACTGCATGTACGTGTAGCCGCCCATGTCGCCCACGCGCGAGCCGATCAGCCCGCCGAAGATCAAAAAGTACAGCGTCATGGTGATGGCCGGCGGCACCAGGGTCTGGCCCCAGATGCGCAGGATGCGCTGCACTTCGCGGCGCACGATGGTGCCCAGTGCAACCCAGTTGCGCTGGCGGGAGGTAGCGGGAACAGCAGACATCGAAGGCTCCGGGGAACTCATGGGTGGCCTGCCGGGCGCGCTGGCGCCGCTGCAGCAGGGGGCGTGGCAACGGTGGTCTCGCCAGGCCCGGTCAGACGGACGAACAATTCTTCCAGCCGGTTGCTCTTGGTGCGCATCGAGCGCACCCGGATGCCGGCATCGCCCAGAGTGGCGAACACGCGGTTGAGGTCCATCGCGCGCGGCATGTCCAGATCCAGCGTATGGCCGTCAATCGCGGTGAGCGTGGTGCCTTCGATCACCGGCAGCTGCGCTGGCAACTCACCATCGATATCGAACAGGAAGCCTTCCACATCGAGCTTGGCCAGCAGCTCGCGCATCGGGCCCTGGGTGACGATCTGGCCGTGGTTGATGATGGCCAGGTTGCGGCACAGGTGCTCGGCCTCTTCCAGGTAGTGGGTGGTCAGGATGATCGTGGTGCCGGCGGCATTGATCTCCTTGAGTACGCGCCACATGTCGCGGCGGATCTCGATATCCACACCGGCGGTGGGCTCGTCCAGGATCAGCAGCCGCGGCTGGGTCATCATGGCGCGGGCGATCATCAGGCGGCGCTTCATGCCGCCGGAGAGCGTGCGGCTCATCACCTGTGCCTTTTCCCACAGATGCGCGCGGCGCAGCTCGGCCTCCGCCAGGGCGGCAGCCTGCTCGCGCGGCATGCCGTAGAAACCGGCGTAGTTGACCAGGATGTCGAAGGGCTTTTCGAATAGGTTGAAGTTCACTTCCTGCGGGACCAGGCCGATCAGCCGCATCGCATCGCTGCGGTGGCGGACCAGATCGGTGCCGAACACCTCGACCTGGCCCTGCGAGAGGTTCACCAGCGAGCTGATGATGCCGATCAGGGTGGACTTGCCCGCCCCGTTGGGGCCGAGCAGGGCGAAAAAGTCGCCAGGCGCAACGTCCAGCGACACGCCCTTGAGCGCCTGGGTGCCGTTGTCGTAGGTCTTGCGCAGGTCGCACACGCGCAGGGCGGGTGCCGCGGTCGGAGATGGGGAATTCAAGATGGTCCTTCGCGTCAGCGTGACGGCGCAGCGAGTTGCAGCCGCTATTATAGAAGCCCGTGGGGGTTCGCCCCGATCACAGACTGTCCTAAATCCGTTCGTGCCCGTTCAATTCCCCCTCAAGCTTGTCGACAGGCGCATGCTCGCGCCCACCGTGGCCCACTGCCAGTTCCTGCGTGATGACGGGCAGCCGCTGGATTTCCAGCCCGGGCAGTTCATTCAGATCCATTTCCAGTACGCCGATGGCACCGATGCCAAGCGCAGCTATTCGCTGGCGACCATCCACGACCACGCGCTGGGACCGGGCGAGGCGGTGGAGATCGCGGTGAGTTTCGTGCCCGGCGGCTCGGCCACCGCGCTGTTCGAAGGCTTGGAGATTGGCGACCAGCTGCAGGCCAGCGGCCCCTACGGCAAGTTCTGTCTGCTGCCGGGCGACCACAACCGGCGCTACCTGCTAATCGCCACCGGCACCGGGGTGACGCCGTATCGCTCGATGCTGCCGCTGCTGGCCGAGGCAATCGCCAGCCGTGGGCTGGAGGTGGTGCTGCTGCAAGGCGCACGCACGCCCGCCGAGCTGCTGTACGGCGATGACTTCCGCGCGTTTGCCGATGCGCATCCGCAGTTCCGCTACGTGCCGTGCTTCTCGCGCGAATTGCCCGAACACCCGCATGCCGACGTACGGCATGGCTACGTGCAGCAACATCTGGCCGAGTTCTTACCGACGGCCGATGGCGACATCGCCTACCTGTGCGGCAACCCGGACATGGTGGACACCTGCGCGGTGGCGCTGCGCGAGGCAGGCCTGCCGAATGCACAGATCCGCCGCGAGAAGTACGTGAGCTCCTCACCGCCCAAGCCGGCGGCTTGAGCACACCGGTCAGGGGGCCGAGCGGTCTTGCTCGGCACCGCCGATGATGCGGGGTCCGCCTGCGCCCAGCGCATTCAAGGCTCGTCAACGGCATCGCGATGCCCGCCGAACACGCGCCGATACTGCGTCGGCGACAGCGCCAGCACGCGCCGGAAATGATGCCTGAGCGTCTCGGCCGAGCCGAAGCCGCAGCGTGTCGCAATCTGTTCGATGTCGGCTCCCGAGGTTTCCAGCATCTCGCGCGCACGGTTGAGACGTTCGTTGACCACCCATTTGCCCGGCGACATGCCGGTAGTGGCCTGAAACCGCCGTAGAAACGTCCTGCGGCTCATGCCCGCAGCGGCGGCCAGTGACTCCACGCAGTGGTTGGCGCTGATGTCCTGATTGATGCGATCGAGCAATGGTCCAAGCCGGCTACTTTCATGCAGCGGCGGCACCGGCCGATCGATGAACTGCGCTTGCCCGCCATCGCGATGGACCGGCATCACCAGGCGCTTGGCAACCTGATTGGCGACTGCCGGACCGAAGTCGGCGCGGACGATATGCAGGCACAGATCGATCCCGGCGGCGCTGCCGGCAGAGGTGAGGATGTCGCCCTCGTCCACATACAGCACGCCCGGCTCCACGGTGATCTGCGGGTAGCCGCTGGCCAGCATGTCAGCGTTACGCCAATGCGTGGTGGCCCTGCGCCCCTGCAACAGACCGGCCTGGGCCAGCACGAAGGCGCCGGCGCAGATCGAGACGATCCGGGTCTTGCGTTTATGCGCACGTTGCAGCGCCTTGATCAGTGCGTCCGGTGCCGACGCACTGGTATCTCTCCAGCTGGGAATGACGATGGTGTGGGCAGCATCGAGGAGATCGAGCCCGCCATCCACCTCGATGCGAAGTCCGCCCATCGCACGCAGCGGGCCAGGTTCGGCCGCGGCAATGGCAAACCGATACCAGCCCGGGCCCACTTCCGGCCGCGGCAAACCGAAGATTTCAGTGGCGATACCGAATTCGAACAGGCCGAGTTGGTCATACGCGACCACCACCACCAACGGCGGCAACGTCCCGCGACGCAGGCGTTTCTTTGAAGTTGGCATGAAATGGACGATAGATGGCGTTTACGCCACTGTCACCCATGGCCTGCTGCTGCGCAACATGGCACCTGGTCCTGTGATGCGAGCTCAGCCATTTCCAGGCTCGCACGTCCCCCCTGGAGAGTGATCGGTGAGCAATTCCCCCGTGCGCGACACCCTGTTCCTGGCCGAGACGGCGTTCGCCGTCGATGGCGATGGCCCTTTCTACTGTGGCGACTGCATCGCCATCGAAGGGCTGCTCAGTCTGCATCCGTCCATTGCCGAGGGGCTGGACATCCAGCGCCTGGCGTTCCCGCGGCCCAGGCAGGTGCTGGTCGCGCTGCTTGGCGAGCAGCACCAATCGCTTCCGGTGCTGGTCCTAGCCGCCACTGCTGGCGACGCAGTGGCTGGCAGCAAACAGGCCGGGCAACACCGCGTGATCGATGACGAGGCCGCGATTCGCGCCTACCTGTCGCAGCGCTTCGCCGTCGCGCGGCAGCGGTGAGACGCGCAGCGGCCTGGCCTTTCACCTGTCTTTCTGGAGAACGCGCATGACGTGCACGCAAGCCACGCTGCTGTCCTTGTCGATCACCGCAGCGCTTGGCTGCATGGGAACCGCACGCGCGCAGCAAGCCGGGACGGCGCAAGCCACCGAGGCCACCACGCTGGACAAGGTGGTGGTGAGTGGGCGCCTGCGCTCGCTGGAACAATTCACTCCCACCGGCAGCCGACTCAACCTGTCCGCCCGCGACACGCCGGGCACGCTGGATGCGATCAATGCCGCCGCGATCGACGCGCGCGGGTTACGCAGCGTGGAAAAGGCGGCCGAGAGCCTACCGGGCGTCAGTACCGGCGGTTCGCCGGGCAATCCGGCGACCTTCTCGATGCGCGGCTTCACCGACGGCCAGATCACCATCCTGCACAACGGCTTGTATCTGGGGCCGTCGAACATGACCAACCGGCCGCAGAACACGTTCAACCTGCAATCTGTTGAAGTGCTGAAAGGGCCGGCATCGGTGATTTACGGCCAGGGCGCGGTGGGAGGCGCGGTGAACGTGACCAACAAGGCGCCCACCTTCGGTGCCGGCACGTACGAACTGCTGGCCGGGGCATCGAGCTATGGCGGCCAGGTCTGGGGTCTTGGCGCAGGAGGAGGCCTCAACGACGACTGGGCCTATCGCGCCGATATCAGCCGGGTGTCGTCCGATGGCTATGTGCATGGCGCCGACTCCAGCGCGCTCAATGCCACCGTGTCGCTGCTGTGGCACCCGCGCGAAGACATCAGTGCGCAGTTCTCGCTGGATTATGCAAAGGACCAGCCTTCGACATACTTCGGCACACCGCTGGTGCCGGCGGCTGTTGCGCGCGATCCCCTCAACGGTATCCTGCGCGCGCCCAACGGCGATGTGGTCGATGGTGCCACCCGCCGCAATAACTACAACGTGGCCGATGCAAGCATCGATTCACGACAGATCTGGCCACAGGCCTATGTGAAGTGGAAGCTCTCCGATGCCGTCACCCTGCAGAACATGGCCTATTACTTTCATGCCGATCGCCGCTGGCTGAACTCGGAGAGTTACACCTACAACGCGCAGACGGGCGCGATCGATCGTGACCGGTTCTTCGTGTATCACGATCAAACGCTGTGGGGAAATCAGACCAGCGCCACCATCGATCACAGCATCGCAGGCTTGAAAAATCGCCTTGTCGTCGGCGTCGATTACAGTCGCCTGGATTTCGTCAGAAATCGCGGTTTCCCCGATGGCGATAGCGTCGCGCTGGCGACGCGAGACCCACGCGGCACGTTCGGTGAGCGCGTGCGTCGGCGCAGCCCGACCACGTGGACAAATGCGGCGCTGTTTTTCGAAGACGCATTGGATGTCACCGACAAGGCCAAGCTGGTGCTCGGTGGGCGCTACGAATACCTTGATCTGGATCGCAAGAACTTCGGCCCGGATGGTGAATTCCAGGCGGCGTCGAGTTTCTCCAAGACGTATCGCCCCGCCAATGGACGCGTCGGTCTGGTCTACGCGCTCACTCCGAGCATTACGCCGTACGCGTCCTATACCACTGCCACCGACCCAGCCGGCTCCAATATCTTCATCGTTAATGCGGGGCAGGACTTTGCGCTGAGCAAATCCCGGCAAGTGGAAGTGGGCCTGAAGGCCGCCACGCTGGACCAACGGTTGAGCGGCACGCTGGCGGTCTATGACATCAAGCGCAACAACATCCTGGCGCTGACGGCGCAAGATGCGCTCAGCAATATCGGGCAGCAAACCTCGCGCGGGTTCGAACTCAGCGTCGACGCACAGCTGGCATCGCAATGGAGCGCGAGTGCCAATGTCGCCTACGTCGATGCCGAGTACGCGCAGTTCATCGACAGCAACACCGGTCTGGACGCCTCCGGTAATCGTCCGACGAATGTGCCCAAGTCGGTGTTCAATGCCTGGACCAGTGTGCGAAACGTGGCCGGATTGCCGTTGGAGTTGGGCGTCTCGGTGCGACATGTGGGAACGCGCTACGGAAACCTGGCCAATACGCTGCGCCTGGAGTCGTACACCCTGACCAATGTGCACGCGACTTACGATCTGAGTTCTGATGTCTCGTTGTCGCTGCACGCCGATAATCTGTTCAACACCAACTACGTGCAATGGGCCGATGTGTTTTACCCGGGGCAGGTCATCTTGGGATTGCCCAGGACGGTGGAGCTGAGCCTGCATGCACGCTTCTGATCGGCCAGCGCGGCGCAGGCCGAAGCTATTCTGGCTCGTCTGGTTGCATCGCTGGACCGGTGTGGCGTTCTGCCTGATGTTTGCGGTGTGGTTCGCCAGCGGTCTGGTGCTCGCATTCGTGCCGTTTCCCTCCTTGAGTCCGCAACAACGCTGGAGCGCTGCCGAGCGCATCGATCTATCCAGGCTGACGGTTGCGCCAGCGCAGGCCTTGCGCAGCGTGCGCGATGCGACCGCATTGCGGCTGGTGTCCATTGGCGGGCGGCCCAGTTATGTCGTCGGCAGCACGACTGCGACGGTTGCCGTCGATGGCATCGATGGACAGGTGCGTGGGGTACTGTCTCCAGAGGTTGCCGGCGCGATTGCCGCTGCCTTCGGCCATGCCGCGGTGCGGCGACTGGATGGCCCGCTGGACTACGATCAATGGAGCGTGCATCAAAAATTCGATCCGTGGCGGCCCCTCTATCGCGCGGCGCTGCAGGACGACTTGGGCACGGTGCTGTACGTGTCTGCGCGGACCGGCGAAGTGGTGCAGCGCACCCGGGCCAGCGAACGTGCGTGGAACTGGGTCGGGTCGGTTCCGCATTGGCTGTATTTCACCCAGCTGCGGCGCAGTTTCACTGCCTGGGATCGAACCGTCTGGTGGCTGGCATTGGCGGCGCTCTGCAGCGCGAGTTCAGGCACGGTGCTGGGCGTGTATCGCACCTGGCAACGCGCACACAGCCCCAAGCCTGCGTGGTCGGGCTTCCGCGGGTGGCTCCGCTGGCATCACGGATTGGGCCTGATCGCCGCGGTGTTCGTGCTGGGCTGGATCTTCAGCGGTTGGCTGTCGATGGATCACGGCAGGCTGTTTTCCAAAGGCATCCCGGATCCGGCCCAGGTTGCGCGCTATGCCGGTGCGCCCTTGCCGACGGTGCTGGCAGGCGTCGATGCGGGTGCAGTGCGCTGCCTGTCCGGCGCTACTTTGATCGAGTTCACTGCGGTCGGCGGCCGCCCTGTTGCGGTGGGACGCGGCTCGGCCGGTCCATCGGTGAGTGACGGCATGCCCGGGCACATCACCGGCACCCGGCTGTCGCCCGACGCCATCCGGCGTGCGGCAGCGCGTGCATGGATGCTGGATCACGACCCAATGCCGCCAGACAGTGCTGAAGCGCTCTACCGCCAGGCCGACGGAATTGCCACCGATGCGCTGCGGCTGACGGTGGCATCGCCCGGGCGCACCGCGCTGTATTTCGACCCCGCCAGCGGGACGCCGCTGTTGGCGCTGGACGCCAGTCGCCGCACCTATGCCTGGGTGTATCTGGCCATCCATACGACCAACTTCCCGTTGCTGCAGTCGCATCCGGTCATTCGGCGCATTGCACAACTCGGGCCGCTGCTGCTCGGGCTGGCGTTCTCGCTGACCGGCGTGGTGCTTGGCGCAAGACGATTGATGCGCAGCCTGGCCGGCAAGACGTAGCGATGCGCTTGCGGGCGGCGCAGGAACCGGGCGAGACCTGCCGTTTCCGCGCACGGGCTGCGCGAGCCTGGCGGTGCGCGCAGCCGTGCGGGTCGCCGCACTTGGCCCCGCGCACGAGCAAGCAACGGTAATGCCCTGAAATCCGTGTTGCCGGCATGCGCAGTGAAAACCTGCCGGCCACGAAGTGCCGTGCGCTGTTGGGTGCCTATGCCGCAGCAGGCGCCGCTGACGGACGCTGCAACTCGACGGTGATGTGCACCAGTTCCTCGTGGATCTGCAGGGCATCGCGGACCAGGTCCGCATCGATGTCGGCCGCAGTGATCAGACTGACGACGCAGGCATAACGATCGTTGGCCACGCGCCAGACATGCAGGTCGCGGATGTCGATGGCGTAGGGCAGTTCGGCGATGACCTGCTTCACCTCCGCCACGACCGGTGCATCCATCTCTGCATCCAGCAGAACGCGGCCAGTACTGCGCAGTAGTCCCCACGCCCACACGGTGACCAGCACCGCGCCGACAATACCCATGATCGGATCCAGCCAGGTCACGCCCCAGTACATGCCAGCCAGCAACGCGATGATCGCCAGGACCGAAGTCGCGGCATCGGCCACAACGTGCAGATACGCGGCCCGCAGATTGAGATCGGCATGCCCATCATGGTGATGACCATGACCATGACCATGACCGTCATGCGCGTGGTCGTGACCGTGACCGTGATGATGATCATGCGAGTCGCGCAGCCACCAGGCGCAGATCAGGTTGACCAGCAGGCCGATGACCGCAATGACCGTGGCTTCCTGATACTGGATGGGCTTGGGTGAAAACAGCCGCTCCACCGATTGGAAGGCCATCAGGCCTGCAACGCCCAACAGCAGAATTGCGCTGGTGTAGCCGCCGAGCACTTCCACCTTCCAGGTGCCGAAGGTGAAACGCACATCGTGGGCATTGCGCCGCGCGAAGCGGTAAGCGAACAACGCCAAGCCCAACGCAAGCGCGTGCGAGCTCATATGCCACCCGTCGGCGAGCAAGGCCATGGAGTTGAGCGTCCAGCCGCCGACGATCTCCACCACCATCATGACCACGGTCAGGATGACGGCCTTGCGGGTGCTGGTTTCGGCTAGCGGGTTGGCGCTGGCAAAGGTGTGCGATTGCGGGCAGTGCGGCGCGGCATGCGTGATCGACATCGGAAAAGGCTCTGGCTAAGATACCCCCCTATGGTATCTCGGGTACCCCCGGGGGGTATATAGCAATGGCGCATCTGAATCAGGACAAATCCAAACTGCTTGCCCGCGTGCGCAGGATCCGTGGACAAGTGGAGGGGCTGGAGAAGGCCTTGACGCAGGACGTGGACTGCACTGCGTTGTTGACGCAGGTAGCGGCGTTTCGCGGCGCTGCGCAGGGCTTGATGGTCGAGTTGCTCAGTGAGCATTTGAAGCATCACGTCGCAGCACCGGCTGCGCTGGGCGACCGCGAGCTGGCGGTCGAGGACATCACCGCCATTCTCAAGACGTATCTCAAGTAAGCGCGGCCATCGAGGCAATTGCGCGCACCGCCAGGCGGGCGCGGCAGGTGTTGGGAATCGGCATGTGCCCCTTCCCACGCCGGGGTTTCTCCGCGCCGTCCGCATGCACCAGGCCAACGCGCGCCAGGTTCTGTCAGCCACTCCACGTCCTGCACAGCGGCTCCATGCGGTCAAGGCGATTGGCTTTCAGTCGCGCGCGCTGAGCGGGTTGACCGATGGCCCGGCATGCGCGGGCCGCCGCTGGCATCATGCGTGCGGCATGACGCATCGCACGCGCCATAGCCGAGATAGTGCGAGCGATGCAGTCGGGAACATCGCGCACTGGAACTGCGCGCATGTCTGCACGCACGCAGTTTACATACAGCCCTCTCGCCTGATTGCAGGCGTTAAGGCTTACCGGGCGCTCAGCGCGTTGCCGGTTCCAGCGTCAGCAGCACCACATCATTGCTGCGCATCGGCACCGTGACCGCAACTGCACCGTCGGCGCCCACGCGCACGCGGCGGTCCTGCTCGGGCGCATCGCGCGTGGCCTGCTGCAGTTGGGTCAGCTGGTCTGCAGCAAGTTGCTTGGGCATGCCCATGTCGATATAGAGCGACAGCGGGTCATTGCGGCGGTAGCCGGTCTTGCGCACCTGCAGCCGATAGGTACCCGCCGGCACATGCGCCAGCCGGAACACGATTGCCTTGCTGTCGCTCGCCGGCACCTGGCGGGTATAAAACGGCGTATTGCTCACCGCCTGCACCGGCTGCTGCCAATCCCAGGCCACGGCGGCAATGCGCTTGCCGTCCACCGCGGCAAGCGTGTGCGCATCGTCCACCGCAAGGCTGCGCCCCTGCAGGGCATTCAAATACTTGTAGGCGAACCAGGCAGGCTTGCGGATGCCTTCGCGGTTCATCAGCCCGAAGCCGCCGTGGAAGGGCGTCGGCGGCGGGCCGGGCTCTTCGAACAGATCGGTATAGGTCCAGTAGCTCATGCCCTGCACCAGGCCCTGCACCTGCTTGAGCTTGGTCAGGATGTACGGCGCGCTGATGTAGCTGTCGTGCACGAAATCGCGCGGCGTGTAGCTGCTGCTCCACTCGGTGAAAAACAGCGGCAGATCCGGATAGGGCGAGGCCTGGATCTGCGCACGCACGCGTCGCACATCGCCCACGATGGCCTCGGGCGAGGCGGAGAGCTTGGTGTCCTGCTTGCCGTCTTCATCGAGAAACCCGCCATCCACGCCATAGGTGTGGGTGGTAACGAAGTCGATGGGCAGCTTGTTTTTCTCCACGAAGGCCAGCAGCTCCGGCACCCACGCCGCGCCGGCGGTGGAAGGGCCGCCCACGCGCAGCTGCGGGTCGATGGCCTTGATGGTGCGCGCGGTGTTGGCGTACAGATCGAAGTAGGCCTGCTGGTCGGCGTTCTCCCAGAAGTCCTTGAGATTGGGCTCGTTCCATACTTCGAAATACCACTGGCGTACTTCATCCGCGCCGTAACGTGCGCGAATGTGGCGCACGTACGCATCGATCAGCCGCGTCCACTTGGCCGGGTCCGGATGCGAGGTGTTGCCCTTCCAGTAGAACAGGGTCTGCTCGGAGGTTTTCATTGCGGTCGGGGTGAAGCCCAGTTCGACGAATGGGCGGATCTTCTTGGCCAGCAGTGCGTCGTAGAGTTTGTCCAGCTGCGTCCAGTCGTACACGAGCGTGCCGTCGACCTCCTTGACCGTGCCGAGCACGTCATGGAACACGTCGTGGAAGCGGATGTAGCGAAAGCCCAGTTCCTGCACGGCGGGCACCAGATGCGCCTGGGTGTCGTCGCGGATCAAGGTGCCGGGAAAATCCGAGCCGACCGACAGCGCATAGAACCGATCCACCGGTGCGCCGGCGCTGGCGATGTCCAACTGGATCTCACGTTGCGCGGCAGGTTGCGCCGAGGCAGCGGTTGCCAGGCAACATGCCAGTGTCGTGGCCAGTAACAGGGTCAAGCGCATCGCGGCTCCCGAGCATGAGTGATGCGCAAGCGTAGCGCACTCGTGCCCGTGTGACCGATGCGCGCACACTGCTGCGCCCGCTGAAAAGCGCGCTCAAGCGCACGTTGCGTGCGGCATGCGATGCACGATTACCCTGCGCGATTACATCGCGTCCATGCGGATGCCCATGCCCACGTGCGTGACCATAGTGATGGGCATGGTCGTGCAAACCGCGCAGCCACCACGCACAGGCAGAGTGATCCGCAGGCCGACGACAGTGATCGTGTGGCGTCCGGCGATTGCATAGTCGAATGGTTGCTGGCTCCCGTTTCGCATTCGTGCGTGCCGGGCCCTCAGAAAACCCAGCGTCCGCACGCGAACCGCTAACTATCATGTGCAACAGCCAGGACGCCCATGCGGCGCCTGCCGAGCCGCGCAACATGTAAAGGACGCTTGACAGCGCGGCCGGTGCCGCGCATTGTGCCTGTCAAGTGAACTTGACAGGCATGTCGCATGCATCAGCAGCTCCCACCGCATTGGGCGTCAGCGCCTCCGGCAGCACGGCATCGTCGCAACCACGCGCAGGCTGATGCACTGCAATTGCATGCAACATCCGGAAAGGCGCAACGCGCATGAGCGGCTGCAAACGCAGTGCACTGGTGGCGTTGGGCATCAGCCTGAGCTTGCTGGGCAGCGGTGCACTTGGGTATTGGCGGGTGCTGCCGCTGGGCCAGTATCTGATTGGCCTGTGCGTCGGTATGGGAGCGGCGGGCCTGTTGATGGCGCTGATGCTGTGGCTGTCACCCGGCGGCATGCGCGACAGTGCACTGCCGGCGCTGGCGCGGCGTTACTACCGTGAATTCGGCATCCCCATGCTGTTCTATGTAGCGGTGATGCTGTGCTGGCCAACGCTGCTGGCGCGCGTGGGGCCGCAGTGGGCGCGCACGCTGATCGCGTTGTTGCCTGCGCTGTTGTTGATGCTGGTGATCCGTGCGGTGGCGCGTTTCGTGCGTGATTCGGACGAGATGCAGCGGCGGATCGAACTGGAATCGATCGCCATCGCTGCCGGGCTGGTGAGTGCTGCATACATGACCGGCGGGTTCCTGCAGGCGGCGCAGTTGATCGACATCCCGGCCACAGTCGCGATGTTGTGGGTGTTCCCGGTCCTGTGCGCCACCTACGGCATCACCAAGGGCGTCAACGCGCGCCGCTATCAATGAACAGCCGCGTGCGGGAACTGCGCGAGGCCAGTGGCTGGTCGCAAGGGGAGTTGGGCGAACGGCTGGGCGTGTCGCGGCAAACGATCAACGCGCTGGAGACCGGCAAGTACGATCCCAGCCTGCCGTTGGCGTTTCGCATCGCGCGTCTGTTTGGGGAATCGATCGAGCACGTTTTTCTGTTTGAAGACGGGCAGTAGCCGCAGCGGTCACGTCTGGCCGGATGCAACGTCACAGGACCATGGATCACACGGAGAGCAGCGGGAATGGCAAAGCACGTTAGGACAATAACGCTGGTGCTTGCGCTGGCAGTGGCGCTGGGCGGCTGCCAGCGCGCGGGCGAGGGCGCCGTGGCGGCCACTAGCAAGGCGCAGGCCGCGTCCACCACGGTGGCGGGTAATGCCTACGGCCGCCTGCAGTTTTCGCCATGCACGCTCAGCTCCGGCAGCGCCGCCGGTAACATCGAGGCGCAGTGCGCACAGTTGCAGGTACCTGAAAATCCGGCCGCGCCGAACGGGCGCAAGCTCGCGCTCAAGATCGCCTGGTTGGAGAGTGAAGCAGGCGCCAGCCACGCGCCGGACCCGGTGTTCTTCATCGCCGGCGGGCCCGGGCAATCGGCTACGCAGGTGGCGGCGATCGTCGACATGGGCCTGCGCGAAGTGCGCAAGCAACGCGACATCTTTCTGGTTGATCAGCGCGGCACCGGCGGCTCGCATCCGCTGGAATGCCGCGATGCGGACGGCACGGCGCTGGCGCTGGAAAACGACAGTGCCGCCACCGCCGAGCAGCTGAGTGCCTATGCGGCGCGTTGTGCTGCAGGGCTGCGCAACGATGCCGACCCGCGCTATTTCACCACCAGCGAAGCCATCGGCGATCTGGATGCGGTGCGTGAGGCGCTGGGCGCGCAACAGATCAACCTGATCGGCGGCTCCTACGGCACGCGGGTTGCGCAGCAGTACGCGGCGCGCTACCCGCAGCACACGCGCACCGTGGTGCTCGACGGCGTGGCCCCCAACGACCTGGTGATCGGCGGCGAATTCGCGCGCACCTTTGAAGACGCGATTGCGTTGCAGACCACCCAATGCAAGGCGCAGCCAGCCTGCGCCAAGCGCTTCCCGGTGGACACGCGCACCCAGCTGCGCCAGGTGGTGGAGCGCCTGCGCCACGCGCCGGTCGCGGTGGATTACCGCGACCCACGCACCGGTGAACTGCATCACCAGGAGGTCAACGCCGATACCGTGGCTGGCCTGGCGTTCGGGTTTTCGTATGCGCCGGAAACCGCCTCGCTGCTGCCGCTGGTGCTGGACGAAGCCGCCGCGGGGCGCTACGCGTCGTTGATGGCGCTGGCGCAGATGAGCGGCTCGGACATGGCCGACCAGATGAATCGCCCGATGCAGTGGTCGGTGCTGTGCAGCGAAGATGCGGGGCGCTATCGCGCGCCGGCTGCGCAGGACGACACCTTGCTGGGCGCGCAGGTGGCGGAGATGTTCTTCGCAGCGTGCAAGACATGGCCGTCCAAGCCCACTCCGGCGGCGGCATTTGCGCCGTTCCGCTCCACGCTGCCGGTGCTGTTGTTGTCCGGCCAGCTCGATCCGGTGACCCCGCCGCGCTACGCCGCACGTGTGCTGCAAGGTCTGCCCAACGGCCGGCATCTGATCGCGCCCGGGCAGAGCCACGGTGTGTTCCGGCTGGGCTGCATGCCCAAGGTGCTGGGGCAATTCCTGCAGACCGCCGATGCCAAGGGCCTGGACGCGCGCTGCGTGGACAGCCTGACCGATGTGCCCGCGTTTACCTCGTTCAACGGATGGGAACCATGAGCCGCACCGACCACGCCACGGAGGCGCACGCATGATCGTCGTCGACAGCTTGCACAAATCCTTCAAGACCAAGACCGGCCTGGTGAAGGCGGTCAACGGAGTCAGCTTCAACGCTGCCGATGGCCAGATCACCGGCTTGCTCGGCCCCAATGGCGCCGGCAAGACCACCACCTTGCGCATGCTCTACACCTTGATGACGCCCGACCAGGGCAGCGTCCGCGTGGATGGCGTCGATGCCGCGCACGACCCGGTCGCGGTGCGCCGCGCGCTGGGCGTGTTGCCGGATGCGCGCGGCGTGTACAAGCGCTTGAGCGCACGCGAGAACATCGCCTACTTCGGCGAGCTGCACGGGATGTCGCGCACGCAGATCGCCGAGCGCACGCGCCTGCTGTCGCATGCACTGGACATGGACGACATCCTGGACCGGCAGACCGAAGGTTTCAGCCAGGGCCAGCGCACCAAGACCGCCATTGCACGCGCGCTGGTGCACGACCCGCGCAACGTCATCCTGGACGAACCCACCAACGGGCTGGACGTGATGACCACGCGCGCGATGCGCGGCTTCCTGCAGCAGCTGCGCGCCGAAGGGCGCTGCGTGATCTTCTCCAGTCACATCATGCAAGAGGTGGCGGCGCTGTGCGATCGCATCGTCATCATTGCCAAGGGCACCGTGGTGGCTGCCGGCACCGCCGATGAACTGCGCGCGGCCACCGGCGAAGACAACCTGGAAGACGCCTTCGTCAAGGCGATCGGTTCGGACGAGGGACTGCACGCATGAGCAAGATGTCATTTTTCGCCACGTTGGGCACCGTGCTGCGCAAGGAACTGCGCGATATCGGCCGCGACCGCCGCACCCTGGCACTGGCCTTGTTGTTGTCGCCCTTGTTGTATCCGATCCTGATCCTGGGCATGGGCGCGCTCAGCGAAAGCCGCGTGCGCACGCAGATCGACAAGCCGCTGGAGATCCCCACGCTCGGTCGCGAGAACGCGCCCAATCTGGTGCGTTTTCTGGCCGCGCAAGGGCTCAATGCAGTGGACGCGCCGGCCGATCTGACCACCGCCATCCGCGACCAGGACGTGGACGTGGCGCTGCGCATCAGCGCGCACTACGCCGACGACTGGCGTGCCGGGCGGCCGGCGCTGGTGGAGATCATCAAGGACAGCACGCGCCGCGAAGCCGATGTGCCGGCGATGCGCCTGCAGGCCGCACTCAGCGGCTACAGCCAGCAGGTGGGTGCGTTGCGTCTGCTCGCACGCGGGATCGATGCGCAGGTGGCGCGGCCGCTGGAGATCGCCGCGCAGGATCTGGCCACCGCCGAGGCCAAGCGCGGGCAGATGATGGCGATGCTGTTGCCGGTGCTGCTGGTGATCACCTCGTTCTTGGGTGGTGCGTCGTTGATCCTGGACGCCACCGCCGGCGAACGCGAACGGCAGTCGTTGGAACCGCTGCTGGCCACGCCCGCGCCCCGCAGTGCGATCGTCAGCGGCAAGATCGCCGCAGCCTGCGTGATCGGTATGGTGTCGCTGTTGCTGACGTTGCTGGCCTTCAAGCTCAGCGCGCAGTTGTCCAGCTCCAACCTGGGGCGCCAGCTCAACGTGGGCTTCGTGCCGATCCTGCAGATGCTCTTCATCCTGGTGCCGATGCTGTTCATCGGGACCTCGCTGCTGACCTACCTGGCGGCGGCTGCGAAAAGCATGAAAGAGGCGCAGGCGCACATGACCTGGCTGCTGCTGCTGCCAATGCTGCCGGGCTATGCGCTGATGGCGTATCCGCTGAAGACGCAGTTGTGGCATTTCGCCGTGCCGTTCCTGGCGCAGAACCAGATGTTGCTCAAGGTGATCCGCCACGAGCAGATCAACGCGCAGACCTGGGCGGTGTACCTGCTGGCCGGGTTCGGTCTGGCGGGGGTGCTGTGGTACGCCGCCGTGCGCCGATATCACCAGGAGCGGCTGGCGATATCGGGCTGATGTTCGTTCTCCCGTGGGGAGAAGGTGGCGCGCAGCGCCGGATGGGGGTATGGGTTGTTGGTGCGAATGCCTGTTACAGCTGTTGATGTTGAATGATTGAACGTGGCTGTCGCCGATGCAGTTCGTGATGTCCAATCTGCCGCCGTACCCTCACCCCAACCCCTCTCCCGCAGGAGAGGGGCTTTAATCCTTCTCCCCTCGGGAGAAGGTGCCCGAAGGGCGGATGAGGGTACGGATGGCCAGCCAACAAAAAGCCCGCATCGCTGCGGGCTTTTTGTTGGGCGCCTGGTATTTGCCAGAAGTGCAGTGCATCAATCGTCAGCAACCATCAACCATCAACCATCAGCCATTGGCCATCAACAACGACCAACGTACCAACTCAGCCGCGCGTAGCCCCTGCGAGCACCCAACCACTCACTCAGCCGCCCGGGTTGAACGATAGCGTGCGGCGGGTGGTCACCGGTGCGGCTACCGGCTCGAAGCGCCAGCGCTTCACGGCGTTGAGGGCTTCACGGTCGAACACGCGCGGCGGGTTGGCACGCAGCACGCGCGAGGCGGTGATCGAGCCATCGGTGCCCACGGTGATCTCCACCAGCACTTCGCCGGAGGTACCGGCGCGCAGGGCTTCCGGGGGATAACGCGGTGCCGGGGTGCTGATCGGGCGCAGCGACGCGGCCGCCGGGGCGGCGGCTGCGGCGGCCGGCGCCGGGCGCGGCGCGGCGGGCGTCGGTGCCGGCTCGGCCGGGCGCTTGGCGGCGGCCTGGCGTTCGGCTTCGGCCGCCTGCTGGCGCGCTGTTT